>CALUQO010000006.1 GCA_944322935.1 Candidatus Gastranaerophilales bacterium | reverse complement strand
CATAATGAAGTCGTGAAGCCATTTTGCACGTTTCGCCGCAGCTCAACGGCAAAAGAAGGCAACCCCCTACGGCTTACTTTGTAAGCCGTGACTGTTTTTAATATTTTGTTCAAATAAAATTCATTCTGACATAATAAACATTATCAATACATAGAGCCATAGAGACATCTATTTCTGCAACGACAAAGAATTTTTTGCCAGCTTTTCAACGGCATTTTCCATATCCGCCATATTTATTTTAAAGTTATTTAAATCTTCGCGGTTCACTGTTTTGTTTCGCATTTTTTCGTATATACCGAGTCTTTCCAATGCACAGGAGTGTGCAGCATAAAAAGTTTCCGCTATATCAGAGCCGCTAAAGTGATTTTCGAACATTTTTTTGCAGAGCTTGTCTTTGTCTATATCAGTATCAAGCGGCTTGCCTTTTTCGTATATATTATAAATCTGTTTTGTGCCTTCTAAATCGGGCATTTTAACCTCAAGCGAAAGTCCGAACCTTCCGCTGTTAATCAAAGCTTTATCAAGAAGCTCAGGTCTATTTGTCGCAGCAATAACGAACACCGTATCATCACTTTTTTCAAGGTCGCTCATAAGCGTCAGCAGCTGGTTTACAATATCATCCTGATGTCTTGCCGTATCACTTGTGCCGCCTCTTGTGCGGGCAATAGCGTCAATTTCATCAATAAAAATAATTGTCGGCTGATTTTCTATTGCGTTTTTGAACAAATTTCGCCAGTTTTCCTCTGTTTTGCCGACATGTGAGTGCGTAAGGTCGTTTGCGCCAAGTTTTATAAAATTAACACCAAGTTCGTTAGCCAGCGCCAGAGCAAGCATTGTTTTGCCGCATCTGGGCGGGCCGTATAGCAAAATCCCCTTGTTAACCCTGAATCCCTTGTAAAAATCCGGATACATAACTGGGAATATAACATTTTGCTCAAGTACTTTTATGTTTTCGTCCTGCGCGCCTATGTCGGAAAACATTATTTTTTTAATTTGGGAAGTCTTTTTGCCCGTATTTTGTTTTAATGCGGAAAGTCTTGTTGCGTTGTATTTTTGTATATCTTTATCGTTGTCAAGAAAGCGGTACTGCTCCACTTCTCTGTCAAACACAAATCTTAAACTTGTTTTGTTATTAAAATTCGTTTTGATAAATGCTTCATGTTTGTACGGGCCAAAGGATATATACCTGTTATCATTAAGTTCTATGGGCGCATCAGCCTGATAAACATAGTTGTATTTTACATTTCTGTCATTTTCATCCGTTCCGCCTTCGAGTACCTTGACCATTTCGAGCGGGTGAAGCTTAAAAATTTTATATTTGTTGTTGTCTTTGCTGTCTTTGTAAACGGCAAAAGAGCCGTTATTTAAAGTGTTTTTTACAAAGTAGATATTTTGCATGGGGATTTTTATATGGTAAATCTGCTGAGAAAGCAGGGACTTTGCGTTTTCAAAATCATTGGAAAAAATCACAATGCTTTTGTCATCAAGGTTTTGTACGGCTGCATTCAATTTTTCCTCAGGTGTGGATTTGTGATTTTTATCAACACCAAACAATCCGTGAAAAGCGATGTTATTTGCTGCATTAATGTATTGAGAACTTTGCAAATTTACGTAATTTTGCACTACCTGAGGATTTGTTTTAATAGGATTAGTTTGATTTTCAGAAGGCCTGCTTAAGTTTAGACAATTTAATGATATATTTGATATTTTCATAAATTATTGCTCTCTTTATGATTATACAAAAAACGGACATAAAATTTTTTGCGCGCTGTTGATTTTTTATTTTTATGCCGCTAAAATCGAGCAGTTAAAAAGAATTTATGAAAGTTTACGGAGACTTTATGGCTTATTTATATCTTGCCGTTGCAATAATATCGGAAATTTTGGCAACAACAATGCTTAAAGATACAAACGGTTTTACGGTACTGTGGCCTTCTGTGCTGACTGTGCTGGGGTATGTGGTTTCGTTTTTTATGTTGAGTCATTGCGTACAAACCCTGCCTACGGGGGTAATTTATGCAATCTGGTCAGGTGTAGGCATTGCGGGAATTTCAATATTAGGATGGATAGTGCACAAACAGGCGCTTGATATGCCTGCTGTTGCCGGTATAGTTTTGATACTTGCCGGTGTTTTGGTTATCAAACTCTTTTCAAAAACCGTAGCCTAATAATTGCCTTTTGCGGTAATGAAAAATAAAAAATTATTTTTTATATTGTGTTTATGAACATTGTAAACAAACTCCTGCGCGCTTACTCGCATAACACAATACTCCATTACGACAAGTGGAGCGAAAAGCATGCCTACAGAGCGCTTAATGACGGAAACCTAAAACAGTGGATTTCCAACATTCTGCCCTCGGAACTCCTTGAAAGGAGCCTGAAAAAAGCTGTAGAATCGATTGTAACACTGTGCGAATGCACGACTTTTTATAAAAAATTTCCCGATGATATCCGCACCCCCGACTACGGGGACAAATGGGGAAGGCTTGCCAATTACATAGAAATAAACAATCGAGCAATCGCACAAATGCAAGGACACCTTTGCCGCAAAGGGCTGTTAAGCGCTATAAAACTTTTGCCGGCAATCCCGCCGTCGGCTAAAAGCTGGGCAAACTGTGTTATACTTTCTCAAATATGGCCCAATATTTACGGGGACGGCTACAACAAAGAACCGTGGGAAGAAAATTCAATCTACGGTATAAAACTTGGTATAGGTTACAGCGAAAATATTGTGGACTATGAAAAAGCGCAAAAAATTTCTCCCGGGGAGCAGTTTAAAGCGTTCAACGACCTTGCGCATTTCAGAGGGCTGAAAACAGGGTTCAGGACAATTATTTCAGAAGACCAGCTGAAAGTGTCAAAACCTTATCACGAGGACGAAAACTTCCGCTGGTCAAACCCGGAACATGTTGAATTGTATATACAAGAGATGGTAAATATTGTTAATACAGGATTTGAGGCTATTTTTGTAGATTCAGCAAAACACATAGGCGGCTATGATTTGCAAAACTACACAGGAGTAGGCGCACTGCCTGATTATCCGCAGATGCAGTATATTACGGACGAGATACGCAGGCGCTCGGGCTGCACAACGTTGAGTTTTGTCGGAGAAAAAAGCTCGGATGACTTTGATAGATACAGACAAATGGGGCTCAATGCGGGTACGGCATTTATCCCCGTAGACGACTTTGAAAATGTAAAATACTGGTCAAACAAACTTAAATACTCAAGAGATTATGCCCCCGGTGTTGAAGTATCCAACGATAATACAGAAGGCGGAACAACTTACGAAACAAGGCTGAGCAGGATAAGAAACTGTCTTTTCGGTTTTGAATATGCAAGCGACAAACTTCCAAGCTTTATGCAGATGGAAGATTTGTTCCCGCTAAGGTATGACACGAATACCCACCACCTTATGATGTGCAACCCGTCCTATTCACAGGACAACACACCTTTAAGCCACTGGAGGGAACTGTTTACAAAAGATGACGGAAGATATTACAACCATCAGGTCGGGGAAATATTTGCACACGCTTTGTTTTTATAGACCCGCGCACGGATATAAAATATTTAAACATCCTGACTGTTTTGTGTTTTTTGAAGCTTTGTCCAGGATTCAAAAGCTGATTTCAATTTTTTCTGTTCGCCTCTGTATTTTTTTACATACTCATCGACTTTGGTGCCGATTATGTTCAATATCCAGCCCGAACCAAGACCTAAAACAAGGTTTTTGGCGCCCGTGTAACCTCTTACCGTGCCGTAATATGTAACACCTACACCGCCTAAAATAGGCACGCCCTGTGTAAGTGTTTTGGAAATACGCTCGTCTTTGTTGTCCGCGTTAACTACCATGCCTACCCCCAATGCAGTCGGTGCAAGAATTCCCAGTATATCGGAAGGTGCGGAGCCTACGGCAAGTTCCGCCATTTTATCGTAAACATTCATCTCCTGATATATTGCGTTATTAAGCTTGGTGTTCATATTTTTCATATATTTATGCGCAAGCTGATATTCTTTTGATTTCGCACCGGATTCAAACATGTTTTTGACATCGGTAATCGCCTCTTGAGCCAGACCTTTTTTATAAAAATCGGGTTTTATTACATCATAAAATTTAGAGATTCTCTGGCGGGCAAGTTTTAGTTCCTGCGCATCCTTTATATCTTTTTGGGCTATGCCGGAAAGTTCATCAAGATAAATTTTAATTTTTTGAAACAATTTTTCACGGGCTTGTGCTTCCGTTGCACCTTTTAGAGATTTTCCTTCGTCAAGCAGTTTGCGGATATTTTGCACGATGCTGACGGCAGCGTTGTTGCGCGGGTTTATACTTATTTTTAAATCATTAAAAGCATCTTTTATTGCGTCGTTAACATCTGTCAGGTTGTTCGAGATATTAGCTTTTGCACTGCGGATTTCTCTGTCAATTACGCTTTTTCTCGGGGCAATCAAATCCGTAGTTATGTAAGAGCGTAGTTGTTTCAGGTTTTTAAAGAATCCGCCTTCCTGCTTAAAAAGACGGTTGTATACGTCTGTGTGCAGACCGTGCATGCTTTCCCAGGCTTCTTCGGAACGTTTTACGTGGTTTTGGGCAGAAAACTTTGCGGAGTATTCGGAGAGGATTTGTTTTGCTTTTCGTGCAAGCTCGGGTGAATTTTTTTGTTTTGCCAGTTTTTCAACGTAGCTGCAAAACTGTATTGTTGCATATTCCGCCTCATTATATGCAACATTTTTGGTTTTTAAAATCAACTTGTTTTTGAAAAATTTATCAATGGAGTTCACCATCGGTTGAAGGTGCATTTTCTTTAAAAGTTTTAGCATTGCGCTGTCTTTGACCGCCGAAATATTTGACGAGGCCTGCATTGCATCGGCAAAATGCTGAATTCCCTTGTGCAAGCGCAGCTTTATTTTTTGAGATTCCGTTAACTCCTGAGATTGGGTGGTCAAATCGTAAATTGCCTTTTTGGCTCCGTCGGAAATTTTTCTTAACTTTCGTGCGATGTTGCCGGAAAAACCTTTACTTAAGGTAAAAAGCCCGATAACTGTCAGCAAAAGCGCAGAGCCTACAGAAATACCTATTATGCCGAAAAGTTTTTTACGGTTCGGTGCGGAGGAGTTGTCCTGCGTGTTTGAAGCTGCGGAAGTTTGTGCGTAATTAATATCCCCAATGTTCCCAACGTTCACGGCTGCAGCCGGAATACTTTGCGATGCTCCATAGGGTGTTTTCAACACCCCTGTTGAGTTTAAAAAGTTTTTAAAAGTATTATTTATTGAATTTATGGACATAACACAAAACTTAACACATTTACTTCGCTGTTATTATTAAAACAGAAGAATATAAAAAGTTGCCAAAAAGTTAACTATTGTTAATGTTTTTGAGTGAACTGCCGCGGATGTAATTTAATGACAATATGTTTGAGGCGGTCTAAAGTATTACAAAAGTTAAAAGTAAAACTAAAAAAGCCCCGCGATTTTGCGAGGCTTTTAAATCTGTAATTAAGTAATTAAAATTACTTCTGGTACATAACCTGACCCATTGTTTCGTTAGCAGGTAATGCTTTTTGCGGGTATACTGCGAGTGTGAAGATATCGAATATACGAGTTGTAGAAGTAGTCGGTCTGTTCGGACCTTTCATACCGTTAACGTCAACAATTACAACAGAACAAACGTTGTCCGGAGTAGCTGAGTCGTTAGCATTACACTGTGAACCGTGAGCAGTTACACCGTCACCTGCGTTAGTAGCTTGGAACCACATACCGTCTGCTGTGTACAAAGCGTTGTTAGAATCATCCATAGACATAACGTTCAATCTTTGAGTCATCAAGTCAAGGAATGTTTCTTCAGAGTAGTCAGTAGCGTCTCTACCGTCTAATGCGTAGTTCAAAGTAACAGCCTGGTTAATCATTGATACAGCTTTTTTGAATGCAGCTCTGTATTCCTGTTGAGCAGTAGATTGCATCAATGATGGGATTGTCATAGCAGCAATTACACCGATAATCATCAATGTAACCAAAACTTCTGCTAAAGTAAAACCTGATTTTTTGTTCATAAGATCCTCTTTCTTTTCTATCAATCTTAGTTTTATCTACTATTACAGTGTTAAGTATTTAATACCTAATAACTATATATCATTAAGTAAAAAAAATCAACACCTAATTTATTAATACCCAAATTTTCAAATTTTAAACATGTTTGTAAAGTTTTGTTATATAATGTAAACATGTTTAATTATGATTTAATAGTTGTAGGTTCAGGTCATGCCGGTTGTGAGGCGGCACTTTCTGCTGCGAAATTAGGTCTAAAAACTCTGCTGATGACGCTTAACCTTGAGCATATTGCTCTTATGCCTTGTAATCCCGCGGTCGGCGGGCCGGCCAAGTCTGCTCTCGTGCGCGAAATCGACGCTTTGGGCGGTGTGATGGGAATTGTTACCGATGCAACTTATATCCAAATGAAAATTTTAAATTCTTCAAAAGGCCCTGCCGTAAGGGCTTTGCGTGCTCAGTCCGATAAAAAAGAGTACATGACTTTCATGAGAAATTTAATAGAAAAAAATTGTTACATTTCTTTGAAGCAAACCATGGTTTCAGGGCTGATTGTGGAAAAAAATACAGTAAAGGGTGTAGTTGATGAATTCGGTTTGGAATATCATGCTCCGGCCGTTATTTTAACTACAGGTACATCTCTGGAAGGCCGCTGTTATGTGGGTTTGCAGTCCGTAAGCGCGGGTCGCATGGGTGAACGTGCGGCAACGGGACTTTCCGAGTCGTTGTTGAAAAACGGTTTAATTCTTAAACGCCTGAAAACCGGTACTCCTGCAAGAGTTGATTCAAGAACAATAGATTATTCCAAAATGACTGTTCAGCCGGGAGATGAAGAGCTCCATTTCTTCTCTTTTGAGCCTGACAGGCCTGTAAGAAAACAATACCCTTGCTACCTTACAAGGACAACGGAAAAAACCCATGACATTATACGCGCTAATCTTGATAAATCACCGCTGTATGCGGGTCTTATCCATGGCATAGGCCCAAGGTACTGCCCTTCTATTGAGGACAAAGTGGTGCGGTTTGCGCACAATCCTTCGCACCACATATTTATTGAGCCAGAGGGTAAAGACACGTATGAAATTTATGTACAGGGCTTTTCAACAAGCCTTCCGGCCGATGTGCAGATACAAATGCTTAAATCTTTGCCGGGGTTGGAAAACGTTCATATTATAAAACCTGCTTATGCTGTAGAATACGATGCGGTGCCGGCTTTGCAGCTTAACCATTCTTTAATGACCAAAAAGATTAAAGGCCTGTTTTGCGCGGGGCAGATTAACGGTACAAGCGGTTATGAAGAAGCTGCCGCACAGGGGCTTGTTGCGGGTATAAACGCTTATAACTATTTAAACAACAGTGACATGCTCGAGCTTTCGAGAAGCAACTCTTACATAGGCACTTTAATCGATGATTTGGTTACAAAGGATATTCAAGAGCCATACAGAATGCTTACTTCCCGCTCGGAATACAGGCTGCTTTTACGTCAGGACAATGCTGACGAAAGATTAACCCCGATAGGGTATAAGATAGGGCTGATTTCCGATGAGAGATATCAGAGATTTTTGGACAAGCAAAAAAGGATTGAAGAAGAAATAGAACGTTTGAGGACAACAAAAATTTCGCCGACACCCGAGGTAAACGAAAAACTGGCTAAATACAATGAAAATATTGAAAGAGGCATGAAGCTTGCCGAGCTGTTAAAACGTCCTTCAATAGATTACAAGGCGCTCAAGGAAATTGACCAATCAACAAAAGAGCTTGATTTGCCTTCGGATATTTTTGAAGAGGCTGAAATAAAAATAAAATACGACGGCTACATAAAACGCCAGAACCAGCAGGTGGAAACAATGGACAGGCTTGAAAAAATAAAAATACCTGCGGATATAAATTACGAAGAGCTGCAGCATATTTCAACCGAAACAAAAGAAAAACTGGCAAAAGTAAGACCGGCAACGCTTGGGCAGGCGGCCAGAATCGGCGGGGTTAAACCTGCTGACATCTCCGTATTAATGGTCATGCTGAGTAGGTAATTATTTTTGCTGTTATTTTGCGGCAGCGGGGAGAATAAAATTTATGGAAAAATATGTTTTAATAACCGGTTCATCTTCGGGTCTGGGCAAAGCAACTGCCCAAAAACTTGCCCGAGAAGGGTTTAAGGTTTTTGCAGGGGTGCGAAAACAACAGGACAAAGAAACACTTGAACAATTACATGAAAACATAATTCCGGTTTTTATAGATGTTACGAACGACGAAAGCGTAAACTGCGCATTCGAAAAGATTAAAGAAACAACACCGGAGCTTTTTGCTATTGTAAACAATGCCGGAGTTGCGCTGGCAGGGCCTGTTGAGTATATTCCCGCAGAAATTTTAAAAAAACAGTTTGATATCAATGTTTTCGGCGCCATACGCACCGCTCAAAAAGCACTGCCCATGATGAGCATGAGCAAGGACTGCAGGATTGTAAACATAAGCTCCATGTCATCTTACGGTATATTTCCGTTTTTATCTCCTTATTGTGTATCCAAACGCGCCTTGGACATGTTTTTTAACTCTTTGATTCTGGAATGCAAAATGCCGAACCTCAAGGTTATATCAATAAAACCCGGGGTTGTTTCCACGCCTATATGGAACAAATCAGTTGATGAATCAATGAGGAATCTCGAACTTCTTTGTGAAGAAGGTAAACAAAAATACGCAAAAGAATTTGATTTTTTATTGAAAAACGCCGCAAAAAATACTGATAAAGGTCTAAAGCCGGAGGATATTGCGGGTTTGGTATATAAGGTTTTGACGCTAAAAAATCCTAAACTTTCTTATAATATAGGCATGGATTCGTTTTTTGCAAGGTTTATGTCGTATTTGCCGCAGGGCATGTGTAATTTTATTGTCAAAACAGGTCTTGAAAAACGGGTATTTTCGCACAATCAACAAAACACGACAAAATAACCATTCCGCATGCAAAGTTTTAATCTAATCTGGTTTCGCAGTTGCTGCCGGCTGACCGCAGCCGGCACCTGCTCACCTTTGCCTTCTTTTGTTCGGCAGAGCCTTATCACGAATTTTTTTCGAACATTCTTACAATTTAAAGTTTAATTAAGAATTATGCGGCTCATGGTTTTGACGGTAAAATAGAGAGTATATTGTTGAGTATTACGTTGGGGAATTATAACAATGAAAAATATGCGCAATTTTTTTAAAATATTAACGGCAATGCTTGTGACTTTTTGTTCAAGCAGTGCTGTGCATGCTGCTGTTGCATTTCCGACAATAACAGTCGGAATGACAAACGCCAACACTCCTCAGGAATTTACGCAGGGCGTGCAAATCCTTATACTTTTAACCATCTTAACCCTTGCACCAAGTATTTTTATTATGTGCACGGCGTTTATAAGAATCATTATTGTACTTGCACTTACAAGACAGGCAATAGGCACCTCAACCCTTCCGCCCAATCAGGTTCTTGCCGGTTTGGCACTGATTTTAACCTTTTTTGTTATGGCTCCGACCTTTAACAAAATCAATGAAACAGCCATACAACCTTATATGAAAAATCAGATTACGCAGCAGGTTGCGCTGGATAAAGCTATACAGCCTTTAAGGGAGTTTATGATTAAACATACGGAAGAAAAAGAACTGGGGCTGTTTTTGAGTATGGCTAAAATAGAAAAGCCTAAAAACTGGCAGGATGTGCCAACTTATACCCTTATTCCCGCTTTTGTTATCACGGAGCTTAAAACCTCTTTTAAAATAGGTTTTGTAATATTTTTGCCGTTTTTGGTTATAGATATTGTTGTGGCAAGTATTCTGGTTTCAATGGGTATGTTATTCCTGCCGCCGACCACCGTTGCCATGCCGTTTAAGCTGATACTGTTTGTTATGATAGACGGCTGGTACCTTGTCACAAAAACTTTGCTCGAGGGATTTGTTACCTGATAACGGGCAGTATTGACCGACAAATTCAAAAAAGACATAAAGGAAAAACACATAAATGGAAGACGTAGCTTTTTTAACGCTTACACAGAACGTTTTAATACTTATATTGATACTTTCTACGCCCGTGCTGGTTATCAGCATGGTAGTGGGGCTTGTAATCAGTATTTTTCAGGCCGTAACACAAATTCAGGAATCTACTTTGACTTTTGTGCCAAAAATCATTGCGGGCATACTTACGTTGATTGTACTAATGCCCTGGATGCTGAATATGTTTGTATCAAGAAGTGTAGAAATGTTTGATTACATACAGACAATAATAAAATAAGACGGACGGGAGAAAATCGGATTGCAGCCTAATTTGCTAACAATATTATCACCGTCAAACATACTGATTTTTGTACTGATTTTTACAAGAATAAGCGGTATGATTTTTTCCATGCCGTTAATATCTACATACCCGATACCCCAGCAGGTTAAAATATGGCTGGGCGCAATTGTTGCATTTATACTGTTTCCTATGGTTGCTGCGCATCAGTCTTTTATTGTGCCTCACAGTATTCCCGAGGTGCTTGTGTATTTGGTAAGAGAATTTGCCATAGGTTATATTATAGGCTTTTGTGCAAACTTTCTGTTTGCCGCAGTGCAAATAGGCGGGGAGTTTGTGAGCATACAAATCGGTGTATCGATGAGTCAGGTTCTTGACCCTGCTACCGGCGAAAGCACACAGATTTTGTCGCAGATGTATACATATCTTGCGACAATGGTTTTTATCGGGCTTAATGCACATCAGTGGCTTTTTGCGGCAATTTATAAAAGTTTTCAGGCGTTTCCGCCCGGAATAGATTACTTTTTTACGGGAAGTATAGTTTCACAGGTTTTGCATATGTCATCAGAGATGTTTGCAATCGGCATAAGTATGATTTTGCCCATATTCTGTGTTATGTTTGTATCAGAGGTATTGATGGGATTTATGTCAAAAATGATGCCGCAGATGAATATATTTATGGTGGCAATACCGCTTAAAATTTATATAGGTATCATTTTGATACTGATGTTTTTAGCACCTACTGTAAACTATCTGGTAACAGTGACCCAAAACTACCTGAAAGGCATATTGAATCTTTTTATATAATAACAAAGGACAAATATTAACAAATGGCAGACGAAAAAACGGAAGAGGCGACCCCCAAGCGGCGGGAGGACGAACGAAAAAAAGGAAATATATCGCGAAGTCAGGACATGACCTCGGCATTGACCGTGTCTACCGGCGTTGGCCTGCTTTTTGTTATGGCGCCGCATATTCTGGAAAAATTAAAAAACCTTTTGTATTATACCCTTACGCACCTTGACCCAAAAAATATTGAAACAAATGACATAATCACAATTTTTGCTCCTTATGCAAAAGTTACGGGCGAGATGCTTTTGCCATTTTTGATAGGACTTGCGTTTGCAACGGTTATCATAATGCGTATTCAGGTAGGGGCTTTGTTCGCAACGGAAAAAATAAAACCAAAACTTGATAAATTCCAGCCCTCAAACATGGTTCAGGCACTAAAACGTATGTTCAACCCGTTTGAACCTAAAAACCTGATAGAAATTACAAAATCCTTTTTAAAAGTTGGCATTGTCGGCTATTGTGGTTTTTCCACGGTAATGGGCAGAAAAGATGAACTTTTGGGGCTGCTCGGGGTGGATATTCCTACAGCTTTTACCGTTTTGGCCGGTATTTTAACCCAGATGGCGTTAAATATTATTATAGCAATGCTTATTATAGGGTTTATCGACAAAAAATATTCGGACTACGAATACAATAAATCCATAAAAATGACCAAACAGGAAATAAAAGACGAATGGAAAAACATGGAAGGGGACCCTGTTATTAAGTCAAAACTAAAATCGGCTCAAATGCAGTTTATGAAACAAAAAATGCTTACGGCCGTGCCTAATGCCGATGTTGTAGTTGCAAACCCCACTCACTTTTCCGTTGCGCTAAAATACGATAAATCTCTTGCCCCCGCACCGGTTGTAGTGGCAAAAGGCGTGGATTATATGGCTTTTAAAATACGGGAAATTGCAAAAGCAAACGATGTACCGATTGTTGAAAATAAGCCTCTTGCCCGTTCTTTGTATAAACTCGTAAAGGTTGATGAGGTTATCCCCGCAGAATTGTATGTTGCTGTAGCGGAGATTCTTGCCTTTGTTTACGGCAAAGACGGCCCGCCGAGCATGCGTATTAAAAACCCCAATTTAAATCCTAATTTAAAATCCAATTTAAACAGATAAAAGATATGGCAGACTTTAGTCTGCCATACGACTTTGGATAAATGATGCGCGGCCGTGCCGTCAATTAAGAAATCTCAACCTGCAAAACTTTATAAAAACATTTTTGAAAAATCCCGTATATTTTGTAAAAGATAAAACACTTGTAATTCAAATATGTGCTTAATGGAAATTTATTTTGCAAAAAGTCATTACGCAGGTTGCCTATTTTGCTTTTTATATTATTCATTTTTTCAGTGTATTCAGGTATATCATATCTTTCAAACATTTGTAAGATATGATATGCGGAATACATGTCATCCCATGTGTATGGAGCCGGTCTTAATTTTTTATTTGTCCCGCGCAGCCTTTTGGGATTCTGAATATTCAGTTCATCTTCAGGCAAATCCTCACCCAAAACATGCTGAAAGTCAAAAAGTTTTGTTGTACCGTCTTCTTGTACCATAAGATTATCACAGTTAAAGTCTCTGTGTATCATTTTGTTTTCATAAAGTATTAGTGCAATGTTGTATATTGAATCAAATATTCTTTTTCGTTTTTCATCAGATGATTGTTCAATCAAATCCGCAGTCAGTACATCACCGTTAATATATTCTATGGCAAGAAATTTCCGGTTGCCGCTTAAATCCGTATGTAATAAAGTTTTTGGGAAATACTCCGGATAAAGTTTACTGAGTTTATCCATAGCTTTATATTCTTTTTTTAAAGAGTCCAAACTTTTTCTGCATTTTATAAAGCAGCTGACACCGTTGTAATCAGCTTTCCAATAACAGTGTTCGCCATCTGCAGATTTAAGAAGTTTGCTTAACGGTTGAATATCAGAAAACCCGTATTCTTCTAACACACTATGCCAGTTTTCCATACCAGCTGCGTCTTTTGTCTCAGTACCTTTTAAGTGTTCCATTAATACACCTCATTTTGATATTATTTAAACAAATATCTATACAAATTGCAAAATATATTATCGTTAGTATAATATATTTGTCAGTGTGTGGAAGCAATAAATGGTAGAACATTATACAAAAACATTGCCATATGAACTTGAACTAACTTCAAGAGTTATACATGAGGCAACAAAATGCTATTTTGAACAGTGCAATTTTCCGATTACACCGGAGGAATTTATTGTTCTTGATTGTTTGTATCTAAAACCCGATATTATACAGATTGATCTGGCAAAAATGATTTTGAAGGGCAGAGCACATACGGGAAGATTTTTAAAATCATTAGAAGAGAAAAAACTTATTGAGCGCAAACCTGTCAGACAAGCAACACGAACCGTTACAAGAAACATAATCACCCCTGAAGGACTCAAGCTGTATAAAAAAATGTGCGCAGAAATGGACAAATATATTCAGGAAACTAACTCTCAATTAAACGTACAAATAAATGATGTAATAAAATTATTGCAGATTATAAGACAAAATTGTACCGAAAAATTTAACATAAAATTTGACTAACCCTCAAATGAAAACTTGCATTTTTAAAAAATTTGTTTTTTAATCTACTTGTAGAAAAATCTACAATGTGAGAGAGTAAATTTTTATGGCACAAAGTTTAGCAACAGAACAAGAATGGCAATTTCAAGTTAATCCGTGGATTGCAATGATTCCTATCATGCTATCCATATTTATGTTTGCGCTGGACGAAACAATATCTAACGTTGCATTACCTCATATGGCAGGCTCCTTTTCTGTCAGCCAGCACGAATCTACATGGATTATCACGAGCTATCTTGTTGCCAGCGGGGTTATAATTCCAACCGTTGATTTTTTCTGTAAATTAATGGGCAGAAAACAGTATTTTTTACTAAGTATTGTCATATTTACAGGCGCTTCCATTCTTTGCGGAATTTCAAATTCCATGGCAATGATGCTTATTTCAAGAATCTTGCAGGGTATTGGCGGCGGCGGTATCATGCCTATTGCACAGGCAATCATTTTTGAAATATTTCCAAAAGACAAACTTCCTTTAGCAATGTCTATATTCGGTCTGGGGGTTGTTCTTGCTCCTATTATGGGGCCTGCTTTAGGCGGTTGGATAACGGAAACTTATTCTTGGCCTTGGATTTACTTTATAAATATCCCTTTCGGTATCATCACATTTTATTTGTCTGTAAAATATATCGAAGAACCGCCATACTCTCTCAAACAACCGGGTGTTAAAATGGATTTTTCAGGTTTTACATTTATGGCGTTATGGCTTTTAAGCCTGCAGGTTGTACTTGAAAAAGGTAACGACAACGACTGGTTTGGTTCACCTTGGATATGTAAATTATTTACATTTTCTATGATATGTTTGGTTATTTTTATATATATCCAAATTAAAAAGAATATGGAAAAATCCCAACCGCTTATAAATTTATCTATTTTAAAAAACCACAACTTTTTAATCGGAACAATGGGGCAGGTTGTGTTGATGGGTGTTATGATGGCATCATCTTCGATTTTGCCTTCAATGCTGCAATCTTTGATGGGGTATTCAGCCTTTATGAGCGGTATTTCCATGGTACCGAGAGGCGCAGGATGTTTGCTTGCGTCTGTATTATCGGGGGTTATGGTTATTAAATTGGGTGTAAAACCTGTTGTTGTCATAGGTCTTATTATTCTTGCAGCCGGCAGCTTGATGTTTGGTGAAATTAATACATCAATAGCTCTGGCCAATATTGCAATACCTAACTTTACCTTCGGGCTTGGTATGCTTTTAACAATGGTACCGTTATCAAACATTTCCTGCGCAACACTTTCCAATAAAGACCAGACAAACGCTGCAGGCTTGCAAAACCTTGTTAAAAACGTCGGTGCAGCTATCGGAACATCTATTGCAACCACAATGATTTCAAGATTTTCTCAAATTCACCAGATGACAATGGTTCAGTTCTTAAACGACGGCAATAATGTGTACATGGAAAGATTAAATGCAATGACCTCGTCATTCCTTTCTCACAATTTTGAGTACCAAAATGCACTACACATGGCTCAGGGTCAAATGTATAACATGTTAAAACAACAGGCAACACTGTGGGGATATGTGGAAACTTTCAGATACTTTGCTCTTGCCGTTGCTCTTATTTTGCCGTTTGTTTACTTTTTATCGGAAGAAAAAAAGAAAAAGAAAAAAGTTGAAACCGCAAATTAATTATCTTTATTTTTTTTCCACATCATCCAATTTCCGTTTGGCGACACTTTTTTAAAGCCGCACTTCTTGTAAAAAGCACTAGATGTGGCAATCAAAGTAATTTTATCATTTACCAGCTGCAAATATTTTACTATAGCAGAACCTATCCCTTTAACAGACCTCGGGGGGCGTGCATATACATACATCGGATGAACCTGAAGATATTCCAGTTCAATTGTTTTATCCCCCATTTTAGAAGTTTCCGCAACACCCAGTACACCCAAAGTCTTTAAATTTTCAAAGTTATCTTCCTGTCTTGTTAATACAAAAATGTTTTTATTAATTTTATTTTTCTCGGTTCTGGCAATCTGTTTTACATAGGCACACATATTATTTACATAACTGTCACCGCCAAAATCTATTGCAATATCATCAAGAGCCCGTATGTCCTTTTTATCATGCACATCGAGCTCAACAAGATTTGCATAATCTTGTATATAGTCTTTTTTTTCGTATGAATATTTTCTTATCGGAAGTTTTTGTACAAACTTTGCACCGAAGGATATAGTATTGTTCATTTATTTGCAATAAAACCGCTGAAAAATATTTTTGCTATTAATAACTTTTAGTAATGATTTTTTGTATGATGAATTTTGAAAAAGCTTAATTGTTTTATTAGATAGAATTTTCTTGGTCTGAACTCTTCTTGCACAATTATCTTGTTAGAATTTCTGCTATAATTAAACCTATGAAATTTGATAAAAAATTATTAATATTTATAACTCTACTTACATTAGCTGCATTGGGTTTAAGACTAATAAACATCAGTAATGCAGCATTGTGGATAGATGAGCTTTATTGCTACGATATTGCATTAAAACCGACTATTACGGAAATTTTAAAAACAGTATTTTTAACGGATTTGCACGCACCGTTGTTTTTTATAATCCTGCATTTTTGGATAAAATTATTTGGCGGCTCGGATACTGTATTAATAATGCTGCCCGTTATTTTTTCAACACTCAGCGTGCCCGTCGGATATTTTATTTGCAAAAAACTTTTTGATACCAAAACAGCTGTCATTTTTTCCTTACTAAACACCTTCAGTGCTCTTGAAATTTATTACGCACAGGAGCTGAAATTTTACTCACTATTGCCGCTGCTCGGGTTGTTGAGTTTATATTTTTTCTCAAAAATTACGCAAAATTTTAGTATAAAAGATGCTTTGTGGATTTTGTTAACAAACACTGTTATCATTTACACATTTAATGCAGGTGTATTCTTTGTGTTTGCGGAATTTGCGGCCGGTCTTGCTTTTATGCTTTTTAAGAGAAAAGAAAATTTAAAAAATTATCTTTATTCTTTTATTTTTACCGGAATTTTATACATACCGTATTTTTATTTTCAAATGAAAACAATGATGGGATTGAACAAAAGCATATGCACACTTTTTGACATGTTCCATTTTGATTTGGGATTTGTATTTACTTTAATCCAGAATTTCTTTACCCCCGCAATAACAAATATATCCAACAATCCGTTGAATTATAACCCTGTTGAAATGTTAAAGGAAACCGGATTTATCGGATTTTTATTGTATATTGTAATTTTTGGCGCAATCGGGGTATACGGTTTTTATAAAGGATTAAAAGACAGGAATAAAACGGCTCTGTTAATTTTATCCGCATCACTGCTGTTTATATTTATATTAATATTGCTTGCACAAATACATATAATACCTCTTGTAACGCGTTATACAATGCTTATCCATCTTGCAATGACAATGATTTTGGCTTACGGAATATCCAAAATAAGAAATATAAAAGTATTGTATGGCACTTTGAGTGTACTTATTTTTATAGCGTTATTCAGCTTTTTGTTCTATAAAAATTCTCCTCTTAAGAGAAATTCTTCTTTCCATTATTACAGTGCACGGGCGTTAGAGCAAGCCGGTGCGGGTGATGGCGATATTATAGTAATGCCGTATTTTGGCAGATTTTTGTATAAGTATTTTGACAAAGGACAACTCGTTGACTATAGAAGTGAAGAGCTTTTGCTTATGAGTGATGCATTTTTAATGAAGGAAACCTTCGGGCTTTCTCAAGATGAATACAAGAACAAAGACAAGAGCACATTAAAACTGCAAAAATATCTGGAGAATCCCGAACCGCCGCAAGAGTTGGAAAAATACTTTAAAGAAAACTATCTTTCAAAACTTAAAAAAGGACAAAAACTTTATCTTGTCGAAAACTACAGTATGTATATTGTTCCTGATGAACTTTACCTGCCGATGTTAAAAGGTGTTAATATTGATAAACAAAACTTAACAGAAATTGAAAGAAGTGCAAGGTACGCACTGTTGTATACAAAAATTTTAAAGAACCTTGAAACCCTGTTTTCACGTAATCTTCGGCAGGTCAGAGTGTATGGGTCGGAAAATCAGGATGTAAAAATTTTTGAATTTGTTAAAGAAAAATAGCAATTTCGTTTCACAAAATGTTTTTAAGAAATTATGAGAATACCGAATGATTTTAACAACAGAATCAACGGTAATACATCGGTTAATCATAATTTTTCGGGTAGTGTAGAAGTTAGTAAAGAAAATAATATTACGGACAAAGACTATGGTAAATCGCTGTATACCTATAAGCCCATTAACATGGAAGGCATAGATACAATTGCCTTTATTGGTGAGCTAAAATCGCTGGATAACATGCATTGTCCGTTATGCGGCACCAAAATGCTGTCGGGAAAAGAATTCCAAAAGGCAATGAAACAGGCCGGCGAAGTAAGCACGCCGGAAGACTTTTGTAACTTTTTGGATAAATATTCCGCGCATATTCCGAATGAGTTGAAAAATGTTATAAAAGATTCAAAGTTAATGTTTTATAAACTAAGAAAACCGGAAATAGAACCGTTTTTGGATTTATTAGCTGAAGGTTATGCTAAAAAGACCGCACTCGGTGTGGAAAAAATTAACGAAAATTTTGAAAATATTTTAAAAAATTACACATTAACTTCAAATGATACAAAAATTCTGTCTGATTGCCAGATTGAGATTAATCATTTGTATAAAAATAAATCGAAAGATGCTCTTTTAAAATATTTGAATATATCATTAAAAAATACTATAAGACTGTTGCAAACACCGCAAAAAAATGAAATTTACAACAGCATAGCAGGACAATTGAAAAGGGATTGCCGTATGGAATTACTTTTTAGCAAAAGTCTTGCAAGTATGGCAGCATCTGATTCCAAGCAAAAAGCAGTTTTAAGAAATATTTTGAATTATGCAAAATCAGATATACATAAGGTAAATAACAAAAAAGATGCGCAAAGAGGCTCTGTATTTAATATGATTCTCAATTGTGCACACTGCAGCGATGAACAGAAAAATTTGTATAACTTGAAAACTTCAGAGGAAGTTAATAATTATTACAAACATCTTCAAGAGCTTGCGCTTGCTGCTCTTAACGGAAAATTAAATAATAACAAAGCGTATCCGCTTGTGCTTGCTAACTTTGTAAGGGATACATCTCATGAAAGAATAAATCCGGATGACAATGATATGCTCCTTAAACAGTTATCGAATATTACTGGTGTTACAAAAAATCGTGATGTTAACTTTGAGCTTGTAAAACACAGCGGCATTCCTTGTTACACCTGCGGGCAGGAAACAATTACACACGAAGACAAATGCGAATTGTTTGAAAAAATCAAAAATACATCATCAATGTATGAGATTGCCAAAATATTTGAAGATAATAAAAATATTATAAAACCTCAGTACAAACCTCTTATTGAAGAGTTTAGGGATTTATTGCTTAAATTGCCAACCGCAACGGAGACAGATATATTAAGCATACTGCGCCAAAGCAAATATGAACAAATTAAAGAAGAACTCTTTAATTGTGCTTCAATCGCCGCTACCACCGCAAATATCAACAACTACGGCGAATATAATCAAAACCTTATAAATACCTATATAGAAAAATCCCAAAACATGTTTTTGGAGATGGACAAAGACACAAAGTTTGATTTTCATTATTATCAAACAATGATGAGAGATACAATCGGCAAATTGGAGGACCGGAACAACAGTAAGTATATTCTCACACAAAAGCTAATTAAAAAAATTAAAGAGCTTTATGGGCTTCAGGTGATACTTTTCCCTGAAAAAACCGTTTGCGAAAAAGTCGGAAACCCGATAAAGGTTATTTCTCAGGATATATTTAAAAACTCGGTTGCCACTGTAAAAGATTTGGATGTAAAAATACCAAACAGCGATTTCAATACACTTTCACAGCAAAAAGGACGCAAAATAATAATGTGCAAGTCCTGTAAAAATGCCCAGAAGGATAAAAATATGAAATTCTGGTACAAATTGCATCCGGAAATAAAACAAAACCTGCCAAAATATTTGCATAAAGTTGAGGAACTCAGCAAAAACAAAGAAATAACAGGATTTGAATACTATCCGTATGAAATTTTGGAAAACGTAAGAAAACTCACCGACGGTGATTTGGATATACCGCTAAATTCTTTATAAATATAAAAATTCCCGTGTACGGTAAGTGGAATAAAAAAACCGGCTATGTTTGACATAACCGGTTTTTACTTTTATGAAATTTATCTTAAAACTAAGCTGTTGCGCCTGATTTTTCGATAATTTCTTTTTCAACGTTAGCAGGAACCTGTTCGTATTTAGCAAATTCCATAGAGAATGTACCTCTACCTTGAGTTTTTGAACGGATATCAGTTGCGTAACCGAACATTTCAGCGAGCGGAACCATTGCTCTGATTTTTTGGATTCCTGTACCTTCGATGATTTCCATACCTTCGATACGTCCTCTTCTGGAAGCGATATCACCTACGATATCACCTGTATTTTCTTCAGGTACTTCGATTTCTACTTTCATCATAGGTTCTAAGATGCAAGGTTTAGCTTTCTTACAACCTTCTTTGATTGCCATAGAACCGGCAATTTTAAATGCCATTTCAGAAGAGTCAACTTCGTGATAAGAACCATCGTAAAGTGTAACTTTAACGTCAATCATCGGGAATCCTGCTAAGATACCGCCTTCAAGGGCTTCTTCCATACCTTTTCTTGCAGGTTCGATGTATTCTTTCGGAATAGCACCACCGACGATTTTGTTTTCGAATACAAAGCCGGCATTTTCTTCGGCAGGTTCAATTTGGATTTTAACGTGACCGTATTGACCTTTACCACCTGATTGTCTGATGAATTTAGAATCCTGATCAGCATTGCCTCTGATTGTTTCTCTGTAAGCAACCTGCGGTTTACCAACGTTAGCATCAACTTTGAACTCTCTTAACAATCTGTCTACGATGATGTCTAAGTGCAACTCACCCATACCGGAGATGATTGTCTGACCTGTTTCTGTATCGGATTTAACACGGAATGACGGATCTTCCTCTGCAAGTTTTTGAAGAGCAATACCCATTTTATCCTGGTCAGCTTTTGTTTTAGGTTCAATAGCTACAGAAATTACAGGTTCAGGGAATGACATTTTTTCTAAGATGATAGGTGCTTTTTCATCGCAAAGAGTATCACCTGTTGTAGTGTCTTTCAAGCCTACGGCTGCACAAATATCACCTGCGTAAACTTCCTGAATTTCGTTTCTCTGGTCAGCGTACATTTGTACAAGTCTTGAAATACGTTCTTTCTTACCGTTTGTAGCGTTAAGAACATAAGAACCGGCTGTCATTTTACCTGAATATATACGTAAGAAGGTTAAACGACCTACGTAAGGGTCTGTCATAACTTTGAAAGCAAGAGCAGAGAAAGGTTCTGCTTCTGATGAGTGTCTTTCAACTTTTGTACCGTCTTCAAGTTCGCCTTCGATAGCTTTAACATCTACAGGTGAAGGAAGATAGTTAACTACGTTGTCTAACAACAGCTGAACACCTTTGTTTTTGAAAGCAGTACCGCAGCATACGGGAACGATTTTGTTTTCGCATGTTGCTTTTCTCAGGACTTTCTTGAGTTCGTCTACTGTAGGTTCTTCACCTTCGAGGAACTTCATCATCAAGTCGTCATCAAATTCAGAAATAGCTTCAACCAATGCAGCATGGTATTCTTTAGCTTTGTCCATCATATCTGCAGGAATTTCTTCTTCTCTGATATCTGTACCGAGGTCGTTAGTATAAATTTCAGCTTTCATTGTCAAAAGGTCAATCAAACCTGTAAATTTATCTTCTGCACCGATAGGCAGTTGAATCGGATGAGCATTAGCATTCAATCTGTTTCTCAACTGGTCTACTACACGGTAGAAGTTAGCACCTGTTCTGTCCATTTTGTTAACAAATACCATTCTTGGAACTTCGTATCTGTTAGCCTGTCTCCAAACAGTTTCAGACTGTGATTGAACACCGCCTACCGCGCAAAATACTGCTACAACACCGTCTAATACACGTAATGAACGTTCTACTTCGATAGTGAAGTCAACGTGGCCGGGGGTGTCGATGATATTTAACTGGTGGCCTTTCCACATAGCTGTTACAGCAGCTGATTGGATAGTGATACCACGTTCTCTTTCTTGATCCATAAAGTCGGTAACAGCAGCACCATCGTGAACTTCACCTATTTTGTGAGTTTTACCTGTGTAAAACAAGATACGTTCTGTTGTAGTTGTTTTACCTGCGTCGATGTGTGCAGCAATCCCGAAGTTTCTAACTTTTTCTAATGGGACTTGTCTAGGCATTTTGTTTTTTCCTTTTTTCTTTATTTATATTTCTACTACAATTTAACAATCTGTCCTTCCGTCTGTTGAACGGATTTTTAAACTTTATTATCCGGTGACAATGAGTTTAAAATTGTGTGACAATTGATATCAGACAGCAAACTGCCATCTTATAAAAATCTTTACATAAAAATAAAAATTTTTAAAGAAATTGTTAAGAAAACTTTGTGTATAAAAGAATTTATAACTTTTTAGTTACGGCTTTGCAATATGACGTATACTATAAAGTTTGGCCGGGAAAATTTTGCGATAAGGAACGCGAGCAAAATTTTTGAGTGTCACTTGAAAATGTGAACTAAAAAAATGGGTCAAAACAATCTGCACTGGTTAATTAAAAAACTCTCCTGCTTTCCTTCAACAATAACATCCGTGTCTTTGATGTTACCGATTAAAATAGGGGAGTCAGAGTCGTGCAGTTTCATGTTTTTGTAAGCAATGTCGGGATTTTTGTTTGCATAACAGTATTTGCAGCCGTTAGGGCAGGTGTCGTAAGCGCCTATATCACGGCTTGGCATGCATTTGCAGTTTTTGCGGTTCCCTTTATGCGCAACTTTTTTAAAAGACAGATTGTTTGCTTTTGCCAGTATTTCCGAGGTTATGCAGCCGCTTTGCATAATTCCGTAACGTGAATAATCCTCTTTTCCGGCACAGGTTTGCACTCTTAAATTATATTTTCTTGCAATTTCTCCCATGCCCGTTAAAATTTCCCTTTTGTCCGTGTCTGAAAACGGAATAATCTCAGGCATGTTTTTCTCAAGTTTTTTATACATTTCAACAAAACTGAAGATACAAAACGCAACGTTGGGGGTAAGTCTTTCTGCCATATATTCAAAGGTTTCGAGGTGTTTTTTTACCGTGTAAAAATCCGTAAGCAAAATCGGGTCGTATCTCCAGGCTATACGCTGTGCACCGACAATTTTGCTCAGGCTTATCAAAGTTTCAATACTTGTGTCAATATCGGGGACATTGGGCTCTAGATCTTTGCCGTAGGCAGTGATTGTGTAATGGCAAAAAACATTATATTTATCACTGATTTTATGCAGCTCCTTTAATATCGGTGCATAATTTTTTGAACAAAAGATAACACAGTCCACAACATCGGGGTTGAGGGGATATTTATAAACGTAATTAGGGTAGAAGGGATTTCTTGAATAGACAAACCCGTGTTCAAAACGTTTGAACAGCCATTCGCCGTAATAGTTAACTATATCCGTTCTTCCGCCGACATTTATAATCATTTTGCCTCACTGATTAAATTATAGGTTAAATTTTACGCAATGTAAAAACACCGGATAGTCTAATACAGTACAGACGCTTATATGATATAATCTCTCTATGATGAATAATCAGGTTAGTGTTATAAGCATTCAATTTTGTCCTAAAATCGGCTACAGGGAAAGAAACCTCAACAAAGTAAAAGAACTTATTGAAAACAATATTCACCTGAAACCCGACTTAATTGTCCTGCCTGAGTTTTTTAACACAGGCGTAAGCTCCGTGGAATTTAAAAAACTTGCGGAAAGCGATGACGACAGCCCGACAATAAAGTTTTTGGCAGAAATTGCAAAAGAATATAACACCTATATTCTGGCCGGTTCTATCGTGGAAAAAGACGGTGACAAACTCTACAACACAAGCAGGCTATTGGACAGAAGGGGTGAAACAATCGCAAAATACCGTAAAATACATCTTTTCGACAGCTTTGGCGGAACAGAGCACGAATATATTTCTTACGGAAAAGATTATACCGTTGCCCAAACGGACTTTGGCAAAATAGGGCTTGCCACCTGTTTTGATATAAGATTCCCCCTGCATTTTACGGAACTTATCAAAAGAGGTGCAGAGATTATTATCCTGCCCGCTGCATGGGTAAAACCGCATGAAAAGCTTGCAATGGGAACCGAAAACTGGAAAGTTTTAAACAGGGCAAGAGCGGTTGATAATATTTCTTACTTTATATCTTCGGGGTTATGCGGTAAAATGGATTCAACAAAAGGACTCAGCGGACACTCGATGATAGTTGACCCCGCAGGCAAAGTTCTCGCTGATGCGGGAGAAGATGAGGGAATTGCCTCTGCTATTCTGGATATGAATATTGTCAGAGAAATGAGAAGCCAATTTGATATAAAAAGATTTACGGGACTTACGGAGTAAATAACCATGCAAAATACCATTGATACAATCTATGACAGAAGAAGCGTCAGAAAATATATTGATAAAGAGGTCAATCCTGATCTTATCGACGAAATTTTAAGGGCGGCAATGTTTGCCCCCTCGGGCTGCAACAAACAGCCGTGGCACTTTGTTGTTTTTAACGAGAAAGAAATTATTAAAGAAATAAAAGCTATGCACCCATACGCCTCTGCACTTGCAACAGCTCCTGTCTGTATAATGGTTTGCGGAGATACCGAAAAAGAAATGGCGCCGGGGTTTTATCAGGTGGATTGCTCAGCAGCAATAGAAAACATGATACTTGCGGCAAAAGCTCTGGGGCTTGATACCTGCTGGATGGGAATTTATCCGTGGGAAGATACAATGGCTGCGTTTACAAAACGTTTTAATCTGCCCCAAAATGTTAAGCCGTTTGCGCTTATTTCCGTAGGATACGGCGACACAAAACAGGAACGCCCGAGACGTTACGACTCTTCAAGAATACACTACAACAAATGGTAAAAACAGTAAGAAACGGTAATAACAATGTCGGAAAATAAAAAATACAAAGGTATAATATTTGATTTTAACGGAACCCTCTTCTGGGATTCCAAAAAACATCTCGAAGCGTGGAGAGAATATTCAAAAAAACTGAGAGGTCACGCCTTTACGGATGAAGAAATGCAAAAGTACATGTTTGGCAGAACAAACGAGGATATCATCAAATATCTTATCGGCAAACAGCCTGACAAAGAGCTTGTTTTAAAATGTCAGACGGAAAAAGAAGCCATCTACAGGGATATGTGTGCCAAAGACCCCGAAAACTTCAAACTCGCAAAAGGGGCCGAAGAATTTTTGGACTACCTGTGCGAAAACGAAATTCCTCACACCATTGCAACAATGAGCGAAGAAGTGAATGTCAAATTCTTTATAAAAGGATTTTCGCTTGACAGATGGTTTGATGTAAGCAAAATTGTTTTTGACGACGGAAAAATCAAAGGCAAACCCGAACCTGATATCTATTTAAAAGCAGCGCAAAATCTCGGCTTAAAGCCCGAAGATTGTATTGTTGTTGAAGATGCGGTATCGGGCATAGAATCCGCTCACAGGGCAGGCATAGGCAAAATTGTTGCAATCGAGTCAATGGAAACAAGGGAACTGTATTCGACAATCCCTGCCGTGGATAACATAATAAGCGATTTTGACAATTTCAACAGAAATTGGCTGGAAGCTTCAAAAGAATTGGTAAAATAAGTTAAGGTAGCGTAATTATGAAAAATTTAAAAAGTTTATTTATTACTGTTTGTTTAATTTCAGGGCTTATGCTTACTGCTTGTCAGACAAACGCAAAAGTTGTTATGGAAGATATCAAACTCCCCGAACCGGTAATGACGGGCGGAATGAGTTTAATGGAAGCATTACAAAACAGACACTCATCAGTTAAGTTCGGCAAAGAAGAAATACCGCTTCAGCAATTGTCCGAGCTATTGTGGGCAGCAAACGGACAGAACCGTCCCGACGGTAAACGTACAACTCCAAGTGCATTAAACGCACAGGTTATTACGCTTTATGCAGCATTGCCCGACGGAATTTACAAATACGACCCGACAACTCACAGCCTTGTTGCTTTCAGCAAAGAGGACATACGCCCTATCATCGGCAACACAAAAGCTCCGTTGATTTTGTTATATGTTGCAAACCTCGGCAGGCAGAGCAAATACCTTGCTGCAGTTGATTGCGGATTTATCGGGCAGAATGTTTACCTCTACAGTGCGGCTAATAATTTGAACACAATATTTTTATACGGTGTAAACACAAGTGCACTTAACTACAAACTTGAACTCAAACTCGGTGAAGAAGTTTTGTTTGCACAGCTTGTGGGGGTAAATAATAAGAAATAAAATTATCTGTGATAACTTTCGTTATTAATAATCTTAAACGCCCGATATATCTGCTCATACAAAAATATACGGATAAGCTGATGCGTAAAAGTCATTTTAGAAAAACTCAATTTGTAATCGGCACGTGCGCTTACGTCTTTTGACAACCCGTTTGCACCGCCGATTACAAAAACAATTTCGTTATGACCTTCGTTTGAGAGGTCTTTTATTTTTTGTGCAAAATCCTCGGAAGAAAGCATCTTGCCCAAAATCTCAAGCGTAATTACATAAGAATCCGGCTTTATTGCAGCAAGTATCTTTTGTCCTTCAAGCTCCATATATTTTGGGGCCATGTTCTCGTCTTTAATTTCCTGTGCGGGAATTTCAACCAGCGAAAGGCTGCAATATGCTCCGAGGCGCTTTTTAAATTCTTCTATTGCGTCTTTTGTATATTTTTCTTTAAGCTTTCCAACAGCGATAATTTTTATATTCATATATTACAATCATTTTACTTAAACAAAATAAAAAGAGTCTTTAATCTTTATTTAAAGACTCTTTTTATCATCTTATTAAAACAAACTACATAAGCTTTGTCAAAATTTCAGCATCGCCGTCCGTTACATGAATTGTATGTTCAAAGTGTGCCGAAGGTCTGCCGTCGTTGGTTACAACTGTCCAATCATCCTCAAGAGTATGAACATCATCACCGCCGAGATTGAGCATAGGTTCAATAGCGATGGTCATTCCGTTTTTGATAACGAACTTGTTGCCCACTCTGTAGTTAAAGACAAAAGGCTCTTCGTGCATTTCCCGCCCGACGCCGTGCCCGCCGTATTGTCTGACTATTCCGAGCCCCTTTGATTTTGCTACATCTTCAACAGCTCCGGATACGTCATCGAGCAATGTATTGTCTTTCATAACTTCAATGGCTGCCATAAGGGCTTTTTCCGTAGTTTCTAACAGCATTTTGCATTCATCTGAAATGTTGCCGACCGGATATGTCCAAGCACCGTCACCCACAAGCCCTCTGTATGTGGCACCCACATCTATTGATATGATGTCGCCTTCTTTTAAAATACACTTTTCACTTGGGATTCCGTGTACAACCTCTTGGTTGATGGATGCACATATTGAAGCCGGAAAACCGTGATAACCCAAAAAAGTAGGAACTGCCCTGTTCTCTTTTATTATTTTAAAAGCGGCTTCATCCAGGTCTTTTGTGCTTATTCCCGGCTCTATTATTCTTTTCATTTCCTGATGAACAAGAGCAACGATATTTCCGGCCTCTCTCATCAGTTTAAGTTCTTCTTTTGATTTTTTATGTACTGACATATTCTTCTTCCCAAAGAAGTTATTTAATTACTTCTTTTAATTTAGCATATATTTCATCAACAGTGCCTGTGGCATCAATTTTTACAAGATTGCCTCTCTTTTCGTAAAAATCAATCAGAGGCGCAGTTTGTTTAAAGTATGTGTCGAATCTGTTTTTGGCGATTTCTTCGGTATCGTCTTTTCTTTGGACAAGTTCACTGCCGCATACATCGCAAATACCTTCCTGTTTAATAGGCATTGTTTTCAAATTATATATAGCGCCGCATTTCGGGCAGGAACGTCTGTATATGATTCTTTCCATAAGATTTTCAATAGGTACGTCAAAGTAAATAACCTTGGTGCTTACTTCTTTGTCTGCATCGATTTCTTTTAACATTGCGTCCAGCATATCAGCCTGCTCTATGCTGCGGGGAAAACCGTCGAGGATAAAGCCTTTTTGTACGTCATCTTGCGATAATCTGTCCTTGATAATTTGTGCAACAACTTCTACGGGAACAAGTGCACCTTTTTCTACATAGTCTTTTGCAATTTTACCGGCTTCAGTCCCCTTTGCCATGGCTTCACGCAAAAGAGAGCCTGTATCAACGTGCACAAAACCTGTTTCTTCGGAAAGTTTTTTGGTCTGTGTACCTTTTCCGCTTGCAGGCGGCCCCATAAAAATTAATTCTTTTTTCATTTATGTATTCCTCTGTTTTATCTACAATGTACCTCGATTTTATCACGTGACGGCAAGTTATACAAGTAAAGCAAGAATCGTGGTATATACATTTGGTATAAAAAATATATGTATTTTTGTAAAAATTGTGCTGACAAAGGGTTTAAGAATTACAAAAATGAAACTATACTAAAGTTGTAGGGTAAAAGGTCTCTCCTTACAGTAGCCTGATTTTAGCAGATACTACTTTAGTGTGATAAAACTTTTTGCGTATCGTCATATGAACCTACGGATTAGTGTTCTTGATTTTAAAGGATTGAAATATGTCTATAGTTATAAATACAAATATGGGTGCATTGTATGCCCAAAACTCTCTAAGCAAAGCATTAAACAGTCTAAGTGAATCGGTAAAAAGATTGTCAACGGGTTTTAAAATTAACAGTGCAAAGGATGATGCAGCCGGTTATTTTGTTGCCTCCAAACTGGATACACAAATCCGCGGTTTAAACATGGTCGCTCAGAGCGTTCAGATTGCAGGGAACATGCTGGATACAGCGTCAGGTGATTTAAGTTCTATCAATAATCAGTTAAAAGAAATCAGGGATTTAACAGTTCAGTTTTCGTCTACAATATACGGAAGCAGTGAACGTGATGCTATTAGAGCGGAGGTGCAGCAGCGCGTGGATGAGATTAACAGAATTGCATCTTCTTCGAATTTTAACGGGGTAAATTTATTAGACGGCAGTTCTCGGGATATGCGGGTGCAGGTTGGTACAGGCTCGGATGCTGCAGCAAATTCTATTACGGTAAGTGATGTTTTTAATGATGCGGATGCGGCGGGAATCAATCTTATTGGCGGTTCTGGCACTTATAGTTCTGTTAACGATGCACTTGCAAGTTCAATCAGTGCTGCTAATTTTCTTGATGATATTGACGCCGCAATTGATGATGTAACTTCCCGTATGGCGTCTGCCGGGGCGTACGGTTCCCGACTGGATTCTGTCACGGATTCTATCACAGTTCAAAAAGAAAATCTCACAGGCGCCTATTCTACCATTATGGATGCGGATGTTGCGGAAGAAACAGCCAATGTTACAAAACAGGAGATTCTTGCCCAGACTTCGCTTGCAATGTTTACCCAAATAAACAATCTCCAATCCTCTATGGTTTTGAGTCTTATAAATTCACTGTAAATAATACCCGGGTATAAGTGTTTATACAAAAGTATACTTTTGAGTCAAAATATTTGTGTTTTTTATACTAAAGTTGTATATAATTACAACTTTATGTCAGTTTAAATACATCCGGCTATACTTTAATATGAGAATGTCAGATAAAATTTTATATACTTTGTATTATAAAATTTTATCAAAAGTCTAAAACAGGTAGTTTCCCCAAATAAAATTTTAATCCGTTGGAATTTTATTGCACGCTTTTACACAGGCCGCACTATAAGTGTAGTGGTTTTCTTGTGCATTTTTTTGTGCAGCATTGTTCAGGGGTATTTTGGGCTGTACCAATTTGGACGGGACAAGGATGTACATTACGGATATGCGAAAGGAGACCACAAATGGCAATTATCGTTAACACAAACCTGTCAGCATTAATGACACAAAACAACCTTAACAAGGCATCAAACAGTTTAAACACGGCACTGGAGCGTATGTCTACCGGCTATAAAATTAACAACGCAAAAGACGGCGCAGCAAATATGTTTGTTGCAACAAATTTGGAAAAACAAATAAGCGGCTCAAAAATTGCGCAAAGCAATGTTTCTATGGGCATAAACGTTTTAGATACACTAGAAGGTGATCTTGATGTTATTCTGGATAATCTTAACAGAATCAGAGATTTGACAGTTCAGGCATCTAACGGAATTTACGATGATGATTCAAAAGAAGCTTTAGCCAACGAAGTTTCTGCCCGTATGGACGAAATCACAAGAGTTGCGGAGGCCTCAAATTTTAACGGCTTACAACTTTTGAACGGTTCAATTGCAAATGATTTACGTTTGCAGGTAGGGGCTGACTCGGATGCTGCTGCAAACAGTATCAGCATAAGCAAAGATATATTCGCCTCAAAAAATGCGGAAGAACTCGGTTTAGACCCAACCAATATAACAACTGCATTTGCAACTCCAACGGCTGCTGCAAATTATCTTGAAGTTGTGGATGAAGCAATTAAAAATGTAAACACAAGCAAAGCTACAATAGGTTCCGCCCAAAACAGGCTTCAGGCTGCATCAGACTCTCTCACCACAACTATAGAAAACGCAACGGCGGCAAAATCAACTATCATGGACGCCGATATTGCTGAGGTGTCCGCTGAATTTACAAGACAGCAGATTCTTTTACAAACCTCATCAGCGTTGCTGCTGCAGGCAAATTCTTTGCCTTCAATGGCACTCACACTTGTTTCGGGAATTTAGTTATTACGAAACAGTGATACACAAAAAGTAGTTAACGATAATTACTTCCGGAGCGGAACACATATTCTTCTCCGGTTTTTCTCATGATTTTTCAAAAAAAATGTATAAAATCGGCATTACACCGCACGTTTTTGTGCAGAATCTTCCTTCAGCGCCTTTTCATACACCAAAGATTTTAAAAGGCAATCCTTTAAAATGTTATCCAGCTTTATATTTTTGCCGTAGGTAATTTCTTTTTTATCAGAATATTTTTTCATTATTTCAACGATGCCTTTTTTCTTTCTTCTTTGAGCACTTTGTTATCGTAATCAATTCTGCCTATCATTTTGTTCAAATGTCTTTGAACCTCTTTAAATTGAGGAAGGCTGAGGCTCTGTGCACCATCAGAAGATGCATGGTCAGGGTCGTTGTGGATTTCTATCATCAAACCGTTAGCACCGGCAACAAGAGCAGCCTTGCTCATCGGCTCGACAAGATATCTTCTTCCCGTGCCGTGGCTTGGGTCTGCAATAACAGGAAGATGCGAATATTTTTTAATAATTGGTATTGCCGCAATATCAAGAGTATTGCGAGTAAATGTAGAATCAAAACCTTTAACGCCTCTTTCGCAAAGTATTACTTTGTCGTTGTCGTTTGCCATAATATGTTCTGCTGCAAGCAAGAATTCACGTATAGTTGCCGCAGGGCCTCTTTTTAGCAATACAGGCTTGCCGGATTTTCCGACAGCTTTTAATAACTTAAAGTTTTGCATGTTTCTCGCGCCGATTTGGATAAGGTCGACATAATCACAGAACATGTCAACATCAACGGTATCCATAACTTCAGAAACCACGAGCATGCCTGTTTTTTCCGCTGCTTCTTTTAAGTATTGAAGCCCCTTTTCTCCAAGCCCCTGAAAGTCATAGGGAGAAGTTCTGGGTTTAAAAGCACCGCCTCTTAAAAATTCACAGCCCATTTCTTTGGCGGCAGTTGCAATTTGCATAAGCCCGTCAAAATCTTTTTCAACGGAACAAGGTCCGACCATCATAACAGGCTTTTCCAGCCCGCCTATTTTTACGCCGTTTTTGAATTCAATAACTGTATCTTCTTCTTTGTATTCACGGGAAGCAAGTTTGTAAGGTTCTTGAATGAGTTTTACCTCTCTTACCCCCTCAAAAGAAGCAACAGATTGCGGCTCAATAAGCCTTTTGTCCCCTATTGCCGCGAGCACAGTCATAACATCACCGTGGTTTAAGATAATTTTAAACCCCTTGTTTTCCATGTAGCGTTTTACTGCGTTGATTTGCTCAACTGTTGCTTTAGGTTCCATTATTATTATCATGTTCGGCTCTTTCCTTTTTTAATTTTTATACGTTGCAATATTCAATAACTTTGTCGGGGCCAATGATTTCCCATTTGTTTTTGCCTTCTACAGGGCTGTTTATTACGGTATTGTTGGCGCACACAACATTCTTCAGCGTAACATTGTCCGCAACTTTTACATTATCCCAGAGGATTACGTTTTCAAGAGTAACGTTTTTGCCTATGGAACAATTATTGCCGATAACAACATTGCCGGAAAGTTGTACGCTAGAATCAAGCGGGGTGTTTTCTCCGACAACATAAAGATTGTTAAATTTTCTCATTATGCCGGGAGTTTTAATTAAAACTTTTCTGTTAAGCGCATCTATGTTCGACTGAATATACTGTTCAATAGTTCCTATATCAGACCAGTAGGAGTATATTCTGTAAACATTGATTTTTTCTCCCGCTGCAAGCAGTGACGGGAACACATTTTTTGCAAAGTCATATTTTTGACCTTCCGGTATAAAGTCAAAAATACGTTTGTTAAAAACATAGATACCAGTGTTTATGTAATTGCTTTTAGCTTCTTCTATGCTGGGTTTTTCCTGAAACTCGGATACAAGGTGTTCTGCGGAAGGAACAACAACGCCGTAGTGGCAGACTTCTTCATGTGCAACCGCGGAAATTGCCATTGTAGCAATACAGCCGCTTTCTTTGTGAGAGCGGATAATTTTCCCCAGGTCAGCATCGTGCAAACCATCAGCGCTGACTACCAGAAAGTCCTCAACATCATCAAAGAAAAATTCGCATTTTTTAACCCCGCCGGCCGTACCGGAGAGAGTTTCTTCATGGATGTATTCAAACTGAATATCTACAGGCGAATTTTTTGTATATCTCTCCTGAATCTGTTGTGCAAGATAATGTGTATTTGCAATAACTTTTTCAATACCGTAGTCTTTAAGTTTTTGCAAAAGTATATCCATGACAGGCCGATTTAAAACCGGAACAAGAGGTTTGGGTATTTTTTGAGTAAGAGGATCGAGTCTGGAACCGACTCCTGCTGCCATAACCATTGCTTTTTTTATCAAGATTGTTTTGCTCCCACATGTCTTTTTATATAAAACTTAAACAAAATTGTAGTATAAAACGCCTGTAATGTACATTTATTTAATATATTATTTAACATTTATACACTTTTGGTGATAAAATAATTAAATATCAAACAAATATCAAAAATATCTGAAAGGGCTGAAAGGGAAAGTATGTTAGATTTGGCACAAACTTATGAAATAGTTATATTTTCAATCGGTGATACAAAAGCGGGGACAAAAATGGGCAAGCTGCAATTGAAAAATCTTTCCGACAATTCCCTTTTAAATTGCATACTCTGGGAAGAAACCCTTAACAGATATGACAGCAAAGTTTTTAGAACAGGCAACCATATTAAAATCCTCGGCGGCTCATATAACGAAAAGTATAACAACTGCCTTATTTCAAGTGTAGAACTTGTAAAAGAAGCAAAAATCGGGCTTGATGAAGAAGAAAGAAACAAACTCTTTGATTCTATTGTTGAATATGCAAATGAAATTGAAGAAGAAGATTTAAAAAAATATGTAACAGAACTCTTATTTGAATACGAAGACAAATTCAAAATCGCGCCGGCAGCAAGGCTTATGCACCACAATTATCTCGGCGGGCTTGTTGAACATACATTCGAATGCCTTGAGATTGCAAAATGTGTTATGTCAGGGCTTTATAAAAAGGTTAACAAATCCTATGTCTATGCAGCCTGTATTTTGCATGATTTTGGCAAGATTTTTGAATACAAAATAGACACGGAATCCGGATTAATAGAATACGATGAAAACTTTCCCAAAGAATGGCTTACACATTCCCAGTGGGGATTTTCTAACTGCATGGCCCACGGTTTTAAAACAGTAGCAAAAATGATTGCGGCACACCACGGCCGCACAGAATGGGGCGCTATTGTCGACCTTAACGAAAAGGATTTGGAACCTTTATTGTATTTAATTCACCATATAGATGACTTGAGTGCAAAATTCGGCAAAACAGCAATTGCCGATTTGGGATAACCAATATGGGATTATTAGACCTCCTCGGTAATGTAATACTCGGAATTATGACTATTTTCGGAGCATAGTTGTTTTTGTTTTGCAAAATCAGTATTTCGGGTTGACATTTTACATAGAGTTCTTTCCAAAGAATGGGGTGCAAATAATGCAGTAATTTATTATTTTATTATTTTATTATTTTATTTTTTTATTTTTTTATTTTTTTATTTTTTTATTTTTTTATTTTTTTATTATGTTCATTTCTTTTCTTTTGTATTGCGCAGGCAAAAGAAAAGAAACGAACCAAAGAAAAGAAAAACCGGCGCTTATCAAAAGAAACAGTTAAGTGTTTTATCAAAGATTTTGCCACGACAAGCTGTGGTCAAAATCTTCTCAAAACACAACTGTTTCTAGCCAAGTTCCATCAGGGCTGCGCCCCGAACCCCCTACGGCTTACAAAGTAAGCCGTGTATAATAAACAGTGAACATCAAACTGTATAGAATAGTTGTTACAATTTCTGTCATCGAATTACGTAACATATACAAGAATGACAGCAGAATTTTGCGTTGGGCAGGTATGCTAATTGTCCTATTCATCAGTTACGTTTTAAGGGAGCATTTCATAGACCCCTAGCTCTTGCGGTGATGCGATTCTTCCGAGAACCGCACTTGCGGCGGCAACAGCCGGAGATGACAAATAAACCTCGCTGTCAACATGCCCCATTCTGCCGACAAAGTTTCTGTTCGTGGTGGAAATACATCTTTCGCCTTCCGCCAGAATACCGGCATACCCGCCTAAACATGGGCCGCAGGTAGGTGTGGAAACAGCGCCCTGTGCTTCTATAATCGTTTGAATATAACCGCGTTTTATTGCTTCAAGATAAATGTCTTGAGTCCCCGGGAAAACTATCAAACGTACGGCAGGATGCACTTTTCGTCCTTTTAAAATTTCTGCCGTAACCGCAATATCCGATAATCTGCCGTTTGTGCAGCTTCCTATTACAGCCTGATGTATTTTTATATTTCCGACCTGAGAAATCGGCCTTGTATTTTCCGGCAGGTGCGGGAACGCAACAGTCGGCTCTATTTTTGATACATCATATACAAGGATTTTTTCGTATTTTGCATCCTTGTCACTTGTGTAAAACACCGGTTCTCTCAGGCTTCTGCCTTTTAAATACTCTTTTGTAATATCGTCGGGGATGATTATTCCGGCCTTGGCGCCTGCTTCGATAGCCATATTGCAGATTGTTAAACGGCCGTCCATTTCCATTGTTTCAATTGCACTTCCGCCTATTTCAAGAACTTTGTATAAAGCTCCGTCTACCCCTATATCCCCTATTAAATGCAGTATAAGGTCTTTTGCGCTTACCCATTTGTTGAGTTTGCCGTTGAATTCAACTTTTATGGTGGACGGAACTTTAAACCAAGTTTCGCCGCTTGCCATTGCGCAGGCAAGGTCGGTTGACCCCACGCCCGTTGCAAAAGCCCCGAGTGCTCCGTATGTGCAGGTGTGAGAATCCGCTCCGATTATTAAATCACCGGCTGTGACAATGCCTTTTTCGGGGAGCAATGCGTGTTCTATGCCCATCCTGCCTACTTCAAAATAGTTTGTCAGATTTTGCCCGTAAGAAAATTCTCTTACGGTTTTTGCCTGTTGGGCCGATTTTATATCTTTGTTGGGTACAAAGTGATCCGGCACAAACACAACCCTGTCTTTGTCAAATACTTTATCAACGCCGATTTTTTGGAATTCTTTTATTGCAACAGGGCCAGTTATATCGTTTGCAAGTGTAATATCCAGTTTTGCACTGATAAGCTGCCCCGGTGTAACTTCCTGTAATCCGGCATGTGCAGCCAGTATTTTTTCTGCTATAGTCATTGGTTTTGTCATATTACACTTCCTCGTCTTGTAGTGGTTAATAATATCTAATTATATTGCAAAAAGATTTATTTTTTTAATAAAACGAGAATGTTTTAGCGGTATTTCGCTTGTACACAAGTGTATATGCCGCTAAATTTTATGCCCTAAATTCAACAGGGAACGTCGGTTGGGCAGATTAATTTGATACCCCCAAAATTTTTTCAACACAAACAATAAATAGAAAATCCAACAGGTCAAGAACGCTGTGTAAAACACAGCACTGCAGTCCAATTTTTTCGTGCGTAATCCGCAAAGACTCTCAAGCTCTGTTTTTGTTGATTGAATTTGCTTTCATGCTAGAATATATGTGACAATTACCCGAATAAAATAACGGAACATTAAATATATATGACATATACGGAAAACAAAAGCTTAAATTTTAGAGAAATACAAGAGAAAAGAGAGCTCGAACAACTTAGTCCATTTGCCGCAAAAAGCGCAATGACAAGAGGCAGAGCAAGGAAAGAAGAACCGTGCCCGATTCGTACGGAATTTCAGCGTGACTGCGACAGAATTATTCACTCAAAAGCATTCAGACGCTTAAAACACAAAACTCAGGTTTTTTTCTCTCCTACAAACGACCATTTTAGAACACGTATGACACATACACTGGAGGTCTCTCAAATTGCAAGAACAATTACAAGAGCACTCAATTTGAATGAGGATTTGGCTGAGGCAATTGCCCTCGGGCATGATTTGGGGCATACTCCTTTCGGTCACAGCGGTGAAGATGTTCTTAACGAAATAATGGACTCCGGCTTTCGTCATGCGGAACACTCCGTAAGAGTTGCCACAATTATTGAAGACCTAAATCTCACCCAAGAGACCCTTGACGGAATTTTGTATCACTCCGGCTCTTTGAAAAAAGAGAGCAAAGCCTTTACGCTTGAGGGTAAAATCGTAAAATTATCGGATAAAATTGCCTATATAAACCACGATATAGATGACGCAATGCGAGCTGGTATTATTAAAGAAAGCGATTTGCCGCAGGATTGCATACAGTACTTCTCTTTAGACAGAAGCGAACGTATTACAAAAATGGTGCTTGATATTGTTCAAAATTCCATAGGCAAAGACCATATCTGTATGTCGGAAGACGCCTTCTATCATATTGACAAATTAAGAACCTGGATGTTTAAAAATGTTTATACAAACCCTGTTGCTAAAAAGGAAGAGTCAAAAGTGCAGGGGATTGTGTATGGATTGTTTAATCATTATGAAGCATTGCTCAAACAAAAACTGCCGAACCAGAATGAAGAAGAAATCAAACGTACGGTTTGCGACTACATTTCCGGCATGACAGACAGATATGCGGTACAAAAGTACAAAGAAATATACATACCTCAATCAATACAAAATGTTTCTAACGATGATTTTCTCTTTACTCTGGCAAAGATTAACAATCTTAGCATACAGCTTTCAGTACTGTAGACGGCTGCAATGGTAGGTTTTGGCATAAGAATTATATTTTTGGCTTTCGGTATTGAGTTACACGGCTGCTTATGATATTCCGCTAAAGATGCCTGTTTGTCGTTTGTTTGCGTTTGCAAATCGGATAAAAAATTGTTATATTGTAATAACTTGAACGGCGGAGTTGATAAATGTTAACAATAGATAAAATAATTAAAGCGTCAGAAATTCTTAAACCTGTTGTAAGAAAAACAAATTTAATATATTCATCAGCGTTATCAAAAAATAATGAAATATATTTAAAAGCGGAAAACCTGCAAATAACAGGTTCATTTAAGGTGAGGGGCGCATATGTGAAAATAGCCGGTCTGTCGGAAGAACAAAAACAAAAAGGCATAATAGCCTGCTCTGCCGGCAATCATGCGCAGGGTGTAGCTCTTTCCGCTCAAAGAAGCGGAATAGAATCAACAATATTTATTCCGAGCACTGCACCCATCTCAAAAATTGAGGCAACAAAAAGGTTGGGCGCCAATATAAGACTCGTGGACGGCGTATATGATGATGCCTACAATGAAGCTGTTAAATTTCAGAAAGAAACAGGTGCTGAGTTTATTCATCCGTTCGATGATGAGGATGTAATAGCCGGTCAGGGAACAATAGCGCTTGAAATAATAGAGCAGCTTCCGGACGTTGAAGCTGTTATAGTGCCTGTCGGCGGGGGAGGATTGATATCTGGAATTGCTTATACAATAAAAATGCTCAAACCCGACTGCAAAGTATACGGGGTTCAGGCTTCGGGTGCAGGCAGCATGTATAACTCTTTAGAAAAAAATGAACGCATTGAGCTTCCGTCGGTTTCAACATTTGCGGACGGCACTGCCGTAAAAATGCCGGGCGAACATACGTTTGAATACTGCAAAAAATATGTTGATAAAATTGTCACTGTTTCCGATGACGAAACAGCAACAGCTGTTTTGGCATTGATAGAATCCCAAAAACTTATTGCTGAGGGAGCGGGGGCTCTCAGTGTCGCTGCCGCAATATTCAAAAAGCTGCCTGTTGAAGGTAAAAAAACGGTTTGTGTTGTATCAGGCGGTAATATTGACGTAAATATTTTATCAAGAGTTATTAACAGAGGCCTGTTAAAATCAGGCAGAATCGCTGATTTGACAATCGAAATGTTGGACAAACCCGGACAGTTAAAAGAGGTTTCACGTATAATTGCCGATTTAGGGGCTAATGTTATAAGAGTAAGACACAATCAGGGCGGAGAAAACACAGATATAAATGACTGTTACCTTAAAATAACAATGGAAACACGCAACCTGCGCCATTTGTGCGAGATAAAACAAGCATTAAGCAAAGCAGGCTACAAACTAACATCGGAAAAATAAGGGAATATAAATAATGAAACAAATAATCTACACAAAAAACGCACCGGAACCGGTAGGCCCATACTCTCAGGCTGTGCTTGCGGGTAATACTTTATACTGTTCCGGTCAAATTGCGATTGACCCGTCAACAGGAGAACTTGCAAAAGAAGATATCACACTGCAAACTAATTTATGTTTAACAAATATTCAAAGCGTATTAAAAGCGGCCGGCATGGATATAACAAACGTTGTTAAGGTTTCCTGTTTTTTAAAGGATATGGGAGATTTTGCGGAATTCAACGAAGTTTATGCCACATATTTTACGGATTCCAAACCGGCACGCTCCTGTGTGGCTGTAAAGGAGCTGCCCAAAGGTGCGCTTGTGGAAATTGAAGTTATTGCCTTAAGGGAATTTTAAATTTAGTTCCTAATAAAATTTTGATTTTGAAAAAAATATCATTATTATTGTATATATGAAAAGAATAATTACAATTACAGCATTATTATTTGCGCTTATCCAGCTGCCCGCAATATCACAGACGGATTATGCAACCTTGTATGAACAAGCACAAAATCCTGATTTTAAACTTGTGCACGATATAGACCCATACCAGAATGAAGATTACCAAAAGTATGCATGGTCGCCGTTTCCTCTGTTCAGGCTTGCTTCAGACGTTTATTTTAAAGGCCAGACAATTCCTGCGGGATATTACATACTAACCCCGAGAGAAATGAACGGAAAAGATTATGTTTTTTTTAAAGAAGCGGGTAAGGTAAAATTTATCATTCCTGTTGTAAAAAAGGAACTTGTGCCGGTTGATTTTTATCACGACAACTTGCCGACTCCAAAGTATACAAAATGGCAAAAATTCTGCAAGACAGTACGTGACGGATTTTACAAAATATTCAGAAATTCTTCAAGAAAAGCACCGCCGCCAAATTCTTACATAATAACTGAAAATATTGAAGGCGATATGTATCTTGTCGTGCTTTATTACGGAGAACACAAATACTATATGGTTTTCAAGTCTAATAAATATTGATTGATTAATTTTGCGCAAAAAATTTTTTTCACAGTTTTTTGTAATCACATGATTACAAAAATTACACCGCAGATTACAACATATTTATATAACCAAAAACCTCACATTGCATTTAAGTCAACAAAAATAACAACGGCCGAAAATCGGCATACCGATATTTATACTCCTGCCGTGCCTACGCTTATTGCATATATGAACGCAGTAAATCCTGCAGAACATATAGAAATTAAATATTTCAATACTCCGTCTATGGCCATCATGCAGCAAAAATATGAACAAATTGCCGAGCAAGCAGCCAAAGAATTGCAAAAAAGAGAGCTTGAGCCTAATCAGGAATTAAGCTGGATAGAAGAATTAGCACAAAATCAATTGAAAAGGATTGATGAAATATACTCTCTGGCCGACTCGCTAAAACAAAACGGTGAAGGTAAGCTGGGCATAATCGGTATTGGCGGTTCAAAACATACTATAGAAAATATGCTGTCTTTATTCGGATTTTCAGACAAAGCCGTATTTTTGTCATCAGTAACTCCGGAAGATGAAGATGGGTTTATAAAAAGACTGGGAAATAAAAATACTGCAGCAATAATGGTTGCATCAAAATCAGGTACCACTCTTGAGCCTTCCAGTGAATTTGATTACATCCGAGAAGCTCTCGGAAATGATTTCAAAAACTATATTTGTGTAACGGACAAGGATGAAAACAAAAGCAAGCTGCGAAAATTAGCACATGAAAAAGGCTACAAATGTGCAATTATCCACGATGGCTGCGGCGGAAGATTCGGTGCTTTTGATGATCATACACTGATTGCTCTTGCTTATTGCGGAATGCCAAAAGCAGAAATGAAAAGACTGTTGGAAACATCAGTTAAAATGCAAAAAAAATTTTTAACCCCCGATTTTAAAAGCAATACTGCATTACAAAGAGCAGCTTTTAACACTGAATGTGTGTTGTCAGGCAAACAAAATCAATACGATTATTATTTTGGTGACAGATTCGAAGGGACAACATTATGGAATACACAGCTAAAAAAAGAGTCTCACAAATCTTTGTATAAAGTCGGCGGAGACCTCATGGGCCCTGCTTTTTTGCACAATTCCGCCGAAAGTGACCTTGACGAAGCAAACACAACCTCTTTTTACACATTTAATGCAGTCAAAAATACCGGAACATTACAATACAAAGCGTATAATGCATTATTGAACGGAAGTTTAAAAGCATATGCACAATTTCATCCTGTTTCGCTTATAGTATTAAAAGATTTTTCACCGGAAACAGTGGCCGAATTTATTGAATTAAAGCATTTTGAAACAATTTATACAGGCATGCTGCTTAGAAAAATGAAAAACGTGTTATCAAAAAATAAGGCCGAATCGCCCGATATATTACCGGAAGTTCTTCAGCCGCACGTAAATATTTACAAAAATGAAGTAAATAAAATTTTAGCCGATTAAACAGAATCCTCTCTAAGCATTTTGTCTAAAATTATCTGCATTTTATCGGAATTCAGCGCAAGTTGTCTGATATCGGCAAGTCTTTGCGCATCTGATTCATATTGATTTCTCATTGCTTCTAATTCGCAGTGGTCAAAGAATTTACCGCCGCAATGATAGCATTCATCAATTGTAATTTCGTCTTTAACGCTGACATTGTTTTTCACCATTGGTTTATGGCAAATAGGGCACTCTCTTTCCAGTGCGGTATTAACTTCTATATAATCTCTGTTCTTTTTTGCTTCTTCAATAGGTGTAATGTTCTCCTTCTTTTCATCAACCTTGGCGAGTTCTCTGTTATCAAGCCATATTCCGCCGCAGCCGTCAAGACAAATATCAACCATAAAATCTTGCTCTTCAAGATAAACTTTTTTCATAATCTTGCCGCAAGCGGGACAGATAATAAATTCATAATTGTCAGCCATAAAATAAAATCCTCTACTAATTAATGCAATAAAAAAATTATAACATTTTTCACAAAAAATGCTATCTGATTTTATGCACTTTTTGTATGAAATATTAATTTTTTGTTTATTTTTTAATTATTAAAAAAAAACGGTGTTATAAAAGAGTTATAGTAGATTAAGTTAAAAATAATTATTACAAAGGAGAGATAAATACTATGGCAAAAACGATTGGTATTGACTTAGGTACGACGAACTCCGTTGTAGCGGTTATGGAAGGCGGAAAACCGACAGTTATCGCTAACGCAGAGGGCTCAAGAACTACCCCGTCAATAGTGGGATTTTCAAAAACAGGTGAAAAACTTGTAGGTCAGCTGGCAAAACGTCAGGCTATCTTAAACCCTGACAAAACAATTATTTCCATCAAAAGACAGATGGGTACTGACTACAAAAAGAATATAGACGGAAAAGACTATACTCCGCAGGAAATTTCCGCAATGATTTTGAGAAAACTTGCAGACGATGCTTCCGCATACCTCGGAGAAAAAGTTACCTCTGCAGTAATCACAGTTCCTGCATATTTTAACGACGCACAAAGACAGGCAACAAAAGATGCCGGTCGTATTGCGGGGTTGGAAGTTTTGCGTATCGTAAACGAACCGACGGCAGCTGCTCTTGCTTACGGCTTGGAAAAGAACAAAAATGAAAAAGTTCTTGTATTCGACTTAGGCGGCGGTACTTTTGATGTATCGGTTCTCGAGATAGGTGAAGGTGTTCACGAAGTACTTTCCACATCAGGTGATACTCACTTAGGCGGTGATGATTTTGACCAAAAAATCATTGATTGGTTAATTGATGAGTTCAAAAAACAGGAAGGTATTGACCTTAGAAACGACAAACAGGCTATGCAGCGTTTGAAAGAAGCAGCTGAAAAAGCAAAATGCGAACTTTCTTCAGTTGTTGAAACAAACATCAATCTTCCGTTCATTACTGCTGATGCCAACGGCCCAAAACACTTAGACATGCAGTTAACAAGAGCAAAATTCGAAGAATTATCTCACGACTTGCTCGAAAGATGCAAAAAACCTGTTGCAGATGCTTTGCAAGAAGCAGGCCTCTCAAAAGGTGATATAGATGAAGTTGTATTAGTCGGCGGTTCAACACGTATCCCTGCTGTACAGGCACTTGTTAAGGAATACACCGGCAAGGAGCCTAACCAATCTGTTAACCCTGATGAAGTAGTTGCAGTTGGTGCGGCCATTCAGGCAGGTGTACTTGCAGGTGAAGTTAAAAACATAGTATTGTTGGATGTTACTCCGTTGACACTTGGTATCGAAACTTTGGGCGGTGTAATGACTCCTCTGGTTCCGAGAAACACAACAATCCCTGTATCTAAATCCCAAACTTTCTCAACTGCGGAAAATAACCAGACCGCTGTTGACGTTCATGTTCTTCAAGGTGAAAGACCGATGGCTAAAGATAACAAATCTTTAGGTATGTTCAGACTTGACGGTATTCCGCCGGCAATGAGAGGTTTGCCGCAAATCGAAGTTACCTTCGATATTGATGCTAACGGTATTGTTAACGTTTCTGCAAAAGATAAGGCAACCAACAAAGAACAAAAAATCACTATCACAAACTCCTCTAACCTTTCTGAAGCTGATATCGACAGAATGGTTAAAGAGGCTGAAGCTAACGCTGCAGAAGATAAAAAACACAAAGAAGAAGCCGAAATCAGAAACAATGCTAACAGCTTGATTGCATCGGCCGAAAGAATTGTGAAAGACTTTGAAGGCAAGATTTCTGACGCTGACAAATCAAAACTCGAAGAACAAAGAAAAGCTCTTGAAGACGCTTTGAAAGAAAACAAACCGGCAGAAGAAATCAAAAAAATGTCAGAAGACCTGCAGCAGACAATGTACGGCATTTCTCAGGCCGCATACTCTCAGGTTCAGCAAGAATCTCAAAGTGCAGGTGCTGACAACAATGCTTCAGGCAGCACAAATGAGTCTGCAAACTCAGGTTCTGACGATGATGTAATCGATGCGGAATATACAAAAGAGTAATGTAATTCTGAACTTACAGTTTATAGATAATAACTTATAAATCACATCATACACTTAACCTAATACTAAGACCCTTCAATAAATATGAAGGGTCTTTTTTTGTACAGCTGTGTGTTAAAGTTTGGTACGGCAAACTAAAAATATATATGATTACAAATTACATTTTCCCCAAAAAATATTATACAAGGCAGCTTACCGCATTTGTTGCAAGTGATGTTAATGTTTCATTTGCATAATAGTTTTTGCACATATTTAAAGTAAAGTTTTGTGCTGCAAGACCAAAATCTTTTGTTGTTTGTATTTCTCTTAATGCGGATTTTAATATATCGGGAACATTGGAATTTGGATCTGTTTCATCCTTTGTTATTGAGCCGTCCTGATTTTTATCAATATTGTTTGTTAAATCGTTTACGTCATTATTTTCCAGAAGTTTTTTCAGTTCAAGATTTCTGTTATCGCTTGCAGCAGCTGCCGCAATTTCATTTTTGGAAAGTGTATTATCTTTGTCTTTGTCAATATTGCTGTAGTTTTTGTCCAAGTATTGAGCAAAGTCTAATTCATCAGAACTTAAGAGTTTTGATGCATAATCCTGGGCTTTGTTGTATAAACTGTTAATTAAACCTGTTTCCGGCTGAATGCCGCTGCTTATTTGTATTCCCATAATTAAACTCTCCCCGTAGTTTAATTTTATTATACATTGTTTGAATTTTCTTTGTATCCGCTATTTAAAGTATATCCGGTACGGTGTATGTTATGTAATTCGACGGCAATTTAAGCTTTTTATAGTGCATAACTTTATAAATCCGGGGTATACTATTGAACGCACAATTGCCTCATGTCCTTTTCAAAATTTTTATTAACTGCATTGTAACGATAAATCTCGTATACATTTCCGTCGCTTATAATTTTTATTGCGTTGTCTATGTCCGTTCTGTATATTCTTTGATTATTTTTAGCAAGTATTTTCAAAGTTTGTTTTGTCGGATGTCCGTAAGGATTTAGCCCTGTTGAAATTATTGCGGCATCGGAGTTGAGGGTTTTTAGCATGTTTTTGGAAACAGTATTGTTTGCACCATGGTGACCTGATTTTAAGATTTCTATATCATCATTGTTTAAACTGTTTTTAATTTTTTCAAAACTCTTTAACCCCGCATCAGCCATAAACAACATATCAAAATCCTTATAAGAAAGAAGTGTGACAATAGAAATATCATTGTCGCTTTTTGTATTTATATCCGGCGTAAATGTTTTTATTGTCAGGTCATTTTCTTCATAAACCGCAGTATTGTTTTGTGCTGTGATGTTGTTAATTTTGTTCTTTTCTATGTAATTTATTATTGCTTTGGTTGTTTTAGAGTTATCTTTATGTTTGTTTAGCACAAGCTTTTTGACATTTACCGTTTTCATTACATCTATTGCCCCGCCCGAATGGTCTGAATCAAAGTGCGTGAGCAATAAAACATCAAGAGTTTTAATCCCTCTGTCTTTAAGGTATTTGTTCATTATTGCATCCGCCTGAGAAAAACTTGAAGAAACTCCGTCATTAGCCCCGTGAGCCGTATCAATCATTATATATTTGCTATTCGGGGTTTTTATTAAAAAGCTGTCGGCATTTCCTACATCAAAAACCACTATCTCCAGTTCTTTTCTGTCAACTTTCTTAAAAGAAACAACAAAAAGCATAAGCAGAATTAAAAGTATACTCCACGTTTTGCGGTTATTGAATTTTGTTCTTAAAGCCAAACCCAATATCACAAGAATGGAATAATAAATTATTATCTGAAAAATATCAGGATGAGTTGTAGTTAGCAATGCATTAGGAAGATTTGCAAAATAATCAGAAATTTTGATAAGTATTGTCACAACCGGATTCAGTACAAATGCAAATGTCATACAGATTTTATCAACAAAAGTATCAACAGGAATCATCGCAAGAATAGAAGATACAAATCCGACAAAGCTTATTACTGCAATAAAAGGTGCAATCAAAAAGTTAGCAAGTATTGAATACGTTGCAAAAGAGTTGAAATAAAACATCTGTATCGGTGCAGCCCATAGCTGTGCAATAACAGGTATGAAGATTGCTCCGAGAATAAATTCAACAGCTTTATTTTTAATCTTTTCCAGTACAGGCTGAGCATAAAATATTAACGCAAATGTTACAACAAACGAAAGCTGAAACCCTACATCATTAATCATCGCCGGATTATACAAAAGCATTAAAAAAGCAACAAGAAAAACCAAAGACACACTGTTTGCACTGCGGTCAATAAGCTTACCGAGTATTATAAATTCAATCATAATAGCCGCTCGCAAAACAGACGCCCCCATACCGGTCATAAGTGTATAAAACGCGACAAGCAATGCCCCTAAAATGACAACAAGACGATGGTTTATTCGCAAGCGGCAGCCAATAAAATACCAGATACCGAATATTATGGATACGTTCATACCGGAAGCCGCCAGTATATGCAGCAAACCGGAATTAATAAAAGAATTTTTTATTTCATCGGGCGGATTTATTGCATCATCGCCGAAAACAATACCGCCAAGCACTTCAATATTAGGACTTTTTATAAATTTTTTATGATGCTCAAGTATATTGTTTCTTGTATCATTTAATTGTTGAAGAAACCTGCCGCCAAAACTATCCGGTTTTGAGATAACCTTCCAATTATTATTCGTTACATAAAAGGTAGAAAATACCTGACGATTTTTAAGATAGTTGGCATAATCAAACTGAGAAGGATTTTTAGCCTTAATAGGACTTCTTAGTTTACCTTTCAGCTCTATTTTATCGGCAATTTTTATTTTGGCTATATTTTCCTGTGTATCGTATAAAGTTACAATTGTTTTTGCTTTAAGGTTTTCTGCTTTTATATCATTAAATATTCCCGAATCTGGCTTTAAATAAAACTTTGTTTTTGAAGGATTGTTTGTTGTTGGGATAGACGTAACAGTACCTGTTATAGAGGCCTTTGAAGGGATAAACTTCGACAGGTCATCATGATTTTTTATTTGTACATGACAGTTAAAAAGCGCAAGCGCAAAGGCAAGATAACAGATGATTGCATACCTGTTTGAAACAAAATTTTTAAACAGTGCAAACACCGTAAGCAAAAATAAAACTATCGAGATATACGCCTCGCAATGGGTAAAAAAGCCTATTACTCCGAGTATATAGAACGAAGAAAAAATAACAACCTTATTTAGATACTCATCTTTTTCCATTTTTTTATCATATAAAAAAAGCCCCTCAATTAAAATCTTTTAAAAATTTTTTTGAAGGGCCTTTTTATTTATCAATTATACTTTTTAATTTTGTACAATTTTTGCTTTTTGTTCTTCAATAACTTTTTTCTGTAATTCAATTATTGCATCTTTAGTATCAATAATCTCTTTTTGTACACCGATAAAATCTTTTAATTCTTTATTATTTTGTTTTTCCATAGCAACAAATTTTGCAAGGATTTTGTTTACTTTTTTGGTTTCGATGTAATCTTTTATGCCTTTTACAACTCCTGCTCCGACTGCAACAATACCTGCTGTAACAGCTGCGTATTTGCCGATTTTTTTAGGATTGTTTTTAACAAAATTTACAGTGTCCTTTGAAATATTTTTGGCATATTTTAACTGCTCTTTTATAAACGGTTTAAAGGTTTTGTCATAAGTTGTTTTAGCATTATCCGCATATTGTTTTGCTTTATCGGAAATGTTATTTGTCACTGCTGAAAAATTCATGTTCACACCTCACTAAAGTTACAATACTATAAAGTTCCTTAAATATAAAATGTTGCCAAATTTTTTGAGAATTTTTACAAAATTACACAATTGTAAAGTTATGTAAATAATATATAAAAAGTATATATTAGATTATCAATTTTTTGGTCTACAAGGTTTTTATTTATATATAAGAGCGCAAAATTCAAAGTAAGTAAGAAAGAGAGTATAAAAATGGGTGACGGCGTAAGCTTAAATTCAGGAAACGACAAATTAAAAATAGATTTTAAAAAACTTTTTGATTTTAGAACATCTTATGCGGTAGAAACAACTGTTCCGAACGTGGAACTCAACGGCAACGGCAATTGGGGACAAGTCGGCGACGGTTTTGAACTCAGCAATAATGGTGATGTTAAAACATATGCAACACCGGAGCAGGTGTATGGAGCTAATTCAACTCCATCTTCATCAAATCCTTCAAACGGTACTGACAGTGAAATAGAAGAAGGCAATGCCGCATTGAACAGCAGTGATGTTAATGTAGTACGTGCAGCCAAAACAGGGGTTGACGCACTGGCTTCTTCACCGGATGCGGCGGCAACAGTTACGGCAGCTAACACAGAAGTTACCAACCAAGAAGGCGAAGTTGCAACAAACCAAGAAAGCGTTGGAAGAGCAACCGGTGAACAAGAAGCTGCCCAGGGCGTTGAAGAAGCAGCCGAAGTTACGGAAGAACAAAGCCAGACTAAAGTAGAAGGCCAAAAAGCCGATTTGCAGGCAAAAGAAACAAATTTAACAAAAGCCCAAGCAGCAGAAACAAAAGCGCAAGCTAATGTTGCTGCTGCAGAAGCTACTGTAACAAGTGCAAAAGCAAGCGTAGAGTCTGCTAAAGCTGCTGTTGAATCTGCTAAAGCCGGGCTTCCATATAGTGCCGCTGCCGTTGCAGCAGCAGAAGCAGCCCTTGCAGCAGCAGAAGCAGCATTAAAAGCAGCGGAAGCAAAACTTGAAGTTGCTAAAGCGGAACTTCAAAAAGCTACGGCTCAAAAAGAACAGGCAACTGCTGAAAGAGATAAATCCAAAGCTCAACTTGAAAATGATGAAGAAGCTTTGAAAAAAGCTCAGGAAGCTCTCGATAAAGCGAAAGAAGATGTAGCTGCTGCCGATGAAAAACTTCAAAACGCTCAGCAGCAGTTAGAAACTGCCAAGGCAGATTTGGCAACAAAAAAATCAGCTTATGAAGCAGTAAAAGCTAATATACAACAAGAAGCCTCAGGGTTGAGCAAAGAACTTGACGAGTTGATTAAAGAACTTGAAGGCGGCGAAGGCGCACAAAATGCTGCAGGAGCAGGCAGCCAGAATAACAGCTGGTTAAACAAAGGACAATCAGTAATGAACCTTTTCAATCAGGGAATGAACGGTGTTAAATCATTAACCGGTTCAGCTGCAGCTGCCGGAGCGGAAGAAGAAGCAACTTCAACAAAACGCAAACCGACCGCCTATGATAATGCGGTTTTGAACCAGACACTTGCTTCAACGTATAATTTTATTCAAAAATATGATAACGGCGGGTTGAACCTGTTCGGTTCTTCAACCGGTAATACATCTACAGCAAATAATACAAATACAACAACAGCTTCATCAACGGAAAGCAGCAACACATCAAATCCTTTTTTAAACAAAAAGAAAATCGAAGAATAAATAAAAAGCTGATTCACACTTGATTATTTATAATTAATAAGAAAAAAGCAGTGCAGACTTTGGTCTGCACTTGCTTTGTGATTTATTTTTTTTTACATATAAAAAAAGGGATGATTAATCATCCCCTCTTAACAGTGCTATAAGTTTTAAAATTTCTATATACAGCCAAACAAGCGTAACTGTCAGCCCGAAAGCACCGTACCATTCAAAGTCCTTTGGCAATAGATTTTGTGCACCTTTTTCAATAAAATCAAAATCCAAAATAAGGCTTAATGAAGCAATAAGAACAACTATTGCACTAAAAGCAAGTGCTGTTATTCCGTTGCCGGATACAAACGGTATAGAAAAATTGAAAAAGCTGCCGACTAAATCAACAAGATAAATTATCATTATGGTCAACAAAGCCGTCATTATTGTAGCACGGAATTTTTCAGTTGCACGGATAGCTTTTACCCTGTATAAGAAAAGCATAACCAAAAACGCAATAAAAGTGCCGGAAATTGCCTGAATAGCAATGCCGGGAAACTTTGCTTCAAGAAATATTGATATGCCGCCTAACAATGCACCTTCTGCAAATGCGTATACGGGAGCCAAAAATTTTGTAAATTTCGGTAAAAAGCAAGCAGCAAACCCGCTTATCAACCCGACGACAAGAGCAACGGTCATAACCGTCATCATTTTATCGGTATAGCCCATCATTGCCTCATATACCATTGCAGCAGCGGCAACAAGAGCAATCAAAATAAGCGCAAATGTTTTTCCGATTGTGCCGTTAACTGTCATCGGCACGCTGTTTAACATTTGTATATCACTGTTATCCATTCTTGATAACACTGGATTTGAACTTTTAAACATATAAAAAACCTCCGTTTCCTACTTATTCAATAGCATATTTTTGACAAAATATCAATTCATCATATACAAATGTTAGGCACTAATTCAGCAGCCTCTTTATTCTATCGGCAATTTAATCATAAACGTTGTATAAGGAGTGTTGTTTGAATCGGTCTCCACAATAATTTCGCCGTTATGAGCTTTTACAATCCTGTTAGAAAGGTACAAACCTAACCCCGTGCCGACTTTTCTGAATTTTTTGGCTGTTGTGTAATATTTATCAAAAACATGGTCTATTTCTTCGCGTTTTATGCTTTTGCCATAGTTGGTTATTTTTATGTAAATATTTTTATCGTCGTTGCACAAAGCCACATCCACTTTAGAGTGAGGTTCACTAAAGGAAAGAGCGTTTAGTATAAGGTTTTTTAACACTCTTTTTATATAAAATTCATCCATATTAACCCTGTTAAAAAATTCGCTCCAATAGTTTATGGATATAGAATCCGTATCCCCGATAGGGCGCATCTGTTCAATAGTTTCTTCAATAAGACGGTTAACATCCCGTTCTTCTTTATGGAGTTCAATTTTGGTTTCATTCAATTTGTAAGTTTCAAGAATGATTTCCACAAGCTCGACAAGCTCGTTGTTTGAGCCGGTTAAATAGCTTATCGCTTCTTTTTGTCTGTCGTTAAGTTCGCCAAAACGGTTATTAAGCAGAAAATTCAGCATATTTTTTTCAGCAAGAATCGGCACCTTCAAGTCGTGAGTCAATGTTGCAACAAAATCCTCTTTCAACTTTTCAACCTCTGTGAGAACATCTATTTTTTGATTCAGCTCGGATTGGTATTCCTTAATCATATCCTCTCTGTCAACTATTGCTTCAATCATTGAATCAACGCTCTGTGAGAGGTTAGGCAGGATTGAAAAAGTTTCTTTGGGGATTCTTTCATACAGATTGCCGTAGCGTACAGAATTGATTGTTTTGGTAACGCTTCTGAGCATTTTTTTGTGGTTGCGAAAGGTTTGCTTTAATTGTTTGTATTGCAAATACAAAGAGACAAGCCATACAACAAGGCCTGCACAAACAATAGTTAATAGAATAATAATTAAATTCTGCACCGGATAAAACCTGATTAATAACCGTAATGTTCATGAGCAACAAGGTATTCTCTCACATGATTGAGTGCTGCCTGAACAATCCTCGTAATACGGGAAGAAGACAACCCGACCTGTTCTGCAATCTCTTTAACCTGCATATTTCTATAAAATCTGTATTCAACAACGAGTCTGTCTTTTTGAGGAAGTGTTGCAATAGCTTCTCTTATTGCTTTACCGAGCTCGCTTATTTCAGCTTTTTCATCCGGCAAAGCACGCGGGTCTTTGATGAAATCAAACGGAGAGTCGTTATCCGACGAAGCAGCAGCTATTGAATCAATAGAAAGAATTGTTTCGTAAATAGCTTCTCTTACTTTACCCGGAGAAATATCCAATGCATCATCAACACTGGCCGCTTCTGCCGTTTCCGCATCGGTTTTATGTTTTAAGGTATACCATTTATACCTGTTTCTCAGTTCGTTTCTGATTGCCCATCTTACTGCGGTCGAAATATAAGAGGTGTTATATTTTTCGAGCTGCTCAGGGGTTTTATTTTTAATCATTGCCTGAACGGCAATAATACCTATAGAAACAAGTTCTTCGTAATCCACCATGTGAGAAGGTATACGTCTGTGTTCTACTTTGGCTACCTTTTCTACGATTGAAATGTATTCTTTAATTTTATTGTTTTGAGAAGCGTTATTAATCATGATTATCTTCTGTCACTTCTATCACTCATCTTAGTATTTATATTACTAGGTTTTTGAGAATTTCGCAAATTATATACAAATAATAAGATTTCTGCTACGGCTTTGTACAAATCAGGCGGGATTTCCCTGTTTACATCAACAAGCCTGAAAAGAGCACGCGCAACAGGCGGATTTTCTATAACAGGCACGCCGTGTTCCCTTGCTATTTCAATAATTTTTTTTGCAAAAAGCTCTGTACCTTTGGCCACAAGTTTAGGAGATTCCATTGTTTCCTGATCATATTTCAGAGCACATGCAACGTGTGTAGGGTTGGTTACGACAAAATCCGCATCAGGAACGGCGTCCATCATCCCTTGCTGCATCATTTGCTGACGGCGCTGGCGCAATGCAGCCTTAACATTCGGGTCGCCTTCAGTGTTTTTATATTCATCTTTTACCTCTTTAAAGGACATCTTCTGGTCTTGTAAAAATTTCCACCTTGTCATACCATAGTCCGCTGCCGAAATAACAAGGAATGCAATACTCGCTTTTATAACGAAATCCATAATCAGCGCACCGAACTCCTGCATAACCGCAAAATTATTATCCATTGCAGCAAGCCCCAGTATAATTTCAAAGTGAGAGCTATACACAGACCAGCCGACGTAACCTAAAATCAGAACCTTAATAATGTTTTTTACAAGCTCAAACAGTGTTTTTACGGACATTAGGTTTTTAAAATATTTCGTCGGGTTTAATTTATCCAGTTTTGGAGCAAGAGGGGTAGTTGTAAACAAAGGCCCAACCTGAATAAAATCGCCTATAATAGCTATAAACATTGCCAGCGCCAGAATTGGCCCGATAATCAATACAGTGGGCACAAGAGTTATAAACAAAAGATACGGCATACCTATACTATCCAGATGCTGGTTAGGTATTTGTTCATAACACAGCACAAAAAGCCGAGAAATCTGGTCGAAAATAAACGGCGAAAGCTTTGCAATTGCAAAAAACATCACTATCATTGCAATTGCAGTTGAAAAATCCTTGGATTTTACAACCTGACCTTCTTTTCTCGCTTTTTCCAGTTTTTGGTGCGATGCCTCAAACTGCTTATCTTCATCACCCATGGGGAAGGGGTCCTAACTTTGTCTATCCTTACTCAACTTAATACATATATTATCATAAAATATAATAATTTGTTTTATTCCGGTCAACTTTTTTAATGCTTTACGTTTTTGTTAATCAATCAGAAGGAAAGATTTAAGTTTTCGTGCATTTTTATTTTTGTCCGAGGTTATTTCAAAATTTTTGTATTCGGGATTATCAGTGCCTTTGTAATTCAATGAAGTTGAGCCCCCGCCGTCAAAGTTCATTGCCTTTTCCAGACCCAAATCTTCACAAACCTTATACAATCCCGGCAGTGTCAATTTGTGATAAATATTAGCTATAATAATATAGACATCTCCGTCTTTTATCCCTATAGCTGTTCGTGCGCATTTTTTCAATGCGGTTATTGAATCTCTGGTTACCTTGCCGTTTTCATCCTTCATAACAAAGTATTCCCGGGACAACCTTAAATCAGGATAAATCATAGGCCCCGCCTGAATAGAATGTTTTATTGAGCATCTAAACGGTGTTTTTGCATTATGAGTGGCAATATCATATCTGGTTTTGCCGTGACAATCTAAAACCCTGAACTCTGTTCTGTTTAACACTAGGTTTAAATAAGGTTTAACAGACTCGTTATTCATCAGGCTTTTGTTTGTTGTAGGGTCAAGAACAATTTCTTTGTCTATAATTACGTATGATGTGGTCTTTTTGTTATTGGGGTCAAAATATCCGGCATTTATAACCATTTCAGCATTGGTTTTTGCAAAGACATCTTTGTTAAATGTAAGAGATTTTGTCACGTATGGTCTTATATTTGCGTTTCTTTCTTTTGGAATTCTGATTATGTAAAGCCCGTTGTCATTAGTTATTTCTATTTTGTCAGAACCTCTTCCCACGGGACAGGCTCCTGTTGCAAAAATGATTGCACTGCAAAACAGGCAGGCTAATGTTATTAATTTTTTCATTTATTTTCCTCCAAAAGATTTTATACGTCTTTAATCTTTTTAAAGATAAATATCGCTATTAATATAGCTATTGGCTGTATTGTGGATGTAAGATACGGGCTTATGATTCCTTTTTCCGCACACATATCAAAAAACGGCAGTGTAATATAATAACCGAATACTATGCCTATACCTATTACAAAGTTAACAAGTTTTTGTTCCCTTGGTCTTGAAAATCCTAAAAGGCAGCCCAAAATTGCGAATAATATACATATTGCCGAGTGAAAATACCTTTGCAGATACTTGTTCAGCATAAATCTGTATTCATCGTTAAGGTGCTCATCCTTGAGCATTTTGATATATTCAGTGATTTCCGCATTATTAAGCTCGCGCTCCTTTTTGGTTGAATAAGACATTATCTTAAAAGCCTTGTCAGCCCTATAACCCGACAATACCTTTACATCAGGAATATTGCTTATACTTTTAAAAACACCATCCTGTGTAAGTTCATATTTTTTTACGTTATGTACAACCCATTCACCCTTTTTATAAACAGCATAGTCAGATTGCAAAATACTGCTCAGCACGCTTGTATCTTTATACTGCGAAGAATCAAAATTCAACACAAGAGGTTTGCTAATCATATCTCTGTAGTATCTGGGGACTACAATAATCTTTTCAAGCTGGTCATTTGAAGCTTTTACTGTATAAACGAAATGGGTTTCGTAAGACTCTTTTTTTAAATCGTTAATTCTTTTTTCACTGTATGGAATCAATGTATTGTATAAAGAAAAACACAAAACAGATATAAAAATACTTAAAATAATTATCGGATAAACAATTCTCCAAAAAGTCAGCCCTATCCCTCTTAATACGGTAAGTTCTGAATCCTTGCTCAATTTATCAAACGTAAACAAGGTACCCAAAAGCAGCCCGACGGGCAGCGCTTTGCCGACAATTTTAGGCACTTCATAAATTAAAAGCTGAACGCCTACCAAAGGTGTATAAATTCCTGCCATTGTCCTTTTTATTACTTTTAAAAGGGTTTCCGGCGCAATCCATACAACTACAAAAAGAAAAATACAAACAAGCGTAGCCGCAAAAACCTGTTTTGTAATATATCCGTCAAAAATCTTAAAAGGTAAAGAGATTTTAGGCATTTTCATTACAGAGTAAAGTCCTTTCCTAAATAGAATTGTTTTGCAACAGGGTCATTGGCTACTTCCACACTGCGCCCCTGAATTTTGATTTTACCGTCAAAAATTACATAAGCTCTGTCAGTAATAGAAAGAGTAGCCTTCGGATTGTGGTCTGTAATCAATACCCCTAACCCCTTTTCCTCTGATAATTTTCTTATGTTATCTTTAATTTCACCGATAGCTATAGGGTCAATACCCGTAAACGGTTCATCAAGAAGAATAAATTCCGGACTTGCCGCGAGTGCTCTGGCAAGTTCGACTCTTCTTCTTTCGCCGCCAGAAAGAGATATTGCAGAGAATTTTCTTTTTTCTTTCATACCGAATTCTTCAAGCAAATCTTCAAGTTTTTGTTTTTTCTCTTCAGGAGTCAGTTTATCATTCATCTGCAAAACAAGTTTTATATTATCTTCAACGGAAAGTTTTCTGAAAATGGAAGCCTCCTGAGGCAGATAACCGATACCTTCTTTTGCACGTATGTTCATGGGAACATTTGTTAAATCTTTGTTGCCGAGATAAACCTTGCCGCCGTTAGCCTTTACAAGGCCGACCACCATGTAAAATGTTGTCGTTTTGCCTGCACCGTTAGGGCCTAAAAGTCCTACGACTTCTCCCTTATTTACCTCAAAACTTATATCGTTAACAACGGTTCTGTCACCGTATATTTTTACAAGATTTTTAGCCGTAATTTTCATATTAAAATTTCCACCTTTATATCTAAAAAGGATACCACAAATAAGGTGAAAAATTAAATTGTTTTACGCATTTTTATCTATAATTTTTTGTTCTTTATCCGCTTCTGAAGTATTTTCTTTTTCCGGTTTCAAATGCAAAGCATTCATTATCGGGTGCAAAATCAAATGACTTATCTCCGGCGCAAGTATTGTCAATCCGACAACAGAGCCGATTATAGAGCTTAATTCTATGGAACCTTTGGCCAGTTCAAACATCAATCCCTGATTTTCCATAGTTTTTTTATGAATACCACCTTTGCCGTCTTTACCTACCAGATATTCTATTAACTTTACTCCGTCTTTAGGGTTTTTTACATCACCGACAATTTCAAGTAATTTTTTATTTTTGTCCAATATTCTTTCTTCCGGCGCCATATATGCAAGACGATGGTAAGTAAGCATCTGTTTTGCGTTTTTGAATGCCGGCAGCCCTTCTTTTTTAAATATTTTTTGCGCAAGTTTAAAACCGCCGTTTTTAAAAATCGGAGGTATTACGGCAATATAAATGCCGAAACACAAAAGTTGATACAACAACTCTTTTACTGCTGCGTATTTTCTTGTATCTTTATCCGTATTTTTGTCAATCAATGTAAAAGCCGGTCTGCCCACTGCTTTTAACGCTGTTTCTATTTTTACGGCAGCATCGGTATTTTGCGCTATTGTCTGGAATGAATTGCTTGTAATAACATTAACTAACGGCCCTAACATACTAACCACCCACCTTCATTCCGTAATTTTGCATACTTGTAATACGTACACTGTTGAGCAGTTTTTTGCTTTCGACACTAAGAATCGGCGTATACTCTTGCATTGTACGTAAAGGTTGAGCGTTTTCTTTTATATCCAGCGAGCCTTGGGGTTTTTTATCTTTTTTATTAAACAGCTTTGACACACCGGTCATAATCGGTTTTAAAGTTAAATTGCAAACAAGAGGAATAATAATACCGGCAGTCAAACATACGCTGAGCAGAGATAAGCCGTTTTTTACTTTCTTGGGGCTGGCTCCTGTCTTTTTAGCCAAAGGAACAGCAAGAGGCAAAATCATTTTGTGGGTTGCGATATAAGAGCCAAAAGCAATGGCTTCGGTTAAACCTTCTCTAAAAGCGGCATACTTTTTTGATTTCGGGTCAGACTCTTTATCCATCATGGTAAAAATAGGACGCATAACCCCTTTAAACATAGCGATTGCAAGTACTGCATACAGTGCATCGTTATGTTTGCCCAGAGATATACATAAATCTTTTAATTTGTTATAAACAAAACCGCTCATTATAAAACAATCTTTCCTAAAAAGTTTCATATGCTTTAAGTTCAAAAATAATTATTTGTGCTATTGGACTATTATTGTTGTAACAATTTGTCACAAAAGTCTGTCAACATATCCGTAAGTTTACAAATTGTTAATAATTATTTTAACAAATAGTTTTTTCTAAGTTAAATAGATGAAATTATGCTTGTTTCCATTGATAAATAAGGATGTATCTATTAAAATTACAACTAAAGTAGTATGTTTTTTTATTTTTCTACGGAACATCTGCTAATAAGCTTTTTAAATTTAAAATACAGGCTAGAAATTATTATTGATAAAACAACGGAAATAGATTGAGTGAGAACAATTATGGTAGCTATTGCTAAAATTCTGATTATCGATGACAATCCCAAATATCTGGCAGATGCATTGCCTTTATACGGGTATGAGGTAGATGTCGCAAAAGACGGACTGCAGGGTATAAAAAAACTTACCTCGGAAAATAGTGATTTCGACCTCGTTCTGCTGGATGTTATGATGCCGAATATGGACGGATGGGAAACACTAAAGGCAATCCGTCAGAATAAAAAATTGGAAAATATTCCTATCATTATGATTACTGCAATAAATGAGGAACAAAAAGAAATTTCGGGATTAAAGTTCGGTGCGGATGATTATGTTGTAAAACCGTTTATTTTGCCTAACCTGCTCGCAAGGATTGAAGCACTTTTAAGGCGTTCTTCCTGGCAAAAAGAAAAACACAGCAATGTTGACCTTAAGTTTGTAAAAGAAGGCAACATTGAACCGCTAACTTCACGGGAAAAAGAAATTTTAAAAATGGTTTCTCAAGGTGCAAGCAATAACGATATTGCAGAAAAATTGTTTGTGCGTGAGGTTACGGTAAAAACACACCTCAACAGTATTTTCAAAAAATTAAAGGTTAAAAACAGAACTCAGGCGGTTTTGTTGGCAATGCAAATGAGAATCATTGAGGATTAGTAAAAAAAGTGTTATCATGTTCTATTATTACTAAGGAGAGTTTTTAAATGCCAGAATATTCAAAAGAAGAATTATTTGACCTTATTGTATCTAATCCTTCGGAGTATGAAGATTACCGAAAAGAACACGAAGAAATCGATCTGAGTGAACTTGATTTTTCCAATCTCACACTTGAGGGTGTTAATCTTACAAATGCGGACTTATCGGGTTGTTCATTCAGCGAAGCTAATTTTACCGAGGTAAACTTTACCGATACAGACCTTACCTCGGCTGATTTTTCCCGTTCAAACCTTGTGGAATGCAATTTTTCGGGTGCATTATTGAACGGTACGGATTTTAGTTATGCTGCCGTTAATTATTGCAGTTTTACGGATGCGGATATGGCAGGTGCCGTTTTTAACGAAAGTGATCTGCAAAACTCCGACTTTTCCGCTGCGGACAATATGGATGCGGTTAGATTTGACGAATCTACAATCTGGCCGGATACGGATATGCTGCCTGAAGATTTTGATACAACTTACACAAAAGATTTGTCATCGCTCGAAGATGATGAGGACGGTTCTTCAGGAGATTATTAAAATTCAAACCAGTAAAAAACTCCGGTTGAAAAACCGGAGTTTTTTATTAGTTTATTTTGAGCTTTTTTAATACGGTTTTTGCCAGCTTTTTGGCCGAAGCCGGATTTTGCCCCGTAATAAGATTTTCATCCACAATGACGTTTTCTTCCCAAGGCTTTGCCGCATTAAAATAAGCTCCAAGCTGTCTTAATTTTGATTCCAGCAAAAAAGGCATAAGTTTGTCCTTTTGGACAATTTTTTCTTCTTCATTTGTAAAACAGGTCACCTGCATACCTTTTACAATCGGTTCTCCGGTTTGTGTTTTTGCATTAATCAATCCCGCAGGCCCATGGCAGACGGCAGATACAATTTTGTGATTGTTGTAAAAATAAGATACGATTTTTCCTAAAAGCTCATCTTTTGCAAGGTCAAACATCGGCCCGTGACCTCCAGGGATAAAGATTGCGTCATATTTTTCGCAATTAACATCAGATAATTTTACGGTGTTGTCCAAATATTTTTTTGTGTAATCCCATTGCGTGGGATTTTTACATTCAAGGCTTGCTTCATCAATCGGAGCAATACCGCCAAGGGGACTGGCAACGGTAACGTCAAGTTTAAGCTCCTTATCAGAGTAGTTTTTAAACTCCAAAAACGGTACCGCAAATTCTTCCAGCCAGACCCCTGTCTTTGTTTTATTCAAATCATCCATACAGGATGTATTAGTCACAACAATAAGTATTTTTTTCTCTTTCATAAATAAAGACTCCTTTTTTTATTTAAAATAAAGAAAAAAGAGTCAACTTTCATTGCATAAAAGTATTATAAAAATTAATTTTGCAATTTATCGAGCAAATTTTTTATTTCCATAATTTTGTGTTTTGCTTCGTCTTTATCCTGAAAGGAATCAACCACACAATTTTCCAGATGACTTTTTAAAATATTGCTTTCTACACGTTTAATGGCGGAGCGCACAGCCTTTAATTGAATGATAATATCAGGACAGTATCTTTGGTCTTCTATCATTTTTTTTATTCCCTCAAGCTGCCCTATTGCTCGGTTCAGTCTTGGGATTTCCTGTCTGTGGTTTGGATTTTTTGGTTCTTTGTTCATACAATCATTATACATAAAATTTTGCGTAATAAAAAGCAAAGCATAAAAGATGCGGGTAACTTTATCACCCGCATCTTTCAGCGCACTATTTTTTTTCTGGCGGAATATTGCATTCCGGAGGACAATTGCATTTATCCTCGGTGCAGGTGCAATTTTCACCGCAGGTGCAATTAATACATTTACAATGAGGGTTTGAACATTTAGCCATAAAAGCCTCCTTTTTGTTATACCCCTAAGGGGTATTATTAATACTAATAATATACCCCCATGTGGTATATTTGTCAACCCGTAAATAATAAAAAACGACGTACAGCCGTTTTTTAGGCCATACGTCGTTTTTATAATCAATGAATTTATTTTATGTTAACAGTTTCGAATCGGTAAGCTTCAAATGTATTTGAAAAATGCTCCGGTCTCAAGCCTGCTTTGAGTTTTAACGCATTTAAAAACTCTTTTTTGTCAGGCAACTGTTCCCAGACAGACGGTAAAAATACAGCTTGGTGTTTGCCGTCTCTTATTATTATTCCGTCCTTTTCAGGTTCCATTTGATTTAGCAGGTCTGATTCGTCCTCAAATTTTATGAGTTTTGGATTTGACAAAATCGAAACATCAATGTCAAGCTTTTCCAATTCTTCGTTTGTAACAGGTTTAAATCTTGGGTCTGCAAAAGCTGCCTTTTGTGCATTTGTGAGCAAATCTTCTATTAAAGATCTGTAGCCGACAATTGAGCCTATGCAGCCTCTTAATTTGCCTTCTTTTTCCAATGTTACAAAACAAGCCCCGACTTCATCAAGAACTTGAGGATAGTTAATTTTTTCATGCATTTGCTGCAAGCGTGATTTTATGCTTAAATCACAAATTTCTTTAATCCTGTCCGAACAGTGTTCTTTTAAGAAGTTGTTCTTTTCGCCCTCATACATAAACCAGCAGCCGTATCCTACGACATTTGATTTATCGCCGGTTTCAACAGAAGAGTTTGCCATATCTATTCTTATTAAAGAATAATTATTTTTCTTAGCAAAACCGACAAGACCGAGTATGCCAACCATACCGCATGCCTGTTGAGGTGCAAAATTATCGGTATTGCAAGCCTCAATCATCTGTGCAGTCATGATATCGATTTTTCTGGACTGTACTTCGTTTAAGAAGTGACTTAAATCTGATGAGATGATAAAACCGTTTTTAGAATCACCGTAATATGCACCTATGATATTTTCGATGGTTTCCGGTTTTTCCATACCTACAAGCACAGGTACTATTTTAACGTTTTCAAATACCTGTTGAATAAGCGGAAGCTGGACTTCTATAGAGTGTTCGTTTTCAAGAGCAATGTTGTTATATCGTGCACCAAATTTCTCCTCCAATTCTTTGTTTAGCTCTTGGTTAATCTCTACATCACCCAGCGGAGTGTTCCACCCTTCGTAATCACTTAAGGCAAGTCCTTCAAAGGCAACTTTGTGAGCCGGAGCAATAATAAAGAGATTTTCTATATTTTTGTCCAGCTGACTGATTCCTTCGTAGGCCAATCTGCCCGAATATACAAATCCTGCATGCGGTACAATTACGGCACGTGCGGGAACTGTATAAGTGTTTTTGCTGTTTTCTTTAAAACTTTCTATTTGATTTTTTAATTCCGTAGCGTCTGCCGGATAGAAAGAACCGGCGACTGATGACTGTTTAACTTTTTCCATAACACTATTATAATATATTTTATGAAATATCAAAATATTTTAACAAACGGTAAAGTTCAATGCGAAATTTGTCCGAGAAATTGCATTTTATCCGAAGGACAGAGCGGTTTTTGCAAGGTAAGAAAGAATGTTAACAACAATATTGTTTTGGTTTCTTACGGTTACAATACGGGACTTGCAATAGATCCGATTGAAAAGAAACCTCTGTATCAATTTTATCCCGGGTCTGCAGTGTTATCTTTCGGTACAACTGGCTGCAATATGGGCTGCAGGTTTTGCCAGAACTGGCGGACAACTAAAAACAATATGGATATTTCACTGTTGAATAAAACCTCCCCGAGCGAAATTGTTGCAACAGCAAAAAAATATAACTGCAAAAGTGTTGCTTTTACTTATAATGACCCGATTATATTTTTTGAATATGCAATAGATACGGCAAAACTCTGCAGGCAAAACAATATAAAAACCGTGGTTGTTACTTCCGGTTTTATCAACAAGGAACCTGCAAGGGAGTTTTTTGCATATATGGATGCGGCAAACATTGACCTGAAAGGTTTCAGCGACGAATTTTACCGTAAAAACTGTCTTGCAAAATTACAGCCCGTGCTTGACACAATTAAATACGCCTGCAATGAAACAGACTGCCATGTTGAATTAACAACACTGCTTATTGAAGGTGAAAATGACAGCGATGATATGCTAAAAGCGCAGTGCCGCTGGATAACGGAAAACCTCGGCGATTGTGTACCACTGCATTTTAGTGCGTTTTTCCCTAATTACAAATTATTAAATAAAAAAGCTACTGATTACTCAACTTTGTTAAGAGCATACAAAATAGCCAAACAGTGCGGGCTAAAATATGTGTACACCGGCAACATAACGACTCCTGAAACTTCGTCTACCTATTGCAAAAAATGTGGTCAACCTGTTATTATAAGAAACGGTTACAAAGTACTAAAGTACAACTTAGTAAACGGAGCTTGTGTTTTCTGCAAAACAAAATGTGACGGAGCATACTGATTAATTGTTAAATTTGATTACAAAATACTAAAAGAGTAGCAAAATTTTTTTTGTTTAGCGTTACCTTAAATAAAAAACAAAATAAGGAGAGACTTGTAATGAGAATTTCTGCAATCAATACATACAATGTAAAAAGTAGTCAAAATAATATATATAACTCAAAAAATAAAAACAACAATATAAAAAATAATGCACCATCTTTTAGCGGGCATGGAGCAAACCCAATAATAACAAATGAGCGGGGAGATGTTTCCTGTTATATTCTGGGTGAGGATCTGGCTCCGTATTTTCGTGATTATAACGTGAATATAAAAAAAGATTCCGTAGACAAAATTTCGCAATATCTGGCCAATAATGTACAGATGTATACGGAAAAATTTGATAAAAACAGAACATTTGAAAAAACCGAAAATAAATACAATACAAAATTTTATATAGCTGACCCGAATGAAAAAATCACGGATAAAATTCGCGATGAATACGGCTATATTGTGTATGATAACGAACCTCCGTTCCCTACAATAGAGCAGCTCAAAGACAAATATACATCGCGCAAGGCAGTTCCGCACGATTATTTTGTGGATTTAACCAATTATATAACTTATCAGCAAAGAGTAATTTCTGCTGATGAAAACAGTCTTGAATATCCTGATGATGATTACACTGCAGAGCAGGGCGACATGTATAGTTCAAGAATCAACAAAGCGCAGCAAAAAATTATATACGCGCAGAGTCTTTTTAATATGATGTACAAGACCGGTCAGGAATTTATTTACAAGGATGAGCTTGTGAACAGGCTGGCCGATTTAAAAGCAAAATATAACAGCGCCGATTTTAAACTTGAAAATATTGCATTTGAAAAATATTTGAATGATGAATGTATCCCGCGTAAGGAAAAAACCTATGAAAGTTTTGCAAGCCAGGCCTCTCCCGCAAACTATATGACAAGATTGAGCCTGCTACAAAGTATAGAAATGTATAAAAAACGCAGTGAAGAATATCAAAAAGAATACGATATGTATGCAAACATAAAAGCTCACGGGCCGGAGATGATTGCACAGACAGAAGGTGAACTCAATCATGTTCTGGATAAAATGAGCAAAAATTTTGAAGAAATTGAAAATTTTTATAGGCTGCACAGGATTGAAGATATTGAAAAACTATAGTTTTCCCGATTAACATAAACCAAAAGTCCTCTATAAATTTTTATAGAGGACTTTTTTAGTTATCTTCTTTTCGCGTAATATGTATTATTAATTTTGTGGATTTCATCCATTACGCTTATGCTTTGCTCTGCTAAAAATAAATTGTAATAGGCTTTTGATGCAGGATCGCTTAGTTCTTTTAAATCATCGGAAAAATTTCCGTGATCGGGCCAGATAATTGAATTATTGTTTTTAAGATTTGTGACAATAACTTTCCCGTGAGTATCTATGCTTAAATCAAGCTTTGTGTCCTTTTTTATAGCATTCAAATCTTTTAAACCTTTTTGCCAGTATTCTGAACGGTTATTGCGTATTTCATAGACCGTTACTTCGTTCAAATCAGGACTTTGCACAAACATTGCTTTAAAATTGCGATTTAAAGCTCCTGACGAACCAATACTCTTTACCTGCATAAAACACCACCTCATGTCTTGTTACTACAAATATAATAACACATGTTTAAAATGAATGCATCCGTCTGTAACAGAAAAATAACGGCAGCATATTTATTTGCTGCCGTATAAATCAAGATGTCTACTTATATTCCTTGTCTGTAACCGGCTCCAGCCATGTTGTTTCATTGTTGGGAATATTCGGTTCAATAGAAATATGAGCAAACATGCTGTTAGGAGCCGCACCATGCCAGTGTTCGGCATTTGGCGGAATTTTTACAACGTCACCTTTTTTCAAAATTTGTATATCTTTGCCCTTTTCCTGATATCTTCCCTCACCGGCTGTTACAAGAAGGATTTGACCGCCGGAATGTTTGTGCCAGTTTGTTCTTGCGCCGGCGTCAAACGTAACGTTTCCGATTGAAGAGTTAAATGTGTCATCTTTTGTAACAAGCATGTTAAGATGTGTTGTTCCCGTAAAAAATTTGCCGTAGGGGTTAACGTCACCCATAGCAAAAGGTTGTTCTATGTTGTTTGCCATTGCTGATAATCCTCCTGTTAACAATAAAAATGCCGTTAAAGTAGTCAGTGCTTTTTTCTTCATGTTTTTTGCTCCAAAAAATAATTTGTAAACTATATTTTTAGTTTAGTACCTTAGAGCGGCTATCAGTCAATAGTTAGAATAAAATATTTTTTGTATTGCATTTTGTTCTGGAGTTGATGTTTTGCGGGGGGGCAATGGCGTACATTATGCGTTTGTGTTCATACCTGAAATGTTATACAACTTTATCTTTGGGGCTTATTTTATTCATTGGATTCCAGGTGTCTTCGAGGTCATTTTTTATTAGATTCTGGTAAAACTGTTCTTTATAATCCAGCAAATCAAGCTGCTGTTTCAGATTTTGCATTTGCTGCAGGGCTTTTTGTTTTGTGGCGCAGATTATTTCATAACGTTCTTTTATAGTACTGTCACCTATTATGCAAAGGTCTATATATTTTTTTATTGCTTTGTTTTCTGTTCCGACAGCGCGTAGGCATTTTACTATTTTTACCCATTCAAGGTCAGTGTCGGAAAATAAACGTATGTTATTTTCATTTCTTTTGATAAAAGGGAAAAAACCGCTTTTGGCCCAGAATCTCAAAGTGTGTTCTGATACGTCAATTTTGTCGGCAACTTCTTTGATTGTATACATAACACACCTCCTGTTTTTTTCTATGGTTATATTTTAACACAAAAATTGGCACGGTTTTACGTAATTGTAGTACAATTAACAAACAGAAGGGATATTTTATTTATGCAGACAGATTTGAGTGAAATCAGGCAGCTGCTGGACAAAACAGAGGAAAAATGCCGTGAGTGTTTTAAATGCCCGTTGGGCCAAACCCGTACAAAAGCAGATTCCACCATTGTTCAGATTCTGAACACAAACGATTGGCGCGAGCATCAAAAGTCTGATGCTTCAGAATGACAGCACGTTTTATTATCGTTTTGACAATGCATTTTGTTGGGCAGGTATGAAGTGTACCCATAAAAACGTAATCGATGAGTAGGACAATTAATTAATTTATAAAAAATGTTAGATAAAAAAATAAAGATTTATGCTTTATGTGCCACCCATTCTTTGAAAAGAACTCTAAAAAAATGATACTTAATCATTTTTTCAGAGTTCTTACAAAGGTCGGATATGATGCTACATACATAAATTTTTTTATTTTAAATACGTCCTACTGATTGATTACGTTTTTTGGGGGACAGATCAAAGTTTTTTGGGGACAAAATTGTTTTAGCATTGATTTGGTGTAGTAAATATGCTACACTAAATAAGTTATGAAAAATTGAATATTACACTACAAAAGAAGGAAAATGTCCTTATATAGATTGGTTAGAAAAACTTACCCCGCTTTATCAGGCTAAAGTATTCACAAGATTGGACAGGCTTGCAGAAGGTAATAAAGGTGATTGGAAACGATTAACGAACAGCGAATTAAGTGAATTACGCTTGCATTTTGGTAAAGGTTACAGAATTTATTTTAAAGAACTGGATAATGTAATAATTCTTATTCTTGCCGGAAGCGATAAATCTCAACAAGAAAAAACAATACAAAAAGCCAATAAATATTATGAAGATTTTATTAACAGGAGAAATAACAATGACAATTAATCATGAGCAATATTTGAATGAAAGATTGAAAGATCCGGAATTTCAACAAATATATTTGAAAGAAAGCATTTTGGAATATATTGAAGACGGCGATTATTGTGCTTTTTATCGTGCATTGGAGCAGGTTATCAAAGCACGTACAACCGTAAAACAATTTGCGGAAAAAATCGGGATGCATAGAGCCAATCTTGTGGATATCTTGCACGGAAAAACAAAAGCTCCGTCATTACTCACTATTTCCAAAATTCTTAACGGTTTGGGATATACATTGAGCATTGATACAAAACTTGCTTAAAATTATAGTGGTATAACGAAAATGCGCGCTCTGTGGTTTGACGGGCCGTATGGTTCAAAGATGATGCCGATTTTTCATCCCTCTTATCTTTTACGTAATGATTCTCGTGAAAAAGGCGGCCCAAAATGGCTCATGTGGCAAGATATTCAAGAGATTAAGAGAGTTTATGATTCCTTGAAATTCTAATTTTATGCCGCAACTAAAAATTTTTTATAAAACTTTTATTAGTAATAGGTATTTGTATGTACTGATTTTGCATAAGAAAATAATACGCTCATTTTTTAACAATGGAAAAACATTAGGGTCTTTGGTTTTAAGGTATTTCATTTTTGCCAGTTTGTATTTTCCGATTTTAAATATAACTTTTCGTTTATAGCTATCAAGCCATGAGCCCTGATAGTGGTGTATAGCGTAATTTTCGTGAGCTTCTTTTTTCTGGCAGAAGTAATAGTACGGATAAATTATGCAGCCGTCTTTTAATTTCAGCGTTTTTTCTCCGTCATAAGGTTGTTTAATGTTGTATTCTTTTTCCAGATATTGCGACATTCTTTTGTTTATTGTTGTGGTGTTTATACCTTTTTTCGTTATAAATGAATTTGTTTGGTAATATTCAAGTATATATTTAATTATTTTATTTTTTGGAATTACTCCTATTGGTGATGCAAGTATTCCAAATTTATTTTTATAAACTTCAAATCCTGTGAAAAACTCGTTTGATAAAAATTTGTCTATATTTTGTGTAATTTCGGAATCCGTATCAAGATAAACACCGCCGTAGTTGTAAAGTGCATAAAGTCTTATGTAATCCGAAACAAAAGCCCATTTTTTGTTTTCATATGCCTGCTGAGAGTATTCGTTTTTTATTTTTTCGAACTTTTCATTGTTCCATTCCACAATTTCATAATCGGGACAGTATTTTTTCCAGCTTTCAATGCATTTTAAAACAAATTCCGGTTTTTCTTTGTCACCAACCCACACGTAATGAATAATTTTCGGTATCATAAATTTTTTTGTTATTTCCCTGTTTTTTGTTATTTTGTTGTTTTTAATTATAGCGTCATAAAATAATTTTTACATTCAATCGTGATAAATAACATTGTTTTTTGCGTAAAAAATCTATAATGATTATAGTTGTAGTGACTATGCATGTCAATTTTACCTAAAAAAGGTGATATAAAACTTGGTTTTTTGACTTTAAAAAGATTGTCATAATAAATAAATGGATATAAACCAAAATATTCTGCTTGGCAAAAAAATTAAAGAAATCAGAAAAAAACGAGGTCTTACACAGGATTTTCTTGCCGAAAAGGTCGGTATCGACGCAAAACATTTAAGCCGTATAGAATGCGGAAAAAACTCGCTTTCGCTGAATTTGTTATACAAAATCTGTGATGTGCTCAACACAGCCCCCGGCGTATTGTTTGACAATATCTCACTAAAAAACAAAACAGAGCTTATCGCCGAGATTAACAAAATACTGGAACAATCTCCGGAGGAAAAAATCCGTAATTTGTACAGGATATTGATAAATATGTAGCAAGGATAAATATAGAAATATGGAAAACAATAATATTAAAATCTCTGTAATTCTTTCTGTTTATAATGTAGAAAAATATCTCAACGAATGTTTGGATTCCATTTTGAACCAAACTTTTAAAGATTTTGAGCTGATATGTATCAACGACAGCTCCACAGACAGAAGTTTAGACATACTAAACGATTATGCAGCCAAGGACAGCAGGGTAAAAGTTTTTACACAGCCTAACGGCGGACTGAGCAGCACCCGCAATCTGGGAATGAAATATGCAGTCGGCGAATACTTAATGTTTTTAGACTCCGATGATTACTTTGATACAACGCTGTTAGAAAAACTTTATACCAAAGCATCAAATTACAATGCGGATTTTGTTGTTACCTCTTACAAGTTTTACGATGACTCGACAAAAGAAATTACGGACAAAAAATCTCAAATAAACAAAAACTTTTTACCTGACAAAGAAGTCTTTTGTATAGATGATATACAGCAGGGCAAGTTTTCTTTTTTGCCTATGGCTCCATGGACAAAGATGTATAAAAAAGATTTTATCTTTAACAACGGGCTTTTATTTCAGGATATAAAATCCTGTACGGATGTATTTTTTACTTATGCCACAACAGCTCTTGCCAAAAGAATCTGCATTGTTGATGAAAACCTTATATTCTACAGGATTAACAGGGTAGGTTCCATAACCTCTAAGAGAGGAGATAAAGCGCAAAATATTATAAAAGCCTATTTATACACAAAAGAATTTTTTGAAAAAAACAGCCTCTGGCAGAAGTATAATGCAGAACTTAAGAATGCTTTTGTAGGGTGTTTTAAAAACGAAATAAAAAATATTGAAACTAAAGAGCATTTAAAATCTTTCAAAAAATCAATGAAAAAAGAATTGGCTTTGGAAGATTATAACTATTTTTGCACAAAATTGTTTAATCCGGTAAAGACTATATTGCAGAAAATATTTTCAATAAAGTACGCAACACAAGATGGCAAGATTGTTAAAAAACTTACGATTTTAGGATTGAGTTTCCGGTTAAAAAACAGGTAGTAAGATTATGAAAAATATTTTAATTACAGGCGGTGCCGGTTTTATCGGCTCAAGCTTAGCAGAAAAATTAATTGACGATAACAAAATAGTTGTTATTGACAATTTTAATGATTATTACAACCCTAAAATCAAAGAAAATAACATAAAAAACGTACTCAATCATCCCAATTACAAATTATACCGCGGTGATATCCTTGACGATGAATTGTTAGAAGAAATATTCAAAGAGAACAATATCGATATTGTTATACATATTGCAGCAAGAGCAGGTGTAAGGCCTTCTTTGGAAATGCCTTTGGAATATGTAAAATGTAATATTGAGGGGACAGTGCATATTCTTGAAATGATGAAAAAACACAAGGTGCAAAAATTGATTTTCGCTTCCTCAAGCTCTGTTTACGGCAATCGCAAAGAATCAATATTCTCTGAAAACCTAAAAGTAACGGAACCTATTTCCGTTTACGCCGCAACAAAGTCCGCCTGCGAACAAATTATTTATACCTATTCAAAACTTTATGACATAAAATCCGTATGCCTTAGGTTTTTCACGGTTTATGGCCCGAGGCAACGTCCTGATCTGGCAATCAATAAATTCGTAAGGCTAATATCCGAAAACAACCCGATACCTGTTTTTGGCACCGGAGAAACTTTGCGGGATTATACATTTATTGATGATATTATTTCAGGCATTACGGCAGCAATGGAATATGACAAATCAAATTACGAAATTATCAACCTCGGCGGGGGAGAACCGGTATCCTTAAATCGTATGATTGAAACAATTGAAACCGTACTGGATAAAAAAGCGCTTATAGAAAGGCTACCAATGCAGCCCGGTGATGTGGACAAAACTATATGTGACTGGAGTAAAGCACACGAGTTGTTAAACTATACCCCGTCTACGAGATTTATTGACGGCATTAAAAAATTTGTACAATGGAAAAACAGCAGCGACTATAATCAATCTGTATAACGGATATGTGTAGGATTTATTAATTTACTTTCTATTATATTTTATCAATATGAACTTTTTAGTGATAAACGGACACAAATACTACCCGTTTTCCGAGGGCAGGTTAAACAGAACACTTTTTGAAGAGATTGTTTCAATTATTCAGCCAGAAAATGAAATCAAAACCACCATTATAGAAAATGGTTTTAATATTGACGAAGAAATCGAAAAATACAAATGGGCGGATGTCATTATATACCAGACGCCTATGAACTGGTTTTCTGTCCCGTGGATTTTTAAAAAATATATCGACGAAGTTTTTCGCTACGGCATATTTTACGAAGGTTCACGGGATTACGGCAAAGGCGGTTTGATGCAAGGCAAGCGCTACATGTTTTCTTTCACCTGCAATTCGCCGTTTGAGGCGTTTGATGACATAAACGGATTCTTTAACGGTGCAAGCCCCGAGGATATTATTATTGCACTGCACAAGCTGCATCAATACTGTGCAATGACGCCTATAAAAAGCTATTTTGCTTACGATGTTGTGCACAACCCCGAGGTGGAAAGATTCAAAAAAGAATTGGCCAATCATATACATACTTTTGTACTGAAGGATAGAATTTCTTAAAAACTGTGCTATAATACTAAATACACAGTACTTTGAAATATGAATAT
>CALUQO010000005.1 GCA_944322935.1 Candidatus Gastranaerophilales bacterium | reverse complement strand
AAAACCAGAGATTTAGGCATTATTTTTTTATCTAACATTTTTTATAAATAAAGTAATTAATATGTCCTACTTATCAATTACGTTTTTATGGGTACACTTTAATTGTCGGGTTACGCTCATCATGCAGGCCGGTTAAGATTTGCAGTGTAAATGTAAAATCGTTTAACCCTCAAAAAAGCGTATAAATTGAGCAAAAATTTTTTTATTAGAGTCTTGCTCAAAGTTTTTGAGTGTTATTATTTTACTGCAGTCGGTTTTTTACGTGCGTTAATAATATTTTTATTCTCTGGAGCCTAAATCAACGGCAAAGTATGATGCAAATTTTTCAAGGAATAATTCTCGAGAGATTTTTATTTCTTTATCCGTTGTCGGTTCTATCAAATATACTGAATCTGATGTTATCTGTTTTATGCAATAAGCATGGGAGTTTGCCAGCCCCATTTTATTATCATTTTCACTAAATTCCGTATCAACATCTCTTGGCGGAGTTCCTGCGTTTATTAACATATCCCCGGTTTCCATTTTAGTTTGCAGCGCATCTAATATTTCATCCGTAATAGCAAACATTGGCGAACCAAACATTATATTGGAATCACACTCTTGACCTGTTAAAACCTGTGTAACTTCAAGTGCAGTCCCCCCGTCTACAGTTCTGCCGAGTTCTTCTGTTCTGTATTGTTCATAACCAAGGAGAAATGCTGTAAAATCAGGATCACCAGTACCGAGCCTGCCCATTGCCTGAGCGATTTCTTCCTTTGTAAAAGTGTATTCTTTATCAACACCTTTAAAGGAAATAGTCGAGGTGTTGTTTGTATCATCATATTTTATACAATTTTTTAAAATCTCTTTGCCTTTTTCAGTCAAAAGCAAACTCTTTACAGCAGATGCAACATAACATGTGGCTGCTTTGCCCTGTTTAAAAGAGGTATCTATTTGTCCGTTTAAAAGTTTTTCTTCAAACGGTTTGTTAGCAACGGAATTAGAATTTTTATAATATTCTGTGATTTCGCCTTCTGTGCCGTATTTTGTATGGAGAAATATTTCTCCGTTTTTGTCATATATAACTCTTTCTTTCAGCCTGCTGCCTGTTGTACCGTAGATTTCTCTTACTCTGACCGAGCCGTCGTTATTATAGCTTTCTGCATAAATAAGAGAGTCCTCGCCAATATATTTTCTTGCCAAAACAGTTTTACCGTCAAAATCATAACTGTATTCATCTGTAGAAATTATTGCATAAGGTTCCATATAAGAGCCCTTAGAAAAGATTGTACCGTCTGCACGGTAGATAGTGCTCTCGTATTTTGTTTCACCGTTTGGTTCAGTAATAGGTTTTATATGCTGTTTAACAGAACCGTCTGGTCTGTAAACCTTTGTTTCTTCAGGCTCTCCGTCTAAAAGAGTCATTTCTGTTTTATATCCGTTATCATACGAGGTTTTAAAATAAGCTTCGTCTTCTCCGTTTTTGTAAAAAGAAACACTTACCGGTTCTCTGCTGCTGCTGTCAAACTCCCTTGATTCTTTTTTACCGAACGGAGTCTGAGAATAATATTCTTCCTCTAAAATCACGTCACCGTTTTCATTTTTTTCATTGGCTCTTTCCACAATATTAGTCCCGGGTTTTATATATTCCGTTCTTGTATCGCCATAAGAATATTTGATTTCTCTTGAAATAAGAGCGTCATCTTTACTGCGGTATGTTAAAACAACATCATTACCCGCCTCATCTTGAGTTTTCTTTGTATAAGTTTTGGGAGTGTTATCTTGTTCCTGTTCTTGTTTTTCGACCTGAATTCCTTCGTTCTCGTTAAATTCAGCACCAAACATCCGCTTGCTTTTAATGTCGGACTTTAAAGCGGGCGTTTCAGTGTTTGTCAAATATAAAGATTCGTTAATTTTTTCAATTTTCATACAGTATAGTTATCGGCATAATTTGTATAAACTTTATATAAAACCTGTTAAATTGTAACAAATCTTAATGAGAATTACTCCATAACGGCTAATTTTATAGAATTTTATGTGTTATAGTTTGTTTTTTTGTTAGAATAATAAAGTTATTTGTCCGAGAAAATTTTGCGATAAGGAACGTGAGCAAAATTTTTGAGTGTCACTTGTTCACATAGTGAAGCCATTTTTCACAAAATCAAAGATTTTGGAAAAAGAAGGCAAAGGTGAGCAGGTGCCGGCTGCGTTGAGCCGGCGGCAACTGCGACACTAGATTATAGTATCGACTTATTAATTTATAGCAATAAATTAGGGGTATAGAGAGGCTAAAGATGAAAAACAAAAAATTACTGATGTTTTGGTTGATTATCGCACTTGCTATAGCAGCAGTCGTTATAATCATCAAAAAGCCTACCAAACTCGGCTTAGACCTTGTTGGGGGTTCAAGAATCGTGCTCGAAGCACAAACTACTGACACTATTGCAAAAATTACACCTGATATGATGAGCAGTTTGCAATTCGCTATTGAAAACAGGGTAAACGCTCTGGGTGTAGCAGAAACAGTCGTTCAACAAAACGGTGAAAAACGTTTGCTTGTAGAAATTCCTAACATTTCAGACCCTGCAAAGGCTAAAGAATTCTTAGGCGAAACAGCAGAGCTGGAATTTAAAAAACCGTTAGATAATCAATACGGTGCAACAGGCTGGCTGCCGACTGGTTTGACAGGTAAAGACGTAAGAAAAGCGTTAATTTCGACAAACCCCGGCGGACAGTGGGTAGTAGCACTCGAATTTAACGATAAAGGTACAAAAAAATTCGGTGAGTTAACTCAACAGCTTGTGGGAAAACCGATGGCCATTTTCTTTAACGGAGAGCTTCAGTCTGCTCCTGTTATTCAGGAACCTATCTTGGGCGGTCACGCTCAGATTTCCGGCGGAGACAGCGGTTTTGCTTATGAAGAAGCAAAGAAAATGGTTGATTTGCTTAACGCAGGTGCTCTGCCTGTTCCGGCTAAAATCATTGAAGAAAGCCTTGTCGGTCCGACCCTCGGTGCTGACAGTATCGCAAAAAGTAAAACAGCCGGTATCATAGGTATCGGGCTTGTTATGATATTTATGCTTTTGTATTACCGCTTGCCGGGGTTTGTTGCAGACATTGCGTTGATTATTTATTCACTGCTTGTGTTTGCCGTATTCAAGATAGTTCCTGTAACGCTTACATTAGCAGGTATTGCGGGTTTCATTTTGAGTATCGGTATGGCTGTTGACGCTAACATTCTTATCTTTGAAAGAACAAAAGAAGAATTAAAAGCCGGCAGGACACTGTTCACCGCAATCAATGCCGGTTTTGACAGAGCGTTCACAAGTATTTTTGACTCAAATATGACAACAATTATTACCTGTGTAATCTTGTATTTCCTTGGTACAAGCATTGTTAAAGGTTTTGCTTTAACTCTTATCATCGGTGTTTTAATCAGTATGTTTACGGCAATCACCGTAACCAAAAACTTTATGCACCTTCTGTTCGGTGCCGGTCAATTAAAACATCCGGGCTGGTTCGGTATTAAACAATCCGAAATCGGCGTGGCTTATGAAGCTACCGAAACCAAGAAAGAAAAGGCTAAATTCGGTATTTTAGACTAAGGAATTTTAAGGAGAAATTATAATGAGTGAAACAGTTTTACATCAACATAAATGGATTGATGTCGTAAAATACAGATGGGTCTGGTTCGGGCTGTCGCTGCTTTTAATCGTCCCCGGTATTGTTGCGATGGGATATCTGATAATTAATTCGCCGCAGCACCTTCCTGTTAAGGTTGGTATTGACTTCACAGGCGGTACAATCACACAGTATTCGGTTACTAAAGATGTATCGAATGACGAAGTTGAAGTCCTCAGGGACAAACTGAACAAAGCTGGCATCGAAAACCCGGTTATTCAGGTTTTAAAATCGAATAATACAATTTCTAAAGCGGAGAATATCAAGCCGTCTACCGTAATTTCAGTTAAAACAGCGTTCAAAAGCAACGATAAAACATCTGAACAAAAAATTGCCGATGTAGTAAAGGCTGATTATCCGGAGGCAGAGCTTGTTCAGGTTAGTTCAATCGGGCCTTCACTTGGTAAAGAGCTGTTTGTGAACTCAATGTATGCGCTTGCGCTTGCGTTTTTGGGGATTGTTGTTTATCTGTCCTTTAGATTTCAGGTTGACTATGCGGTTATAGCTTTGATATCACTTGCTCACGATGCTTTCTTTGTACTGGGATTTTTTGCGATTCTCGGTATATTCTTTGATGTACATATTGATGCGTTGTTTATCACAGCGGTGTTGACCGTAATAGGTTTTTCAAACCACGATACAATCGTTGTATTCGACAGAATCAGAGAAAATTCAAGATTCTTGGCTAAGAAAGCCACATTCCCCGAGATTGTTAATGCCAGTGTAAACCAGACTCTCGCAAGAAGTATCAACACTTCTTTGACAACTTTGATTACTTTGCTGGCATTGTATTTCTTTGGTGGAGAAACAACAAAAGAATTCGTGCTTGCGATGATTGTAGGTATCGCAATCGGTACGTATTCTAGTATTTTCTTTGCTTCTACACTGCTTGACTGGTGGAGAGAACATAAGGACTCTCAAAAATCTTCTGCGTCAAGAAAAAGCGAAGCGCTAAAGGTGTAAGTTGATGAGCGAAGAACAGACGGAAAAAGCGTTAGCGCAATTTGTTTCCGAAACAAGAGAAAAACTCGGTTTGTCACAGATAGGGCTGGCTAAAAAGTCGGCTCTGTCTTTAAAAACCATAGAAGATATAGAATCGGGTCAGGAGTTGTTTCTTGCTTCCACAATACGTCAGAAGCTGGCCAGAGGATTGAAGCTTAACCCCGCTGACATAAAAAAGCATGAAAAACATCCGAATCTTTCTTTATTACCTGATAATGAAGCGAGTTTGTATATAAAAACAAAAATACTTGCTCATGACATTGCGGATTTAGAATGTCCCGTATGCGGCTCAAAGCTCGTAACAAGAATAGCTAAGATGTATGACCTCGATGACAATCTCATTCTTGTTCCCAAAGCAAGATGCACAAAATGTCCGTACCAAATTAAGGGATAAAAAGCTGCAAATTATTTGTACAGGAGCAGCAAACAAGCTCCTCTTTTTGTTTGCGTGTGAGGTGTTTTATGCGGTATTCCTCTTTCATCGCCTCGGATTTTGTGGCGAACTCTTTTATATAAACCATTTTTAAAGGTTTGTGCGCTCTTGTATATTTTGCGGCAAGGCCGGCTTTGTGTTTTTCAAAACGTTTTTCAGGGTCGTCTGTATAACCGCAATACAGCTTGTTATCAACAGTTAAAATTATGTAAGTATAAAACTTTTTGTCCATAAATTACAAACCCTGCGAGATTTTGTTTAATTCCTCAACAATAACCCCGTATTGCACTGCACTCATAAGTTTGCCCCTTACCGCAGCAGCGTTTTGAATCCCCCGTATGTAATAGGGATAAAACTTTCTCATAAAGGGGATAGCGTTTTTCTCGCCGCGAAGCTCAACTTCCGCATCCAGATGTTCTATTGCCCATTGAATTTTCGTTTTTATATCCGCCTGCTCAATCAACTCGCCTGTCAAAAGATAGTGTTCAATACGGTGAAGCAAATCAGGCGCTCCGAGGGTGCCCCGCCCCACAGCAACACCGTCCGCCCCCGTCATTTCAAGACATTCTTTTGCTCTTTGGGGACTTGTTATATCACCGTTTGCAAAAACGGGAATGTTTATTTCCTTTTTTATGCCGGCAATCGCGCTCCAGTCCGCCTCTCCGGAATACATTTGGGAACGTGTTCTGCAATGTATCGTTATAGAGTCAGCACCGGAATCCTGCATAAGCAGGGCAAACTCTAAAAAGTTTTTCTCAGATGCAGTGTATCCCAGACGGAATTTTACGCTGACAGGAACATCAACGGCAGCTTTTACTGCTTTAACTATATCCGATGCCAGCTCGGGTGTGCGCATAAGAGCGGAACCATCACCACCGCACACAACCTTGCGCACAGGACAGCCCATGTTTATATCTATAATAGAAGGTTTTCTCTCCAGTTTCATCAGCTTTTTTGCTGCTGTTGCCATCATTTGAGGTTTGTGACCGGAGAGCTGATAAGAAAGAGGAAATTCATTTTCTCTGTTTTCGAGAATCTTATCGCCGTCTTTTCTGTTTTGCATAAGCATTTCAGAACTTATCATCTCTGTTGTCAAAAGGCTGTCTTTAGAGAATCTTCTTATTAACTGTCTGTAAGGCAAATCCGTAATACCGGCCATAGGGGCAAGCATTACAGGACTTTTTAGCAAAACATTACCGATTTTTATCTGAAATTCTTTGTTATTTTTTTGAAGCGGCCGGTTTTGTTGTTGTGTTTGATACAGGTTTGTCATAGGCTTTTAGTTCCTGTATTCTCTTTTGAGAATATCTGGTGTAGTCATTTGTTTCGGCAACCTTTTTGGTTTCTGACAGATACTTTTTGTAATAGGTAAGAGCGTTTGAATATTGAGCCAGATAATCATAGTCAATCGCAATCGAGTAGTTTGTGATTGTCAGTTTGGGATTATATTGCAGTGCCTTTTTATAATCGTTTATAGCCTGCTGGTATTTCTTTTGAGCATCATATATCGTCGCTCTGTAGTAATATGCATCCGCATTTTGCGAATCAGCTTTTATAACGCCGTTTAATACGCTTAAAGCTTCTGAATACTGTTGTTTTTCTATCATAGCCAGAGCCTTGTCCATCTGGGCTGTGGATTCCTGCTCTATTACATAAGCCAGCAAATCCTTTGTTGATTTATGCTCGGGATTTAGCGCCAGCGCTTTTTTAGCATAAGCTTTTGCATTGGCATAATCATTGTCGTTTGCATAAGCCAGAGCTGTAAAGTATGCTGTTTCAATATTTTTTGGATCCAGCTGCAAAGATTTTGCGTAAGACTGCGCGGCCATTTTGTTATTTCCCATTGCCTGATAGCAGGCGCCTATGCCCAGTAAAGCTTCCGGGGTCATAGGTACAATCTTGTTATAAACATTGATAGCTTCTTGATATTTTTTTTCTGAATACAGTCTGGACGCATCGTTGTATAAAAGCGATACTGTTTCTGCATCAATAGAAGCCAGCTGTTTTTTTATGGTTTGATTTTCAGGAAACAATCCCTGAGCATCGCTTAAGACAGAACGGGCTTTATCATAGCTGCTCTGCTGCATATAGGCCTGTGCAAGGTTTATGTATGCGTTTTCATTTTTCGGTGCAAGTTTTATTACCTGATTGTAATAAGGAATCGCGTCTGCAATCCTGTTTGCCTTATGAAGTTCATACGCGTAATTATACAAAAGACCGGCGTTTTTAGGTTCTTCTGTTATCTGCTGTTTTAGATAAGCAAGTCTTTCTTCCGGCGTCATTGTTGTTTCGTACATATTGTACAGTTCGTTTTTAATATCCTGATTAGAAGGGTCAAGATTTAGTGCGAGTTTGTAGTTTTCAATAGCCGCGTCTTTTTTGCCCATAGCCTTGTAGCATTGTGCTTTGTAAAGGTAAGCGAGCATAAAATTCGGATTAAAATTTGTTATGGTATCATAGGCTTCTATTGCAGTTTCATAGTCTTTTTGTTCTTGATACAAAGTTCCCATATTCAGTCTTGTGTTTGTATTTGACGGGTTAATGGATTCAGCTTTTTTGTATTGTGCAAGCGCACCTTGATAATCCTTTTTCTTTTGCAAAACAGCACCGAGGTTTGCATGTGCCTCAGCGTCTTGCGGATTATCTATAATTTTCTGCTGCCAGATGTTTTCTAATGACATAAGAATATCGTCATTGCTGCCGGTTTTTGAAAGAGCGAGGTTGTATTCTTCTGCGGCGAGGTCTATTTTACCTAATCTTTCGTAAGCACCTGCAAGTTTCAAATGCAGATCGCTATTTTTTCCGTCAAGCGCTATTGCCTCTTTTAAATTATCAACAGCCAGTGTGTTTAAGTTTAAGATATAATAAATTGATCCTATGTTTGCAAGAGCATCTTTTTTGCAGTTTGTGTCATTAACTGCTTTTTGAAATTCTGTCATAGCTGCAGCAAACTCACCCTGTGCTCTGAGCGAGCGTCCCATTGTAAGATGTCCTTTTGGCGTCATGTCTGCATTTATTGCCTTAAGAATAGTTGCAAGATTGTCTTCCATTGTGTTTATGTCAGCAACATACTTTGCTTCAACGGGTTCGTTTGTGTAATATTTCATGTAAAAAATGGCTGAACGCAGGTCATTGGCGGCTTTGTTGTAGTCCATGGCCTTGTTATTATAGTACTGGGCTCTTTCAAGATACGTATTCACAAGCTGTATGCGTGCGGATTTGTCTGTCGGATTTTCTCTTAATGCTTTTCTAAACTCTGCAATAGCTTCTGTATAATTATTTGCCTTTAAAAGCTCAACGCCTTTGTTGTAATATGCAGAACCAAGCTGAGAATAGCTGTTGTTGTCATAATTTACGTTCACAACATTTTCCTGCGCAAAAACAGAAGGCGTGTTCATTATCGCAAGTAAAAAAAGTACTGTTAAGATTTTTTTCCTTCCTGCCTGTTTATGCATAGTGCCGCCTTTCTATTTTTGATGGACAAAATATGTATATATTATAAGCCAAATTAAAAAAAAGGGTAAATATAGCTTATTTACGTTACAAAATATTACCAGTTGTATTGCGTAAAAAAAATTACCATGTATGATAATAATGTCAGAAAAGTTACCCGACAATTTAATATACGTCCGGCGGATATATTCCAGCCTTATTTTTGTTGTTAAATTGTCTTAATAATTTACCCAGAATGTTAACAATTACACTAAGGAAAGGTAATAAAGTGGAAGAAAAAGAAATTCAAGAAGTTGAAGCAGTTGAAACAGAACAAACTGCAGAAGTTGCTCAAACAGCAGAAACTGTTGAAGCAGCTGTAGAAACAACAGAAGAAAAACCTGTTCCTGCTAAAAAAGGCAGAGGCCAGTCAAAAGGCAAAGGCAGAAAAAAAGTAGAAACTGTTGAAAACGCTCCCCAATCCGAATGGAAAGAAAGAGTTGTTCAAATCAGCCGTGTAACAAAAGTTGTTAAGGGCGGTAAAAAATTGAGCTTCAGAGCCATCGTTATCGTAGGCAACGGCAAAGGTCAGGTAGGCGTAGGCTGTGCAAAAGCTTCTGAAGTTATCATAGCTATTCAAAAAGCTATTGCAGAAGGCAGAAAAAACCTTATTACAGTACCTATTTTCAAAACAACTATTCCTCACCCTATTACAGGCCGTTCAGGAGCAGGTGCTGTTATGTTGAAACCGGCTTCTCAAGGTACAGGTGTTATCGCAGGCGGTGCTGTTCGTGCAGTATTAGAGCTTGCTGGTATCGAAAACATCCTGAGCAAATCTTTAGGTTCAAAATCTCCGCTTAACGCTGCTAACGCTACAATGGAAGCTTTGAAAAACCTGAGATCCTTCAACGATGTAGCTAAAGTTAGAGGTTTGACTCTTAATCAAATGCTCAACGCATAATGTGTAAGTTTTAATCAGAACAAATAAGAAAAGGAAATAATAAAAATGGCTAAAGATAAATTAGAAAAAGTTTCGATTAAACTTACAAGAAGTTTAATCGGCTCAACAAAAGACCAGATTAAGGTTGTTAGAGCACTCGGTTTAAAAAAGACTAACGATGTTGTTGAACACTTTGCTAGCCCTACTATCATGGGTATGGTTAACAAAGTTCCGCATCTCGTACAGGTTATAAAATAGCCTGTCATTCTGAACCTGTTTCAGAATCTCCGGCGAGGCCGGTTAAAATTTGGAAATATAAATAAAGAAGGACATTATAAAAATGGCAGAAAGAATAACATTAGAAGACTTAAGACCTGCTGAAGGCGCTACTCACAGAACAAAAAGAGTAGGCAGAGGCAGATCATCAGGTCGCGGTAAAACATCTTGCCGCGGTCATAACGGTGAAGGACAGCGCTCCGGCAGCTCTCAAAAGAGAGGTTTTGAAGGAGGTCAGATGCCTTCTTACAGACAAATGCCTAAATTAAAAGGCTTTACAAATTTTGCTGCTCTTAACTGTGCACAAATCAACGTTAAAGATCTTGAAAAATTAGATGCAACGGAAATTGATTTGACATTGTTAATTCAAAATGGCAAAGCTCACCCTAGCTCAGAAGTATTAAGAGTACTCGGTAACGGTGAAATTTCAAAGGCAGTTACTGTAAAAGCAAGATACTTCACTCCGTCGGCTAAAGAAAAAATTGAAAAAGCAGGCGGAAAGGCTGAACTAGTTTAAAAAAGTTGAAACTGCAAGCCGACACATACGGCTTGCAGTTAACTTATATCTCCGTTCTGATGGTTTGGGGAAAATTAGTCAGGCGGGGAAATAAAGAGGGAAATGTTTAAAGATTGTAAAAAATCCAAAACCCCTCTATTAAAAGAAATATGGAGAAAAAATAAATGCAAAATGCAAGAATGAAGCCCCCGTCAATGGATGATGTGGTTTCTATGTTTCAGGCTTCAGGGCTGAAGTCAAAATTAATATTTACTTTTGCAATGATTGTAATTTTCAGACTCGGTGTTGCACTTCCTTTATACGGTATCAACAACGAAGTTTTTTCTAAAATTGCACAGGGGAACAACATTATCGGTTTTATTGATTTGTTCTCAGGCGGTGCTCTGGCTAACGTATCAATACTCGCTTTAGGTATCGGGCCTTATATCACCGCGTCAATTATCATGCAGCTTTTAACGGTAATCATTCCGCATCTTGAACAGCTGCAAAAAGAAGAGGGCGAAGCCGGCAGAAGAAAGATTTCACAATACACAAGATATTTTACCGTATTTATCTCTTTCTTTCAGGCATGTATATTCCTTTTTTACCTGTTGCATCAGGCACCCGCAGCAATTTTGCCGGGGGTATCTCACATTGCGTTCTTTATAGGGTCCGCTATTATCCTTACAGCAGGTTCTGTATTTGTAATGTGGCTTGCTGAATTGATGACGGAAAGAGGTATCGGCAACGGCGGTTCTATGCTGATTTTTGTCGGTATCATTTCTAGAATACCGTTTTACTTCGAAAAAACAGGCCAGCTTGTGGCAAATGATTCATCTTTGCAATTAGCTCTGCTTGTTTTGCTTGCAATTTTCTTTGCAACGATGGTATTGATTGTAATTATGCAAGAAGCAATCAGAAAGGTGCTTATTGTTAACCCGAAACGTCAGGTGGGCAACAAGGTATACGGCGGAGTAAATACTTATATTCCGTTCAAAATGAATCCTGGCGGTGTTATGCCTATCATCTTTGCTATTGCTATTTTGTTGTTTCCGACTACTGTAATAAGCATTATCGGTCAGGCAAATTTACCTGCCGGTGCACTCAAAGATACTATCACATGGCTGGCTAACTTCCTGAATCCTTCAGGATGGGTTCATTATGTATTGTATTTCTTATTGATTGTATTCTTAACTTTCTTTTACGCTTCTATTATGCCTAATATGCAGCCAAAAGAAATCGCAAACAATCTGAAAAAATACGGTTCTTCAATCCCCGGCATAAAACCCGGAAAACCTACAGCAGAAGCTCTCGATAAAATTATTTCCAGACTTACTCTGTTAGGCGCGCTTTGTTTGGGTGTTGTTGCACTCATTCCATCAGGTGCTTCTTATATCACGAACATCACAACCCTTCAGGGTATCGGTGCTACGTCCTTAATCATCATGGTCGGTGTTGCTCTCGACTTCATTAACCAGATTAAGACACAGCTTCTCGCTAGAAATTACGAAAGCTTCCTGAAAGAACCAAATAAGTAAAGTATTTTACAGAAAAATAAAAAAGGCTCTCCTGTTTAACGACAAGAGGGCTTTTTTGTTTTAGCAATTCGAGTATTTTACATATCTTTATAAATTATAAATTTTAAGGCAATTTGTAAGTATGTTTTGTTTTCTTATGTTTACTGCGGAAGTGTGATTACAGGAGTGTAAACGATTCTATGGTAAACGAATATAACTTAAGTGTTCATTCAAATTACATACAGCAGGGTAATGCAACCCCCTCGGCTGTTCCGTTTGTTAATGCTACACAAAGCATTGCACCAGCGCAAAATCTTAATACAATGCCGCAAAATTTTGCACAAAGTACGCACATGACTGTTCGACAAACATTGCCGCGCGGACAGTATAATTCCGGACAATCGCAAACGCTACCGCAGCATTTAATTCAAAACCAAAAGATTGAACACAAAGAAGAAAAAGAAAATCTTTTGTGGAGGGCAATTAAAAGTGATAAAACGGCAATAGCAGTAGGCACCGTTGTATCTGCCGGTGCAATACTGGCAATGATTTTGTCGCCTAAACCCAGCTCTAAAAAATGTTTTATTAGCAGGTTTGTGGACGGGATAAAAACAAAATGGCAAAATTACAGAGCGGATTACAAGGCGCGTATGGCTGCAAAAGCCCCTGAACGTAACAATTTAACCCCGAATTTAATTACATAGGTAAAATTAAAATATATTTCTGCTGTTTTTTAATATAAAATATTGGTATGGATAAGATTCAAACTTGTGTTTTCGAAACTTTGGACGCAATGGAACAACAGGGAAGCTGTTTTTTGACAGCGGATTTGACTGCACCCGATTTTTGCATTGAACTTTCTTACCCGAGAAAAAATTTTATCAGGGACATAAGAGAAATTTTAAAAAGTCTTTCGTCGCAGCAGCAAATTGAAGCAACACGACCTTTTAACTTTGTAATTGAAAACGATTGTTTTAACGGCTGTCCGACTCCCGATAACAACGAAAATGCGAAGATTAATGACTGCGTTAAAAAGTTTGTTTTAAACAATAAGATTTCGGTAAAAAATAATATCGAACTTTCTGCCTGTATAGATGCAATAACCAAAGCACTGCCCGAGTTTTTGTCGTTAATCGGGAAAATACAGCACCACACACATGATTACAGCGTTGATGTGCATACTTTAAAGGTTTTACAGGGAGTTATGTCTGATAAAAGATACCAAACTTTACCTGCCAGCGATAGGAGAGTTTTGCAGATTGCTATACTATTGCATGATTTAACCAAAAAAGAGGGAGAGATAGACAAATCCCATCCGGAATGTTCAGCAATGGCTGCAAAAAATATTTTGAAACGGTTTGATATTTCTCAAAATTTAAAAGAACAAATTGTTTTAATTATAAGAAATCATGACTGGCTGGAACGCTACAACAAAGGCATAACCTCAGCTGATGAATTTGCGCACATATTAAAAGACGGCAACAATTTTTTGATGGAATGTATTTTTGCAAAATATGATTTAATAGCGGTGCAGCGAAGCGGATTTTTCTATGAACGGTTTAAAGATGTGTTGGCACAGGGAGAAAAGGAAATCAGTGCATTAATAAATCACGGTCTTTCCGTTGCATAGCGCTACATCCCGATATTCTGTTCAAGTTTTAACGTGTCGATGAGTTCTAAGATAGAAGCAAACTCATTCGCCATTGTCTTAAACTGTTCGTAATCGGCAACCAGACGCCATAATTTGCCTACTTTAAACAAATCTCTGCCCGTTGAAATTGCAATGAGTATGCCCTGTTCAGATATTGAGGCTTCTATTTTTGACGCATTAAACGCAAGTTTTATATTTTTAAATCGTTCCATAAACGCTGTTGTTAAAACATATCTGGCTTCTATCTGGTCGTCGGAGTAAACATTGTAATCTTTTTCAAATTCCACATCTTCAAGGTTTACCTGCTCCAAGCCCTGCGGCGTAATATCTATAAGATTATCCTTTTTGATAAGGGTTAAACCTTTGTATTGCCTTGGCGGTTCCAGTGCAACAAGCACGCCTTTGAATCTTACCGTATAAGTTCTGTTTTTGCCCGAGCCTGTTTCTTTGCCCAATTCGGTTTCCCACATTTTTACATCAACATTTTTATATTTTCCGGTAAAATTGTCGTCGCCGGATTGTCTGTTGTAATCTCCGAACAATTTTGCATTAATAATAAACTTGCTTGTAATACATTTTTCGCTGCTCCATTTGAATTTTGGCAAAGACCTTAAAAGTATGGGCATGACCTTCCCTTTTAGCGAATTTTCAAAGTCTTTGGCAATAATAGACGGTGCAGCAACCAGTCCTATAAATATAAGCCCCTGCACTGTCATAATATAGCCCATCAGGTCGCTTCTGTCATCGGGTGGTAAACTTTGAAAGGTGTTCATTAAAAACAAATCAACGTATTTATAAATAACGGGAAACAACCCCGCAACAATAAGTCCGCAAATAAGGCAAATAACGGCTTTTTTTAACGCGTCTTTTCTCTTTTGTTCAAAAGGCGCAACAACATCCAGCAGCATGTTGTAATAAACTTTATCAAAATTTTCTCTGAATTCTTCGATACTTTTCATAATAAAAGATATTACAGTGTTTTTGACCTTTCTTAATCCTCTAAAAATATTAGATGTTATAATAATCCTATGTTTATAAAGTCAATAGAGCTAAAAAACTACAGAAACTATAAAGACCTTAAGCTTGAATTTTCAAAGGAAAAAATCCTCTTGATAGGCAAAAACGCACAGGGCAAAACAAATTTGCTTGAGGCTATGTATTATTTGTCCTGCTTAAATTCTTCAAGGGCAAAAACGGACAGCGAGCTTATCATGTGGAATGAACCCGCCGCAAAGTTAAAGGCATTGGTTTTAAAAGAAGATTTTGAAAAAGAACTTGAGGTCTTGATTAACCCGCCAAAGCGTAAAGAGCTAAAGGTTAACGGGATAAAAAAATCAAAATCGGCAGAGTTTTGCACAAATTTGAGTGTTGTGTCTTTTTCCGTAAATGACCTGCTGCTTTTAAGAGGAGTGCCCGAAGACAGGCGCAACTGGCTTGATATGGCAATAAGCCAGATATATCCGGCTTATCCGGACAGGTTGTCAAAGTATAACAAAATCCGCATGCAAAAAAACAACCACTTAAAAGACATCAAAGGTAATATAAACGCAGACACGTCGCTGCTTGAGGTTTTTAATACCCAGTTGGCGGTTTCGGGCAGCAACATTATATTTTTAAGACTCAAATTTTTAAAAGAACTGCAAAAAATTGCTATGGAAAAACATATGCAAATTGCGGCATCAGAGATTTTAACCACTTTTTACAACTCAACGGTGCTGGGGGATGTCGATTTTTCGCTACAATCGGATTTTGCGGTTGAAGACATTGCGCAAAAGTTTGAAGAAAAATTGAAAGAACGGCAGCTTGAAGAAATAATCCGTGCGCAGGCGCTTGTGGGGCCGCACAGGGATGATGTTTCTTTCTTTATTAATGATATTGAGGCAAAAAAGTTTGCTTCGCAGGGACAGCAAAGAACAATCGTCTTGAGCCTCAAGCTTGCGGAACTTAAACTTGTTAAAGAAAAAATCGGAGATACTCCGGTTTTGCTTTTAGATGATGTGCTGGCAGAACTTGATGACATAAGGCAGAACTATTTGTTGAACGCAATCGGCAATAACACGCAAACCATAATAACCTCGGTCGATACGCTACATTTCGATGAGGAATATTTAAAAGATGTGGAGATATTTAAAATTTCTGGCGGAGAAATTGTTGCCTGAGTGTTTTGTTGTATTTTGTTTTTTCTATATTGACTATTTTTATTAAGATTGCTGGCTGTAGACTGGCCTTTTGTCGGCCTTAGTAATATCTAACTGCAGTCAAAAACCTGATGCGTCGCAATGACAGTTGGATTGCAGAAAAGTGGGGGATAAGCATTTATAACCTCAGGACAACAAAATGCTTCCCGTAATATAGACAAAATATGCAACAAACCATGCTATTGAACACTGTACAAGAACAACAAGGAACGCATAAAGACGTCCGAGTTCTCTCCTTACCGTTGCAATGGTTGCAACACACGGCGTATACAACAGTGAAAATACAAGGAACACAAAGGCTGTCAGTTTGTTGAACACAAGCGGCAGTTTGTCGGTGTCGCCCAATAATACCGTTAACGTGCTTACAACACTTTCTTTTGCCATAAATCCCGTTATAAATGCTGTGGAAATACGCCAATCGTTTATGCCGAGCGGCTTAAATACGGGTACAAGCACATTCCCCAGCATTGCCAGAAGGCTTTGCGAGGCATCGGTTACAAGATTTAAGCGTGAATCAAAGGTCTGTAAAAACCAGACAAGAATCGTTGCCCAGAAAATTATAGTAAAAGCCTTGCTTACAAAACCTTTCGCCTTCATATAAATAAGCCTGCAAACATTGGTTGCACTGGGCATTCTGTAATTCGGAAGCTCCATTACAAAGGGTACGGGTTCGCCTTTGAAAACAAAAAATTTCATAAAATAAGCAAACACTATGCCCACGATTATCCCTATCAAATACAGGCTCAATATAACGAGCACCTGATTTTGAGTGAAGAACGCCGCAGTAAACAGCGCATAAATAGGCAGTTTAGCCGAACAGCTCATAAAAGGTGTTAAAAATATGGTCATTTTTCTGTCACGTTCTGAAGGCAGTGTTCTTGTGGACATAATGGCGGGAACGGAACACCCGAAGCCTATCAGCATCGGTACAAAACTTCTGCCTGACAAACCTATTTTTCTTAAAAGCTTGTCCATAACAAACGCCACACGTGCCATATAGCCAGTGTCTTCCAGTATTGACAAGAAGAAAAACAACACAACTATAACTGGTAAAAAGCTCAAGACGCTGCCGACACCTGCAAAGATACCGTCAATAATTAGCGAATGTACAACGGGATTCAGCCCGTAAGCGGTAAGCGCATTGTCGGTGAGTGAGGTAAGCCAATTTATGCCGATATCCATGATGTCGGAAAGCATTGTGCCGACGGGGCCGAATGTTATATAAAAAATAAATGCCATAATAGTCAGAAACGCTATCATTGCAGTGTATTTACCTGTTAATATTTTATCAATATTCTTTGACAGTTTGTATCCCGCTGATTCAGACGGTTTTTGTACAAACCGTGCGGATAATTTTTCTATAAAAGAAAAGCGCATGTCGGCCAACGCTGCTTCTCTGTCCAGACCCCGCTCATCTTCCATTGTTTTTATTATCTGCTCACAGTTATTTATTTCCTGTTCGTCAAGATTTAATGTTTGTTGTATAAGTTTGTCGCTTTCGGTTAATTTTGTTGCCGCAAAACGTACGGGAATATTTGCCGCTTTTGCGTGGTCTTCAATAAGGTGAATAATTGAGTGAATACATCTGTGTACAGCGCCTTCTTTTCCGTCATCGGCAGCGCAAAAATCCAGCCTTCCCGGGTGCTCCTCGTACTTTGCCACGTTTAGTGCGTGTTCAACGAGTTCTTGAATACCCTGAGATTTTGAGGCGCTGATAGGAATGACTGGAACGCCGAGTGTTGCCTCGAGTCCGTTTACATCAATGCTGCCCCCGCTTTCATTGACTTCGTCCATCATATTAAGCGCAATAACCATAGGCACATCAAGCTCGATAAGCTGCATTGTTAAAAGCAGGTTTCTTTCAATATTTGTGGCGTCAACGATGTTGATAATACCGTCGGGTTTTTCATTGATTATAAAATTTCTTGTTACAATTTCTTCGCTGCTGTAAGGGGAAAGTGAATAAATCCCCGGAAGATCCGTGATAGTTACTTCTTTATGCCCTTTAAGCGTCCCGTCTGTCCTGTCCACCGTAACACCGGGGAAATTGCCCACATGCTGGTGTGCACCCGTTAGTTTGTTAAAAAGGGTGGTCTTTCCGCAGTTCTGGTTGCCGGCAAGCGCAAAAAGCAGTTTTGTTTTCGGCTGAACTTTGCTGTTTTTTCTTGTTTGATAGGTGCGGTTTTCCCCTTTTTGCGAGTGCTCTATATCTGCAAACACTGCGTTTTTTCGGGGGCAGTTGTGCGCATCGTGGATATCGTTAACAGTGATTTTTGAGGCATCGTCTTTTCTCAGTGTAAGTTCGTATCCTCGTACACGAATCTCCAGAGGGTCGCCTAAGGGGGCTGTTTTGATAAGTGTTACTTCCACTCCGGGTGTCAGCCCCATATCAAGTATGTGATGTCTGAGGGCTGCATCGCTGCAGTTAATGGATTCTATAACGGCATCTTTTCCGACATGTATTTTATCAAGTGTTGTTTTTTCAATGGTTTGTTTCATTATTTATTCCTTATCAAAGGATATTATATCTCCATCTTCGGGAATAAGTACTGATTCAGAAAGATTATTTTTTTCGACGAAATCTTTAAGCTGTTTTCTGTTTAAGGTGGCGTGCCCTACCGTATCCATATGGCTGGAAATGATTTTTGCTTTTGGCGCACATTCGTGAACTTTTTCGGTATCCTCGGTTCCCATAATTATCGGGCCGCTTTTTAGCAGTTGGGCTTTGGCTGCGTTGACTATTATTACTGACGGTCTGTATTTTTCAATTGCATTTTTTACAAAATCACACCAGATAGTATCGCCTGCAAGATACAGTGTTTTTTCATCTTTATTTTTAAATACAACCCCCATTGCCTCGTGTCTTATATTCAGCATATCAAAATAAGGCATTGTAGTTTCTTTTATGCCGTGTATGCAGTTTGTTTTATACATTGTGACGTTGCCAAAGACAGTGCCTTCTTCTTTTATTATTTCGATATTATTAAAGCCGAAATCTGAAAGCACGTTTTTATCGTATTCGTCTTGTGCAAACATTTTTATATCTTTGGGCAGAGCTTTTATTGCAAATTCGTCAAAGTGGTCTATATGATAATGTGTCATTATAACAGCATCTATATTTTCAAGGATTTTTTCCGTACTCATCGGCAAGTCGACCAAAGGCCATTTTAAATCCGGTGTAAAACATTCCGGTATTGGCGGGTAAAAGTCTTTCGGAGCGAACATAGGGTCTACAAGGAATTTTTTATCTGCATAGTTTATTATTATTGTTGCGCTTCTAATCTGCTGTATCTTCATCGTTATTTCCTTTCAGGATTTTTATTCTTGATTCCGTAAATTTGTTGTAATTTGTCAAAAAATTATTTACGGTTAGTAAATCTTTTTCTTCTATACCCGATAAATAGGCTAAGTCATCATTATTCCATTTTTTGTGCATTTTTTCGTGTGCGTAAAAAACTTTTTGACCTGTCGGGGTTAATTTATAATAAATCTCTTTTTTGTTGCTTTCTGTTGTATAAATTTCTATTGCATTTTTTTTGACAAGTTTTTTGATGATTTTGCTGATTGCACCTCTGGTCAGATTAAGATGCTGCGAGAGTTTTGTTACGTTAGGGTTTTCGGTTTTCCCTATAAAATCAACACAGTGCATTTCATTAAAGTTGTAGTCGTTTAAAATTTCGCCTGCTTCTTTTTTGTATGCTTTATCAAGAGTGGTCAGGTTTTCGTGGATGTTGATTATTAAAGATATTAATTGTTTTTGTATTGTCATTGTGTTCTTTAAAAATTGTTTCCTTGTAAACAAAATTTTAACAGCTTTGGGTTTAGCCGTCAACAAAAACAAGTTATGAGCTTTGTGCCGCGTGTAATATTGTTACACACTTTTATTTTTTTTGATAGAATTGTAGATGAAATTTATTAATTTATAAGGGATAGAATTTATGTTGGATATGATTTTGGGACATTTGATAGCTTTTATCGAGGGTGTTATTTCAAAAACCGGAGCCTGGGGGATTATGCTTCTTATGGCTATAGAGTCCTGTAATATCCCGTTGCCGAGTGAGGCAATTCTTCCTTTTGCCGGATATATGGTAACCAAAGGAGTTTTCAGCATACATGTGGCGGCGTTTGCTGGTGCCTTCGGGTGTGTGCTCGGGTCTATACCGTCGTATTATCTCGGGTATTTTGGGGGACGTCCGTTTGTTGAAAAATACGGAAAATGGTTTTTGATAAGTAAAAAAGACCTTGAAGACGCGGACAAATGGGTGCAAAAATACGGAGATTGGGCATTTTTTATATGCAGAATGCTGCCTGTTGTAAGAACATTTATTTCTTTCCCTGCAGGTATATTAAGAGCTAAAAAAAGAATATTTTTTACATTAACCTTTTTAGGTTCGCTTGTATGGAGTTATTTTCTTGTTTTTGTCGGTGTAAAAATGGGACAGAATCTTGAAGCATTTAAGCACATATGGCACAAATTTGATGTGGCAATTGTAGGTATATGTGTTGTACTTGGGGCAGCATACTTATACAAACATTTTAAACATTTGAATGATTAGCTGTTTAGAAGTTTTAAAGTCATTACAACAGTTTCGAACTGTTGAAAGAGGTCTTTCATAAAATCTTCATCGCTAAAATTATTTTTAAAGTCAAACCATCCGTTTTCAGTGTATGTTGACTCTGTATCAGCAGCGCTTATTGCAAGAAACAAGTTGTTGTTCAATACGGAAAATGATACATTGCAGCTATATTTTTTTATAACTGTACAGATTTTTTTGCATAACATTTCATCAGAAAAATTGCACTGGTCTTGCGGATTTGTAAACGTTATATGGTAATTTGCATTTACTACATCACAGTATGTTTCGCTTTTTCTTAAAATCGTTTTGTCTATAATGTCTTCATAATTTTTTTTGTTAAAAATTAATTTTATTGTGTCCGGGTTATCAACATTTAAACCTCGTTTTCTAAACAAAACCCTTCCGAATGTTCTGTTATGATACTGTGTAGAAACCAGCACTCCTCTCCAAACGAGCACATCCTTTTTGCCGTCATTCTTGTATAGTTCCATTGATTTTGCGTCAAAGGCTTTGCCTGCACTGTGACCGGAAAAACACCCGTTGTATTTGACGTGTAAAAAATCAGGAAATAATCTTAAATCTTTTAAAAAATTGTATGTATTTTCAGAAGACTTGCCCTCATAAGGTGAAAAACGTCCGAGTAAAGAGCAGGTGATATTAAAAGCCTCTTGAGCTGTCGCTTTACTTTTCCAGGGCAGCATTCTTTTCTTGGCAAGAGCCTGTAATTCAGGTGCGAGCCTTGATTGATAAAATTTATCAAATTCTTCAATATTATAAGTATATTTAAAATTACCCATTTTAAATTTCCTGATTTTTATTTTGTATTTTATACAAATCAAAAGTATTTTGCATCAAAGAACAAATTGTCATAGGGCCCACACCGCCCGGAACAGGAGTAATAAAAGAGGCCTTTGGCTCTACATTATAAAAATCAACGTCCCCGCACAATTTGCCATCGTCGGTTCTGTTCATACCGACATCAATAACCACAACGCCGTCTTTAACCATGCCGGCTTTTATCAAATTTTTTTGTCCTACAGCAGATATTAAAATATCCGCTGTTTTGGTAATTTCTTCAAGATTTTTTGTTTTGCTGTGGCATATTGTCACTGTGGCGTTTTCATTTAAAAGCATTTGCGCCATGGGTCTGCCCACAATATTGGAACGCCCGACAATCACTGCATGTTTGCCTTCTATGGGGATATTGTAATATTCCAGCAGGCGGATTATGCCTTTTGGTGTGCAGGGGTAAACATACGGTTTGCAGCCGGTTGCTATGTGCCCCATGTTATACGGGTGAAAGCAGTCAACATCTTTTATCGGGTTGATTTTTTCTATCACTATTTTTGTATCAATATGTTTTGGCAAAGGCAGTTGAACAAGAATTGCATTAACCTTATCATCGTTATTCAGTTGTTCTATTTTGTTAAGGAGCTCTTCCTGAGTAGTGGAAGCGCTCATTTCTTCAACAATGGAATCTATTCCGAGTTCAAGAGCTTTTTTCTTTTTTAAGTTAACATAAATTTTGCTTGCGGGGTCATCACCGACAATTATCACCGCAAGGCATGGTTTTTGGGAAAGGAATAAAATCTCATCCGAGAGATTTTCCAGTATTTTTTTAGAAACAAGTTTGCCGTCTATCAATTGTGCCATAACTCAATTATACCTGACTTATCTTGACTGCGGAAGATTCAACCTGAAGAAGAATCCTTTAATAGCATCTTCCACTATTTGAGAATTTTTATCAATAGAGTGTTGAATTAAATCCTTATCTTCCGGTATTATACCTAAAACTTCAAGGCTGTATTTATCCAGATAATCGTGGACTTTGGCATGCTGCTCGTTGTTAACGTTGTTTAGCACAAGCGCCATTTGCCCGCCTGCTGCGTATTTTGCGGAAAATTCCTCTACCCTTTGTGCAAGGAAAATAGATTCCTCGGTGGGTCTTGCAATAATCAGCGTGACATCCATAGGTATATCAACAAGCTGATGCAGGTATTTTAAATCAAACTCGCAGTCAAAAATTACTATATCGTATCTGTCTATAAGTTTTTTAACAGCATAGGTGATTTGTCCCGTAATCGGGCAGCGGCAGTCTTTTGAAGCCACAAGCCATGATACGATTAAGTCCACATTTTCTTCAACTTCAACAACAATATCTTCCAATGCCCATTCAATGTATTCCTGCTTGGTCATACGTGAGGGAATTCCGGTTTTATATTCGTGTTTTCCGCTTCTGATACCGTAAATGGTGTTGCGTACGTCCATACCGTAGCTGTGTGCAAGTTCTGTTGAAAGGTCATTATCAAAAAGCAGAATGGATTTGTCGGGATACGTTTCTTTTAAAACTTTTACAAAATTTTTGGTGATTGTGGTTTTTCCGCTTCCGCTTTTACCCGTGATAGCAATTGATAATGTCATTAATTTACCCCGTATTTTGTCTTTAAACTCTTTGACAGGTCGTTAACAAGTTTCATCGCTTTTTTAGCAAGATTCATTGGCAAAGACCCCGCACCGCAAGAGGGTGTAAAAAAGCTTTGTTTGATAACTGTTTCCCTGTCTATTTTGCCTTTTGACCTTTTAACAAGGTCATCAACGGCAGCCTCGTATTTTTGTTCCAACTCCTGCAGATTCGTTTTTTCAAGCGCTTCCTTATCAAGAGTCGGCACAATGCCCCAGGCAATATATCCGCCGTTTTTGAGAAAATCGGACATCTCGCCGGCATAAGCCCCGAGGCTTTTTGAATATGCAAATGCATCAAAATTTATAATGTTAACTCCTGCGTCAATTAAAACCGACCAGTCGGATTTTCCGCAGCAGTGCACTGCGCACAGCGCACCGAAATCTTTTACAACCTTTGCAATTTCGCCAAGCGCCTCTACAACCTCATCTTTTTTAACCGTAATAAACGCCGAGGTGCCAAACTGCGACATGACAGGTTCGTCCATAAACATTATTACGGTTGCCTTGGGGTTGGCTTTTTTAACCTGTTGAATCTGCCATACCGCTTTCAGTGTTAAGCCTTTAATCAGCACTTCCCTGTAAGTTTCGTCATAAAAAGCGCACAGGTTGTTTTCGTCGCAAAGGCTTGTGCCCCAGGTGAAAGGTCCTATGATGTGGCATTTTGCAAAATCGTAGCTGCCGGCTTTAAACCTCTCCAGATAAAGAGGGATTGCAGAGGTAAAGGGGCTTGTTATGGCGTATTTGTCGAGGTTTGTAAAATCTTTTTCGTTGACTATTGCCTCATAGTCCATAAAAAATTCTTCCAGCGCTTCAAAAAACTCATCTGACTGAGCGTCATAATAGTACTTACAGTTTTCTTCATCATAAATAATACCGGGGATTCCCTGAATATATTGAACAGTCATTTCCTCGTGTTTGTCCACTCCTGACAGCTGCGGCCAGAAAGGGATTTCGCTAAATTCGTTAAAAATTAAATCTATGGCTTCTTCAGGATTTTTGTGAGGAAGGCTGCCGACAGCCGTGGCTTTTAGTGTTAATGCTTTCAAAAAACTACCCCGCATTGTCTATTTTCAATCGTAAACAATTTTACTAAAAATATAAATACGGGGCAATTTGTTAATCCTCTTTTGATTTAATTTTTGAATAAAAATAAGAAACTATCATCAAAATTACACCCAGCACAATAAAGGCAATAAATTTGTAATGTATTGCCATATCCGCTATATCAAAAAGCATAACTTTTAATATTGCCAGAATCAAAACCCATATACCGAAATTTTTTAAGACCGATTTCTCCTTAAATATACCGATAAGGGTTGACACTCCGGAATACAATATCCAGACAAGAGAAACAGCCAGAGCATTGTTTTCCGTAAGAGCCGCAATTTCAAAATGCAGGCAGAAAAATCCGCAGATTAAAGCCATGTATGCAAACAAACTTTTTGAAGTTTTTCTTAAATAATATAACGATGTTGCGACAGCAAACGCAAAAGTTAAAAATCTCAAATTCAATACAGGCAGCATACCGTTATTGCCGGACTCGGCAGCTGCACAAACAAGCAGCAGTGCAGCAAGAGAATAAATATAAATTACGTATGAAGCTACCTTAAACAACATTGATTGCAGCGAATCCGCAAGTCTTTTGGTATTTAGCGCATAAATAAAACCGATTATGGAATACGTGTATATTTTTAAATCCCACAAACTTTCTTCATCCGTTTTCAAATATTTTCCGTAGACAGCGTTTATCTCAAACACGCCGAACAAATAAACAAATGAAAGCGCAAGAAATTTTAAAAGATTTGATATATTTGTGTTTTCCCTATGCCAGATTGAAGCAGTAAATGCACATAGCGCAGGGATACCGTACAAAAGAAGCCTGAAATTGAATACAGGTGTATAGCTGCTTAAATCACCGTAAATCATCGCATTTTTTACAAAGAATATGCCGGTAAACGAAGTCAGCAAAAACGCAACCGACCAGTTGACAAGATATTTGCGTTCTCTGGCAATATAAGCCAAAACCAACGCCTCAACCGCCCAGACACAAACCCTTTGTGTGCCTGTTAGTGAAAAATATGTTGATATCAAAAAGGATAACAAAATACCGTGTACAAAATATTTCATGTTTTCATTATCTTTTATTTTGCAAATGTACGGGGACACGGAATATAACGCAGCCGTAAACAGGGCAAACAGACCGGTTTCAATAAATTTTCCGGAGGCAAAAAACTTTATAAAATAAAGCAGTACGGCAAAATTGAACAAATTAAATCCAAGGCTGCCTTTATAGCTGTCATTGTACCTGTTTTTAACGATATCGATAATATCATTCACCGCATACAATGCCCACAAACCTATGGGAAACAGATAGTTTATGTCATAATCTTTGACTGCCGAAAAAACAGATACCGTAAACGCAGTTAAAATAAGATTGATAACATTCAGCATTTTTTTCGATTCGTTTTTCGAAACATATACTGCCGAAACAAGGTTAAGAAAAATAAGATAACCGAACAAAAAGCCCATGGTTATATTTGTATTTACAAAAAACGGGTTTAAATAACCGCCGATAAAGCCGATTATGAAGGTTGAAAAGGTTTTGAACCTGTCGGCTATAAAGTAAGTTAACAATACAAGCAAAATACCGAAAACGGTTGCAGCCGGCATGTGCAAAATATCATAAAGGCTCGAAGCACAATAAACGGTTATAAACAATACTGCAAAGCCCGTACCCATAAGGACTTCCGCATAGTTTTTCATATTTGAATAATGCAGCTTAAGCGCATATCCCACCATGCCCGCACCTGCCATAAAAGCTATCAGACATTTCATTAACGGGGTAAAAACAATGTATTGTGAAACAACCTTTATAAAAAAGATAACCCCTATAATAATAGCCAGCGCTCCGACTTTGTTAAAAATATTGCCGAGAAATATTTTTTCAAATCCGTTTTTGTCTTTTTCAGGTTTCTTTGCATTATCCGAAACATCCTGCTGCTCAAACACCTCGGCAGCTTCCTGCTGAGCGGGGTTTTGTTCATCCTGAACCTCCGTGTTTAAAACGGGTTGAGGTGTTGTTGTTTGCGGTTCGGGTTCAAATACGGAACAAACAGATTCATCCAAATCTCCAAGACCTCCATTCGGGTTTTGGGAAGAAGACACAGGCTCTTCATTAATAAGCTCTTGCAGTTTTTTTCTCAGGGAATTAAATTCACCCTGAAGAACAATCATCCATAAAAAAAGAATAATAAAACATATTGCAGTCACAACAAATACCCCGCTGTTAAGTTCAGTTAAGAATAATTGTATACAAAATAACAGTACGGGGCAATTTATTAAATTGCAGGACATATTGCTTTGGATACGATTCGGCCGTAAAACATGCTCTAATGCAACGATTCCGAATTGTATATGTTAAATACGGACTTTAGTCAGCAATGCCTTGTTTAAAAATTTTATATATAAATACAAGCAGGTCAGATAAAAAGGCCTGCTTGGTATTTTATAACTTTTTATGACTTATATCTTAACGCTCAAAGCCCGGAAGATCTGTGTTGTCAATATTTTCATTGATATTTGCCATAAACTCTGCTTTTTGATTATTTGTTAATTGAGAAGACCAATTTGGCAGCAGCGGTTTTACTGCTTGCGGTTTGCGAAATTCCGGCACTTCATTATTTATATTTACGTCAATATCTGCCGCAAGTTGAGCCTCTTCATCAGGCGTGACGTTGGACCAGGCTGTCTCGGACGAAACTGTTTCTTTATTTTCGACGTCATATTCCCGAGACGGCATTTCCTGTATATCGTATTCGGGTTTGGAATTTCTAAGTTCTTCCATTTGCTCAGTTGTAAGCGGTCTAAACAGATTGTTTCTAATCGGATTTATGCTCATAGTAGCTCCTTTCAATTTGCTAACTACTCTTTAAAAAGTCATAAAGTATATCGGCACTTTGAAAGAAAAGCTTTAATTGTAAAAAATTATAAAACCTTTATATTGCTTATACAGGAAGTATCTCAAACCATTGTAAAAAAATATTAAGAGGGCATATCAGCAGGCATTTATCTCGGTATAGCCAGAGTTGTATTTTTGTCGCTTTTTATCCATCTGTCATTTACAAGGTTATAACTTTCACACTTTACCAATTCCGGATTGGAATATTGTTTTGGTTTTAGCTTATTCTGGTATAAGCGGTATCTCTGGCTCTCATCTAAATCACATATTTTTCCGGTAGCTGTACCGTTGCTGTAATGGGATTCCGTTATATAACGGCATTTCCCGTTGACATAGCCGGTGATTTTTTCGTTAAATTTTATTTTTTGTCCGTCTTCAGTAATAAAGGAAGAAGTTTTAAAATATGAACAATTTTTTAAGCTTTCAGAAAGTTTCCCCTTGTTCATATCAGCCGCACAAAAAGCAGGTATGGCCGTCACCGCGGCAAGAACCGGTATTAAAAGTAATGATAACTTTTTCATGATACCCCCTTATTTATTATAAATTATAAAGGATTCTTTCAAAAATTCATAACCCTTCAAAAATGATTCTATATTAACCATCTCATCGCTTGAGTGCATGTTATAAATATCAGCCAGCCCGAGCAGATATGGCTTTAAAATTTGTCCGTGTTTATTTTTTTCATGAGCGTAAATATGGGTTTCCGCTCCGGCATGGAAAGAGGAAACATCTCCTTTTATGCCGATATTATCGCATGCTTGCACACAAATTTTTTGTATGGTTTCATCGCTTGATTTTTCAAAAGCCTTCATCTTTGATTTTGCTTCAAATTCCGCAACCGCAAGCCCTTTATATTTTTCATTAAATTTTTCGACAATTTGTTTTATATCTTCTATAAGCTGATTTTCGTTTGCTTCTTCAGAACTTCTGATAGAATATTTAGCCATGGCTTTTGTGTTGATGATGTTTGTCAGGCAGTTGCCGGCAACGTATTCTATGTAGCTTTCTGCCTTGATTCCTTTTTGAGAAATCTTTTGTATAACCGGTTCAACCCCGCCGCCTACTATACAGCCGATGTTAATAGAAGTAACCGTGCCATATTCATCACGTTTGTACTCGCCCTGCGGAATTTCGTTCACAAGTTCTGCAATAAGTTTTACGGCGTTCAATCTTGTTTTATCGCCTATATCAATACCCGAATGACCGCCTTTTAAGCTTGTTACACGCAGTGTTCCGTTGGTATAGCTTGCGCCTGAAATCTGAATCTGTCCGAGTTTGTCCGCATCAAGCACAAGAACATACTCGGAATCTATCTCGTCGAATTTTACGTTATGTATACCTGTCATGTTTTGTTCTTCGTCTTTTGTAAACACAAGCTCAAGTCCGCCGTGGCCGCCTTGCACCATATCAGGGTTTTTAACAAGGTTCAAAGCCAGATACATTGCAGCCGCAACGCCGACTTTGTCATCCGAGCCAAGAGGTCTTGATTTGTCGGTTTCTATAAACTGACCGTCTTGAGAAATCCTTATATTTACGGGCGAAGCGTCACCCACAACATCCATATGAGCCGAAAGCAGAATCGGCTTTTTGTTTGGATTTGTTGCCGGAATCTTTGCCCTTACGTTTTTAAAATGGTCTTCTTTAGCATCTATGCCGGCGTTAGTTAAAATTTCAACAATCTTAGCCGACACGTTGTCTTCTTCACCTGAAGGGGAAGGAATTTGCGCTAAAGTACAAAATAAATCGATAAGTTCGTTTTCATTTCTTAAAGTGTTAATATCTTTTGTCATAATATATCTGCCTCTATTTCAAAAAATCTGTTCCAAGGATAAGAATACTTTATCCCGTTAAATTCTACATCAAATTTTTCTTTTAAAAATCCTTCATACGGTTTCATTTCTTTTTCCAGTTCTTCGACACTTATTTCTTTTAACCGTGATTTAAGAAGCTTTCTTACATTTGCCTGATAAGCCCAGTCATCAAGGAATCGAATCATCTGCACCTTTTTGAAAGCCATGATGTCAGGCTCTTTTGCACAATACTTGACCAGAGCACAGCACAGAGCGCTGCCTAAAGAGTTGCCTGTTGTATTCCAACCCGCATACCCCAGAAAATTATTCCAATCGATTTTATTTTCCAAAAACTGTTTTACAAAAGCATTATCAGAACCGTTGGCGTTCAAAATATCGACAATCAGATAGGGTTTTTGAGGTATTTCGATTTTGCCGCCAAAACCTTCAACATCAACCCCCATAACAAGCTCGCCCTGTTCGTCTTTAAAGTTGTTCACAATCATTACAATGTCAGCTGTCTCAGGGTTTTCACAAACCTCACAGCCTGCAAGTTCAATCTGTCCTTTTACTGATTCGTAAACGGAAACATCTTCGTACTTTGAAATTTTATCTGTATAATCCTTTTGAGTAAATACGGGCGCAATTTTTATGTGTTTGCCTTCTGTTATTGCACGTGCAAGCAATGTCAGCGGGATTTCATCAGCGCCGGTTTTTATCAGTGCATTGAGTTTGTTTGCGAGTATATTAACATTCAGCACCTTGGCTTCAGTAACATTGAGTCCGTATTGTGCGCAATCGTCTTTTGAAAAAACAAGGGTATTAAAAAAATGCTCCTCAGACCATTTTATATACAGTTTGTTGATGTCAAAGTTTCTGTTTCTTGTTTTAAGGTAGTCCTCAAGAATTTCTGACGGGACATCGGTCTTAGCAAAGCCGTTTTTGTGGTAGTCATAAGAGTATTTAAATATCTTTTTGCCGTAAAGGCTCCAGTACTCTTTTTCTTCTTCGTTGCAGTTGTTGTTAGAAATACGCATTATGCTTGAAAACGCAAAAACTTCGGAATGTTTTTTATTCAAAATTTCTTTGAAACGTTCAATGCGCTCAACGATTTTTTCGTAATCATCAGAACATCTGCGTGACGGAATCAGCCCGCCGTAGGCAATTGTATCGAGCGACACAACGACTTTATCCACCTCATGCAGGTTTTCAAGCCAGTTTAAAATCCCATCTATATCAGCCTGTTTTGTTAAATCCCCAAGCAGGCTTCTATCCGGCAGATGCAAATGTAAATTATCATCCATATCCGCAATCTGTTGTGCCAGCGTATAGCAGACGGGTCTATTATCTATAGGGATGAAGGCAATCTCAACCATGGATTTACTCCGTTTTTACGCCAGTGAACTGGTTAGAACGGGTGATTCCGACCTTGCCGGAGCGCACAAGCTCTTTAATACCGATAGGTCTTAAAAGCTCGATTAAAGAACGTATCTGTCTTTCGTCGCCTATTGCTTCAAGCGTGTATGTTCTTTGTGTAACGTCAATAATTTTTGCGTTAAAAATTTCTGCAATTCTTAAAATCTCGGAGCGGTCTTCATCTTTTGCAATAACCTTACACAAAATTAATTCGCGCTCGATAGATTCAACATCCCCGAGGTCAACAACCTTCAAAACAGGAATCAGTCTGTTGAGCTGCTTTGTAATTTGCTCAATGACGTTTTCGTCCCCGCCCGAGGTTTCTATGGTTATACGTGCATAGCCCTTTTCGCTTGTTTGTGCAGCGGTAATGCTTTCGATATTATATCCCCTGCCAGAAAACAGACCGCTTACGCGGGAAACTATACCGGCCTCATCTTTTACAAGCACTGATATTACGTGATTTTTGTTGTTATTGTTGTTATTCATCTTTAAACCTTTGACACTAATTAACAGGACAGTTGTTTGACATCAGCATTTTGTTGATAGGATTTCCCGCAAGCACCCACGGATAAACCATTTCGTACTCATCAACAACTACATCTATAAACACGGGCTGTTTGCATTCGATAGCCTGTTTAAGCACCGGAACAATTTCTTCTTCTTTTGTAATACGGAATCCCCTTGCACCGTATGCTTCCGCCACTTTAACAAAATCCGGCCCCGGAATTCTGGTTTCCGAATAATGCTGATGGTACAGTTTTTCCTGCCACTGGCGCACCATTCCGAGATATCCGTTGTTAATGATTATGTTAATAACAGGCAAATTATACTGCACGCAGGTGGCAAGCTCCTGAATATTCATCTGGATACTTCCGTCGCCCGCTATGTTTAAAACGAGCCTGTCCTTATCCGCAACAGCGATACCCATTGCAGCAGGAAAGCCGAATCCCATTGTACCGAGCCCGCCCGAGGTTATAAATCTTCTGGGTTTATCACATTTCCATTTTTGAGCAGCCCACATCTGGTGCTGTCCGACTTCTGTTGTGACAACAGGGTCAAAATCTTTTGTGTATTCATATATTTTCTGTATCACAGTAATAGAACTCAATTTATCGGTATGCGGTTCAATTTTAGGGCGTTTGTTTTTCCATTCGTTAATCTGCTCAAGCCATGATTGTTTTACTTCGTAATGGATTTCATAATTATTATTATCAAAATCTTCCAGCATAGCTCTCAAGACATTTTTTGCATCCCCGATAATCGGAATATCGACCTTGACGTTTTTGTTAATAGAACAGGGGTCAATATCAACGTGTATAATTTGTGCATCTCTGGCAAAACGTTTTAAGCAGCCTGTTATCCTGTCATTAAAGCGTGTGCCTATTGCAAAAAGCACATCACAGTTTGTAACAGCGTGGTTTGCCCAGAAATTCCCGTGCATACCGAGCATACCGAGCGATTTTTCATCGTTCTCGGGGTAAACGCCTTTTGCCATAAGCGTGTTTGCAACGGGCACATGGAGTTTGTCAGCAAGTTGTTTTAATTCTTCCATAGCTTCGGACGCCACAATCCCGCCGCCTGCAATAATAACAGGTCTTTCCGCGTCACACAGAAGTTCAAGCGCTTTTGAGGTTTGTTTGGGGTGGCCGTTATAGTTAGGGTTGTAACCGGGAAGTTTAATATTTTCAGGCCAGATAAATTCCGTTGACGCTGTTAAAACATCTTTTGGCATATCGACGACAACAGGCCCAGGTTTGCCGGTTGTGGCAATATGAAATGCCTCTTTAATAATTCTTGGCATATCTTTAACATCTTTTATAAGATAGTTATGCTTGCAGCAGGAGCGTGTTATGCCTATGATATCGGCCTCCTGAAAAGCATCGTTGCCTATCTGGTTTACACCTACCTGTCCGGTAAACACAACTACGGGATAGCCGTCATAGTAGGCATTTGCAATACCTGTAATACAATTCGTTGCCCCCGGCCCCGAAGTAACAAGAACGACCCCCGGTTTACCTGTAACACGTGCATAGCCTTCTGCTGCGTGCACGGCAGCCTGCTCATGTCTGACTAGGTAATGTTTTATATCGTGGTCGTTATACAAAGCTTCGTATATAGAAAGGATTACGCCGCCGGGGTAGCCAAAAATATCTTTCACACCTTCTTTTTTCAAACATTCCAGAAAAATCTGCGCCCCTGTCAATATATTAGTATTTGTTTGCTGTTGAGTTTCAGTACCGCCCATGTTTTAGTTTTTACTCCAAAATAATAATGTTTTTTAAATATAGTACCATTTATTAGCCAAAAATACCAAAAAATTAGCAAAAATAATGAATCTTTATTAAAAATATTAAAAAAACCGGTCGATTTTTTAATATTTCGACCGGTTTTTGTTTGCAAATTATCTTACTTGCATCCGCAGCAGTTTAAGCCTGCCTGCTCTTTTAATTTGTCTGCCTTATCAGTGTGTTCCCAAGGAACATCGATATCAGTTCTGCCCATATGACCGTATGCAGCAAGCAGCTGATAGAATTTGCCGCCGTTTTTAGCAGGCAATCCTCTCAGGTCAAACTGCTTGATGATTGCAGCAGGTCTGAGGTCAAAGTTTGATTGAACAAGGTTAGAAATTTCATCATCAGAAATAACACCTGTGCCAAAAGTATCAACCATAACAGAAACAGGCTGTGCAACACCGATAGCGTAACCGAGTTCAACTTCGCATTTTTGAGCAAGGCCTGCAGCAACGATGTTTTTAGCAACATAACGTGCAGCATAAGCAGCCGAACGGTCAACTTTTGTAGGATCTTTGCCCGAGAAAGCACCGCCGCCGTGACGTGAATAACCGCCGTAAGTATCTACGATGATTTTTCTTCCTGTCAAACCTGCGTCACCTTGAGGGCCGCCGATTACGAATCTGCCTGATGGGTTGATTAAGTATTTTGTGTTTGCATCGGGTTTAATAGCGTCGTTTTCGAAAACAGGGTTAATAACTTTTTCGATTAAATCCTGTCTTATGATTTCCTGAACTTCTTTGTTGTCAGAAACGCCTTTGATTTCAGGGTCGTGTTGTGTTGAAAGAACGATTGTATCGATTCTTGAAGGTCTGCCGTCAACGTATTCAACAGTAACCTGAGATTTTCCGTCCGGTCTTAAATAGCCCAGAGAACCGTTTTTTCTAACCTGAGCAAGTCTGTGTGCAAGTCTGTGTGCAAGGCTGATAGGTAAAGGCATAAGTTCCGGAGTTTCATCACAAGCGAAACCGAACATAATACCCTGATCGCCTGCGCCTACGTTTTCGGTTTCTGATGAAGAAGTGTCAGCGTTGTCACTTCTTGACTCAAGAGCCTTGTTTACGCCGCCTGCGATATCTGTAGACTGTTCATCAATAGAGGTCAAAACAGCACAGTTTTTGTAATCAAAACCGCCGCCTTCTGCACCTGCGTATCCAATATTTTTAATAGTATTTCTTACTACTGCGGGGATATCCACGTAGCAGTCGGATGTAATTTCTCCGCAAACAAGCGCCATGCCTGTTGTTACCGTAGTTTCGGCAGCTACTCTGGAGCTTTTGTCTTTTGTAAGAAATTCATCCAGAATTGCGTCAGAAATCTGGTCGCACACTTTATCGGGGTGTCCTTCCGTTACTGACTCTGACGTAAAAAGAAATCTTTTTGATGTCATTTTGTTATGTTCCCTTTCATAATACACCCGGGTGACTCTCCGAGATTAGAAACATGTTAAATCAAAGGTATTTCAGGGTCAAACAAAGAACTGCACAGCTTTACATAGCTTAATCAATTGCGGTTTTTATTAAAAATTACGGGAGGCGGGTGAGATTTCAGCACACTGGATAATCGCGCGACAGACTAAAAAGTTTACAAACACGTCATCCTTGTATATATTACGTAATTCAGTGGCAGAAATTATAGCAATTATTGTAAAAATACAATTATTCTATATAGTTTTATACACGGCTTACTTTGTAAGCCGTAGGGGGTTCGGGGCGGAGCCCTGATGGAATGTTGATTAGAGATTTTTAACGAAGGAATGAAAATTTACCGTACCGAATTTGACATTTTGAGAGTGGACGGAAATTTTCGTTTCTGAGTTTTAAAATCTCTTTTGTACAGCGCCGGTTTTTCTTTTCTTTGGTTCATTTCTTTTCTTTTGCCTGCGCAACACAAAAGAAAAGAAATGAACATATAAAAATAAAAACCAAGATTTATGCCTTATTTGTTACCCATTCTTTGGAAAGAACTATGTCGAGAATTGACTAAATGTGACAAAGTGAACATTTGAACGAAGTGAAAATTGTGAACCTGTCCTTACGAAGTGCAATTCGAGATAGAGACAGGCTAAGTCAAAAGCGCAGCTTTTGCGTGCCGTATAGTAATTGTGCCCCAAGTTCACTATTAAAAAACCGTTGCTGTATTTGAAATATCTTTGTGTTATCGTGAAGCCATTTTTCAGGCTTCGCCACAGCTCAGCCGAAAAAGAAGGCAAACTTCCGACCAGTTGTTTCGTTCATACAGAAAGTAAATTAAACCCGAGTCTCATAACTCGCAGCCCAAATTGCCGCAAAAATTGTAAATAACAAAACCTATTTATTGAAAATAATTACGGGCTGCTCAAACAGATGAGACTAATTGTTGTTTAATAAACTTTCTGTAATTCACTTCACAAAGGTCGGATTTTTTGATTATTTATGTTAAGAAAAAATTATTTCTGTCACTGAATTACGTAATATATATAAGAATGACGAATTATTTTTATATATACACGGCTTACAAAGTAAGCCGTGTATATTATCGTAAAAATTTGCTGTGTAAAAATGCCCATCTGCAGACTTAACCGGTTACAGCTTTTCCACAAATTTGATTTTGTCATTTATTGAATGATAAACAAAATACGACAGTTGGATTGTGTCTATTACTTCATCAATATTTTTCTCCCGGCTTGTATTTTTTATTATGCGCTCAAGTTTGGAAAAACATTTTTTAAACTCTTTTTTTAGTTCCCTTATTCTTTCTGTTTTAGTCATTTTGTAATCTTTCTTATTAAATTATTTATTTATAAGTTAATAATTAACTATATAATTAATGATTGTATTTTAATTGTTTAAAATTGTCAATAATCTATAATTAAACTTATGAAAATAAATGAATTAAACGATTATATTCTGGTCAAATATCTTTTAGACGAAGAAAAAATCACACACAAAGAATTGTCCGACAAGTTGGACGAATACAAGGGGAAAAAGACTTCGCCCTCTAATTTATCAAACAAATTAAAAAACAATAGGCTTCGTCTTGATGAATTGAGATTTATTTGTAATTATCTGGGTTATGATTTATTGATAGAAAAAAGAAAATAAATTTCCCTCTTTAAACAAATCGTTAACAAATTCCCTTTTAGTCTATTTATTTTATAATTTAATTGCAGACAAAAGAGATTTTATTCAGGGAAAATTATGAAAATTTCAATCTTAGGTTCAACAGGTTCAATCGGCAGACAGGCTGTAGAAGTTATCCAAAAAATGCCGGACTATTTTGACATTGTTTCCATCTGCGGCGGGGACAATATCGATGAACTGCGAAAACAAATAAAAATTTTAAATCCTGAAAATGTCTGTGTAAAATCGCAACAAAATGCCCTGTTATTAAAAAAAGAATTCCCTAAACTAAACGTTCTATACGGTGACGAAGGATTGATTGAAGTCGCGTCTGATAAAACAAATGAGAGAATTTTAGTTTCAGTTTCGGGCAAAACAGGCTTAAAACCGACACTTGCAGCTATAGAAAACAAAATAGATGTCGCACTTGCTAATAAAGAAACTCTTGTTATGGCCGGTGATATTGTTATGGCAAAGGCAAAAGAAAACGGAGTAAAAATTCTTCCCGTTGATTCCGAACACGGAGCTATACACCAGTGCCTTTCCAATCGAGAAGAAGTTGAAAAACTTATTATAACAGCCTCGGGTGGGCCTTTCAGAAACAAAACAATTGATGACATAAAAAACGCAACCGTTGAAGAAACACTTCATCACCCAAGATGGAATATGGGCAAAAAAATCACAATAGACTCGGCTACCTTGATGAACAAAGGGCTTGAGGTTATAGAGGCTCACCATCTTTTTGATATGCCTTATGAAAAAATTCAGGTGGTTGTACACCCACAAAGCATTGTACACAGCGCAGTCGAATACGTTGACGGAAGTGTCATTGCACAATTAGGTTTTCCTTCAATGCACATTCCGATTCAATACACCTTAACCTACCCGCACAGATACGAAGGGATTGAAACAAGAAATTTTGATTTTATAAAAGCTGGAAGGCTGGATTTTGAAGCACCAGATTTAGAAAAATTTCCGTGTTTAAAACTTGCATTTGAAGCGGGGAAACAGGGCGGTACGCTGCCGGCGGTTATGAATGCGGCAAACGAAGAGGCCGTATTTATGTTTTTAAACGGAAAAATTTCACTGTGGGAAATTTACGAAATAACAAAAAAAATAATGTCAGAGCATAATAATATTTTAAATCCGTCGTTTGAACAAATTCTTGAACAGGATAAAATTGCCCGCGAAAAAACAAAAAATCAACTGCTAAACAAATAAATTTACATTGTAAATATTGCTACATATTTTGAGATTTTTTTATAAATTTCATGCTAAATTATACATAACTTGAACCCCATTGGTAAGTTGAGAAAGATAAAATTTATTTTTGCAGACGGAATGGTTCATCTGCTTATTCAAACCACCTCAGGGTTAAGGAATAGTTATTATATATATTAGTCAAGGAGATTTATTAATATGCCGGATTATTTGACCAAAGAAGAAATCAAACAATGGAGAGGCTCTTTGGAAAAAATTACTTTGGAAGAATACGCCAAGAGATTGGGCAAAGTAATAAATGAGGAGAAAGAAACTAACGATATGGTAGATATGGTTTACAAACACCATTCATCAGAAGTTAGATATGTAACAAACGAAGATACGACTATTTCTCAAAGCAATTTTAAAGCAGAAAGAATAAGCTCGCTGGCTCAACAATCTTTTGACAGAGAAAAAGAAATCAAACTGGAAAGAGATTTAAGAAAAGCTATTAACAAACCAAAACCGGCAATTAAAACAGAAAAACCGGCTGCAAAAGCAGCAGAAACTAAAAAGGCTTCTGTTAAAGAAGTTAAGCCTGCAATAAAAACAAAATCTGCACCAAAAGCAGCTGTCAAAACTTCTGTACAACCTGCAGCCCCGCAGGCTTCTATTGTAACAGAAGAAGTTGCGGTAACTTTCAAAAAGAATCTTACACCAAGAGAACAGGCTGTTTACGAACACTTTTTAAACAACAAAAACCATATTGTTTATGCAAAAGAACTCGCACAGGTACTGGATTTGCCAAGAGATTATGTATACAAATACATTAAAAATCTCAGAGCAAAAATGAACGAAAACGCAATCCAAAATGCCGACAACGGCGGATTTGTTTTAAAAGTTTAAACCTGATTGTTTTATAATAAAGACCCGCATATAATTTATGCGGGTTTTTTGTTATGATAAATCCTGACAACAAAATAAAAATGAATAAGATTATGAACGCTATAAATGAAGTAAAAATGCTTGCGGCACAAAAAGGCCTGACACTGACATATCTGGCCGAATATCTGTCAAAACATACAAATAAAAAGTATTCTCTTGATTCGCTTTCTAAAAAATTGAGAGCAAATACAATAAGATACTCAGAAATGAATTTTTCATATAGTCAACTGACCTCGACCACTTATTGAACGGGGGTATTTCACAAATCTAATTGAGAAATAACAGTCTTTTGTTTTTATTTTCCGCAAGCTTCTTTGTAAGCATCAACATATTTTTGTGCACTTTTATCCCAGCTGAAATCAGCCTTCATTGCATTTTCAATAAGATGTGCCCAATCTTTTTTATCCTTAAATATATCGATGGCATACCTTATACAATCCATCATAGAATACGGGCTGTAATTCCAGAACTTAAAGCCGTCGCCGTTTTCCAGAGGATATCCGATGATTGTGTCATCCAGCCCGCCGGTTGCACGTACTATAGGGATTGTTCCGTATTTTAATGCAATAAGCTGGCTCAACCCGCAGGGCTCAAACGCTGAAGGCATTAAAAACATATCAGCCCCAGCATACATAAGATTACCAAGCTGTACGCTGAATTCAATCTTAGCTCTAATATTAGAACTTGTATTGCTCAGATAGCTGAACATATCTTCGTAATGTTTTGCACCCGTGCCGAGTATTATGAACTGTGCATCCAGCCCTTTTAACTCTTCACACACCGGCCCGAGTAAGTCAAAACCCTTTTGCTCAACCAGCCTTGAAACAATTGCAATCAATGGTTTGTCCTTTTCATAAGGCAAGCCGAACTGTTCCAGCACCGCTTTTTTATTATCTTCTTTGTATTGAACATGATTTAAGTCATAATTTTTGGCAATAAATCTGTCGGTTTCTGGGTTATAAACACTGTAATCAACTCCGTTTAAAATGCCGAGCAGTTTGTGTGAGTTATGATTCAATGTCCAATCCAGACCGTGTCCGCCCTCATAAGTCATAATTTCTTTTGCATAGTTAGGAGAAACAACTATTATTTTATCGCTATAGTTGATTGCCCCTTTCATCCAGTTAAGCATTCCAAAATGCTCCAGCCCCCAGCAGTTCCATACATCTTTATGGTCAATTTGTGCAAAATACAACAAATCATCAAACCACTGACCCTGATATGCAATATTGTGTATGGAGAAAAAGTTTTTTGTATATTTAAAGAACGGGTCGTCCTTATAATTTACCTTCATATACACGGGAATCATCGCCGTATGCCAGTCATTTGAATGTATAACATCAGGCTTAAAATTCAATAGTCTTGCGTATTCAATCGATGCATGCGAAAACGCAATAAATCTTTCGTGCTCGTATCTTGTATCTATGTATCTGGGGTAAACTTCATGAAACGGTGCAAAATATTTGCTGTTATCGAGGAAAAACACATTGATGTTCGTATCGGGCAGTTTTGCCATTTTCAAATTAAAATAGTACTGACCGTAGCTGTAATCTATTGTCAGTTTAGAATTCGGCACCTCTTGAATATTGTATTTCTGCTGGTCGATACACCCGTGCAAAGGTGTAAATATAGCAACCTCATGCCCCATTTTTTCAAGCACCTTAGGCAGACTCCCCACAACATCGGCAAGCCCCCCGACTTTAGAAAAAGGAGCAACTTCGGCAGATACAAACATTATTTTCATGATAAACCCTCTATAAAATTAAAATAGCTTATAAAAAAAATTGCATAATAATTATATCATTTACATTCAATTATTTAAAATTTTCTACCAACTTGTATATAAAAGTAATGTGGTCATTGTCTATTTTGTCTAAGTTTTTTATTATTGCAACCTTCATTTCCTCAACAGAGATAAGGTGTTTGAACTCAAAAAGGGCTTTTAGCTCGACGTTAAGGTTTATGGCAATTTTTTCCAAGGTCGGTAAGGAAGGAAAATGCCTTCCGCTTTCAATACCGCTAAGGGAACCCGTTTCTATATCAATAAGTTCGGCAAGTTTTTCCTGCGTAAGGTGAGCGGATTTTCGCAGTTCCTTTATTCTTTTACCCAGTAGTTGCTTATTATTCATAATTTAACCTTTTAAATTATGTTAAATCACTTGTCCACGATGTATAAGCGTAAATAGTATATAGTTTTGTAAAAAAGTACGTAATATATGTTAAGTTTGTTTTGTTTAATATATACTTTTTATGAAAACTACGTGTGTGTTACGTAGTTGTAATAATTTTTGATGAGAAAGCGGGCAATGATATCAGAATTAAATCTGGGAATTTCACTGGGCTTATTGATTAAAGAACACAGGCATCTTAAAGGCCTGACACAGGCACAGCTTGCCAATCTGGTTGGTTTAAGTACAAGACATATAGGCAAACTTGAGGATGGAACATACATACCCAAATTGTCTACTTATATGAATATTTCACGGGTACTGGGCTTTAATATCGAAGACATAAAGACATTGCACAAATACGCACCGCGAGAGGGCGAAGCACAAATACTGAAACTTATAAAAAATATGGATACGGAAGAATTAAAACTTTCTTACAAACTTTTGAAAGCGCTTGTAAACGGCAAAGGGGGAAAATATGCCTAAATGCTCAGTCATAATCCCCGTATACAATGTTGAAAAATATCTGTCTCAAGCACTGGAAAGTGTTATAAAACAGACTTTTGTAGATATAGAAATCATCTGTATTAACGACGGTTCTACCGATAATTCTCTTGCTATTCTTGAAAATTACGCTCAAAAAGACTCGAGAATTAAACTTATAAACCAGTATAATCAAGGTGTATCTGCAGCAAGAAATGCAGGCATAGAGGCTGCCTGCGGTGAATATATAATGTTCCTTGACCCCGATGATACATACGATTTGACGCTGTGTGAAAAAGTTGTTGAAAAAATAAACACCGAAACCCCCGACATCGTTATGTGGGGACATAATGTTTTTAATAAAACAAAAGTCATTGATAATTCAAATTCCTTAAAAGATATAAGAAATTTTATTAAACATTCTAAAGTTTTAAAAGAAACAATAAAAATAAATGTTTATATCTGGAACAAGGCATTTAAAAAAGATTTTTTAGAAAAAAATAAGATAAATTTTCCATTAGGAATAAAAAATGCAGAAGATTTAGTATTTTGCCTTAAAACATTTTATCAAAATCCAAAATATTCATTTATTTTAGAACCATTGTACAACTACAGTGATGACAGAGAAGGTGCGGCGACAAAAAAATTTGCTAATTGTATAAGAAATGACTTTGCAGCATACAGGGCGTTAGTAGAATCTGAAATATACAAAAAGCAGTCAAGACCGATGAAAATAGCCTCAACAAACCATTTTATAGGCGGTTGTATATATTACTGGCGGAAAAGTTCGGACGAATGGCTAAAAAAACAGTACGAAAAGGATATTTCTGACTTTTTAAATTTTATAAAAAATTCATTTACAAAATCCGAGCAGCAAAAAATGTGTAACTTCCGAAAGTTGAATTTGATTTTATTCAAATATCATCACAAGAAGTTTTTTGATGTGTTCGATATTAGAACAACAAAAACAGATAAAACATATGTGGTGTTCGGTTTTGTCTTTAAATTTTTAAGAAAAGAAAGAGTATTTAAACAGGAGATAACAAATGAAAAGCCCTAAGGATCAATTAATTATTCAAATAGACATAACAAATGCTTGTATACATAAATGTTCCAATTGCACGAGATTTTGTGGACACCATCCTAAAACATTTTTTATGGATTTTGAAACATTTAAAAATGCTGTTGATCCACTTGATGGATATGAAGGATGTGTGGGGGTAATTGGCGGCGAGCCAACACTTCACCCCGAATTTGAAAAATTTGCAGATTATATAAAAGAAAAAAGAATTAAACATTCTGTAAAAAATACCAGAGAACCCATTGTTGATATGCAAAGTTACATACTAGAGCATTTTACAGATTTTCATAAAAGCAAAGCAGGTCTTTGGTCCTCATTAAACAAAAGTTACTACAAACATTTTGAGACAATAAATGACTCTTTTGAAGCTCAAAATTGCAATGACCATAACAACACCTGCTTGCATCAAGCTCTATTAATGTCAAGAAAAGATTTAGGTATTGATGATGAAGAATGGGTGGCCAAAAGGGATAATTGCTGGATTCAAAACACCTGGTCTTCAACAATTACACCTAAAGGAGCTTTTTTCTGTGAAGTAGCAGGTGCTCTCGACATGCTTTTTAACGGCCCGGGGGGATGGGATGTTAAGCCAGGATGGTGGAAAAGAGAACCAAAAGATTTTACAGATCAACTTCACTGGTGTGAATTTTGCTCAGGGTGTCTTGATGTACCCAAAAGATTGTCAAATGATGGCAAAGATGACATAAGCGAAACTATGGCGGAAAAATTAATAACTATTGGTTCACCTAAAATGAAAAATGGTTTGTATGTCATACACACAAAAGAAGATTATCAAAAAAATAAAAATAACTATAAAACATTTGTTGGAGCTTCTGATTACATATTAGCAGGCAACAATATAAGAACAACCAAAGAGAATAGAGATATATATCCAAAAAGTTTTAGTTTTATACCGGAAGAAGAACTTAGTGAAACAATAAAAATTGAAAAACCTCAAGATTGGATTATTTTGAGCCGCCGAAACTATAAATCAAAAAATGCACAAAAATATTTTTCCGAACTTGTTATAAACCCAGGCTGTTTATACGAATTTGACGGGTTAGAACTATTTAATGTAAAAGCCCGTTCAATAAGAGAATATATTAAAAATCCTGATTCATTAAAAGGGATATCAGTAAAATCAAGATATCCTCAAGACAAAATTATTTTTGTAAAAAAAGTCGATGTTTTAAAAAAACAAATATCAAAACAATTGCGTAAAATTTTTTCTTTAACAAATCACGACCAACACAAGGTAATAAATATTGCAGGTATAAAAATTAAAATAAAGAGAAAGGACAAATGTAATGTCGGATAAAGTTAAAGTTTCAATTATTATGCCTGTTTATAATGCAGCAAAATTTCTAGATAGGAGCATCAGCGCTTTAATAAACCAATCATACCCTAATATAGAAATTTTGTGTGTAAATGACGGTTCTGAAGATAATTCCTTAAAAATTTTAAATAAATACGCACAAAAAGATTGTAGAGTAAAAGTTTTTAACCAAGAAAATCAGGGACCTGCAATAGCCAGAAATATGGGATTAGATAATTCAACCGGTGAGTACATTATGTTTTGTGATGCCGATGACAAATATGAACCCACCATGGTTGAAGAAATGGTTCAAACAATTCAGGAACAAGACGTAGACCTTGTGGTTTGTGATGTTAATATTATAAGGGATGGTTCCAAAAGAAAAATAGGAAAAACTAACCCTTATGAAAAATTAGCATTTAAGGGGAAACTGGACCTTGATAAAGAAAAACATATTGAACGGAAAATCCATGTTTTTTTATGGAAAAAGATTTTTAAAAAATCGCTAATTGACAAATATAATGTCAGATTTGCAGATGGATTAAAAATAGATGACATGGTCTTTATACAAGAATATATTTTAATTTCTCATACTGCATATGGTTTAAATCATGCTCTTTATAACTATTACTTAACAAATAATAGTATTATGGATAAATCTGTGAAAAATATAACTAAAGATTATTTTGATCTTTTATTAGCCTCTAAATGTTGTCTAAATTTTGCTTCTAGTTTAAAAAATATTAATAAAAATAAAATTGACTATTTAATGAAAAATACAATGGATCAAGTTTATTATTGGAGTCAATTTGTCAGCAAAGAAGAGTTAAACCTTTATATTTATTTAATATATGAAATGATTTCAGTATTTAATCATAAAATAGAAAAAAATGATTATCCTATTTTGTATTATGCAAATAATAAAAATTTGTTAAAAGTTAAACAATTACTATCAAATTTTAATAAGAGACAGCCCAAAAAACTTTCTTTAGCCGAAAAAATCTTTTCTATAAGAAATAGCTTTGACTCAAAACATAAAGTATTTACTGTTATTGGGTGTTCAATAAAAATAAAAAGAAAAAAGTCACACAGGGAGATTGTATAAATGTCAAATATAAAAATTTCTGTAATTATACCAGTATACAATGTGGAAAACTATCTTAAAAAATGTCTCGATAGTATAATGAATCAAACATTAAAAGATATAGAAATTATTTGTATTAATGACGGATCTACAGATTCATCTTTAAACATACTTGAAGAGTTTGCAAATAATGATTCAAGAATACGAATAATCAATCAAAAAAATAAAGGGCCAGGTGCGACCAGAAATTTAGGTGTAAAAGAAGCTTGTGGAGAATATTTAGGCTTTGTTGATGCTGATGACTGGATTGAATCTAACTATTTTGAAACTTTGTATAATGCAGCAAAAGAAATTGATGCTGATATCTCAAGAACAATGGTTAAAAAGCACTATAATAATGATTATAGCTTTAATTGTCTATATAACTTAGAAAAATATTCTTCTTTATTTCAACAAAAACAACAAATAATTAGTAAGGATGTTTCTGTTTTTACAAAAATATTCAAAAAAAAATTTATAATAGACAATAAGATACAATTTGGAGACAAAAGAGGGGAGGATATTCCTTTTACTTTTTTTGCGGTTTTTTATGCACAAAATATAGCAGATACAAATTCTACCTGCTATAACTATTTATTGAGAGATAATTCACTTATGCGGAGGAAAAATACTAAATGGGATATTGCCATTTTGGAGGAATATAAAAAAATATGTGATTTTCTAAATTTACAACAAATATCTTGTTATAATAAACAAATAAATGAAAAATTAATTGAAGAACAATATAATATATATCCAAAACTTGGAACTTTAGACAAAAAAATTTTTCTAAAAAAATATAAAGCAATGTTCCCCTATGTTAATATTGTCATCAATACAAATGATAGTAATATTTTAAAAATTTTTTTACATAATATTTTTTCCATCAGAAACGACAATATCCACAAAGTAATCACAATATGTGGAGTAAAACTCAAGCTCAAAAACAAAAAACGTATAAAAGAAATACATCTTCATGATTTCATTGATTCCAAATTCAAAGCTCTGGAGTCTCATTTAGAGGAAATCAAACTCCAGAACGAAGAACTCCGCAGAGGGCTGATTTTCAATAATTTGCTTAGTCACAAAGATTGGATTAAGGACAAAGACATCATACCGGCAAAGGGCTTTGCGAATTATTCACTTTTATATATATTGCTTGTTATCTTAGATAAAATTCAACCTGAGAATATCCTTGAGTTTGGATTCGGACAAACTACAAAATTGACCACGCAGTATGAAAAGTTTTTTAAAAAGACAGATTCTTCAAATACTTCAAACGGACAAAATATTGTAAACAAAAAATACGATTTAATAATTATCGGCAGTTCTTCCGGTTCCGATAAAATACAAACAATAAATATCAACGATTTAATACCGCAAAATCTTGCGGGGGATTTTATCATTATCCTCGACGACGCGCAAAGTGAACTTGAACAAAATACCGCACAACTAATATTCGAAAAACTTGACGAAAATAATATAAAATATTCAAAATTCTGCTGCGGCAACGCAAAATCCCAATTGGTAATAACTTCTGATAAATACAAATTTCTTACCCTTTGCTGATTGATAAAAAAATCCTCCAAATAGCTAGCAAAAAAATTCCGCTTCATGGTTTATAATGAATAAGTGGAAGATAAAAAATTTAGGGTGTGAAATATGTCGGATGAAATGAACATTGATGCTTATATTACCTCGCCGTTTTCAAAAGATTTGCAAAAACAAAGAGATGCGGCCTTAGATAGCGCAAGAAATATCCGCAAAGTTACGGAAACTCCGGAGGAATACCGTATCCGTATGGCACAGCAGGAAGAAGCTCACCGCCAGCAGCTGCGAAGCGAGAATACGGATGTTCTGCAGCAAAGACTTGCCAACCTTGATATATCCAACATTGCCACAAAAAACCGTGCCGCGATTGAATCAATGATTGCAGAAGCCGAATCCATTAAATTTTACGCTCTTTACAACAACTATGACATGTCAAAAATAGATTTCACAACCCTTGATAAAGCCATAAAGGCGGCGCAACTGCGTTTGCAGGGGCTAAAGAAGGGTGAAACCTCCACGGATGTGGGCACCGGAATTTATGCAGATACATACAGAACCTCAAACAAAGACGGCGATGACCTTTTGGGCAAACTCTTGGGTTCTTCAAACAACTCTTCCTCAGGCGGTTCTTCGTCAATCGGGAGCATGCATAAGAGAATTTAAAAATTTTGCTGTTACTCACTGTTGCAATTTCGAGTTGTTTAACCTTGAATTTTGTTATAGGATACTGATGATAGGGTAATTAACGGTACAAATTGGCGGCTAATGTTTAAAAAAATTTTTTCTGTAAACGATATAGATAACCAGAAACAGATTATTTTTTGCGGGATAAAAATTAAATTTAACAAACTAATTCTTGTGCAAAAGCTGTTTTGTTTAAAACATAAATTGTTACGTTTGTTTAAAATAGGAAAAAACATTGACTTTGATACATTTGTAATCACAAAGTTTAATATTAGCATTGCCTATAATGACAAATATTATGAAGATATTTTAAATGAACAATATCTGGAAAAGAGATTTGATTTATTTGAAAGATATTATATCCCTTCGTTAAAAGCCCAAACTGATAAAAACTATAAAGCCATTGTGCTTTTTCATCCAAAAACGCCTGAAAAATACAAAGAAAAAATAAAAAAATATGAAGAAGAATTGAACGGTATTTTTATCCCTTATTACACTGAATACTGGGATACCGAGCTGTTGAAAAAAGTAGTGATTAAATACAGTCATAATGCAGATTGGGTTATGACGATTCGTCTGGATAATGATGATGCTATTCCTCTAAATTATGTAAAAACAGTAAAGGATTATTTTTTACCAATAAATAAAATGTTCATAAGTTTTGCAAACGGTGCAATTTTAGAGGATAAAACTAATTTTGTATACGAATATTCAAACAATTCGTATCATTTTCTTGCTATGGTAGAAAATCTTAAATCAAATTTTGATACAGTGTATTTTGAATGGCATGATAATGTCAGATTAAAATGCCCAAATTTTTTGTTAATCAAAACCCCTGGAAAGCCAATGTGGTTGGAAGTTGTTCATGACAGCAATGTATCAAACAGACCCCGCAAACATAAACGGACGGATGAAAAAATACTTGATAGATTTTGTATAAAAAAATAACCGTTATACTCTATCCCCTGTGATTGCCCCACCGGCGTTCTCCAGCTTCAGCAGCTGCAATTTCTTGTCCACACCTGCTGCATAACCCGTAAGACTTTTGTCAGCACCGACAACCCTGTGACAGGGAATAATATAAATAAATCAAAAAAACCGACCTTTGTGAAGTGAATTACAGAAAGTTTCACAAACAACTACGAGCGAGGTTTGTTTGAGGGCTATGTAATTATAACAATCACTTTAATTTATCTAAGGAAAGCAATTTATATAGCCCGAGTTGCCGAGCACAGGTTTGTGTTACTTTCTGTTTGAACGGAACAACTGGTCGGAAGTTTCTTGGGGGCACCCCGTTCTTTGCGTCAAAGAATGGGGTGCAAATAAAGCAAGAATTGTATTTTTTAATCCAATATCTTTATAAAGAATTGATATATCCTGCAGATTGATTATGTTTTCGTGGTGAATGTATTTGCCCCACCGGCGTTCTCCAGCTTCAGTAGCTGCAATTTCTTGTCCACACCTGCTGCATAACCCGTAAGACTTTTGTCAGCACCAATGACCCTGTGACAGGGAATAATCACCAAAATCGGATTTCGCGCGACAGCCCCGCCAATAGCCTGCGCACAGCGTGTGTTTCTGTTTATTTTTCTTGCAATGTCACCGTAGGTGACGACTTTGCCATACGGAATATTGCAAAGAACCTTCCATACGGCTTTTTGAAACTCCGTGCCCTGCGGGGAAAGCGGCAGAGTATTCAAATCCGGATTCTGTCCGTCAAAATAGCGTTCAAGCCAGCGTTTTGTGTTGCAAAAAATTTCAAGCTTGTCGTTTCCCGGCATTCTGTCTGGGTTTACATCAAAATATTTCTGTCCTTCAATGCGCAGCGCGCATAGGCTTTCACCGTCGCTGACCAATAGCATCTTGCCTATCGGCGAAAAATAATACGATTTGTAAAACATTTTTAATTGCCCTTTTATATTTGTATTATAGATAAAAAGGGAGAGTGTGTTAACCATGAAACGATGCAGCTGGGTGGACGAAAAGTCAGAGGTTTACATAAAATACCATGATGAAGAATGGGGCGTGCCAAAGTACGACGACAGGGATTTGTTCGAACTTCTTGTGTTGGAATCTTTTCAGGCCGGCCTGTCGTGGCTGACGGTGCTAAAAAAGCGCGAGGCGTTTAAAGCCGCTTTTGACGATTTTGATGTCAAAAAAGTTGCAAACTACGGCGAGGATAAGATAAACGAACTTTTGAAAAACGAAAAAATTATAAGAAGCAAAAACAAAATCGCAAGTGCAATCGGCAACGCAAAAATATTTATGCAAATACAAAAGGAGTTCGGCAGCTTTTCAAACTACATCTGGGGCTTTACAAACAACAAGGTTGTAAAAAAACAATATGTCAAACTTCCGGCCAGCACGGAGCTTTCCGACACAATATCAAAAGACCTGAAAAAACGCGGGATGAAATACGTCGGCACGGTTATTGTCTACTCCTACCTTCAGGCGATAGGGGTGGTGGATGACCATGAGAAGGGATGTTTTAAATATTAATAAAAAACCAAAACCCGTGCGTGTCAAGTATTTTGCCTTTGTTTAAAAAATTCATTTTTACAAAACTTAATAAACATGTTATAAAAGTATCAAAAATGGGTATTTATATAATATAGGCTTTTTATATAAATTCTGGTTTTTTTGTAACGAAATTGACACAATTCACTAAAAAAATTAAAGTTTTTTTATAAAATGCCGATAATCATGTTGTTTTTTAGAAAAATTGAGGAGCAGCGCATGATATCAAAAACAAAACTAGAAAAATTTTTAGCCTTCACACTGGCGGAAGTGCTAATAACCATGATGGTTATCGTTCTGATGACGCTAGCCAGTATTCCGGTAATCAAACACTCAAAAGAACTTAGGGAAGCCTCACAGGATAAAAATACCTGGATGGCAATGTACGATGCCAACGGTGACCTTCAAGTATTCGTAGACGGCGTTCCCGACGCCAGCCTTGTCGGGTCGGAAGTTGTCAACGGACAGGTACAGCAATATGCAAAATTTGTCCCTCCGGCAGGCGTAACACGTTTTAATGTTACGGTAGTCGGCGGCGGTGGCGGCGGTGCCGCAGGCATGTCCAGCACCGGACAGTCAAAGGTGTTCTTCCCTGATTCAACAGACAATTCGTTTGTTCCGGCAAGTGAAGGTATATATCAAATCGTAGCTATCGGCGGCGGCGGCGGCGGTGGCGGCGGCGGTGTCGGTTGTGACGGCGGCGGCGGTTTCTCAGGCGGTGCTGTAATTGCCCAGGCAAAACTGTCTCCTAATGAAGTTTATACAGCTGCTGCAGGCCCCGGCGGTGCGGGTGGTCAACCTCAAAAGCCAATTAATGTGTTTTTGGATTTATTTGTGCCTGTAGCCTGGATTGGTGTAGCAGTAGCAGGGGTATTAACAGGCGGTATTGCTGCAGGTTTATTCGGCTCGGCAATGGCAACATGGGCCGGTACTGCTGCAGGCACAGGCATTTTGTTTGGTGCTAATGCACTTCAAGCAATTGAAGCTTCTGTTACCACTATTCTGGCAGGCAACCATCCTACTGACAGAAAACAGGGCGGTGGTTATGGTCTTAACTCCGCATTTGCAGGTATAAACGCTGACGGCCAGCAGTTAACAATAATTGCTTGCGGCGGCGGTGGCGGCCAGCACGTACGTAAAAAAGGCGTCTGGAAATGTAAAGGTACAGGCGGACAAGACGGTTCTGCAGAATATGATGCTTATGCAATTGCTAAGTTAAATGGTTTTGAATCTAAAAAAGGCTTGCTGTTTGGTGCGGATCCTTTTGTTAAAATTGCTGCCAAAGAATTTCTTGAAGAACATGGTATAGAAACTAAACAAAAAAATCATGCAGAAGGTATTATCGGTTCTGCAATTATACAGGAGCCCTGGAAAGAAGACGAACGTAAGAATAAACCTAACGGCTATATCTGTCGTGACAATAACGGCACACAGCAATGCCTCGGCGAAGTAGGTACAAGACTCCCTTTTATCCTTAAAGATATGGTTCCTTCGCAGTTTGGCAACGGCGGTCTTGGCGGAGACTATCGTAAAACAGGCTCGGCCGGTCAGGGCGGCTTTGTACAGGTACAAGAAGTTGCTGTATACGGCGGCGGCGGCGGCCAGCCCGGAGCGGTATCCTTCTACTCTTATACAAAATCCCCTCTGTCAACCCCTCAGGAAAAACAAGACGGCTATGTCAAAGTATTCCCGGGTAAAGGCGGTCAGGGCGGTCAAGAAAACGGTGCTGACGGAGCTGACGGCATGTTTTCAAGATTTGGCAGCAGAATCATTGCTGATGGCGGTCTTGGCGGTGATATAAGAGCAAACGGTATTGATCCTGAATCGGGCTCATACGAAGCTAAAGGCGAAGACGGCATTGCCAGCGCTCTTCCTTCAAACTTGCAGGAAATTGTAAAAAATGCAGCTGGCTCCGGCAACTTCATTGAAGAATCCCTGGGCGGTATATCTCACGGCAAAAGCAGCTGTAAATACGAAGGCCTTGGCTCGGGTAACTCCTGCGGTGCTAAAACTATGGCAATGCCCGGCATGGGCGGCGGCGGCGGCGGTGCCCTGGGTACCGGTGACTTCGACTGGAGCAAGGTACAATACGGCAAAGGCGGTAACGGCGCATCCGGTATAGTACTTGTTACCTGGTAAAAACAAAATATATTAAGCACTCTCAATTTCCACAAAAAATACCAAAAAAAATACATTCAAAGGTGGATTGAGAGTGCCTTAATAAAACAAATATAATAAAATAAGAACTAAATGTAACAACTGGAATAAGATAACAGGAGCAAATCTGTTTATGATAAATATGGAAAAGAAATCTAAGGCATTTACACTTGCAGAAGCATTGATACTGCTGTTGATAGCGGCACTGCTTGCTGCGGCGCTTGTGCCCGTAATAACAAGAAAACACAAAGATGTTGCAGAACACGGTAAATGGATTTGCACCCTGAACAGTGACGGAAAACACGTTATCAAAACCGTGTACAGAGGCAAAACCTCGGATTTTGAGCTTGCGGATGCTGCTTTCTGTACATTTACCCCCCCTGCTAACGCAAAAAACTTTACAATTAGAGCCGTGGGCGGCGGTGGTGGCGGCGGCGGCGGTACAGCCGGCGACTTTGAAAGCGTGTATAACTCAAAAGATGACGATGCCGGTATTTACGCAGGCAATGTTGAAAATGACGGTTACTACTCCATTGTTGCCGTAGGCGGCGGCGGTGGCGGCGGCGGCATGGCCTGCGGCGAAGCCAAAGACCAGATAACGGCACAGGGCTTCGACTTAAACGAAGCTAAATATTTTATACAGCAGTCTCAAGATCACCACGGTGCGGCAACAGGCGGTGTTTCTGAAGGCAATCAGGGCGGCCCCTGGCATGAAGATTGGGCATGGGACCAAAAAGCACAAACCTATGACCCGAGCAGAAACCCGACCCCGTGTGATGTAAAAGGCCAATATCAGCTTGACTGCTCAAATTTAGGCGATGCATTGAAAAGTGAAGACCCGTATCATCCAAAAACTTATGAATACGGCTACTTTGACCTGCCAGTATCGGGTTTTGATTACAAACTTTTGTATCAAAACGACAAAAGATTTACTGACAATTACGACTACGGAACACAAAACCCCGAACCCAAAGTCAGCTATACTGACGAAAAAGGTCAATTTGTAGGTGAAAAAATAAGCGCCTATGATTTTAAATATAAATACCTGCCTACTGATATAGGCACGGAATCCGAACTTAAAAACAAAGGTATTTGCTTTGCGGAAGATAACTGGCCCATGTCAAAGGAAATAGCCGAACAAAGCTATAAAGGTTTGTACCTGAGTGACATGGACAGCAAAAAACCTAACGTAAAATGCTGGAACCTCCCCGGTGTGGGCGGAGAAAAAGGCGAGCAAAATAAAGAACTGGAGGGCAATCCTATCTTCTTAAAAGGCGGACAGGGTATTTATGCCACAGTCGGCCAGCAGGGCAAAGGCAGAAGAATAACTTCATCATCTCATACAGTTGGTTTGTATGTACCTGACAATTCTTTCACTAATCTTATATTAAAAACTGATAATGTGTCTGACGGTACAGAGGGTATTAATGGTGGTGACACAACCGTTTATTTGGGCAAAGACGTTCTTACCGCATCAGGCGGCAAAGGCGGTGCAGCCAGAAAACTGCTGCCTATAGACTTTTATATAAATATACCTGTAATAGAAAACGAAGTTGTGGCTGGCGTAAGAACTGATTATCCCGATGATTATGACTGCAGTGTGGGAGTACATTATGCCTCAGGTGAGTGTGTCGGGGTGGATGATTGTACGGAAGCCGGGCCATTCACAGAGTGTATTAAATGGGAACCATACACATATTCCTGCCCAACAGAAGAAGACCCGAGCAAAACTTGTACCGGTGAGACCTGTGTTGAAACCCGAGATTATTGGACATGCTCTACAAACTATCACGCAGGTGAATATTATGAAAAAGGTGATGATGCACAGCGTGTAAGACCGAAATACTTTGACAACCCGAGCTATGGTATTAACACCTGCGTATACACGGCAGAGATTCCGGAAAGCCACCCGGCAAGATCCGGCGAGGCAAAAATCATGAACTTCTCCACAACGGAAAACTTCTGGACAGGTCTTGATTACCCGTATTTCCAGGATCCCGTAAAAGAGTATGTGTCTACTGATACGGAAGACGGCGAAGACTACGATGTAGCAGCCATGTTCGACAGACAAAGATATCAGGGTGACCCCGGGTCTGGCGGTTACGGTGCTGGCGAACAGGTAAAAAGCTATATCCAAACCGATGATCTTGTAAATTCTTATGGTGTCTTGTACGGTGAAGATGGTCAAGAAGGCTATGTAACAATTATTAAGTCTTCGGCCTACGGCGGTACAGGCGGTGAAGCAGGACAGTATACAAGCACCATGACTAAAAAACTCGGCAATTTAAGAGTTATTATAGGCAAACCCGGCATGCCGGGCGGTGGTTCGTCTGACGGCGGACAGGGCGGTACTACAAGAATTTTTGAAGGCCCGTCTTCAAAACCAATGTTCGAGCTGCAGGGCGGCAAAGGCGGACAGGCCAAAAAGATGATTGCAGCAAACAGCACGGAATCAGTACCGGGAGCCAACGGTGCACCGTCTCCTATTGAAAACGAATCCAACCGTGCAAAAATTGTTCCGCGTGGCGGTAAAACAGACGGCAATACAAGCTGGAGTGGCGAAAGCGCCAAGATATTCGACACATGGGATCCGAATCGATCTAATGCTTCAGTACTCGGTGCAGTGACAAGCTTTTTGACCACAGGCGGCCACCCGCTTGACCTGACATACGGTGCAGGCGGCGGCGGCGGTGCCGGCGGTAAAGCAGCATATGGCGGCGGTGGTGCCGGCACGCCGGGGGTAGTAATTATCGAATGGTAATACAGACTACTGAGGAGAGGCAACCCTCTCCCGGATCCCTCTCCCTTCGGAGAGGGAGCAATAAAAGGAAAAATAAGTAATGACACAAAAATATAACAACATAAAAATATTAAATGCTTTTTCTTTAACAGAAGTGCTAGTCACAATGTTTATAATCATGCTGTTGATTATTGCATCCGCACCGATGATTACCAGAAAAAACACAAAAAATAAAGCTCCGCACGGCGTTTGGGAATGCTACCTTAACGAAAACGGTCAGCATGTCAGCAGAAGGACAATAAACGGCACTGTGGAATCCGAAACAGTAGAAGGCAACATGTGCCTTTTTAAACCTCAGACAAACGCTAAAAAATATACCGTTACCGTTATCGGTGGCGGTGGCGGCGGTGCATCTGGCACGTCTTATGCAGTTGATGCCACTTCTTACGGCTCTCCAACATCTTACGTTGCTGAAGCAGAAGGTGATTACAAAATTCTGGTTGTCGGCGGCGGCGGTGGCGGTAGCGCAATGATTGGACTCTTGCCCCGTGGAAACAAAGGCGGTGGTGCAGGCGGTGTGGAATACACTACCGTTCATATGCATAAAGGCGACCTTGCTATATTAGAAGCAGGGCAGGGCGGTGTTGGCGGCGGTTCTGTTGACCCTGATGCAGAGACTCCAGAATCATCCTCAGGAACTGCCGATACAACCTGTACAGGCACAACCTGGAAAGATGTTTGTAATGGCAAAGACGGTAAACCAAGCAAATTCTATATATATGGTGATTACAGCAATGCAATTACTGCCGAAGGGGGCAAAGGCGGCGGTAAAGCCTACCCCGGTGAACAAGGTGAACCAAAATGCGGTGATCAAAACGCTGTTGGCTACTATGGAGGGAAGGCTTTTAATGCCGATTGCAATAAAACTCAGGATTATATGAGCTATTTAGGCGCCAGCGGCTTTAAGGTTGTTTATGGCAATGGGGGTGACGGTTCATCTACTGCCGATGCTTATGCGGGGTATAACGGCGTTGTAATGCTTATATCTGACAGCCACCACGCAGGCGGCGGCGGAAAACGCGGTTCTAGTGCTTTTATTACTGTTGAAAACATTACTGACGAAGTAAAAGTATACGTCGGCCAGGGCGGCGCAGGTGCTATATATGAAGACACCAACGGTGAACCCGGCGAGGCTTCCGCTTTCGGCTATTATGTTACAGCTAAAGGCGGAGAAGGCGGCAAAATAAGATATAAATCCGACAGCTCTGACACATCGGGTATCCCCGGTGAAGACGGAGCAATGTCTCCTTACGGCGCTTCTATCAGCGGCGGTGCTGCCACGTGTTCCGCTACGGCTATGAACGGTCAAAATGACATGGGCAACAACGAGGGCATTGCAAAAGAAAACCGAGGTCGTGTCAAAGCTGCGGAAAATGAATACGGCGCCGGAGGCGGCGGCGGAGCAGCATACAGCAGCACCTCTACAAGCTGTTCTCTTGAAGATAAGTGGGGCAAAGGCGGCAGAGGAATGCCGGGCTATGTCCGCGTTGAATGGAACTAATTGAAAGGTATATTACATAAATGCGAAAAAAAGAAGGATTCACAATTTTTGAAACGCTTATAGTTATTACTATTGCATCGCTTCTTGTTCTTTTGTCTTTCAAAATTTTCAGGACGGCTGATGAAAAGGCGTATTCAAAACTGTATGCCAAGGCCTTTAACACTTTGAATGTCGCTACTTACAACATTCAAAAGGATGTCGACGACTACAATGCAGAACAAGACCTTAAAGCACAGGAAAATGAAGGCAAAGCCGGTGCTGACGACAGCGAGAAAAAAAGATTCCCCTATGTTAACTGCACAGGCTCATCTTGCGAAGATACAGCCGTTACCGAAGCACAGCTTTGCGATGCTCTTGTTAAAGACGACAGAGGCTACATAAATGTAGTGGGCACTCCGTCTTGCAAGGTGTTTGCCATGTCTGATTTCACCACAGCCGAGGAGCCGCCTGAAGAACCTTCGTTTAAAACCACGGACGGTATGAATTTTTATCTTACTTCATCGCCTGACGCTTTGAATTATATTGTTTGGGTTGATATCAGCGGGGACAGAAGACCTAACAGTGCAAGATTCGTTACCGGTAAAAAACGACCCGACATTGTACCGTTTTCGATATTCAAAGATACAGGCGTGGTTGTTCCGCAAGGGTACCCCATTTTTGACCCTACCTACATGACAGCCAGAGTCGTTTCAGCAAACCCTGATATTGATTTTGATTATTCAATACCAATGACTTTCTACGAAGCAAGATCAGTGGCATACAGCGGTAAACATTGGACTTTGGACAGAATGAGCTGGGGGTTGGACAGCTATTTTCAAGACACAAAACCTGACGATTTTTCCGCTCCAACGCCGGATTCAAGTATTACAAACGAGTTAAAATGTAATGAAAATATGGCATTATATGACTCCAAACGTGATTTCCCGCCATGCAGCATTGAGGTCAGCACGTTTATGCAAAAATAGTTTAAAAAGCAAAAAAGAGCCCCCTTGTTGGGGGCTCTTTTGCTATCTTATAAAGTTTGTCATTATCTTTTCTTCACGCTGCGGTATCTCTATACCAGCATGTTTTCCGGCTTCTATGCATTTTATAAGCCATGCCATGTTCTGACCGAGCACGCGCATTATCTGCATGCCTTCTAAGTCCAGTCTGACTTCATCAGACGTGTTGCCATGCACCATGTTCCAATAGTTTGAAGAAACTACCGGCATGTTGTTTATGGTCAGGTGCTTTGTCATTGCATCAATTGACGCTGTTGTACCCGCGCGTCTCGCTGATACAACTATTGCCGCAGGTTTGTTTTCAAACCATTCTTTGCCGGCAAAAAATACTCTGTCCATAAATGACAGCACTCGTCCGCTCGGGTGGGCGTAATAAACCGGTGAGCCAAACACAAAGCCGTCCGCCTCTTTGGCCTTTTCAATAAACACGTTTACGCTGTCTTTATCGTACACGCATTTGCCCCTGTGATCCCGGCAAGAGCCGCAGCCGATACAGTCCTGTATTGCAGTTAAGCCGATATGAAAAATTTCTGTTTCGATACCCTGCTCCTGTAATGATTTTTCTACTTCGCTAAGTGCCGTATACGTACAACCGCTTTTGTGAGGGCTTCCGTTCACCAGTATGACTTTCATTGTATTTTCTCCCTTATAATTTGATTTATTCTTTAACTTTTTTTTATGGGCCCGGATGGCCGTTTATGCTTATTTTGTGAAAAATAACAGGTAACACACGTATATCAACACTCCGGCAAGGATTGTTTCCAAAATTTCACGCCACAAGGGCTTTTTGGCCTCTTCCTGTGCCACGGGTGAGTCGTTTTCGAATACGTCATTTTGCTTCTTTTTCTTCTTTTTGGATTTCTTATGCTTTGATTTTTGGGGCTCTTCCTCGTCTTCGCCCTGTGACAGCCTTTTTTCTTCTTCTATCCATTGCTTTTTCTTGGCAATATATTCTTCCTGAAGTGAGATTTTTTTGCTTTTTTGGCCTGTAATCAGCAATTCTTCGTCAAAAACTTTGTTCAACAAGTCCTCTGACGCTCCGCCTTTGTACACCGCATAATTTATAGATGCCTCAAAAGCTCTTTCAAGACACTCAAGAGCCTCTTTGCCGTCGTTTGACACATTCAACGAATGCACGGCTTTGTTGCCCGCTCTTTTTAAAAAATACAGGTCGTCTATAAATTCTTTTTCTATTTCACTCGGTGAAGGGGTGTCTTTAAGCGTTGCAAGCATTGTGTCAAAAGTGTCTTCTGGTTTTGCCGCTTCACCCATCACCAGACGGCAAAGGTGCTCGCCAAGACGTCTTGTCTGCGCCATGCACTGCTCAAAATATTTGTCTCTGAAAAGATTTTCAGCGTCCGCTGCTATGATGTACAGGTTTTCGTTTATGCTTTTTAAAAATTCAAAGTTACTCATAAAACAATTATATTACATAACGTATACTTTCTCCTAATGAAAATTTTTATTAATTTTGATAATTTCAAAAAAAATAAGGAGAAAAATATGTCGGAACCTAATTCCAAATTACCTAATTTGACAACACAAACAGAAGAATTTGTATTAAAAATTGAAGAACAGAACGGCAAACCGCTTTATAAATTGACGCCGCAGCAGGCACGGGATTTTTTGGAAGATTTGCAGGCACAAACGTATGAAGAAATCCCGGCAGAAGTTAAAGACTTAACTATTTATACGGATGTTGCCGGCGATGTAAAAATTCGCACTGTAAGACCAGCCGGCAACAACGATATTTTACCCGCAATTATTTACATACACGGCGGCGGTTGGGTTATCGGCAGCAAAAACAGTTTTGACATGCTTATTCGAAAAATTGCGATACATACAAACTCGGTAGTGATATTCCCCGAGTATTCTCTTTCTCCGGAGGCAAGATTCCCGAAAGCGCTGGAAGAGATTTATGCTGTACTCAAATATATTTATGAAGAACACAAGGAATTTAATATAGACAAAAACCGGATAGCTATTGCGGGAGACAGCGCCGGCGGAAATATGGCCACGGCAACAGCCATAAAGGCAAAAAATGATGGTGATATTAAGCTTGTATTCGAGTGTCTTTTTTATCCGGTAACAAACGCTGATATGGACACACACTCTTACGACCAATTCCGCGATGGGCCGTGGTTAAGCAAAAAAGCTATGGAATGGTTCTGGGATGCTTATGCACCTGACAAATCCATACGGGATGATTTATATATTTCGCCTTTGCAGGCAGAAGAAACACAGCTTGCGGGGTTGCCTAAAACTCTTATTATTACTGCCGAAAACGATGTTTTAAGAGATGAGGGTGAAGCCTTTGCAAGAAAGCTGGATTCGGCGGGTGTTGATGTATTGAATGTACGAATCAACGGAACAATACACGATTTTTTAATGCTTAACGCGCTTTCGAACACGGAGCCGGCAAAAGGAGCTTTAATTCTGGCGTGCAAGATGCTCAAAAAAAGCTTGCACAAATAAATTAGCTTATTCATGTGTAATATATCGGCTGCAGGTGCGTTTTTTGGGGCGTACCTGCTCTGTGTTTTACTCCTCAAAATTTGTGAGTTCAGAAACGGTGATATCCAATGCTGATGCTATATCAATAACGGTATCGAGTGAAGGTCTGGAATAGCCGACTTCAATTTTTCCTATAAAATTAAGAGATTTTCCAACCCTATCTGCGAGTATCTGCTGGGTTATTCTGGCCGATTCTCTGTATTTTTTAATATTTTTGCCCAGATTTTTATAAAACAAATCTCTCATACGTAAAATTTTTATTTCTCAAAATTTGTAAGTTCAGAAACGGTAATATCCAATGCAGCAGCTATTTTCAAAATGGATTTCAGACCCGGTCTGTTTATGCAAACTTCAATTTTACCTAAAAAGTCTTGGCTAATGCCGGCTTTTTCAGCAAATTTTTCCTGAGATAGACCTGTTTTTTCTCTCAGATATTTAATTCTTTTGCCTAAATTTTTGTAAAACTGGTCGTAATCCATAATTACAAGCATACTTTATCGTATTATCTAATTTTACTGTATATTATACAGTAAAATTGTGTAATTTAACTAAACAGTCGAAAGCTGTTCTTGTTGAAATCAATGAGTTTTTCTTTTTTCATTTTGCACAATTCTCTTGACAGGGCGCTTCTGTTAACGCCAATATACTGCGACATCTCTTCTCTTGAATGCGGTATTTCAAAAATTTCCGTATCAAATTTTTTCCTGTAATTATTAAGATAAAAAAGTATGCGCTCCCGCAACGATTTTTGCGTCAACAATTCCAATCTTTGGTTCAAAAATACATTCTTTTGAGCAATTATTTTAATCAAATTTTTCAACAGCTTTTTGTGAAAAGAACAAACCTCGCTGCAGGGATTTAAAATCTTGTTTATATTAATAAATAAAATTGTTGCATCTGTTTTGGCAAAAACATAATTAGGACTTTTTTTCGCTCCCGAACACACTATTGCTTCGGCAAAAGTTTCGCCCTGGCCGATAGTATTTAAGATGATTTTGCTTCCGTCGAAATTGTCTTTTACTATATCAATCGAGCCTTTTTCTATATAAGCAACGGAATTCTGTTTTTGTCCCGCTTCTATAATCATTTCCCCCTTTAAAAAATTTTTTTTGACGGCGTTTAAACACTTAAACAGAATTTCTTTATCTTTTTCATTTATTTCATCAAATAATTTTGTCATAACAAAAATTATACTTTATTACGTTGCCGGTGCAACAGATTTCTTTAACAAAACGGTTTATATTTTTAATGTAATCAATAAGGAGTACTTTATGACAAATAATATGTTTTGTTTTCAGTGTGAACAAACCGCCAAATGCACAGCATGTACAAATATCGGTGTTTGCGGCAAAACAGCCGACGTTGCAAATTTGCAGGATGATTTAACAAGCGCCTTAATACATCTTGCCAATGTTGCAGTCATTAATGACAAAAACACGGAATTGTTAATAAACGGACTCTTCACAACCATCACCAACGTAAACTTTGACGCTGATTCCATTAAAAATGAGGTGCAAAAGATAATTGATCTTACTGGCAATACAGATTTTAGTATTGATTCTGTCTGGAATGCAAATGAGGATATAAGAAGCTTAAAATCCCTGATTCTTTTCGGACTTAAAGGAGTGGCTGCTTATGCACACCACGCACGTGTATTGGGATATAAAGATTCTGATGTGGATGATTTCTTTTTTGAAGCGCTGAGAGCAATTTCCAAAGATTTGACTACGGATGAACTGCTTGCTCTTGTTTTAAAAACAGGCGAAATAAATCTTAAATGTATGGAACTGCTCGACAAGGCCAATACACAAACCTACGGAAATCCCGTACCGACGAAAGTTACAACAAATATCGAAAAAGGGCCGTTTATTGTGGTTACGGGGCACGATTTAAGAGATTTAGCGCTGCTTTTGGAACAGACAAAAGATAAAGGCATAAATATATATACCCACGGTGAAATGTTGCCATGTCACGCTTATCCCGAATTAAAAAAATATCCGCATTTAAAGGGTAATTTCGGCACGGCGTGGCAAAATCAGCAAAAAGAATTTGACAATCTTCCGGCCCCGATTTTGTTTACAACAAACTGTATAATGCCTGTAAAAGACAGTTATAAAGACAGAGTGTTTACAAGTTCTGTTGTAAGATATCCAGAAACCATACATATTGGCGAGGACAAGGACTTTACTCCCGTTATAGAAAAAGCTCTTGAGCTGGGCGGATATAAAGAAGATAAAAAAATGACGGGTATAAACGGCGGGGATGTTTTGACAACCGGATTTGCGCATAATACCGTACTTTCCGTCGCAGATAAAGTTATAGAAGGAGTAAAAAACGGAGATATAAAACATATCTTTCTTGTCGGCGGCTGTGACGGTGCAAAACCTGGCAGAAATTATTATACCGATTTTGTAAAACAAACTCCCGACAACACCCTTGTATTAACACTTGCCTGTGGCAAATTCAGATTCAACGATATTGACCTTGGTGAGATTAACGGTATTCCCCGTTTGCTTGATATGGGGCAATGCAACGATGCCTACAGCGCAATAAAAGTTGCTGTTGAACTGGCAAAGGCTTTTAACGTAAGTGTAAACGAACTTCCGCTTTCGCTTGTGCTGTCGTGGTATGAGCAAAAAGCGGTTTGTATATTGCTGACACTGCTGTATCTGGGCATTGAGGATATCAGACTCGGGCCTACTTTGCCGGCTTTTGTATCGCCCAATGTGTTAAAAATTCTTGTTGATAAATACAAGATTAAACCTGTTACTACAGTGCAGGATGATTTAAAAGCGATACTGACTTGCAAATAACAAGGTCATTTCTGTTATTTGCCTCGGAAATGGAGTTAAATAACAATCTTTACCGCGCAAGCGGTGTGCGAATTTGGGACGGACGCTGCGACTGAAAGGAGCTAGTCCTGTAAGCGGGGGGCAAGACCCCGCGAGCACGATTGAGTATCGTGCATAATGGAGACAAGCTAAGCCAATACGAAGTATCTGCGTGCCGTATAACAATTAAGAAAAATATCTAAGAAAAGAAAAAACGTCGAAAAGATTCTGAACACAAACGATTGATGTATACCTCAAAAGCCTGATGCTTCTGAATTGTATATGTTACATAATTCGGCGACAAAATTGTGCTTAATTATACACAAAAAGAAAAATACCTGTTTTATACTTTGTTTATTTTTATTGTGTTATAATCTAAAACACTGATTAGTTAAGAAGAGGGTACAATTATGTTGGACATGAAATATTGTGAACTTAGCAAAGATGGGTTCGGATGTTGTATGACGGTTAAAGAGACTTTGTTTAGTGCACAATCTGAATTTCAAAAGGTTGATATTTTTGATACAGAATCCATGGGCAGAGTTCTTACTCTGGATGGATTAATGATGACAACAGAGCGTGATGAATTTTATTATCATGAAATGATTTCTCACATTCCTATGATTAATCACAAAAACCCTGAGTCAGTACTGGTTATAGGCGGCGGTGACGGCGGTACAATAAGAGAAGTTTTAAAGCACGATACGGTTAAAAAGGTTGTGCTTTGTGAGATTGATGGTATGGTTGTTGATGCTTGCAAAAAATATCTTCCAACCATAGGCTGTGAGCTTGATAATCCGAAGGTTGAAGTAAGAATTGAAGACGCCATAGAGTTTATTAAAGATAAAAAAGCACAGTATGATGTTATTTTAATAGATTCTACCGATCCGATGGGCCCCGGAGAAGGTTTGTTTACTGAAGAATTTTATACAAACGTTAAAGAGGCGCTAAAAGAAGGCGGCATTATGGCTGCACAATCTGAATCTCCATTCATTAATCAGGCTGAAATGAAAAAGATGTATCCGCTTTTGAGAAAAGTATTCCCGATAGTGGATACTTTTACAGGGCCGATTCCGTCTTATCCGGGAGGATATTGGAGCTGGTGTTTCTGTTCTGAAACAGTTAAACCTTTGAGCTACATTGATGAAGCCAGAGCTGAAAAAATATCAAAGCAGTGCAAAATTTATAACAAAGAATATCATCTTGCACGTTTTGCTTTGCCTAATTTTGTAAAAGAACTTGTTAAATAAAAGGTTTTATAAGTATATGAAAAAATTTTTAAACTTGAGTATTTCTTTGATGCTATTATGTACTAATTTATGCGTATATGCAGAAGATACTGCTCTACAAAATGCGACACAAAAAGAAGAAGTAGTAGCACCTATTTGGAATGATTATGTTCCTAAAAAATATGAAAATCCTCGTAATTTTTCAAGAGGGAAATCAATTGCTGAACTTTCTTCCGGTATATTCTTAACAACTTTGATAATAACAGCTCCAATAGGTATCCCTATGGTTGTTCACTCCACAACAAAGTTAAAAAACAAAGGATACTATGACAGAAAGATAAAATTTGAAAATGGTTTGTTGGAAGCTGAAAAAATAACAAATCCTGCCGAAAAAGAGATGTATTACCAAAAATTAATTAACGAGTGTCGTCTGGATACAAATATAAAATATAAAAAAGATTTGAAAAAAGCAAAAAAAGCAGCAAAAGAAGCTAAAAAGAAAAGTCAAAATAATATTGACGATAAAAATGTAAAAACAGTCCAACCACAAGAAGAAACTCAACAGCCAGCAATTATATCACCTGATAATATAGTTCATTAAATAAAACTGCAAAGCTCCCGATGATTTAATCGGGAGCTTTTTTCATTTTTCAATCTGATTTTCTTCCTAACAGAAGTTGCCGAACATTGTAGCAAGCCCTTTACGACAAATAAAGGCGCAGTTTTCAAGTATTTTTTTTAATATGGAAATAAAAGAGTCCATATTATAATAATACCCATTTTTAAAATTTTTAAACACTTACACGGTCATTTGTTGCAAAAACTTTACGTGCTTCTTCTCTGTCGTCAAAATGTATTGTTTTATCTTTGAGTATTTGGTAATCTTCATGCCCTTTTCCGGCAAGAACTACAACATCTTTTTCTTTTGCAATATTTTTTAGCATGGATATAGCAGTTCTTCTGTCCGGCTCTACATAAACCTTTTGTGTATTTACTGTTTTTATGCCGGCCAGAATGTCGGATATAATAAGCTGTGGGTCTTCGCTTCTCGGGTTGTCCGAGGTTACAACAACAATATCAGCTGCTTCTTCAGCAATTTTGCCCATCTTGGGACGTTTTGTTGCGTCTCTGTCCCCCCCGCAGCCGAACATACAAATAAGATTGCTGTCTTTCGGTGTCAGCTCTCTTGCCGCCTTCAAAACGTTCAAGAGTCCGTCAGGGGTATGTGCATAGTCTACAATAACAAGCGGCTGTTTGTTAACTATTTCAAACCTTCCGTCAACACTTTTGGTTTCTTCAAGTGCTTTAATGCAAATATCTGTGTCGAATCCTGCAGCTATACCGGCTGTTAATGCAGCCAGTGCATTGTAAACGCTGAACATACCGTTCATTTGCAGATTAATTTTTTTAGTTACTCCGTTAACAAGGCAGTCAAATTGTGCTCCGTGGATTGAAAACTCAATATTAGAAGCTGTTATGTCTGCATCGTTTTTTATTCCGTATGTGTATATAATTACGCCGTTTGGCACAACACTTTTGAATTTCTGTGCGTATTCGTCATCGTTGTTGATTACGGCAAAGCCTCCGGCTTTTAAACCTTTAAACAAAAGTGCTTTGGCTTCAAAATAATTGTTCATTGTGATGTGGTAATCGAGGTGATCTTGAGTAAGGTTTGTAAACACCGCTCCGTTAAAGTCACAGCAGCCGACACGATTCTGTTCAAGTGCATGGGAGCTTACTTCCATCGCTACATAATCAATATTGTTATCACAAATCATTTTTAATGTTTTTTGCAGCTCAGGTGCCTGAGGTGTTGTGTGTTTTGCATCGTGGTAAGTATCTTTGCCGGACAGTTTATATCCCAGAGTCCCTATAAGAGCACATTTATGGTTTGCGTCTTCAATGATTCTTTGTATAAGATGTGTTACGGTTGTTTTTCCGTTAGTACCAGTAACTCCGATTAGGTTGATTTTTTGTGACGGGTAGTCATAAAAAGCAGCAGCAAGATCGGCTATCTGGTGTCTTGTGGATTCAACAATTACCTGAGGTACTTCAAGGTCAAGCTGCTTTTCACAAAAAAGTGCGCTTGCTCCGTTTTCTACAGCCATTTTTGCATAATCATGGCCGTCTGTATTTTCTCCTTTAAGACAAACAAAGATTTCGCCCTTTTTTATTGTTTTTGAATTATAAGAAATGCCTGTAATTTCAGTTTCTCTATTATTAACTGTATCCTTTACTTTTATGTTTTTAACAAGTTCGCTCAGTTTCATGGTTAGTTCCTTATTTGTATTTCTAATCCGTTTGAGATTCGCTTTTTTTTACGATTTTGGGCACAGGTGCTTTTTTAGTTTCAGTTTTGGGTTTTGGAGCTGCTGACTTTTTTACAGCTTTTTTTACAGTTTTTGGCGGCGGCGGAGTTCTGTCGGGTGCAATATTTAATATTCTTGCTGTTTGCAGAGCCACTTCTCTAAATACCGGACCTGCGACCGTGTTACCCCACAAAGCGCCTTTAGATGGCGAATCTATTACAACATATATCTCTATTTGTGGATTTGTTGCAGGGAAGTAACCGATGATAGAGGTGACTAGCTTATTTGTGTATCCTTTTGCACCGGTAATTGATTTTCTTGCTGTACCTGTTTTGGCCGCAACATGGTAGTCTTCAAGGTTTACAACTGACTTTGAACGGCCTATGCTGCCGGCAAGAAGTTTTGTGATTGTTTGGGCAGTTTCCGGTTTAATAGTCTGTATTCGTTTAACCTTTAGAGCTTCCTCTTCCGGAGAATATTTAATTACGTGCGGCGTCACTCTTACACCGTTATTTGCAAGCGCAGAGATTGCAGATACCATCTGTATTGCCGTAACTGAAATACTGTAGCCGTATCCGATTGAGGCATGTGTGGATTTTTGCCAGTCAGAAGGCGGCGGCAAAAGACCTCTGGATTCTCCCGGCAGGTCAATACCCGTTTTTTCTCCGATTCCGAATTTTTTAAGAACATTGTAGTGTTCGTTTCTTGTCATCATCAAAGCTGCTTTGGCACTGCCTACGTTGCTTGAGTGTTCAAATAAGTAATACAGGTCAATGTTGCCGGGATATGGTCGGGTTGCATAGTCATAATTTTTAATTACCCATTTATCTATTTCAATTTTCCCCGTATCCAGAATTTTTGAATCTTCAAACAGTCTTCCGTTTTCTATTGCAGAAGCAATAGTTAGAGTTTTAAAAGTAGAACCCGGTTCAAATACATCGCTCAATGTCCAGTTGGTTAACTGTGTGAGTGTTGCTTTGTTGAAATCATTCGGGTTGTAACTTGGATAAACTGCATATCCGAGTATTTCTCCGTTTTTAGGATTCATTACTATGACAGTACCCCTTAGAGCACCTTTTTCTTTTATAACTTTGTTTAATTCAACTTCGCAGATATGCTGGATTGCTGAATCTATTGTTAAAGTTATTGATTTGCCTTTTAGCGGCGAGGTTGTAGATTCAGGGTCGGTATCGACTTCGTAAATGATATCGCCGTCACGTGTTTTTTCAAGGCTGACATTCTGTTCAACTTCTTCAAGTTTATCTTTGGCTGTATACTCAACGCCAGCGGCAACATCAGCGTTTGCATTGTAATACCCCAGAACGTGAGCAGCCATTGTGCCCTGTGGGTATACACGTTCATTCTTTTTATCCAGGCTTATTTCTCTCAGACCCAGTTTGCGTACGGCCTGTGCTGTTGTTCTGGATACATCTTTTTTTAGAGAAATAACTTTTTCATCCTGTGCAAGCTTTTTGGCAAGCTGGTTTTTGTTAACATTTAATATTGGAGCAAGCATTGCCGCAAGTTCGTTAGGAGTATGGTCATAGTATTCCTGATGGGCAAATACATCAAAAGAGGTTTGATCAGAGGCTAGTTTTATACCGTTTCTATCCAGTATGTCCCCGCGCATAACAAAATTTTTGGCAGCTCTTTGACGTTTTGCCTGTGCACGATAGTCTTTTATATCGACGACCATTATTAAAAACAAATAAACTATTATAACAAAGCTTACAAGTATGCAGATAATCTGCCAGAAAATAAGCTTTTTATCAAATTCTTTAAACTTCTCTTTGTCGCTTTTATAATTCCGTCCCATACAAATTATTATACTATATACAACATTTTTGGGAGCATTAATTTATGTAAAAAAAGACTCCGCGAATTTTGTTTTGCGAAGCCTTTTTAATTTCAAAATGGTTGTCAGGTTCAAAAAATAGTGATTAACCTCTGATACCTAAAGTTTTGATTAAATCTCTGTATTTTTGTAAATCCTGTTTTTTAACATAAGCTAAAAGTCTTTTTCTTTGACCTACCATCATCAAAAGACCTCTTCTGCCTTGAAAATCTTTTTTGTTAGATTTAAGGTGTTCTGTCAATTCAGAAATTTTTTGAGTTAAAAGAGCGATTTGTACTTCAGCAGAACCGGAGTCTTTAGCGTCTTTACCGAATTTTTTGATGATTGCAGCTTTTTCTTCTTTTGCTAAATTTATTGCCATTTTTTTGTTCCTTTATTTATTTTAGTCAGTTTAAGTTGGTGGCGTAAACTAAATAAAATACATTATTCGTTCCTAAATCATAACATCTAAAACCTTTGCGTCAAGCATGATATACAGATATTTTAAGATATTTTTATCTGTTTTTACAAAATTATCAATGGGTAATTACGACAATTTGTTTCTTTACAAATCTTTTCACAAAGCCAGATAAATTTGATATCATAAAAATAATAATTAATAATATTAACAAGTACCGACTCAAAAACTGAAATTGAACGCCTAAAAAGCAAAATAAAATTTTGGGGATGCCATTAAACAGGCTGGTAACAGTCGTTTTTGTACACGGGTACGGAATTAGTCAAAGACGGGTAAGGATTATTGAATAAGAAAAAGATTTTATCGTTTTTTTTAGCAGGAATAATGTGTATTTTCTCTTTTGCGCCGGAAGCTCTCGCGGCAGATTCTCCGCAATTAAAGCCAAGGGTAAACATAAAAAATGCAAGCAATTATAAAGCTGTTACCTCACAACAAAACACTAAAAAATCAAACAGCCGCAAAAATATACAATCAAATAAAAATGTAAAAACATTGGATAATTCACATAAAAAGGATACTAAAGAAGAACAAAAAGTATACAAGGATAGTGAAGGTAATCCAATTTCCGAAGAGCAGAAAGAGCGTTCCAAAAATCTGAAAAAAGTTTATAAAGGTGTGACCAAAGATGAGCATATTATGGAAGCTCTGGAATTATTAAGAGGCGGATTGGGCGAATTCTCAAGACGGGCAATTCTTGGCAACAATTTATCCGAAAAGCCGATGCAGGTTGATTTTGAGGATTTAAGCAAATTCGGCCAGGCCTACACAAATTTTGATGCATTAGGCTGGAAAAAAAAGGACAGGTTGTATATTTATATAAATAAAAAGCATCAAGATGCACCAAAACCTGCTCTTGCTGCAGTATTGGCCCATGAGGCCCTGCATCAGGATGATTTTAATTCACTAAATGAAGAGACATACGCCTGGACAATGGAAGCCGCTGTATGGACGCAGCTTTCGGAAAAATATCCGCAGTATACAGACAGCATGCACCCTCTTGCCGTAAGGGAAAATACACTCAAAAAACTTTTTGTAAAGGGGAATTATACAAGTAAATACATAAGGAAAACCGTCTTTGCAAATCCCGGATATGCTAATCTGCCATCACGTTCGCCGGGCTTTGAAGATGACAACTTGTAACCCCGAAAAAAGAGATGACACAACATCTCTTTTTTATTCAAAAAAAAGATGAGTAAAAACTCATCTAATAATCAAGCATATAAGAAGGGGAATATGTTAATAATAATTTTTAATTATGCAAAGATATTTACAATTTTTTCTTCCTGTTTTTCTTTGCCTTTGTTAGTGTTCATAGAGAAGAAAGAGAACGGGTTAGAACCTCTTTTGTCTTTGTCTAATGTTTTTGCATTAGTCAATTCAACAGTTTCAGGGAGGTTGAAAATGTTTTTAACTTCTGATTTTTCGCCTTCTGCAACAGGTGCAATCATTTTGCCTTCAACATTTTTTTGAACTTTTGTTGCGTCTAATGCTGCCATTGTATTTAAGTATTGAACATTAGTTATAAAGTTTTGATTCAAATTAATATCAAGGCCTGCGTTTCTTACTGCAACAAATTTAGCAGTATCAATATCTGTTCTTTGGCTGTATAAGTCGATACCTACATCGGCTCTTCTGAATTTTGTTAAATCAATGTTGCCTAAATCTGAAGTCTGTGCTGTTTTTGATTGAGCATTTGTAAAAATCTGTTTTGCAACTTCATTGATTGCTGCTGTATCGATGTAATTTCTGTTTGTATTTAATGTAACGCCAAAACTCATTTGTTTTCATACCCCTTATTGCTTGTACTATATTTATCGGCAAATTTAATTTAAACTTTATGATTTTTGGTTTATAATTTACATAAGTTTACAAAATGTGTTATAATCTTATAACTGAACGACAAATATATTAGAGGAAATATTAATGAACAAAAGCCAATCTACCGGAATTTGGATTGTAGTAATTCTGCTTGTACTTTGTCTGGGCTCCATGTTGTTCCCGGCACAAACAACAAGTACACAGGATATTTCATATTCTCAGTTCCTTTCAAAGGTTAAAAACGGACAAATTGAATCCGTACAAATTGACAGAGATGTGTTAATAGCCAAACCGATTAAGCAAAAAAATGAAACTCAAAAGGTTCCCGAACCGGCACAGAATACAAATTCGTTTACCGGTGTTATGAGTGCAAAACGTTTTGGTGCTGCACCAAGTATCCAATACAGGGTTATGATTCCGCTTAATGATAATTCTTTATATGAAAAACTTGAGACAAGCAAAGTTGATGTAAATGTTAAAAAGCCAAGCGATTCTTCACAGCTTATCGCTATTTTATCAACAGTGCTGCCATTGTTATTAATAATCGGTTTTGTTATTCTTATGGCTAAAACACTGCAATCCGGCGGTTCACAGGCAATGTCTTTCGGCAAAAGCAAGGCTAAACTTATGCTTGACAGTAAAGTAAAAGTTACTTTTAACGATGTTGCCGGTATAGACGAAGAGAAACAGGAACTCGAAGAAATTGTGGACTTCCTTAAAAACGGCGAAAAATATATAAAACTCGGTGCTAAAATTCCTAAAGGCGTTTTGCTTGTCGGTGTTCCCGGTACAGGTAAAACATTAATGGCAAAAGCCGTTGCCGGGGAAGCCGGTGTCCCGTTCTTTTCCATAAGCGGTTCCGATTTTGTTGAAATGTTTGTCGGTGTTGGTGCTTCGCGTGTTAGAGATTTATTTGAACAGGCAAAAAAACATCAGCCCTGCATTATATTTATAGATGAAATTGATGCTGTAGGACGCCAGAGAGGTGCCGGCATGGGCGGCGGCCACGATGAAAGAGAACAAACTCTTAACCAGCTGCTTGTTGAAATGGACGGCTTTGACGAAAATACAAATATCATTGTAATTGCAGCTACAAACAGACCAGATATTTTAGATAATGCTCTTTTAAGACCAGGACGTTTTGACAGACAGATTGTTGTTCACAGACCTGACATCTTGGGCAGAGAGCAGATTCTTAAAGTTCATGCCAAAAATAAACCTCTTGCTGACGACGTAGATTTAAAAGTTCTGGCTAAAAGAACTCCGGGCTTTACTGGTGCTGATTTGCAGAACCTTTTAAACGAAGCAGCATTGCTCGCTGCACGTAAAAATCAGGATAAGATTGATATGCCGGATTTAGAAGAAGCAATTGATAAGGTAATTGCAGGCCCTGAAAAGAAAAGCAGAATAATTTCAGATGAAGAAAAGGAAAACACTGCTTATCACGAAGTCGGCCACGCATTACTTGCAAAATTGCTTAAAAATACTGACGCTCTTCACAAAGTATCTATTATCCCTAGAGGTATGGCTTTAGGCGTTACGATGACTCTGCCGGAAAAAGATCATCTGACACTGAAGAAATCACAACTGTTAGACAGAATTACTATGCTGTTAGGCGGTCGTGTTGCAGAAGAAATTATATACGGCCCCGATTCAATTACAACAGGTGCTCAAAACGATTTGGAAAAAGTTACGGCAACTGCCAGAAACATGGTTACAACATACGGTATGTCTTTTAAAATGGGTAATATGGCATACGGAAAGAGCGAAGAACACGTGTTTATGGGCAGAGATTTCGGGCATTCAAGAGATTATTCCGAAGAAATTGCTGCTGACATAGACAGAGAAGTTAAAAAGATTGTTGATGAAAGATACAATCTTGCTAAAGAACTTCTTTTAGGCAACAGAGATATGCTCGAAGTCATAGCCAAAGAACTTCTAGAAAGAGAAACTCTTGACGAAGAAGAGTTTGAAGAAATTATGAAACGTGTTGAAGAAAAAAGGCAACACCACGAATTTAACGAATAAGAGAATAACAGGTTCTAAAAACACCCCCTTGCCTAATTTGTTATCCGGCAAGGGGGTGTTTTTTATGATTTTTTATCAGGTTTTACACTGTTTTTGTTTTGAACTCGTTTTGCGTATTTTTTATTTCTTTATTAAACCCTGTTTTTAATTTTTCCAGGCTACCTTTCATACTCTTTGTCAATAATTTTTTCACATATTTTTGGCGTTTTTGGTTAAAAAGTTCTCCGTAATAAACCTTGTAGGCTTGGATTGTACCAGTATAAACTTTTTTAGTAATTTTGTAATTTTCTTTAAATGATTTCAACCAGTAAATACCATTTTTAAATATATTTTTGGAATAAGGCAAAAATTTTTTGCCAAACTTGTCAAAACCACTTGTGTTAAACTCTGCAGCTAAATCGGGAGTTTGTTCCTGTGAAATTTCTTTTATGATTTTTGCGTAATCTTTGATTGCTTTTCTTTCTATTTTTGTTGCAGAAGCAGCTATTCTTGTGGCAGTAAACATTTTATAACATTTCTTGTTGGGGGGAATATTGCTAACAGTAAAACCACTGATAAAAAAATTTTGACAGAGCTTCAACAATTATTACACAATTGTTACATGTTAATTATTGGATATTCATATTGTCCAGTGTGTTTTGGCTGGCAAGTATCGAGGTTATGGAATTAGAATTAAATATGTAATTTGCCGCATTTTGAATATCCTGCGGAGTTATTTCATCAATTAGTTTAAGATTGTTGTTAATTGCATTAATCCCGAGAGCATTATCCTTAGCAGAGTTTAAGACAACTGTTTGTGAAGCGGACGACTCAAGAGAATTAAGAATTTGTGTTTTTATTCTTAATTTTGCCGCATCAAGCTCTTCTATAGGAACAGGCTGCGTTTTTAAAAGATCTATATGTTTTTGAAAACCTTCTAATGATTTTTTTACATTGTCATACTGTTGAATGTTTTCTGACGGGTTGTCGGTTGTAGTTTTTATGCTCAATGCCATAACACCAGTATTGCCGACAAAATCAATATTAGATTCCACTCTGTAAGCCAGCTTTTGCGTTTCTCTAAGGTCATTGAACAACCTTGATGAGGCGCTTCCGCCGAGAATTGTATTTAAAAGTGCAAATACAGCCTGATCTTTTGGATTGTAGTTTGTTTTGAATTTAAAATATCGTACTATATCAGCCTGATTTCTGGGCTGTGCTTTAGTAATAAGTTCATTTTTTTCAATGGGGGTAAACGATTGGAAAACATCTGTGTTAAAAGGTTTAAACGTACCCAAATCTGTTGACAGTTTAGATGTAACAGTTTGTTCAAGGTTTTGTATTTTGCTAAACGGTGCACTAAACACCCCCTTTGCCATTGCGTTAGTTTTTATGTAATCAAAAAAGCCCTGAACATCTGCAAGTGTAGTTGTATCAATAGATTGAAGAATTTCATCTTTTGTCGCATACTCGTTCAAATTAGGAAACATCTTTTTTAAAGCGGGGTCTGAAGCTGATTCTTCAAGGTTCATAATAGCTTCTCTGACAAGATTTTTGGCATAAGTTAATGCTGATTCGCTAAATCTCGGCTGAGTAAATACTTCTTTTATCAAATCAAGAGTGTATCCGGTATCAGGCGCAAGAGCTTCAAAAGAAGCATTTATCGAACGAAAATCAGTATCAAATTTTAAAGTAATCCCTGATTTATGAACAGCTTTATAAAACTGTTCATAGTTTTTTGTTTTGGAACCTTCGTTTAACAATACACCAAGAATCGCAGGCACTGCCGGCTTTACATCAGCCGGGGCCGTTGCCTGAAGAGTTATCTGACCTGTTGCAATATCAGATTTATTTGGGTTAAGAACAAGTTCCATGTTATTTGCAAGACGGTATTGCTTAATTTGTGACATATCAAGCATTTTATCTTCCAAGCGGCCTTTAAATGCAATGTTTGTAAGCTTATTGGCATTCTTTATATTATTTATTGCTGCAGTCTTTGTATTATTTGCCTTGTTATAACTTTCAAAAATCTGTGAGTCATCCTGACTTTGCGGGTGTACAACAGTCAGCGAAGCTTTATTAAGGTCTAGATATTTTTTTGCAAAATTGCTTACATCCTCGCTTGTTATGTTGTTTAAAATTTCAAGATAATTTTCAACATAAGCAAGATCATCATCAAGCATTGCATTGCCCAGCATCATATTCAGCATTTGCGAATTTTCGGAAATTTTTGAAAACGCCATTGTTAAAATCTTTTTGGCAGTGGTCAATTCTTCTTGAGTAAGCGGATTTTGAGCAAGTGTCCCAATTTGTTGATAAATTGTTTTTATAACCTCTTCTGTTTTTTGAGGTGTAGATTGCGAAGCAATAAGAATAGTTTTGGGGTCTGTAGGACGATTGCCTACTCTTTCAATATTCATAAGCGCAGAGGATTGGATTTTATTAAGCTCTTTGCTTATCCTTGCGTTTTTATAGCCCAAAAGAGCGGTCATCAACACTTCCATTGTAATATTTTCTTTGGTGGAATTGTTGTTGGGGCCTGCAAAGCCTAATGCAGTGATTGTGGATTGAGCCTTAGGCATTTTTATATCCACTCGAATCGGTTTTTCAATAGCTTTGAAGTCCTGATATTTTCTGTTCTTAGTGTCAGGGGTAATACTCTTGTTAAAGTATTTTGCTATTGTATTCATTGCCTCTTGAGCAGGGACTTCTCCTGTTACGACGGTTGCGCAGTTATCAGGTGTGTACCAGAGATTGTAGTAATTTATTGTATCCTCATTGGTAAGTTTGTTTATGTTAGAAATAGAACCGGCAACAAGGTCTTGAGAAGTGGAGTCTATTTGATAAAGATTTTTAATGCAGGCTGAAAAAGCGGTATTTTCCGGCTGGTCGCCTACCATTGCAATTTCCTGTGTAACAGGACCTTTTTCTTTTTCAATCATATCCGCTTTGTGCGAAGGATATTGAAGCTGTTCTGACTGAAGATAAGTGCTTGTGTCAAAATCTTTATCTCCCAGTAGCTGTGAAGTTATGTAATAATTTGTCTGGGAAAATCCGGTAGATGCGTTTGTCATTGCTCCCATTTTGTTGACAATTCTAAAAAAATCCCCGGCATTCAAACCTCCGCTAGGTCCGTTCGATCCATTGAAAGCCATGTGCTCATTAAAATGGCTTATTCCTCTTAATTCGTCAGGTTCATTCATTGAGCCGACATTGTAATATGTTTGCAAAACAGTCGGCCCCCTTTTTTCTAGTACGGCCACTTTTTGTCCGTTAGCAAGCTGATAAAGCTTTGCGGGAGCAGAGAAAGGCAGTTTTATATCTCTTATGTATTTATAAGACATTGGAGCCTGAGTCAGGGCTTGTGCTTTTAGCGCTTCCACCGCTTTTTCAGCTATTTTGGAATCGTTGCTTGGGATTGTTACCCCCGTGTTGGAAGATTCAATCTGTGTCGGCACCGTCATTGTCTGATTGGGATTGTTTACGGTGTTGGAAACGTTATTGCGCACATTGCCCGATTCAGGGTTTTGAATATAATTTTTAAAATTAAAAACTTCCAGCTTCATAAAGTTTTTCTGCTTCCTTGGTTTTTACAAAACAGCTAAAGTAAAAAATTTACCGATTTTTTATATTATGTTTTATAAATCTTAACAAAAAAGTAAGTAAAAAAATATATGTGGCCGGCAGCGAATGCTTGTGAATTATGCAAAAACAATCCACTATAATGTATTTATGTCAAGGTCATTTCCGGGTAGTGTTTGCTAAATCCAAGACTAAACATAATCCGGCCCTCAAAAAACGTTTTTAATACAACAATCCCGGACAAAGAGTTAAAGAAACAAAAAACACCGAAAGATTTTGCCCAATCAGCAGCTAAAGAATCAAGTCGATAAGATTCTGAAACACCATACTTTTGTGGGACAGTTTAACTTTTTTCACCGCGCTGCGCCCCCTCTCCTGCAAGGGGCGAGGGATTGTGTGGATGGGTTGTATACAAAGATATTAAGTTAATATTTTAAACTTCTAAAATTATCATGGACACTTGTGTCCAAGTCGGAGATGGCGTTTTGCCGTGCCAAAGTCCGGCCCGCGGATATAATCACACAAAATATGTAAAAATTTTTCTTAAAAAAGTAAAAAAGGGGAGGCGAAATGCGCCTCCCTCAATATAATATCCAATTTAGCCACTATGCTATTGTCGGAGCAACGTATGTTCTTGCTGCCAATTCCTGATCAATGAGCAAAAGTGCGTGTTTGTCATCACCGATAAGTCTCAATTTAGCGCAAATTTCAGAGCAGTTAGCCTCCTCTTCAACCTGTTCTTTTAAATACCATTGCAAGAATGACACTGCTGCTCTGTCTCTTTCTGCTTCCGCAACATCAATAAGTGCATTAATCAAAGATGTTACGTGTTGTTCATGTTTATAAACAGCTTCAAAGCAATCAAGAGCACAAGACCATTCAAAAGCTGGTTTATCAATAGCATCAATAATGACTCTGCCGTCTCTTGATATTAAATAATCAAAAAGCCCCATAGCGTGTGCATTTTCTTCCTGAACCTGAACTCTCATCCAGTTGGCAAAGCCTTTCAGGCCAATTTCTTCAAAATATGCCACCATTGAAAGGTAGAGGTTTGATGAGTACATTTCGTCTTTAATTTGCTTGTTAAACGCTGCAGTCATTTTTTCTGAAATCATTTTTTACTCCAATCTATATTTTAGGATTGAGACTCATTTGATGTCCACAATCCGTGAATATTACATAATTCTCTCGCAATCACTTTATCGCAAGAACATTTCAAATTCAATACCGGCTCTTCATGGGGATGCAGGTATTTTCTTTTAACATATCTTTTATCCTTTGAGTTAACCTCAATAAACATAATATAATGTTCGTTTTCCATCGGGTGAGGAATGCTGCCGACCTTCACAATAACCCCATCTTGCGTTTTTTCAATAACCGGAACATGTTTTTCGCCTGTCATTTCTTCGTTGTTTGTGTGTTCTTCCATTTTTTCCATAGGCTGGCCACAGCAGACCAGTTCACCTTCGCCGGATAAAACGACCTCAACAATATTTCCGCAAATATTACACTTATACATCTCTAAAATTTTTGTCATAAAGCCTCCTTTGAATTATTAACAAAAACAGTATAAAAAATATCATCACAAAAGATTATTCCCACTGTGTACAGTAGTGTGATATAGTTTAAGCAATATACAGAAAATAAGGAGAACAAAAAATGACAAAGAAAAAAGCAATAATGTACTCAATTATATTTGTTGTACTTTTTTGCGCAGCATTAATTTTTAGGGCTGCAGTTCTGTATGACCCATCCAAGGATTTTAACGATTTATGCAAAAACGTTTTTGCACCGTCGTGTCAGGTATACATAAACAAAATAACCGAAGAAAAGAAATACGATGAGGTTTTGGCTATCCGCAAAGAAAGAATTCGCCAGAGCAAACAAATTGTTAATTTTTACAAAAGAAGAATAACAGACAAATGTCTTTTGCAGATGACTGAAAAAGAAGCCGATGAATCCTTAATGGCTTGTATAGGCAAGGAAAAGGGCAGAATAGATTATCTTCTTTTAAAAACAACCGACACAGTTATACAGGATATAATGGCTGATTCAGTTGCAATAGCACAAATACAGGCCGATGAACAAGAATCACCGGACAAAGCATATTACACTTTAAAATCCGCAAGAAATCTGTTAAAGAAAAATCCTTACGTGCACAAACAGCCTGAAACCCTGCAGTTTATAAACCGACTAATGTCTGAATTAGATTAAAACAATACCTGTTTTATTGCACAAATCATACTGTTTTCGCCGGCAATTCCTTTGCCGGCGATATCGTATGCAGTACCGTGCGCCGGAGAAGTCCTTATTATATTTAATCCCGCCGTCATATTAACAGTTTCATCCATGGCCAGCACTTTTACCGGTATAAGCCCCTGATCATGGTAACAGGCACAGTATATATCATATGGCAGTTTTTCACCTTTAACATAGGCCTTGGCTGCTTTAGCAAATAACGTGTCTGACGGCATAGGTGCAGCAACATCAATTCCTGCCTCTCTTAAATAATCTATGGCAGGAGCAAACTCTTCTATTTCTTCTCTGCCTAAAATACCGTGCTCTCCGGCATGAGGGTTCAGCGAACACAGGGCGATTTTAGGAGATGATATCTTAAAATCGTTTTTTAATACCCTGTGTATCCTTTGAACTTTTTCTATCAAAAGTTCTTTTGTTATTTTTACTTCTTTTAAGGGAAGATGTCTTGTCAGCAAAAGGATACGAAAATCACGTGCAACAAAAACCATTTCGGCTTTTTCATCTTTTTGTGGGGCAGAAAGGTTTTGTTCAAGCACTTCTGTTTGTCCGGAAAAATTGTGCCCCGCAAGGTGCATTGCATTTTTTGAGACAGGCGCTGTGACTATAGCGTTTATCTTCCCAGACTTTGCAAGTTCACAGGCTTTAACAAGGCAGTTGTAAGAAAACTCGCCGGATTCTTTGGTTTCTTTGCCAAAATTAAGCCATTTTTTTTCAAAGGGCACTGGCAAAATTTCATATTTGTTTTTCAACCCTTCAAAAAGCGGCTCTGCTCCGATAAGCAAAAGCCTGTTCTCTTCAATATCAAGTTTATTCAAGGCTTTTATAATAACCTCGGGGCCGATTCCGTTAAAATCACCTGCTGTTATCGCAATTTTTTTACTCATGCTGTTCAAAATATTTTAAAATATCTATTAATGTATTGGAGTTACCCAGATTGCCGGATTTTGTCACTACCCACTGAGCCTTTGTGTCAAGGCAAAGCGGTATTGCCGGCAGTATTGCATCTATTATCTGTAGAGCGTTACTGTTTATTGCCTTACAGCACTTAAAAGATGTTTCGCCTCCGACTGTAATCAATATTGCATCTTTGTTAAACAGAACTCTCTTTGTTAATGCCGCAAGGTACTCGCTTATTTTTGATAAAAATTGACTTTTGGAAAGATCATTATCAAACAATATCTGTGCAATAATTTTTGAATCAACGATTAAATCAGAGGTATGTACAACCACAACATTATCCTTGATAAGGTTTTCAGAGACCCGTTTAATAATATCCTCGTTAACCCCTTCAAGAATGTCTTCCATCTTTAAATCAATAAAATAAGTGTTTTCAATATCATCACTGTCTTGCAGCTTGTGAATCTGCAAAGCATTTGTCTGTGTTGCGCTGCCTGAAACAAGCAGTTTTGGCAATGCCGGAATTGTTCTTTCCTGATGATGATTTTCAAGCTCCGGCAACCATATATTTCCCAAAACCTGTGCACATCCCGCCGAACCGCATGGCAGCACTTTATAAGAGCTTTTTTCTATTGCCAGAACAACCTGCTCAATATCCGTTACTGAATTTGCATCAACAACAATAAGTTTTACCCCCCTGCCGATAAGTTCATTCATTTTTTTCAGGATAGGGCCGGCTCCTTTGATGACAGTACGCAATTCTATAAGATCAACGAGTTCATCCTGTTGATTCTGCAGCTCGTTGCGCAGTACAGTAGGGATATGAGATTCATATATAGGGAATCTGGGGTCGCGTGCAAACTCTGTTCTTTCAAGAGGTACACCCCTCAGCAGATGATACCCCCCTATTGTAGTTCTTCCTTCTTGAGGAAATGCAGGAATTATAACCGCAGCGTCCCATTCAAGGGCATCTAATACAGCCAAAGCTTCAACGGCTATGTGCCCTCTTAAAGTGGAATCCATTTTTTTATAAAAATATTCCACATTATACGTATCGGCAAGAATTTTTGCTGCCTGTTTAACCCTTTCATAGGCACTGTGCGGATCAAGGTTTCTTGTTTCTGTCGGAATAGCCCAAACCTGGGTACTTGCTTTATTTTCCGGTACAATTGAATCATCAAGAAGAATTTGGGTATTAGCCCCCCTTAAGTGAAACTGCAAAGCCGTATCATCTGCACCCGTCAAATCATCCGCAATAACGCCGATATTGTTAGATATAAACATGTCTTATCCCTGATTTATCGATTATGATTAATTAAGCAGCACCCTGATCTGATCTTGAACCGGAAAGAAGTCTTAAATTACCTGCTCTGATAAAAAATCTTTCTCTTTGAGCTCCAGTAGCATCCGTCCATTTACTTGAGGAGAGTCTTCCGTCTATTGCAACAAGTTTGCCTTTTTTTACGTACTCACCTGCAACTTCGGCAAGCTTATCCCACAGTTCTACATTAAACCAGTCGGTAACCTCGGCTTTAGTTTTAGAATCCCAACGGTTTACCGCAATTGAGAAGGTTGTTTTAACTTTTCCGGATTCAAAATATTTCATCTCCGGATCCTGACCTGCTCTACCGACTAAAACAACAGAATTTATCATTAATTTTCCCTTTATAATTAATATAATTACATACCATTATATTAAGAAAATAACTTTGTGCCAATACAACTGTATCAATTGTTACAAATTAGGCACATATCATACGTATCCGTCATAAAAAGGACCTCAGTTCCGTAAAGTACCACCTGCCAGATACGAAGTATCTGCGCGCCGTATAACAATTAAGAAAGTGTCGCAGGTTTGGCTTTAGTCTGCCTTTGCTCACTCTCCGTTCTGTTATAGTCAAAAATCCCGCTGTCATTTGCGAAGCATCAGGCTTTTAGGTCTTTATTAATCGTTTGTGTTCAGAATCTGACCAATTGTGGAATCTGTATTTTGTTTGTTGAATAAACCCAAAGATTTATGCTTTATTTGTTACCCATTCTTTGGAGCAAAGAACGGGTAACACCCAAGAAACTTCCGACCTGCTGTTCCGTTCA
>CALUQO010000004.1 GCA_944322935.1 Candidatus Gastranaerophilales bacterium | reverse complement strand
ATAGTTGAACTTTAACTTCGTTAAAGATTCAACGGTGAGCTACCGACACAAAATATTGTCTGGTTTAATTATATCATGCACGCTCAGTCGGATAAAAAAATAAATATAGTTGAACTTTAACTTCGTTAAAGATTCAACGGTGAGCTACCGACACAGGGTTATGAATAAACTAATTATATCATAGTAGCTCAGTCGGATAAAAAAAATAAATATAGTTGAACTTTAACTTCGTTAAAGATTCAACGGTGAGCTACCGACACAAAATATTGTCTGGTTTAATTATATCATAGTAGCTCAGTCGGATAAAAAAAATTAAATATAGTTGAACTTTATACAATATTTTTGCTTTTACAATTATATCAGTATGCATTATAATAAATTACAAGAGGAATAAAGGATTACTATGGAAGATTGTATTTTTTGTAAAATAGCAAAAAAAGAAATTCCCTCGTCTATTATTTACGAGGACGAATATGCAGTTGCTTTTAACGATTTAAACCCGCAGGCGCCAACGCATATTCTTGTTATCCCTAAAAAACATTTTACATCTTTAAATGATTTGGATGACGAAAAAACAATGTCAGCCTTATTTAAAGCTGTAAAAAACGTAACTAAAAAAATGAATATAAATGAATACAGAACTGTTATAAATACCGGCGAAACAGCAGGGCAAACCGTTTTTCATCTGCATATTCACATCTTGGCAGGCAGACCGCTGAAATGGCCGCCGGGGTAGTTATCAGGTATTATAATGTCTAACAATCTAGTTTTAATAATTTTATTAATATTTTTTATTCTCGGAGTATTGTATGTCTTTTTAAAATTAAAAGAGGCAGCTTCCTCGTCGAATAAAAACGGTGAGCATTTACAAATAACTCCTGAGGAAGTATATCAGCAGGTAGAAGCTCTTGTTGCCAATGCTGATTATGCTACTGCGCAAAAACTTGCAAAAAAATATTTAAATCAAAATCCCTCTCACTATGACTTGCGCAGACTGCTTGTAAAAATTTATGTAACAAATCAAAAAGAGTATGAGGCTATATCTAATTTGCTTGCTTTAATAAAAGTTTTTCCGGATGATTTAGATTTATACAGCCAGATTGCAGATTTATACAGAGATACACGCCAAACTAAAAAAGCGGTACATTATTACAGTTATATATTAAGTAAGGACAAATACGATCTTCACGCAATGAAGGCCTTGGCTTTGATATATTATAACAACAAGCAGAAAGATTCCGCTCTTAAGCTTTACAGGCAGCTTGTTTCTCTGGTTGACAATGAAAATGAAAAACTGGAATATTATGAAATTTTAGGCAACCTGTATTCATCAATGAACCAGTATGAAAAAGCAATAAGTGTTTATAAAAAAGTATTGGACAAAGATTCCGCGAATATAGAAGTAATAAAAGACATGCGCAGAATCTACTTAAAACTCAAAGATACGGACAATGTTCTTTACTATTCAAGACTGCTTATCAATCTTGAGCCTGACAATTATAAATATTATGAAGAAATTATTGATTTATTATTTCACCTTCATATGTATGAAGATGCCATTAACTATGCTCAAAAAGCAATGAATTTGCCTAATGCGGATGTTTATACATTAAAAAATTATATTGCAAAGATTTATATATATATCGGCAAAATAGATGAAAGTATAGAGCTTATTTCGGAAACTATAAAGCAAGATCCGACAAATTTGCTTTTAAGCCAGACACTTGCCATGGCTTATTGTATGAATAAAAACTTTGATATGGCAAAAAAGGTCTGTCAGGATGCTATTGACGTGGCCTTGCCCTCTGATATAAAAATTATCCACAACAACCTTTCTTCTATCCTTACGGAAGAGGCGGTTTACCTCTTAAACAGCGGAAAAACAAAACAGGCTTTCGATAAATTTACAGAGGCAATGCAATACAACAATGAAAATCCTGAAATTTACTATAAACTGGCATTGGCCAATAATTCCATTAAAAATTATGCAGAAGCGATAAAACAATGCAAAAGAGCCATAGAACTTGCTCCGGAAGTAAGCTTGTACTACGAAACACTCGGTGATATATATAATGGTATCCAGAATTTTATTGAATCCAAAAGATATTATAAAGAGGCTGTTTTTATTGACCCTAAAAATGCCAGAGCTCACGCTGTTTTAGGTACGTTACAATCAAAAGACGGTGAACATGAAAACGCAATAAAATCACTTGAAACGGCTGTATCACTGGAACCAAACAATATTGACATGAGATACAATCTTGCTCTTGCTTATGAAGTAGCCGGAAGAAAAGATGAAGCCAAAATCCAATACCAAAAAGTTTTGGAAGCAGACCCTAACCACAAAGAAGCAATGAACAACATAAAACTTTTATAAGTCAGAACCTGTCGTTTATTTCTACTCTGCACAAGGGTTCATCCGTTTCCCCTTTTAGTGCGCAGGGTTTGTCATATCCTTGGCTTTGAGGAGTAAAGGATTTTATGGAAAGCGCTGTACCTTGATGTTGTCTTAACAGAGAATCTCTTATTGAAAATTCATCAAAGTAAGGATACTCTTTTCCGTTGAAAGCAGCCGTTTGCGCATCGTAATATGTTCTGGATTGAGAAGAAATCGGAGTGGAGTATAGCGGATATTGAACATATGCCGATAAATATCTGATATCTGTAGTCGGATATCCTGCGGGAAGAACCGTCCCCCTTGTTGTTACAATAAACGGCACAATGTCAATAATTCCTTTTTTGTTAATAAATGCGCTATTCGGGCCTTTTTTACCGTTCAAGTCCACCCATACTATAAAATATCTTACGGTAACTATCTGATTTTTACTTACGCCATTTTGCACTTTAACCTGCAGCAAGGGCGAAATATAAAATTTCATCGAATTTGTTGCAACAAAAGCCAGATTGTCTTCGTTAAAAGTGTTACTTGTTATATATTCCGGTACGGTTTTAAAATTTTCTCCGCAATTATAATAGACGGTATTTATGTATCCGCTGTCATCAGATTGCGTCGGATTAGCTGCAATCAACCTGCAAAGCTGCTGCGCCGACTTATACGTATCCGGCTTTCCGTCGGAACCGGGGAATATTCCGTTTATCTCGCGTAAGTTTTCATATGAATTATATATAGCATCCTCCAGTGATGTAAAAACTCTTGAATATGCAAGCGGAACAGCTTTGTAAGAAGGTCGTACCGTCTTAAACAATAACATCACAATAAAACCTACTATTGCAATAATAAGTACCACTTCTGCCAGATTGTATGCTTTTTTATTTAACTTCATCTTCCAATATTTTTATATAATCTTCGTACGTTTCAAGCTCTGTTACACCATCCAGATATATTGCATTTTTGTCTATGTTTAAAACAGAACGGTTTTCTTTAATTGCATAAACAGGAATATTTTTTGACAAGGCATCAAGCACCACTCCGGAACCTAGAGCATTATAAGGCACTGACACAGAATGCAAATTCTCCACGGTTATACAACTTTTTTTTGCCGTAACGTCCGGAGCATTTAAATCAACAAGCTGCGGAGCATTTTTTAACCCGAACAAAAGACAGGGCAAAAATGTTGGTGTTATATATTCCGCACTGACTTTGGGATTAACAATTTTTCCTGTTATTGTCACATCTTCAAAAGCCGGAGCATGTACGCAGGGACACAAAAGTTCCCTTGTAAGATAGTGAGATATTACGGCCTCAACACCGCCTACAATATCAACTCCGTCACCGTTTTCATATTCATCCTCCGGCGGTTCATCAAAAGCACAAACCACAGCAAGTGCCTGTGCACCGCGTTGTATAAGCTTTTTGCCGGCGTCAAGAAGAGTTTTTGGGTTATTCACTTTACCGGAAGAAATGCCGTTAGTGGTCGTAAAAAATTCTACACCCGCAGGTTCACTGGATACCTCATAACCGATGACATCAATACCATATACCGTTTTAACGGCATTTATTGTGTTTATGTGTATGTTAAGTATGTTTTCACTGATTGCTCTGTCAAATATTACCCCTATTTTATTGTTAGTTGAAGGTTTTAGGGCAATATTTCCCTTCACAAATTCGTCGATAGCAAAACCTTCAACGTAGTACATGTTGTCCGTTATTCCGGAAAATAAAGCTGCATTCACAATATTAGGGTTAACTATTAACGGAATGCGGCGTGCTATTTTTTGTGCGTAAAGACTGGCATCGCCGGCATAGCCGCCGATAGAGGCGCCTATTCCCGTAGGAACTATCATTAAAGCTGCTTTTTTATTACTCATTAATCTTTATACTTTCTCCGCAGGATAACACTGTGCATTCTTTGCCGAGTTCTTCTGTTTTTGATTTAAAGTAATCAGTGTCTGCATTAATTAAATCAAAAGTATTGTAATGCATAGGTATAATATGTTTTGCATTGAGCCACTGTGCCGCTTTTATTGCATCATCAACATCCATTGTGTAATGAGAGCCTATCGGCAATAATGCAATATCCGGTCTGTAAACTTCTCCAGCCGTTTTCATTTCTGCATTCAAACAGGTATCTCCGGCATGATAAATTTTTATTCCGTTAATTTCAAACAAAATAGCGGCAGGCATACCTGCGTAAAAACCTTCCGGCGTAGAATTGCTGTGAAATGCGGGAAGAAATCTTGCACTGCCCCACGGATATTTGATTTTTCCGCCCATGTTTACGCCCTGGGCCGCAGCCCCTTTGTTCATACAATAGCTTGCCAGTTCAAAAATTGTGCAAATGGGAGCATTTAAGGACTTTGATAAGGCAATAGCATCCCCGAGATGGTCAGAGTGTCCGTGAGTCACAAAAATATCCGTAATTTTATTGCTTTTTAAATCAAAAACAGCCTTTGGATTTCCGCTAATAAACGGGTCAATTAAAATACCGTAATCTCCTGTTTTTATGTAAAACGCACTATGGCCTATATATTGCAGTGATACCATAATTAATGCTCCTTTATTAATAGCTTTTATTTTTTATATTATACCAGTAATTTTTAAATTCATATAAACGAATTGTTGGCAAAAGCAATTAACTTGCATATAATTATTAGTATGGAAAAGATTGAGGTAGAAGAGTTAGTTAAATTTAAAATGCTCCCATTTGACCTGTATAATGATAACGGGGACAAGCTTGTTAATGCCGGTGAAATTTTGACATCGGGAAAACTTTTGCAAATAAGCCAGTATGAAAATTTGTATAAAGATACTCCAAAAACTCCCAAAAATGTCAATAAACAAATTCCGCAAGAACCTCAAATTGAGATTACGGAAGAACCAGCCCCATTTGAAAAAGGGAAACCCAAAGAAATTATTTTTGATAAAACGGTTAACAGAAAATCAAAAATCAAAGCTCAGGCTCAGGTTGATATGAAATCCTATTTTGCAACAACAATGTTTGCCATTCAGGAAAATGCAAAGCAAGATGCAATACAAATGGTCGGAGAAATTAAGGATAAAATACTTGATGACGTACATGCAATTCTTCCGGAAGTTAAATACTGTTCACAGCTAAAACTTCTCGGAAATTACTATGACTGCCATGCTTTAAATACGGCCATACTGGTTACGGCTCTCGGATACAAGCTTAATTTAGATGAAGATTATCTGGAAAAATTGACTAAAGCTGCTTTGTTACATGATATAGGTATGACAAAACTGCCTAAAGAAATTCTTGAAAAAACTGTTCTTTCCCAACAGGATACAAAAATTTTTCAAACACATACTCAGATGGGTTATAAAATTTTAAAACAAGAAATGGGCTTGCCTGAAGACATTTGCCTTGTTGCATTGGAACACCACGAAAACAATGACGGTTCCGGTTACCCGTTCAAACTTTCCGGCGAACAAATCAGCGAAATGGCCCGCATAGTTGGCTTATGCAGCTTTTTTGACGATTTAACCTCGAACAGAACTCCGACAAAAATAAAAAATACAAAAGAAGCTCTTCGTGTAATGCTTGAAGTAGGCTCAAAAAAATTCACACCGCAGCTTTTATACCAGTTCGTTAATATGTATAATTATAATGATCTGGAATCATACGAAGAGATGGCCCAATAATGAATAACACAAGAGTAAAAGTTATAGGCGCCGGACTTGCAGGAAGCGAAGCTGCTTTGCAGCTTGCAAAATACGGCTTAGACGTTGATTTGTATGAAATGCGCCCGCTAAAAACAACAGGCGCACACACAACGGACAAACCGGCCGAGTTTGTGTGCAGCAACAGCCTCGGCTCGATAGACCCGACAAATGCAAGCGGGCTTTTGAAACAGGAAATGACAATTCTTGGCTCGTATCTTATTAATGCTGCCAAAGAATCACAGGTGCCGGCCGGCAATGCTCTTGCAATAGACAGAACTGTTTTTTCTCAAAAAGTAGAAAATCTTATTCAAAAAAGCGGAAAAATTAATCTGATTCGAGAAGAGATAGAAAAAATTCCGCCGGATACTCCTGTAATCATAGCGTCAGGCCCGTTAACATCAGACTCTCTTGCTGCTGATATAAAACAGTTTACAGGCTCAGAGCATCTGCACTTTTTTGATGCAATTGCCCCGATTGTGGAAAAAGATTCCATCAATTTTGACAAAGCCTTCTATGCCAGCCGTTATGACAAAGGCGAAGCCTCATATATAAACTGTCCTATGAATAAACAGGAATATGAAAAATTCTACGAAATTTTAATGAATGCTCCGAAAATAGAACTAAAAGAATTTGAAAAGGATGCTAAATTTTTTGAATCCTGCCTTCCGATAGAAGTTCTTGCCGCACGCGGAGTAGATACTTTAAGATACGGCCCGATGAAACCTGTAGGACTTGTGGACAAAAGAACGGGTATAGAAAATTATGCAGTTGTACAATTAAGACAGGACAATGTTTCAGGCACAATGTATAATCTTGTAGGTTTTCAAACAAACCTGAAATGGGGCAGCCAGAAAGAACTTTTGCACGCTATCCCCGGACTTGAAAATGCAAATATCCTGAGATACGGCGTTATGCACAGAAATACATTTATAAACAGCCCGTCATTACTTGAACCTACACTGCAATGCAGAAAAAGAAAAGATTTATTCTTTGCCGGCCAAATTACAGGGACAGAAGGGTACACAGAATCAATTGCCTCGGGAATGTTAGCAGGAATTAATATGGCAAGATTCCTTAATAATGAAGATTTGCTGACACTGCCGGATATAACAATGCTCGGTGCGTTGATGAAATATATCACCACATGCGATAAAAAACATTTTCAGCCTATAAATTCAAACTGGGGAATTGTTGCGGAATTGGTTGCAGATAAAAAAATAAAAAAGAACAAAAAGCTCAAAACAGAAATGCTTTCTAACCGTTCTCTGGATTATATGAATTCAAATTTTGATAAAAACAAATCGCTTAAAAAAATTGACATCAACTGAATACTTACGGGTATAATATTTGTATGGACAATTTAACAACTGAAAATACAACCAAAGTTGCCGTAAAAAAATACGTTTTAAAAAAACAAAACACACAGTCGCAATTTAAAATAAACTACGAAAAAGAACTGAATCCAGCCCAGCTTGAGGCCGTTAAAAGCAAAGAGGGCTCTATCCTTGTTATTGCGGGGGCGGGCTCGGGCAAGACAAAAACGTTAACATATCGTGTGGCAAGGTTAATAGAAAGCGGTGTTAAACCCGACAATATTCTGCTTTTGACTTTTACCAAAAAGGCAGCGGATGAAATGCTCAACCGTGCGGTTATGATTCTTGATTCACGCTGTGAACAGGTCGCAGGCGGAACGTTCCATTCCTTTGCAAATTACATTTTAAGAAAATACTCAAATTGCCTTGAGCTGCAGAACAATTTTACAATCATTGACCGTGCAGATGCTGAGGATGTTGTCAACCATATCCGAAGCAAAGTCATTGATAAACAGGAAAAACGCTTTCCACGCAAAAACACTATCTTGGACATCTATTCAAAAGCAATAAACAAAAATATGTCTGCAGAAACGGTTATCGAATCCGAGTACAACCAGTTTACTCACTGTGTTGAAAAAATCAATGAAATTTCAAAGGAATACATTACCTACAAAAGACAAAACAGCCTCTTAGATTACGATGATTTGCTTTTGTATCTAAAAACACTTTTGACCTCTAACGATGAAGTAAGAAAAAAACTCTCCAATCAGTATAAATACATAATGATAGACGAATATCAGGATACAAACGCTTTGCAGGCGGAAATTATCAGACTGCTGGCGTCCGAACATAATAATGTGATGGCAGTAGGCGATGATTCACAGAGTATTTATTCTTTTAGAGGAGCAAATTTTAGAAACATTCTGGACTTCCCAGCAATTTTCCCCGATACAAAAATTATTAAACTAGAACAAAATTACAGAAGCTCGCAAAATATTCTTGCTCTGACAAATGAAATAATAAAAAAAGCCAAAGAAAAATACACAAAACACCTGTTTTCGGAAATTGTTTTCCCTGAAAAGCCTGCAATAATCTGCACAAACGATATGCAAACCGAGGCGGAATTTGTTGCCCAAAGAGTGCTTGAACTGCAGGAAGAGGACATCTCGCTAAACGATATGGCGGTGCTATGCCGCAGCGCAAGAATGACTTACAATCTTGAAATTGAACTGGCAAAACGCGCTATTCCGTACAAAAAATTCGGCGGCTTAAAGTTTATTGAAACAGCACATATAAAAGACGTAATAGCTCACCTGCGCTTTATTTTGAACCCTAATGACATTATAAGCCTCAACAGAATACTTTTACTTTTAGACGGAGTGGGAAACCAGACAGCAATGCGTCTTTTGCCGATGCTGGCTAAACCGGATGTGCAAACTGACAAACTTATGCTGCCCGCAAAAAGTTCCGACAGCATAAAAAAACTGTTTAATACCGTGGAAAATCAGCGTAAACTTCTGTTAAAACCGGCCTCTATTGTGGAAAATGTTCTTGCTTACTACGAGCCTATTTTAATGGATAAATACGATGATTATCAAAAACGTTTGAAGGATTTGGAGCATTTTCTTTATTTGTCCGAGCAGTATAAAAATCTTGAAGATTTTTTGAGCGACCTTGCTCTTGAACCGCCGGATTCTTCTGTTTCAGAGGTCGAAGACGGAGCAGTAAAAGACGAATATCTGACACTTTCAACAATTCACAGCGCCAAGGGGCTTGAATGGAAAGCAGTGTTTATCATCGGAGCGGTTGACGGTCGTTTTCCGTCCGTATATTCATTTAACTCAGAAGAGGAACTGGATGAAGAATTGCGCCTTATGTATGTTGCCGCAACAAGGGCAAAAAGCTGGCTTTATATAACATACCCCATTGATATGTTTGATTATTCAACAGGTATGGTTTTGTCCAAGCCGTCAAGATTCTTAGACGGTATTGGAGAGGATATTCTCGAGCGCTGGTCTTTGGAGCTTGAAGAATAGTCACGATGGGCGTATAATTGACCCAAAGACAGTTAATAAAAGGAGTTTATATGGCTGATAAGTTAGAATTAAACGTTGAAAAAGGACTGTTGGAAGAAACCCCTGCTAATGTCCTTGTGTTAAACCTTTATGAAGGTGTAAAAATACCCTCGGGAGCAACAGGCTCTATAGATATAGCTTTAAACGGATTGATAACAAAATTTGTTATCGGGCAGGAAGGTTTTGACGGTAAATTCGGCTCTATGTACACACTGCAAACCTACGGTAAAATCGGGGCTGAAAAGATTCTTCTTGTCGGAATGGGCAAAGCAAAAGACTTTACCCCGAACAGATTAAGAGAATTATCGGCTAAAGTCATAAGAAAATGTAAAAAAATGACGAACGCTAAAAGAGTAATCTCCGTTCTGCACGGTGCAGGTATCGGCGGCTATGACCCCGAACTCAGCGCAAGAATGATTACAGAGGGTACACTGCTGGGGTCTTATACTTTTGACAAATACAAAACAGACAAAAAAACACAAAAGGTTAACGAATTTGTTATCGTTGATATGGACGAAGAAAATTGCAAAAAGGCAAAGGCCGGCATGAAAAAAGGTAAAATTATTGCTTCTGCCGTCAACTTTACAAGAGATTTATCTAACGAGCAGCCCTCATACGCTACTCCGTCAAAACTTGCAGAAATTGCTCAAAAATTAAAAGATGTAGAGGTCAAAGTTTATGACAGAGATGAAATTGCAAAAATGGGAATGGGTGCGTTCCTTGGCGTAGCAAGGGGAAGCAGCCAGCCGCCTAAATTTATACATATCAAATACAACGGCAGCAACCAGAAATTAATCCAGAGAAAAATTGCAATAATCGGCAAAGGCATCTGCTTTGACTCGGGCGGGCTTGATATAAAACCGCCGTCCTCAATGCTTAATATGAAAGATGACATGTCAGGTGCAGCGGCAATACTCGGCGTAATGAGTGTTATGAAAGACCTTAAACCCTCTTGCGAAGTACACGGCATTATTGCAGCCTGTGAAAATATGCCCGGAGCTTCGGCTTACAAACCCGGTGATATACTAACCGCAATGAACGGCAAAACTATTGAGGTCGACAACACTGATGCAGAAGGCAGATTGACATTGGCTGATGCACTTTGTTACGCTTGCGACCTTGATGTTGACGAGGTTGTTGACCTTGCAACCTTAACGGGTGCCTGTGTTGTTGCGTTAGGAAGTGTTGCTTCAGGTATTATGGGCAACCACCAGCCGACCATCGACAAATTAATAAAATGTGCAAACGCTGGCGGTGAAAAAATGTGGCAGATGCCGATGTTTGAAGACTACAAAGACTCTTTAAAAAGCGACATTGCCGATATGAAAAATACAGGCTCTAGAATGGGCGGCACGCAAATTGCAGGTCTGTTCTTACAAAACTTTGTTAAAAAAGTCCACTGGGCACATATTGATATTGCGGGTACGGCATATATCGAAAAACCGCAGAATGAATTTTGCAAAGGTGCAACAGGCGCAGGTGTAAGGACTTTAATAAACTATATTATGTCCTAATAATTTACATTACAATAAAAAACAAAGGCTCTTTTTAAAAGATTTTGAAAAGAGCCTTTGCTAATTAAGATGAAATATTTATAAATCTTTATTTCTATAAAACCTGAAATTTATGGTTTTATTGTCCGGCATGAGCGGCAGGTAACAAGAATCTAAAATATATATAGGCCGAACTCATTAAAAGCGAAACAAATGTTATACCAGCGCCGTATTTCAAGTATTTCATAAAAGAAATCGGCTTTCCGTATGCCGCAGCAGTTTCGGAGACTATTACGTTTGCAGCTGCTCCTATAATGGTCATGTTTCCGCCTAGACAAGCACCTAACGACAGACACCACCAAAGCGGATGAGCGTAAGCTGCACCTTCAACAAGTTGTATTTGGTATATCATAGGTGCCATAGTCGCAGTATAAGGAATATTGTCAACCACACCTGACAAAATACCTGATGCCCACAAGATAAGCATAGCAGCTGCAGACTCATTCCCGTTTGTTACATCAAGAATCCATTTTGCCATTATTGAAATTCCACCGGCAGCCTCAAAGCCGCCTATGATTATAAATAAGCCGATAAAGAAAAATATTGTATTCCATTCAACGCCTTCAAGTATTTTTTTAGGCTCTTCAAATATTAACAAAAAACTTGCTCCTGCAAGGGCAATTACATATGATTCCAGATGAATTACATCATGCAAAATAAAACCCAAAATTACCAGTAACAGTGTTATTGAAGAACGTATCGCAAGAGATTTATCCGTTATTGTGTGTGAATTATCAAGCTCTGCAACAGCTTCCATTTTTTCTTTTGTAGCAACAAGGTCGTTTCTAAAACACAGCCATAAAATAAACATTGTTACAGCAAATATTAAACAAACAATATCCGTAAGTTCCAGCAAAAATGTCATAAACGTAAAACCTGCTTTGCTGCCTATGATGATATTTGGCGGGTCACCAATAAGTGTTGCGGTACCGCCTATGTTTGACGAAAGAATTTCCGTTATCAAATAAGGTATCGGGTTTATATCCAACTTTTTTGCTATCAAAAAAGTAACGGGAACAACAAGTATAACCGTTGTTACGTTATCCAAAAATGCGGAAGCAAACGCAGTAAAACAGCCCAGTGTGATTAAAATTTTTGTCGGATGACCTTTTGTCTTTTTTAAAAGCGCATTTGCTACCCAGGTAAAAATGCCGCTTTTGCTGGCAATGCTAACGATAATCATCATGCTGATTAAAAGAAAAATTACGTTAAAATCAACAAAGTTTATAAAATAATGAGGATCAACTGCATCATGTCCTTTCGATTGCGCCAGCAGCCCGAGTATTAGTGTCAACGATGCCCCAAGCATCGCCACCGTTACTTTAGAAATTTTTTCCCATGCTATAAAAATATAGGCGACAATTAAAATTGTTGTTGAAAATATTAATGCGTGGTTTTGAATATAGTTTACAATTGTTTCCATAAATTCTCCCCGTTTGATTATTTATTAATTTTAGCATAAATAATTACGGGTGTTATAAACCATAATCTTTCCAAAAATATTTTGTGAAACAATTGAATTAAATAATAAATCACCTGTTAAAACTTGCCGCCGCGAAGGTAGTATTCTGAACATCCCATACCGCTTGTGTGTCCGTTACAGTCCTTTTCAAGTTTATCGCCGTCAGTTTCTTCAGAACCAAAAGCCGCTATTCTATTGCGGTAAAGATAAATCCCGAATATATCACGGCCTATACGATTCGGCGGCTTTACTCCGTTCATATCAAACAATGCAGCAGCACAGGGTTTTGTTTCAGTGCAATTACAATCCAACCATTTAAACCCGACTATATTCCCGTTTTCCTGATAAGCCCAGAGTTTTGTAAAAATATTTGACTGCATTGGAACCTGAGAACCGTTTTTAAATTTGTAATGATAAGATTTTAAACTCTTTGTACTTTTGCTCAAATCAACATTAAGATAAGGAGCTATTATTTTAAAAATTTCGTTCTCCTTATCCTCTACATCGGTTTTGCAAACAGAACGTATTAGCTCGGCATCGCTTATATTAAATACCTCAAAGTTTGTCTGAGCCTCTAAAAACAGCCTTTTCCAGCCGGCAATTATTCTCGCTTCTTTTGAATTGTTAAATATTGTCGGCAGGCAGAGTATGACTGTGGTCACAAGCAGGCAAACCACAATCATAATTTCTACCATATTAAAAGCTCTAAGTTTTTTCATTTCACCTTGCCAGATCTAACTGTTTCTTTTCTTTCATCAATGTGTCATAAATCCATTCAGGAATAAAGTTTTTCCCCAGAATAATCTGACCGTTGTTCGGATTCGGCGCATGGAAATCAGACCCGCCGGTTATAATAAGTCCGTTCTTTTCCGCAATAGTGGAATAGTATTCAACCATTGCCGGCGAATGTTTACGGTGGTATGCTTCCACCCCTCTCAAGCCGTAATGCATAAACTCTTTTATAAGATTTTCCGCATCATCAACATCAAAAGGGTGTGCGAACACTGGGATTCCGCCTGCATCATAAATAATCTCTATTGCTTCATGCGGCGAAACAGTTTTTCTTTGAACATAAACATCCGATTCGTCATTGATATATTTGCTGTATGCTTCCATAACGCTGTTTGTCCCGCCGGCCATGGTAATTGCTTTGGCAATATGCGGTCTGCCTATGCTGCCGCCCGGGGCAACAAGACTCTTCAGCTTGTCGAATGTAATATGTATCCCTTCTTTTTTATTTAAAAGATGAATAATTTCTTCCGTCTGCTCAATACGTGCTTTTTGCTGGGTTTTTAGCATCTCTTGAAAATCGCTGTCATCACGGTTCATAAAATATCCCAGAATATGGATTTCTGTATCTTTATAAATCGTATTGATTTCCACCCCCGGAAGAATTTCCAACGGCGGAGCCCCTTTTTCTTTTGCGATTTTTTGAGCATACTCTACCGCTATCGGATAAGCAAGAACGTTATCGTGATCGGTAATCGCAATAGCATTCAAACCCGCGTCAATAGCAGTATCCACAATCTTTTCGGGGCTGAATACGCCGTCCGAATAGATTGTGTGAATGTGTAAATCGACTTTCACCTTTCTATCCTTTCTTCATGTCTGTACCTCACTAATATCTTTTATATAATTAATTCTTTCTATGCTTTGAGCTTGCCCTGAAACGGCATCAAAGCGCATGCTGACTGCATTAAGTTCCAGTACCGGAGTTTCTGCTATATCGAATCTTTCCGGAATACTTGTAATCAAACGTTTTAATGATGGTTCGTAAGCCATACCTATTACAGAATCAAACGCCCCGCAAAAGCCGGCATCTGATATATAAGCGGTGTAATTATTTATAATTCTTTCATCAGCGGTTTGTACATGGGTATGAGTGCCCAAAACAGCACTGACATTATGAGCAGAACAGAATTTTGCAAAACATATTTTTTCTGCGGTAGCCTCTGCGTGAAAATCTACAATAACAACAGGCGCCTGCTCTTTTATTTTTTCAATTTCATTTTCCAAAATTTCCCACGGCGAGTCCACAGGGGTCATAAATGTTCTGCCAAGCAGATTCATTACAGCAACTTTTGTATTTTTAACATCAAAAATTCTGTACCCCACCCCGTAAGTCCCTTTAGGGTAATTCATAGGTCTTATCAACCTGTCAGACTTATCTATATAAGAATAAATATCTTTTTTATCCCATATATGATTTCCTGAAGTAAAACAATCTATGCCGTATGAGGCAAGATCATTGTGGTTCTTTTCCGTAAGGCCGAAGCCATGGGAAGCATTTTCCACATTTGCAATAATAAAATCGTAATCGTTATTTTCACAGGCGCGCAAGTCGTCCAGAAAATGCTTAACAGCATTACGCCCCGGACGACCCACAATATCGCCAATAAATAATACTTTTATTTGTTCGTTTTCTGTTGTCATATTTGCCTGCGCGTACAGGTCAAATCACCGTCGTCCTGAAAAAATCCGCGATCTTGGATTTTTATCACTTCGCAATTTCGGTTGTTCTAATTTCTCGTACAACCGTTACTCTGATTTGACCCGGATAATCGAGTTCTTCTTCAATACGCTTAGCAATATCGCGGGCTAACTTTGCGCTTGCCAGATCATCGAACATGTCAGGCTGGACAATAATCCTGACCTCACGACCCGCCTGTACTGCAAAAGACTGTTTTATGCCTTCGTAGCTCGAGGCGATTTCTTCAATTTTTTTGAGTCTTTTGATGTAGATTTCAAGAGTATCACGTCTTGAACCGGGACGTCCGGCTGATATAGCATCCGCTAGTTTTACCAAAACTGCTTCAATCGTATTTGCTGTAACATCGTCGTGGTGAGCTTCTATTGCGTGAACAATTTCTTCTTTCTCACCGTAACGACGGGCAAGCTCAACACCCAGCTCAATATGTGTTCCATCTTGAGTCTGGTCGACAGCCTTGCCTATGTCGTGGAGAAGTCCGGCACGTTTTGCAACCTGAACATTTGCGCCGAGTTCAGCGGCAAGCATTCCGGCGATGTGGCCTACTTCCAGCGAGTGTTTCAAAACATTTTGCCCGTAGCTTGTTCTGTAATACAAACGTCCGAGTGTTTTGATTAACTCTTTATGAAGGTTCAAAACGCCCATATCTACTGCAGCGTTTTCACCTTCTTTTTTAATTTTTTCTTCAATTTCCTCCTGTGCTTTTTCCACCATTTCTTCAATTCTTACAGGGTGGATACGGCCATCGGAGATAAGTTTTTCCAGTGCAACTTTTGCAACCTCGCGTCTGACAGGGTCAAAGCTGGAAAGTACAACAGCTTCCGGTGTGTCATCGATAATCAGATCAACACCGGTAAGAGTTTCCAGTGTTCTGATATTACGTCCCTCACGTCCGATAATACGGCCTTTCATTTCGTCAGAAGGAAGGTTAACAACAGACACAGTGGATTCCACAACCTGATCAATTGCACATCTTTGCATTGTGGTAGAGAGAATATCCTGTGCTGTTTGTTTTGCTGCTTCTTTAATTTTAATTTCGTTTTCTCTGATTAATTGCATTTGCTCCTGTTGAAGATCCTGTTTCAACTGTTCCATCAACATATGTCTGGCTTCATCGCGTGACATGCCTGCAATTTTTTCAGTTTCTTCGATTTGTTTTGCAATAAGGTCAGCCAGATAATCTTCTTTTTCAAGAAGTTCATCCATTTTTTTCTGAACGGCATATTCTTTGTCGGCTGCTTCTTGCAGTTTGTCTTCGAGCATATCTTCTTTTTTAATAAGTTTGTCTTCTGCTCTTTGCAAATCCTGACGGCGTTCTCTTATTTCGTCGTCGAATTTTTCACGTTCAATATGCAATGCTTCTTTAGCCTGAATCATTGCTTCTTTTTTCAAAAGGCTTTCTTTTTCTGCTGTTTCTTTAGAAAGCTGATCGTAAAGTGCCTGCACTGTTTTTTTCTTCTGCATTGCGGCAAACGCCAGTGCGCCGAGGCCTGCTGCAGCGAGAAGGGCAATTATTAAGAGTGCGGTTAATAAAGTCATTGTGTCGATTGTCCTGTACCTCTTATTCTATATATACACATACTCAAATGCGCCAGTATTTTTTATTCACGGTGCATTCGAGCCAAATATTTATGTATAAAATTAATGATTTATAAATTCATATTAATTATTAATTCTTTTATATATTAAGCTAAGATAATAGTAGCATATTTTTTATAAATTTAAAAGAAAAACTTTTCGCCCCCAAAAGCCTTTTTAAAGCCAAAAAATGCCGGTGAAAATACGGACATTTTGAAGTTTTTAAACGAATAAAAGTGTATTTATCTTTTGCTTTCTATATGCAAAACTTTTTGCCTTATAAACTTTAACCCTACTCCAATGTATGCGGAAACAACCATTGTCACAACAAAATAAAAATATGTTGTCTGTACTGGGTTATAAATCCAATAAATATCGTGATTTGCGCGCTCTGAAATAGGAATACCGTTCATTTTCAAAAGTATTGCCGTGATTATGTACATCACAAGCAGGTGGTTAGCCATAATGTGATAAGTATTTTCTCCGAGCACACGCACAAACTTTACATCTTTTAAGTACGGATACAAAATTTTCACCGTAAACAAAGACGCCCATATTCCGGTCAATGCAGTGATTATCGGAACAATAAGCTGATCGTCAAACCTTGCCCACACAAGTACATAACTTAATCCTATGCCGTGTTCCGGGTCAAAATCTCTGTTAAACAGCCACAATATCGATTGTATAACAATTACCCACCCAAGCCATTTGACCGTAAATATATTTATATGTTCTTCAATGTAATGTCTGTAATAATATCCCAAATAAACAAAAAACAGCGAAAACATCGTTCTTATAACAACGAGCATTAACGGGTCAACCTTAAAAACTTTTGATACAGGTATTGCAAGAACTCCGAGTATTGCAAAAACAGCCAGATGAAAATATTTGTTATCCTTTGTTTTTTTCAAAGTTCTGAATAAAAATAAAAACACAATCATTGTCATAAACAGCTGTGTAACGAACCACAACGGACACGATAAATCAAACTGGTGCCCGTTTAAAAAAGGGGTTATAAAAAAGTTTTTGAGAGTAATTTTTTCGCCCCAAAAATGTCCGGTAAGTTTTGCTATTAACACGGTAACTCCGAGGTAAAACACGTTATACAAAAAATACGGAACAAGAAGAGTTTGTATCCTTCTTTTTACGAAAGTATAAACATCATCAATATACTTGTCCTTGAACAAATAACCCGATATAAAGAAAAACAACGCAAGCTGAAACGAATACGGAGTAAACATTCCCAAAAGCGAAAACTCCAAATGCCCCGACACAACAAGTGTTATGGCAAGAGCCTTTAAAATATTTACTTTTGTTGAAAAATCCTCTTGAGTAGGTTTTTCATTTGTTTTCTGCTGTTGTATGTCATTTATTGCGGTGTTTATCATCTAAGATTAATTCCCCCGTTAATTATTTCTTTTATAAATTCACTTATTTTATCAAGCCCCTGCGCTAAAACCTCAGGATTTTTGCAATATCCTGCCCTGAAACAGTATTCGGTTTCAAAACAAAAACCTGGAGTCAAAAACACGCCTTTTTCTTTTGCAAGTCTGTCGCACAGTTCTTGTGAAGTCATATCAAAATCATAATATAACATAGCCGTGGTGCCTGCTTTCGGTTTAATGTACGATATATGGTTTTCGTTATTGACCCATTCATCGAGTATGGCAAGACATTTTCTGATTGCAATTTTGTTGCGCTCAATTATTTTATCATAGTGTGTTAAAGCAAGTGCAGCAATATTCTCATCTAACAACGAGCACGATATCATGTTGTACTCCCTGTGGTGAATGCAGCTATTAATAACTTGTTTATCTTTTGTTGCAATCCATCCCAGCCGTAAGCCGGCAAGTGAAAATATTTTTGACATGGAACATACGCTTATGCCTCTGTCATACAGGTCAGCAACGGATGGAGTGTATTTATCGGACTGATTTAATCCCCTGTAAACTTCATCACAAAGGATATAAGCCCCGACACTTTTTGCTATATCAATTATCTTTAAAAGCAGTTCTTCCCCGATTAGAGAACCCGACGGGTTGTTGGGGTTATTGATGCAAATAAGTTTTGTATTTTCATTGACAAGACTTTTTAATTCATTTAAATCCGGCAAAAAGTTATTTTCAGGCGTAAGATGCAAATATTGCACATCCGCCCCGAAGGATTGAGGTATGGAATAAAGCTGCTGATAAGTAGGTATTACGGAAATCACTCTGTCACAAGGTTCGACAAGAGAATAAAACAAAAGATGATTTGCCCCTGCAGCGCCTATTGTCGGGATAATATCCTCAGGGGTAATTGTTGTATAAAGTTTTGTCACTCCTTCTTTAAAAGCTGGCATGCCTGTAATATAACCGTAGCCAAGTTTTTGTTCACACAGATTGTTAAAAAAGTCCTCTTTGTTTTCCCCAGAAAGCACAAACAATTCATCCAAAGACAACGTTTGTACCGTAGTGTTGCCAAGGTCGTATTTTGAATACTTTTCGTATTCGTTCATCCAATCTTCAACTTTAAATGCAGCAATCTTCATAGATAAATTATGCCTGATAAATTATCTTATGCAAACAGCTTTATTTTTTTGTGTATTTTTATTTTGAAAAATTAACGGCCGATTATAATTTTGCTGTTAAAAAACACGATAAATGCTTTGAAAAAAAGCAAAATTTGTGCTAAACATTTATTATGAAAAGATTTAGTTTTTTTATTACGGTTATTTTATCCTGTTTTTTGAGTTTACCGGTAATGGCCGATGTAATGCCGTATTATACGGGTTCTATAAGTAACGAAACTATCGGTTTTTTGCAGGTGCCTCAGAGTTTTAAACTTTATCTTTATCCGAGAGAGGATTCTCAAAACATTGAGAACATAAGCTGGACAAACAATGCAGTAAAACTCAACAAATCAACTATTGAACCGTCAGCACTTTTTGTTGCGCAGGTAGACTCTCAAAATTTGGCGTTTTGTATGGTTGTTGATATGCAAGACGACTGGTACAAAATCATTTATGACAAAACGAGTAACAAAACAGGCTGGATAAAAATTTCTAAAGCGGATGATTTTTGGAGTTTAAAAGATTTTTACGCGTATTACGGACGAAAATACGGCCTTTATTATATGAAAAATGTGGATTACCGTAAAAGAGGTTACTACAGCGGGGCTGATAAATTGTCGCAAAAATTGGGCGGTTTTACTTATATTCGTTCCATAAAACTGAACAAAATCAGCGGCAACTGGGCGCTTGTAACTATTCTGGATATGGGCGGGCAGATGAAAATAGGATACATCCAATGGCGGGAGGATGACGGTTCCATTATACTTTTCCCAAAATTAGTTAATTAAATTTTTATTTTATTTAACTGACAAAATGTTTTAAATGAGTTGAAATTCTTTTGGACATCATCCGTAATGACATCTATTTCCAATGTTTCGGCCAATGACAATGCTTTTTTATAAGCAGCAACGGCATTTTGTGCATAGGTAGAGGCATTTTTAGGCCTTTTGGAAACCATTTCTTCAAGATATTTTGCATAAAGCTGATAAACAGAAACTTTCAGCAGTTTCATATTGTATTTTTTTGTTATTCTTAAAGCTTTTTCTATATACATTTTGGCTGATTCCATATCACCTTTAATTATGTATATTTCTGCAATAAGTTTTTTGAACAATACCATGAAATAGTAATTTGAAATTTTTGGGTTTTTGGCCACTTCAAGCGCTTTTTGAGCGATATGCAAAGATTTTTCGCTTCCGTCTGTCACAAGCGTTAATTTTGCTATGTAATACCAGCAAAGAAAAGCACCGGCAGCTATTTTTTCTTTTGCAAATACCGTAATTTGCTCATTGAAAATATTCAAAGCCTTAGACAGATTGCCTTCTTCCTGCAAAATTTTGCCTAAGAATACTTTAAGCAGATTTTTGACCAGTACATCGTTGTAATTGTTTGCAAAAGTTACAACGGAGAATAAATCTGCCTTAATGTTCTGCCAATCATGTCTGTGCAGTTTGTTTAATATATTTATAAAATTCCACAGAGAAATAACTTCAGGCTCAACAACTTCTTTGGCTGTTTCTTGAGTCAGTGAAATTAATATATCGTCCGACTTTTTCAAATTACCCTGCATTGAATATGCAAGAGCTTTGGCAAGTTTAACCCGCTGCAGATAATTTTTGTTTTCAACGTGGTTTTTTGCAACAATTTCGTCGATTAGTTTTAATATTTCAAAACTTTTATTGTTACCCTGCGAAATCAACGCCATAGCCACGGTCAGGTTTCCTTCCAGCCAGGCCTCATAAATTATGTCCATAGAAATTCCGTTAGAAGGTATTTCATGAGACAACGCTTTTTCTACAACAGGTATAATGTCATTGCTTGCCATGTTGTAAATTTCTTCGGAATTGCCGAGGCAGAACATTGCGTTTAATTTTTTCTGTTTGATTAAGGCACATTCCAGCTTTTTGTCCGGGCTTTCAATGAGTTTTAACGCCGTATCAACGGATTCAATAACGCCGTAGTAATTACCTGTCAAAGAACAGCTCTTGCTGAGATATCCCGTGAGTTCTATTATTTTGGGCTTGTTATCGACTTTCATTGCATTGTTAATCGAAGCAGATAAATATCCTATAGCCTCGGATGGTCTGCTTTGATAAATCAATTTGCCCATGCGTTCCTGTATGTTATTTATTATCAAAGCTTCATTTTCCGGCTTTTCTTCCTGCGCTATTTTTAAACACTGCTTTTGGGAAAGTGTCCACAAATGTTCATCGCCCAAGTATGCACAGAGTTTTATATTATCAGTCCAGATATTCAAGGCCAAAAGTTTTTGATTTAAACTTTGGGCAATAAGAGCTTTTAGAGCATTACTTGAAAGTGTAAAAGAATTAATTATATCAAATATTTTTTCATTTAATAAAACAAAATCCTTGCTCTGTTTTGCTTTTTCGTATACAAAACGCCACAGCAGCGTGTTTTTGAATTCGTAGATATTGTTATTAAACTGGGATATATAAGCAAATGTGCTTAACATTTTAATCGTATTCTGGAATTGCTGCGGGTCTGTTTTCATAATTATCCCGAGCAATTTTACATTAAACTTGTTGCCCATAATTGCAGCCGTACACAGTGTTTTAAAAGCAAGCGGATATTTCCTTTGCAAATGATTTAATCTGAGTACGAGAATTTCATATAGATTTTTGGGAAGGTTTAGTGCAATAGGGTTTTGATTGTATCTTATTTTGCCGCTTTCTTTATAAAAAGCCCTGTTTTCATTTAAAAGAACAATCATTTGTTCTATATAAGCGCTGTTACCCTGTGAAAGATAATAAATTTTTTCAAAAACCGGTTTTGGCAACGGATTTGAACCTTTTAAAAACATTTTTATCAGGTTATCAGCATCTCTCGGTGACAGTTTTGACAACTTTACATCCTCGTACTGATTTTGTAAAAGTTTTTCCGAGTAAAAATATCCCTGAGTAATACGGCTGTCTTTATAAGAAATAATAAGCTTTATATTGTCGCCGAGATGCCCGTTATCAACAAAATATGACAAAAACTCATATGATGCACCGTCTATCATATCAAAATCATCAATAATAATTATAAGTTTTGATTTTTTTGATAACTCGCAAATGAGTTTTTCCAGCAATTCAAAGGTGACATCTTTGTTTGTTAAAATATCTTCATATTTTGCCGTCATACTCGGGTACAAGAAATTAAAAAGGTTGGATATTTCATCAGCATTAAAAAACGGCAAACTTTCAGAAAGCATGCGTCTTGCCTGACGAATAAAATCGTTTGACATATTGGAAAAATTCGGCATGTTAAAGAAAGTCAGCACAATTTCCTGAAATATTCCAAAAGGGCTGATTTGCGAATTAGCGCTGCATTCCCCCCAGAGCCAGATATAATTTTGTTTTAGCAAATCATTAAAAAGATACCTTAAAACAGTTGATTTGCCGTATCCTTCTGGTGCACTAAGGCCGATTATCAGCTTTTCAGGCTGCTTAAGAGTATTGATAATATGATTTTTAGCTTTTATCTGATCATATTCTTTAGGTTCATAAGAATTAGTGTCAGTTTCTTCCGGCAAAATTTTGGGAGCCTGCATATCTGCCGAAAATTCCGGTTTTAAAACATCTTCCGATTTATTGTTTGTGTTTTTTTTAGGCGGTTGCACATTTTGTATAGGTGATTTTTGGGTGAATTTTTCAATATTTTTAACAACTTTTTCTTCCGATACAACTATTTTTGAATTAATTAGCGGCTTTTTGGCAGCAGCCAATTTTTCTTTTTTAAGGCCTTCTGATATTTTATCATCACCAACCTGCAAAGCCATCAGTTCTTTTGATATTCCCGTGTAAATTTTTGTATTGGGTATATCAAGCGAGACAGGAGTTTCCGGATTTTTTTGCATTTTGGATAAATCAGTTATGGCTATTTCCGCTTTATCTTTTACGAACGGATAAGAACATTTGCGGCAAATTTTTGCGCTCGGAAGATTTATGCTGTTACATTTTTGGCAGTGTTTTAAAAGCTGCAAACCGCATCTTTTGCAATATTCAGACGTTATAGGATTCACCTGTCCGCATACCGGACAGACTGATTGTACTTTAGTGTGGCAATAACTGCATCTTAGCTGATTATCAGGTATAATTTTTTTACATTTTATACAGAGCATTACAAAAACCGCTTATTGTTTTAAGCTTATTATATTATAAAGATTAATTAAATTACATATGTAAACATTTAACAGCATTAAAAATGAGATTTAACTATTTTTAATATTTCTATCAACCGTTTACTTACTTCAGCTTGTGAGATATTTACCTCTTTGGCTATATCTTTTTGCTTTAATTCTTTTATGTATCTGAGATAAAATATCTTCAAAAATTCTTTTGAAGGATTTTCCTTTTGAGCAATCAAAACTATATCCACAATTTTTTGAAGAAGATCTTTTCTTACAACTTTTTCTTCAAAAGAATCACGCGGGTCAGCTATATCATAAACAAAAGGTTCATATACAACAGCAGGTTCAGGTGCTTTGACGACAATTTCAGGTTCCTGTATTTTTGCCGGCACCGGATTTATAAGCACTTCATGAGTGCTTACGTATTTGTTATCCCGGCGTCTTACTCTGCCGTTTTGTTTTAACACAGTCAAAATCGCTGTATTTGCAACTTTTGCTATATAGTTTTCTATATCTTTGATGTTTACATTATCAAATAACGAATAGGATCTTTTATACGTTTCTGAACAAAAATCCTCTATTAAATCTTCATTGCCTTTGAATTTGTTATTTGATTTAACTAACTTCTCTATAAGCTCTCTTTGTTCGTTTATAGTATCCAATTTTACAACCCAATTCTATAAATATAAATTAACTTATTTGATTATATCATATCATAGAATTAGAAATTAATTATTAAAGTTAAGAAATAATCCGACTTATAATTTTGCAATTTTGGAACGCTTATATACTTAAGAGTATTTTTTATGCTTTTTGTTATAGTTGCATCTATTTTGTCGGAACCGCTGGATTCCAGTACCTGTATGCCTTTCATCGTATTGTCGGGTGCAATTTCAAATGAAACTTTTACACTGTTATTAAATGCAACATCAGCAGAATTTGCTAAATCATTTTGTAAATTTAGTTGAATATTTTTTCCTGCAGTTTGTAAATATTCTTTAACAGAAGGTTCGACTGCAAGTTTTTCACTTACCTGCCATGACAATTTTGTTATGGAAATAGCGGCCGGTTTGTCCGAAAAAGAATTGGTCATGGATTTATTGATATCTTGTGATACGGCAGCCGAAGAAGTGTCTTCTTCTTCTCCCTGAACTGCATTATTTTTGAAATCAAAGACCTGATTATCCTGCGCGGTGTCTGCTGAATCATTGTTTGCTGCTGCAATATTTTTTTGATACATATAATAACCGCCGGCAACGCCGCCTATAGCCAGTAATGCAATAAGTGCACCGGCAATAGCAAGTTTTTTAGTCTTCTTTACCGCTTCGGCGCTCATCGGTTCTTGAGATATATCCAGTTCTACCTGTTCGCCGTCTTGCGGTGCTTCCTGTTCATCAAAAAGATTTTCAATTTCCCCGTTTTCTTCCTGAGCATCAATAGTATCATCACTGATTGTTGCATCAGGGGTTTGCTGCTCAACAGAATTCTCTTCATTTACCTGTTGTTGTGTGCTAGAGTTTTCTTCGTTGTCAGAAGTATTAGCCTGATCTTCATCAGAAAGCAACGCTAACAAATCGTCGTCCAAAAGCCCATGGAGTTCTTCATCATCAGTGTCTGTATCCTGTTGTTGAGGTTGTTCTTCTTGCATATTATGTTCCTGTTTTGTATCGTTTTGCTCTTCCTGTTGGTTTAATTCTGCAGTTTCGTTTACTGAGTTTTCCGGCTGTTCTTCAAGCGTTATGTTTTCATAGTTGTAATCAGGAAAATCAAAGTCGGCAACGTGTTGTTCGGAATCATCATCTAATGATTCCATTACCGGTTCTTGTTTGTTCAAATCAAAAACATCCGAATTTATATCATCATTTTTGTTGTCGTTTTGAATTTTAAATGTTTCATCATCATTTAAATCGTCATATTTTAATTCGACAGGCTCCTGCGGGTGAGAAGAAGCAGGCCACTCGTCTTCAACATTTTCTTCTGTCAATATATCATCATCTGCTATCAACATGTCATCGGAATCAATATTTGATTCAATGTGATTTTCCTGTTGAAGTTCTTCTGCCGGCTCTATTGAGTCAAGGGTTTCTAAATCTTCCAAATCCAGAGAATCTGCCTCCTTTAATGCTGATAAATTATCTGATAAATTATCGTTTACGGAGTTCAGTTGCTCGATGTGTTCTTCATTTTCATCAAGTTCACCGGAGAGTATGTCAGTTTCCGTCCCGACACTTTCAAGCATTGCATCGTCTTCTTCGATTATGTGTTCATCTGTCAATGCGTCGATTTCATCAAGGTCTCCCGAGAGCATGTCTGTTTCGGGGGGGACGTTTTCAAGTATCTGTTCATCTTCTTTAATTATGGCTTCACCTGCCAATGCGTCTGTTTCGTCAAGTTCACCGGAGAGTAAGTCAGTTTCCGGCCCGACACTTTCAAGCATTGCATCATCTTCTTCTGTTAAGTGCTCATCTGCTAATGCATCTATTTCATCAAGGTCACCCGAGAGTATGTCAGTTTCGAAATCTGCACTTTCAAGTTGCGGCACTTCTTCTTGGTATACGGGCTCATCTGTCAATGTTGCCGTTTCATCCGGTGCAGACAACTCTTCAATATCTTCGTTCAGAGCAATAGGATCAGCATCAATATTTATTAAGTCCTCTTCGGTAAGCGTTATATCATTCGGTTGTTCTGCCGGCTCATCGAGTACCGGTTCCGGTGTTGGTGCTGGTGCATCAGCCTGTGAGGTAATTTGTTCTTTGGCATTGTCTGAAATTTCATCAAGATTAAGCGTGATTTCGTCATCAAGGTTTTCTAAATTTGTAATAGCATCCAAATCAAAATCAATAGATGTGTTTTCATCTGACGATGTTGTCGGCTCGTTATCTTCTTTTAATTCAAGAGGCTGCAGCTGTTCAGACGATAAGTCATCTGCCGTATATGTATTTTCTTCGGGCATTTGCGTATCAGTTTCCGGCAATGTCTCCTCATCTTCTTCAAGCAAGAACGGCTCATCAACCGGTTCACTGGCAAAAGCGTCAATAGACGCATTCAAATCGTCAAATGATTCATTGGATGGATCTTCAACAATAAAAGGCGTATCATCTTCGTCGGATTTCGTATTATCCGCAGTTAAAATATCTTGAGCGGCTGATGCCCCGGCAGAATCCGCTTCCGTATCATCATCTTTTATTTCCAATGTAAAACCGTCTTCATCTTCATTTATTAACAGTGAAGTGTTGTTTCCGGTTAATGTGGTGTTGATTTTATCCTCGCCGTCAGAATAGTCCGGTGTTTCAAGTAAAAGTTCCGGTTCATCATCTTCTTTTAAAGTTGTTGAGGCTGTGTTTTCACTGTTTTTTTCTTCCCGTAAAGTTTGCTGTTCATTATCGTAAAGATCTAAAACCAAAGGCTCTAATGCGGCGTCTGCAGCTTCTTTCGCTCCACCGGCTGCGATTGCGGCTCCTGCAACGGCGGCAGCCCCTGCTGCGGCACCGGCAGCTAAGGTCTCGTTTTGCGGCTGCAAAGTGTCCTCGTCTGAGTCCGGTTGTTCATTTATTAAAAAATCTTCGCTCGCGTTTTCAACCAATGCCATATGAGCGATAGCTGCTTGATCCACCTCCTTTTTGTTTCCGGATAAAACACTCAATGTACTGTCGTTTAAAAGTTCACGATAATTTTTTAATTGCGAAAGTATATCATCAAAATCATTGATATCACAGAATGTGTCGCGGCAAACAGTACATTCTGCAACGTGTTTTATAAAGTAAATTTTATCAGCTTCGCTCGCCTGTTCGTCAATTATGCCCACACATAAAGACAGAATATTATCGTGTTCTTGTTCGGAATACGTTTTATTAGTGACCTTAAGGTTTTCCGCATAAGGAATAAAGTCTTCAAAAGGTTTGAGGATATCTAAAGGATAGGTATAGTATTCTTCTCCGTTTTTGTCGTAGGTCAATTCTTTTTCGGGAATAAATCCTAAAAATTCAATATCTTTTAACGAATTATCGAATCTTACAACAATATAAGCTTCGGGCTTAATATCATATTTTACATGCAGCTTTGGAACCGTAAATGAGGTATCGTTAAACGTAACCCTTACATCAAATCTTGCATTGTTTGCATAAATATCGGCAATTTCAATTTCTTTTGCAAATACCGCGGACTTGTACAAACTGTGATTGGACAGAGTTTTTAATCCGTTTTCCGTAAGGTATTTGGCCGTTGCATTTGCGGCAATACCAAGGGCATATACTCTTTTTCTCATATAAGTATCATCGACTTTGCAGGCAACAAATTTTGCATTATCCAATACGTCTTCGCCAATATTTATTTTTATACTCATAAAAATTCCTCATATTCCGTTCTCTAATAATATAGATTACAGTTCTTAAAAAAATATTCCAAAACTATATAAAAAATGTTATAATGTAACAAAATGTTTCATAATTTTTAACATGACCGATACAGGTAGCAATAAAAAGTTTTCTGCAGTTTTATATAAACACAGTGTGTAAAAAAGGAGTGTAAGAATGTCAACAAGTTTCTCAACTATTACGCCGATGACACAGGCAACGGTTTCACAAAAACCGACTTATTCCATAAATAACCAGCAGCCGGCAGCCAGCACGCCAATGGACGCTCCTTACGGGCAGCAACCCGCTAAAAAGAAAAGTCATTGGTTCTTAAAAACTCTCGCAACTGTTGTTGTATTAGCGGCCGCAACAGGTTTGGGCAGAAAATATTTGCCTAAAACATTTGACCCTGCAGCAAAATTGGCAGGTACGGAAAACATTTTCCAAAAAGGTTTGCATTATGTAAAACTGGGTGTTGCCAAAACAGGTGAATTTGTTAATACAAATGTTGGTAAAGCTTATGATGCAACAAAAAATTTCTTTTCAAAATTATTTAAAAAGGGTGAAAACGCCCAGGGAAATTAATTGAAAAAAATATTTTTGTACAAAAAAGCCGCTGCAAAATATGCTGCGGCTTTTAATTGTTTAAATTAAATAACTTCAATACTGGTAATATAAATCTAATTATTTATATTGCCGTAGTCCGGCCTGTGGAATGTTTTCAATCTGTGAAGCGGCCAGAAAATGAATATAGCCTTTCCTATAAATCTTTCTTTGGGTAAAAATCCCCAGAATCTTGAATCCTGAGAGTTGCCTCTGTTGTCCCCCATCATAAAATAATTTCCGTCGGGAATCTGCATCGGCCCGCAAAACATTTCGTTTGAACACGGGATATAGTCATCGGGGCTCATTATATAAGGCTCGTTGAGCGGTTTGTCATTTATATAAACTTTAAATGTGCCGTTAGAAAACTCTTTAACCTCGAGTTTGTCCCCCGGAACCCCCACGACTCTTTTTATGTAAGCGATATCTTTGCAGAAAAATCCTGTTAAACGCGCCATGATAGACACAGGGTCGGTTTTTATTTCTTCTTCGGGTGGATAAAATACCATTATATCCCCTCTTTTAGGTTCTGCATAAAAACGTGAAAATCTTTCGACAAAGATTCTGTCGCCTTCTATCAGCGTAGGCCGCATAGATGCGGACGGAATCCAGCGGATTTCACCTATAAAAAATCTGATTATTATAACCATTACAAGAACGAAAACAACAGTTTCTATTGTTTCTTGCAGTCCCGAGATAAATTTTTCTTTCGGTGTTTGCTTTTTTTCTTCTGTTTGAATTTCGTTAATCTCTTCTCTATCCATTATTTTCCGTACCTGCGATTAGATTGCAAAGGTTGATTATCGCTCTTTTATATTGATTATCCTCAATAAATGATATATTTTCAATAGCCCTGTTAATGTAATGTTTTGCGAGCTCTTTTGTGCGTGTTATTGCTTCTGAATTTTGTATCTGTTTAAAGAGCAAACCTGTGTTTTGAACTTTTGACATATCACCGTGGTATTTTTCATGCACATAAAAGATTAGAGGAGCGCTGTAGTCCCCGTTTTTCAAATCTTCTTCAATGCTTTGAGAATTTTTAAAGTTGTCTATATCATTTAATATTTGAAACGCTGTACCGAAATTGAGCGCAAAATTCTTTATGTTTTCAAGATGTGAGGGCTCATTGTTTTGGTAAAGATACACAGAGCTTATACCGGCCTCGAAGAGCCGTGCTGTTTTATCTTTTGATTTTTCTATGTATTTGTCCATGCTCAAAAGCTTGTAGCGGCTGAAATACTGGTTTAATTCACCGTTTATAAGTTTTGAAACAGCGTCGGCGTGAAGTTTGCGTATATTTGTGTCTTCTATATCAAAAAGCAGCTCCAGCACTCTGGCTATTAAAAAATCTCCTGCTAACACGGCGAGTTTGTTGTCATAATCAAAGTTAAGCGTTGTTTTTCCCCGTCTTAAAAGCGAGCAGTCGATTATGTCGTCGTGAATCAGTGTCGCGTTGTGCAAAAGCTCGTTGGCCAGCGCTATTTTTGTGACGAATTCGCTGCAGCTTTTGCCCAGTGCGTGTGCAAAAAGAAAAATCAGCGCAGGACGTATTCTTTTGCCTTTATTGCCTAAAAAATCTTTTATAATCGGGATTATTCGTGAGGTTTTTTCGCTGTCCAGATGAGCGGTTAAGCTGCTCTCCAGCGTGTCAAAATCCGGACTTATTATCTTTAAAATTTCATTGTATTTTGTGTTGAAAACAGAATCTGACAAAGTTTCTCCTCTTTAAAAAAATTATAACAAAAAAACTTTCTTAAATTTATAATCCATTTGACCGGCGCTGCGGCAGATTTTAGTTTGTCTTTAATAATATTGTCACATGCCTGCAAAAGCCTGACGCTGCGCAATGGCAGCATGTTTTTTGCTCACATGTTAACGATTGTGTTAAAGGTAGACTAAAGTCTACCCTGCGGCTCTGAACATGAAGTTATCTGTTTTATCTTTATAAAAGATGCAAAACATATTTGCAAAGACAGGTTCATATTTGCTTGTTGTCTAATCATTACGCACGGCAGGTCAACTATATGAAATATTCTTTTGTGCTAAAATCAATCTTGTGGATAAAGCGTTAACTACAATAGAATTTGATAAGGTGCTTGAAATTTTAAGCACGTTTGCCCAGAGCAATCCGGGCAAAAAACGCTGTCTGGAAACGGCCTTGAGTACGGATATAAATGAGATTATCCTGAATCAAAAGCTGACTACTCAGGCGCAAAATGCATACAGGCTAAGCGACAGCACGGTGCCGGTCGGAAATTTGTGCGACATAACAGATATAATCGGCATTTTGAAAAAAAAGATTACGCTCGGTGTTGAAGATATCCAATCCGTATTTGACGTGATTGTGTCGGCAAGAAAATTTTCTTCATTCTTGCACAAATACGCTCAAGACGAGCCGGAGCTGTTCAATTTTGTACACAGGCTTTTCCCTTTGCCTGAAATTGAGGCAATGGTTGAAGAAATTTTTGATTCCTCTTTTAACATAAAGGAGTCCGCATCCCCCGAGTTAAAAGCCCTGTTTTGTTCAAAACGTGATACCTCTGAAAACTTAAAAATGACGGTAGCGGATTTGATGAAAAGTTCAACGTTTACCGCATGTCTGCAAGATACAGTGTATACCCTGCGTGACGGAAGAATAGTTTTTCAGGTTAAAGCGGAATCCAAAAACAAAGTTCCGGGGATTGTGCACGATATTTCACAATCGGGGCAGACATACTTTATTGAGCCGAAACAGGTCGTAGGCATAAACAACAGGTTAAGAGAAATTGAAATTTCAATTGAAGCGGAAATACAGCGCATTTTAAAAGAGCTTTCAGCAATAATGGCGGGGCACTGCGGTGAAATAGAGACCTCTTATCACAGTCTTATTGAACTTGATTTTATCTTTGCAAAAGCTCAATATTCAACGAGCATAGATGCTTGCGAGCCGCAGGTTGTGTCGGAGCCGCTGATTGAGCTTAAATCAATGAAAAACCCCGTGCTGCTTTCGATACTTGATAAGGTGGTGGAAAACGATTTTTCCATAGGCAAGCCTTACAAATCTATTATTATCACGGGTTCCAACGCAGGCGGAAAGACAGTTGTATTAAAAACAGTGGCGCTTGCAATAGCAATGACACGTGCAGGGCTTCATATACCTTGTTTCAGCGCAAGGGTTTACCCGTTTAAAAAACTGTTTGCAGAAATCGGCGACGACCAGAGCATTGTACAGAGCTTGTCCACATTTTCTTCGCACGTAAAAAATATAAAAGAAATTTTGGAAAACGCTGACAGCGACACATTTATTTTGATAGACGAAATTGCAGCCGGTACTGACCCCAAAGAAGGTGCAAGCCTTGCAAAAGCCGTTATGGAAGCTTTTATTGAAAAGGGCGCTCTGTCATTGATTACCACGCACTTTAACGAGTTAAAATCGCTGCCGTTTAACAATCCGCTGTTTCAAAACGCTTCCGTAGACTTTGATGCGCAGTCGCTTAAGCCGACTTATAAACTCAGAATAGGTGTCCCCGGTGCCTCAAACGCTTTTGCAATAGCACAAAACTTCGGTATCAGCGCCGATATTATCGAAAAAGCAAAACAAAATTACGAGTCGGAAAGAACGGAAGAATCTAAAATTCTTGAGGACTTGCAGGCAAAATACTCGGAGCTTAACTCTTTGACAGAGGAAGCACAAAAGCTCAAAACGAAATCGGAAGCCAAGTATAAAGAGTATTCCGAGCTTTTGGAAAACTTAAATTCGCAAAAAAGGAAAACCCTTAAAGACTACAAACGCCGTTACGAGGACAATTTGCAGGAGGCAAAAGGCCAGATTAAAAAGGTGCTTGAAAACCTCAACCACCACAAGACAAAAGAAAACGCCATAAACTCTTACAAAAAGCTTTCGCAAAAAGGTTCAAAAGCAGCGAAAGCGCTGGCAAAAGAGTTTGAGCAGGTGGATGTGAAATACGAGGAACTTAAACCCGAGGATATACAAATAGGCGCCAAAGCAATAATAAGAGGGCTTGATCAGGATGTTGTAATAGAATCACTTCCCGACAAAAACGGTAACCTGCAGGTGCTTGTCGGGCAGCTCAAGTCTACCATTAACGTTAAAAAGCTTGCAAAAAACTTAAAACGTCAGAAGGATATTATCAAAAAGAAGATAATTATAAGTTCCTCAAGGGTTTCCGTGCAGCGCACAAACATGTCGCCAAAAATTGACCTTAGAGGCTACAGGGTGGATGATGCTTTAACGGAGCTGGATTTGTTCTTGGACAAAGCATCTATGGTCAATCTTCCTTATGTGGAAATTGTGCACGGGCACGGTACCGGTCAGCTTAGAACGGCAATAAGGGATTATTTAAACGACTCGCCCTATGTGGCAAAGTTCCGTCAGGGTGATGACACCGAGGGCGGCAACGGGGTAACGATTGTGGATTTAAACTAAAGACCTGTTTTTTGGTTTAATTTTAATGTGTCAATAAGTTCCAGAACTGAATAAAGTTCTTCAAAAAGCTCGACAAAAGTTTTGCCGGTCGTTTTTTTAGATACATTTCCCATTGCAAAAAGGTCTTTGCTTACTCCTATGACAAGGATAAGCTTGTTATTCGAAAACTCTGCTCTTATATAGTCAGCCTTAAAAGCTGTTTTTATATTCAAAAATCGTTCAATAAAAGCGGTTGTTAAAAGATAACGGGCTTCTATCTGATCTGTTGAAAATACATTGTATAATTCGGAAAATTTGATATCTTCAAGGTGTACAGGCTCCATACCATTTTTGCTTTTAAAAATTAATTTTTTAGCAGTAGCTGCCTTTTCGTATATGCAGGTATTGCCGCTGAAATTTTTAGGTATTTCAAATTCTGCCATAAGGCACCTGATAGCAGCCGTACGTATTGCATAAATTATTGCCAATATAGGCGGAAAAACAAAAATCAATGCCTGAAATATAAGAAACAATGCATCGCCCAGATTCTTATTAAAGATTGACACCAAATTCATTATAAAACTATTGATAGAAAATAAAATTGTAAAATAAATCGGAGCAACAATACAAAGAATAATAACAAACATAAGAACAATCGGGAGATTAATTGCCCTGAAACCGGTTCTTATTTCGTACAGTTTTAAATTGATGCCGCCGTATTCGCCAAGGATTAAGTCATCAAATGCAAAAAGATGAGTAATCGGAAATATCTTTAGGGTTTTAAACTTTTTAAAGATACCTCTTATATCTTTTACTACATATTTGCTCCAGCTGAAATTTCCGAATAAAGACAAAAACTCAGGCATCAACTTTTCTTTTATCACCATTTCATAATCAGAGTTGATTACAAAAGCTTTATTTTGGGGATTGAGCAGAATTAACGCAAAAAAGCTTATAAATATAAGAGCGCCCCCTATACAAACCATGATTTGTGAAAAGTGAAATAATGCAAGAATAATAAATCCAAGAACAATAGCATTAAACAGATATAAATTATATTTTTCTTTGCCTCTTTTGGCTTCGTAATCTGGAAGCAGCGGTGCAGCCTTTTGGTAATAAAACTGCTTAAATTCTTGTATTAATTCTGTTTTTGTCTTTTTTAAACAATTTAAACCGCTCATAATACAAAATTATAGCGGTTTCTGTTATTTATAAAATCCTCGGTTTACAGTAAAATCAAAATCAGTTTAAATTAAATCGGCGGGGCTGAATCTTTTGTTTCTGTTTAAAAATCTTACCAACAATGCTTTCATGTTTATTCTCTCTTATTTTCTCTTACATATATATAAAGTATATATTGACGTAAAAATTGCCCGAAATTAGAGCATGTGTTTAAGATTTGTTTACAATAATCCAAAAAACCATGATACCGGGACTTTCAGGCAGAAAAAAACTTTTTCTTAAAAAGGTGTTTACAAGAAAAATTGTTTTGTTATAATAATTCTACAAGGTTTTTAAAAGACCTCTGAGTTATTCCTCGGTAGCTCAATGGCAGAGCATTCGGCTGTTAACCGAAGGGTTGTAGGTTCGAGTCCCACCCGAGGAGAATTTAAAAAAAAGATGACGCAGGTCATCTTTTTTTATGCTTTATCGAGGGTGAGGACGAGAACCTGCTTGAGGTTCGAGCGCGAGGCGGCAGAGGCTGGAGTGTTTTTGTTTTGTGTTGAAAACACAGAAACAAAAACACGGAATTGCCGTTTAACGCCGCCGAGCAAGACAGTCCCACCCGAGGAGCCATTTTCAAAAATGACGAATTTGAAGAGCGCCGCAAAGGCGCTTTTTACGTCTATGCTTAGCTTTGAGTCACTATAAAAAAAGTTCGAGCAGATGATTTTTAGCAGTTGTCTCTTTTTTTCATCGGGTAGCTCTAAATAGCGTTCTGACAAGCTTTCGCAGAGTTCGAGAAGCTTATCGATTCGTCTGGTTAATTCATGGTTGGTTTTCATTAATGCTGTATATTGAAGTGTTAAAATTTGATTGAAATTGATTACAGCTATAGCGATAAAGTTATTGATATATCATCGTTAGACATTGAATAATAGACACTCCGTGCGGGTTATAGTAAAATAAGCCTGCAGGGTAAACGATGCCTTTTCTACAAAGAACCGCCGACAATTATATTGTTAACCTCGGGTTGGTTCCCGCTAGAAAGGGGGCTGATATGGAAAATATCAATTTAACTCTAATATTAGTGTTATTGATTCTATTCATATTGAAAAACGGCTCTTACCCGAAAAGATAAGAACCGTTAACCTCGTACAAGGCATTCGGCAGCTTGGACAACTGCCACCCTGTAAATACATTATTTATTATAACCTCACGCTTGTCAAGTCTAAGACGTCTAAATTTTGTGAGGAATGAATGAAAATACAATCATTAATAACGTACCCTAAGTTTATAATTTCGGGTTATATTTTTGTGAATATTTAATATAAGAAATTTAAATGATAGAAAAAGGTTTTGTAGACAATCAAAAGACGGTGTAATAGAATAATCTCAGGGTAAGTACCACAAACCTCCGCGACACACGCATTTTACTAAGAAAGCGGTCGAAAGGAGGTGATTAATATGAGTTTAGGCGTTTTCTTATTGTTTGATTTTTTAATTGAACAATATAAAGAAAAAGCCCCAGAGCTGGAACTCTTGGAGCTTTTTCTAAAATCCTAAAATCATAGGGTACTAAGTGAAGCTCTAAGGAAGTCAGATTTCTTTAGGGCTTCCCCCTACATGAATATTATTTACCCCAATTGTCTGTTTGTCAAGTCTTAATGGACGGGAAGACGACACCGGATTAAATAATTCCACTTTTTTAAATATTGTAGTAAAATATTTCCGTATAATGTATTTGTAAACGAACAGAAGGTGTTATGGATATTCAAAATAAAAGAGATAAAGATATAAAAGATGAGTTAATAGAAAAAATTTCTAAAAACCCTTCTGATGAAAGCAATTATATAGAACTTGGCAAAATTTACATTGCAGAAACTGATTATGAAAATGCTCTCGGCGTTTATGAATCTCTGCTGAAGGTTAACCCGCTTAATTTTCAGGCTCTTATCAATGCCGGCAGCTTGCATTTTTATTACAGAGATATTAATAAATCTATTGATTACTACTCAAGAGCTGCGGAAATTGAATCAAAAAGTTTTTCTATTTATATGAATCTTGGTAATGCATACGCTGAACTCGGCGAGTTCGAACCTGCAATGAAAAATTATGAAAAGGCTCTGGAGCTTGAGCCGGACAGTTCAGCATTATATAACGCTATAGGTCTTTTATTTCAGGACAAAAAAGATTATCTGACGGCAATTGTATATTACGACAAAGCTATAAATGCAGATTCTCGTGACCCTGAAACATATATAAATAAAGCAAGCGCGCAGATGTCAATGCATATGTATAAAGAGGCAATAAAATCTTTAAAACATGCGCTCGAGCTGGAGCCGGCTAACCTTAAAGCAACGATATGTATCGCAAATTGTTATGCGTCATTAAAAGATTTTGCTAATGCGGACAAATATTTTGAAAAATGCTATGCAATAGACGACAAGGCCTATCAGGTGTATGTATGCCACGCCATTGCATATTCCGATGCAAACAGAATCGATATGGCAATAAGCAAGTATAAAGAAGCCATTGCTGTTGACCCAAGCAGGCCGAATGCTTATATATTGCTGGGCAATATTTATGTTGACAGAAAAATGTATAAAGAAGCTATTGAATGTTATCAAAAGGCCTCTGCAATATGTCCTGATGATGCTAAGATTTATTCGTTTATCGGCAATACATACTTTATGCTCGAGGATTTGCCTAACGCGATATATACCTACCGTAAAGCATTGCGCTGCGACGATAAATCAATAGAAAACAAACTGGTTTATATTGAAATTTTGCAGGAATACATCAATAAAAAAGAAAGAAATAAAGAAGGCGCAACAGCCTAAACTACTAAAACACTAAAACATAAAAACATAAAAACACGGGGGGATTAAAATTGTCATACGTAAGAAACGCATCACCTTCTGTACTTGAAAGGATTGTATCTGCAGCATCATACATAATGCCGCTTATCGGGCTTGCTTTTTATATAATTGCATATTTGATGAAAAAAGATTTACGCCCGTTTTTAAAATATCATATTTTTCAATCCATTTTTATTGCGTTTGCTCTTTGGCTCATACTGACAGGTTTGGGTTATGCACTGAATCTGTTAAGCTATATCCCGATATTGAAAAATATTTTGGGTATGATAACCTTCTTTCTTAACACGCCTATTTTATTGGGATTTTCAATTGTAACGCTTTTTTATACAGTTTTTGTTTTGTATCTTGTTATAAGCGCAATTTGCGGAAAAGACAGCTATGTACCCTGGGTTTCGGATATTATAAAAGAAAACCTGAGAGGATAGTTTTAAGTTAACCTGATAAAAATGTAGCGGAGAAGATGAAGATGAAATTTGATACAATTGCAGTTCAATATGCACACAAAGCCGCTGACAACAGACATTGCATACCTGTTCCCATATATCAAACCACTGCTTTTGACTTTGACAGTGTGCAATATGCTGCGGATTTGTTTGACCTAAAAGCTCAGGGGGATATTTATACAAGGATATCTAACCCGACAACACAGGTTTTGGAAGAGAGAATAGCTGCGTTAGAAGGCGGAGTAGGGGCTTTGGCGGTTTCTTCGGGACAGTCTGCATCTGCGCTTGCCGTATTAAATATTGCAAAAGCAGGTGATGAGGTGGTTGCTTCATCAACTTTGTACGGCGGTACTTTTAACCTTTTGAATACAACATTAAGAAAACTCGGGATAAATACAATTTTTGCAAATGGCGAAAAAGCTGGGGATTACGAAAAATTAATCACAGATAAAACAAAATGTATTTTTATTGAAATGATAGGTAACCCAAAATTAAATGTTGCTGATATAGAACCCGTTGCACAGGTTGCCCGCGCGCATAAAATACCGCTTATTGTTGATAATACGGTGCCTTCTCCGTATCTTTGCAGCCCTGTAAAATGGGGGGCTGATATTGTTGTTCATTCCCTGACAAAATACATATCGGGTCACGGGAACTCTATGGGGGGGATAATAGTAGATTCCGGTAAATTTGACTGGGCAGCTTCGGGTAAGTTCGATGAACTTGTTGAGCCTGATGAAAGTTATCACGGATTGAGTTATACAAAAGATTTTGGAGAAAGTGCTTATATTGTTAAAGCCAGAGGGCAGCTGCTGAGAGACTTAGGTACCTGCATAAGCCCGTTTAATTCGTATCTTACACTTCTCGGGCTGGAAACACTGCCTTTAAGAATGCAAAGGGTAAGCGATACAGCTCTTAAGGTTGCGAAATATCTTGAAAATCACCCTAAAATTGCGTGGGTAAATTATCCGGGGCTTGAGAGCAACGAATATTATCCTCTTGTACAGAAATATATGCCCCGCGGTGCCTCTTCCATAATAAGCTTTGGCATTAAGGGGGACGGAATGAGCGGACGTGAAGCCGGCAGATACTTTATAGAAAATGTAAAACTTTTAATTCACGCAACAAATATCGGTGATTCTCGTTCAATCATAACATATCCTTGTTTGACCACACACAGACAGCTAAACGATGAACAGTTAAAGGCTTGTGGTATTTCTGATGATTTTATGCGATTGTCTGTTGGCCTTGAGGATGTTGATGATATAATTGAAGATATCGAACAGGCTTTGCCCTGAATTTTTTAATTAAGTAAGAAAAGGAAGTTAGAAAAAATGCAAGAATACGTTCAATCAAAGATTAGAGCTATAGTTGATTTCCCAAAGAAGGGGATAATTTTTCGCGATATTACAACAGCAGTAAAAGACCCGCAGGCAATGCGGTATATGATAGATTACCTCACTGACAGATATAAAGATGAAAGAATCGACTATGTAGCCGGTATTGAGTCACGCGGTTTTATATTTGGTGCCGCTCTTGCATACAAACTCGGCGCAGGTTTCATTGTAATAAGAAAACCCGGCAAACTTCCCGCAGAAACAATCTCTCAGGAATATGAGCTTGAATACGGCACGGACAAGATAGAAATGCACGCAGATGCGGTAGAACCCGGCAAAAAGGTGCTTATAATAGATGACCTGCTTGCAACGGGCGGTACTGTTGATGCAGCTGCCAAGCTTCTTAAAAAAGCCGGTGCTAAAGTTGTTGGTGCCGCTTTTATCATAGAATTAACTGACCTTAAGGGCAGAGAAAAACTGAAGGACATAGATGTATTTTCTATGGTTCAATTTGAGGGTGAATAATTTTGTTCGAGAAAAATTCGTGATAAGGCTCTGCCGAACAAAAGCAGCCAGTGGCTGGTTTTGTGAGAGGTAAGCGACGTGAACGAATTTTTTGACAAAGCGAACAGTAGAGCGTAAGCGATACTTGTGAGCCTGTCACCGAAACTTAACGAAGTTAAGTGTAGGCGAGTGACACATTGTTCACATAGTGAAGCCATTTTTCACAAAATCAAAGCCTCTCATAAAACCTGACATTTAGTCAGCTTTTATTCGGCAGAGTGGAAAAATAAGGCAAAGGTGAGCAGGTGCTGGCTGCGGTCAGCCGACAGCAACTGCGACACTAGATTAGATAGTTTGTATTTAAACAGCATTGTTTGTTTTCAAAAATCCAAGACAAAAAAAAGTGCAGCTTAAAATAATGCCTGCCGTTGTTTGTCATGGCTCTTTTAGTCGCCGGCGTGTGTAAAGATTTTATAAAGGCGTTTTACGACAGTGGTAAAATTATAGAATAGTTAGGAATACGTATGTGGAAAAAGGAGAGTTTTATGATTCCTATAGTTGATTTAAAAAGACAATACAAACAAACGGGAGCTGAGATAGAAAAAGCTGTTGTGGAAGTATTACGCTCCGGTGCTTATATTTTGGGGCCGAATACAAAAGCTTTTGAACAGGAATTTGCGCAATATCTTGGCACAAAACACGCTATCGGGCTTAACTCCGGTACAGATGCACTGCATCTTGCATTAAGAGCTCTTGATATAGGTGCTGGTGATGAGGTTATAACAGTTGCGTTTACTTTTGTTGCAACAACGGAATCAGTTGAAATTGTCGGCGCAACACCTGTGTTTGTTGATATTGACCCTGATACATTCAACATGGACGTAACACAAATTGAATCTAAAATTACTCCGCGTACTAAAGCAATTATGCCTGTACACCTATACGGCCAGCCTGCTGATATGGATGCAATAATGGATATCGCTAAACGCCACAATTTATACGTAATAGAAGACTGCTGCCAGGCTATCGGTGCGGAATACAAAGGTAAAAAAGTTGGTTCGTTCGGTGATATCGGCTGCTACAGCTTCTTCCCTACCAAAAACTTAGGCGGTATGGGCGATGGCGGTATGGCCGTAACAAACAGCGATTACCTCAAGGACAGAATGGTTGCATTAAGAAACCATGGCGGTGCAATCAGATACCATCACGATGAAATCGGTGTAAACAGCCGTCTTGATGAAATTCAATCTGCAATTTTAAGAGTAAAAATGAACTATATAGACGAATGGAACAAAATGCGTCGTGAAGTTTCTCACAGATATACGGAACTATTTAAAGATTGTCCTGATGTTCAAACTCCAAAAGAATTACCGGACACATATTGCGTTTACCACCAGTACACAATTAAAGTCCCGCACAGAGACGAAGTTCAAAAAATGCTTCAGGAAAACGGTGTAGGTGCAATGTTGTATTACCCGATACCGTTGCATATGCAAAAAGTACACGCTCATCTCGGTTACAAAATGGGTGATTTGCCTCATACCGAATATGATACACAGCATGTTATGAGCTTGCCTATGTTTGCTGAATTAACATTGGAAGAACAAAAAGAAATTGTTGAAAAGGTTAAAGATGCAATCGCAAAATGCAAATCAGCAGCCTGCTGCTAAAATATATTGCCACCATAAAATACCTCTCTTAGACAGAGAGGTATTTTTATTTTTTTTGTAAAAATTTTTAATAAAATAGCAACTTTTATTTTTATATTTTTTATAGCAATGTAGCCGGAATATTAATACAATCATGAACATACATTTTTTTATCAATAAAACACAACAAACCCAACCGTTAAATTTTACGGGTGCGCCGAAATTAACAAAAAACCAACTGGAAAAATGTCTTATCCTGGGGATGTCTGTACAAGATATTGCGCTTAAATATAAAATCAGCCCCCCAAAAGTATATGCGCTTATCAGATTTTTTGAACTAAAAGTGCCGACAAAAATAAAAACTTCAGAAAGAATAGATAAACTTAACCGGAATATGCCCCGATTAATACAGCAGGGAAAAACCATTGTACAAATTACAAAAGAATTGGGGGTTGCAAAATTTTATGTGGAAAAATGGATAAAAATGAATCTGGAAAACGGACTTAGGCCGATAAAAGAAAAATTAACAAAAGAATTATTGATGTCAGAACTTTCCAACAAAGCAATTGCACAACAAAAGGGTGTCAGCGCGGGAAGTGTTTCTAAATTACGGACAAAATACGGTGTTTCATATACGAAAATGCAGGAACAAAAAAAACTCGATTTAATAAAAAATGCTCTGAACCACGCAATAAGTTTTAATCAAATTGCAAAAGAAACCAATCTTCCTCCGCAGGTTTGTTCTAAGTACATAAAAAAATACGGACTGCAAGAAACCCTTAACAACAACTTAAAAGTGTTTATCCAACAAAAGATAGCATGCGGAACGGGAAAATATTCGCTGGCAAAAGAAATGGATATTGCGGAACCAACCCTGAACAGACTGCTAAAAAAGCTCAATATGCAGCAAGCATTTGACAAATACAGACAGGATATTATACGTCAGGTTACACAACAGCGGCAAAACGGGATTACACTGAAACAAATAGCAAAAAATTTGGGTATAAGCAAAAGAACGGTTACTAATTATCTAAAACAAACCCAAAACAATATTTAGTCGTTTGTGTTTATTTATTATGAATTTTGCTTATGCTATGATAGCGCTATAGAATTATTTATACGAGGTTTTTTATGTTTTCGTTTTTGAAAAAGCTAAAAGGTACCGGACAAGAGGAAAGAACAGATAAGCAAATCAATGCAATCTATGAAAAATTAAAGGAACTGTATGAAGTTGATGCGCTTGATGAAGAAAAAAAATTAAAGCTTGAATCTTTAATAGAACAAAACGGTTATCTTCCATATCCTTATATAAAAGCACTGGAAACACTCTCTCCCGCTGAAGTGCTTTACGGCCTTGAAATAAAATGGAAAAAGAACGGTGTTTTTTCCAAAGAGGATAATATTTTTAGCTTTGAAAACAATAAAATATCTCCCGCTCAAAGAGCTGACTATCGAAACGGCAACTGGCTGAAAAAAGAACAGCATAATATAAAATTAATTAACCTTGCCGGGCTTGGCAACGGAAACAACACTCAGGAAACAGGCAAACTTATAGACTGGCTCAGGCAGGTTCTTATTTTGCCCGCCGGCATGCCGGAAAAGGGCGTGCTCGGTACAACAATTTACCTTATTCCTTTTCATCCCAGAGAATTCGGTTGTGCATATCTGCCGGTGAGCAGCGAAGTAAGTCCGCTTCTTGAAGACAAAAAGATAACGAAAAACCTCGGACTTAACACAAAACAGCAGGTGCAATTATTTATAAAACTTGCACAACTCGCAGGCCACTGTGTGATTTATGATGTTCTGCCGCAAACGGGCAGATTTTCCAAAATGGTTCTGGCAAACCCCTCCATTGCACGCTGGTATGATATAAACGCGCTTGTTTCCAAAATAGAAAAAGAAGTTGACAAAGCATTTGATGTTGTAAAAGAAGAATTTGACCGAGAAGATGCGGAAATTGTAAGGGATATATACAAATCCACCCTAAAAAAAGGCTCAAATGACCTATCCGAACACTATCAGGCAATATACAACAGGTTTGATGAGCTTATTGCGCCAAAGAAAAAAGAATTTTCCGATGAAATGACAAAAAGAAACTCCCAGATAGAAATTCATACAAGGGTGAAAGATATAACAGCCGAGCTTAACGGTTTTAAACCCTCCGAAAAATTGACGGAAGATGATATAACAAAACAGGGCGAAACAATTCAAACACTCATAAAAGAAAATCTGTGGCCCGCACCCGGCGGTGCATGGTGCTCGGCAGGCACCCCCGTATTTGATAAAATGTCGGAAACCGGAGATTATCCAGTTTTTAAACATTTTGATTTTAAAGGTGATGATGTTACTCATTTTGCAAACCTTGACTGTCAGACTCCGTATTACTTTGTATATCTGGAATCCGGTGAATACAACAAACCTGTTATTGATTTATATATTGAATACCTTAAAAAACTGCAAAATGACTATAACTTTGACGGGTTCCGAGTTGACCATATTGACCACATAGTGGACGAAGTTTCGGAAAAAGACGGAGTTCCCATAAGCTACCGTGCACCACGTGAGGTTTTGGGGCGTGCAAACAGAGAACTTAAAGAAAAAATACCGCACTTTGCAACGCTGGCAGAGTATATGCTGTGGGATAAATATTACAAAGAATACCACGAAGACATGGCATTTGACGTTTTGTGGGGCAACGATATAATTTCACAATTCTCAAAAAATCCGCAGGCCATTGTTTGTGACAATCAGGAGCTTGAACAATTTAACATAGCAAACCCCGATACAACTTACGGAAATTTGTCCATATTAAAAAGCTATAACAATCAAGACGGCGAGTTCAGAGCAATCGACCAGTATCCGGGGCAGCTCGGTGAGGACGGGGCTTTGTTTAAATGGTTTAAGTATAAATTTTTACCGGGCGGAAGAAATGCACAAAGACCTGTTATGTTTATTGACGGCGACGAATCCTTTACAAAAACAGGTATTGAAAGTGTTATCGGTTCGGAAATTTCGATGCCGAGAGCCAAAAACTACAAATTCTTTAACAAATTCAATGCAATCAATGATTTTGCACTAAAAAATGTTTTGACAAGAGAAGGCGAAGCGGAAATTGTTAATCAGGATGATGACGGTTTTGTATGCTGGCTTATATCAAAAGACCCTCTCAAAGAATCTTTATTGATTGTTGCAAATTACAATGCACCGACCGAAAAAGTGAGCGAAAATCATGATGACGGATTTTCTAATTCCTATATAAAAGAAGGACAAACCGTCTATGACAAAACTGTGCAAATTCCCTGTGACTATTCAATAGTTTCGGAATACGTTTACAAAGATACGGAAACAACAGGCGGCGGCGAGTTTGAAGAAGTTAAGTTTTCCAAACCTGAAACAAGCTTGCACTTTGGAGAACTAAAGCCCTCCGAGTTTAAAATTTATAAAATAAAAAAATAAATTTTTTAGATATTTGACGGCGGCCCCGACGGGTTGTTGAAACGCTGCTATGCCGAAAGGATACAGCTGTTTTGTATACATTACCGGCCGGAACAGATTCAACAACGGATGTGTAAAATCACGAGCATACGCGCAAAATCAAACCATATAAAATAATATTATGATTGACAGAACCGTAGCAAATTCTTAACATGGTAATAGATTTTAAAACGGTAAACTAAATATAAACCATTAAATAAAGAAAATACACAGGGGCGGCAGCAGTAAATGACTAAAACAATCTTTGAAAAATCAATAAAGGGAATGACGGGCGTAACGTTGTGCGAAGAAGAAATCTCCGCAGACTTTTTGCCGCAGCAGTTTTTAAGAAAAGACACACCTGTATTGCCCGAGGTAAGCGAACTAGAGGCAATGAGACACTTTAAAGAGCTTTCGGATAAAAACTTTTGTGTGGAATCAGGCTTTTATCCGCTCGGCTCCTGCACTATGAAATACAACCCGAAGGTTAACGAGTATCTTGCATCGCTTGAAGGTTTTACGAATCTTCACCCGCTGCAATCCGACGACGATGCACAGGGTGCGCTTGAGCTTATGCACAAGCTGCAGGAGGCATTAAAAAAGATTACCGGTATGGACGCAATGACTCTTCACGGTTCGGCCGGCGCTCACGGCGAGCTTTGCGGAATGATGATAGTAAAACACTATTTTAAAGTGAACAATCAGCCGCAGCGTAAAAAAGTCATTATCCCCGATTCAGCCCACGGCACAAACCCGGCCTCAGCAGGCATGTGCGGGTTTGAGGTTGTAAAAGTAAACAGCAACTCAAAAGGTCAGGTGGATGTTGAACATTTGCAAACACTTTTTGATGAGCACAAAGACACAATCGCAGCCATTATGATGACGAATCCCAACACTCTCGGGCTGTTTGAAGAAAACATATCGGAAATTGCAAAAATCGCACACGAAAACGGAGCACTGTTATACTATGACGGGGCAAACCTCAACGCGATTATGGGGATAACAACACCGAAAAAAATGGGCTTTGACATAGTGCATTTGAACCTGCACAAGACATTTTCCACACCTCACGGCGGCGGAGGCCCCGGAGCAGGGCCGGTCGGGGTTGTAGAAAGTTTAAAAGAATTTTTGCCTGTGCCTGTTATTGATTATAACGGCGAAAAATACGTCAGAAATTACGATTTGAAAAACACAATCGGCAAGATAAAAGAGTTTCAGGGCAACTTCGGGGTGCTTGTAAAGGCTTACGCTTATATACTGATGAAGGGTGACAGACTTAAACAGGCCTCGCAGGATGCTGTTTTAAATGCAAATTATCTCAAAGAAAAGCTGAAATCTTACTATGACCTCCCTTATGACTGTACCTGCATGCACGAATTTGTGCTCTCGGGCGACAGACAAAAGGCAAAAGGGGTACACACTCTTGAAATAGCTAAAAGGCTTATGGATTACAAATTCCACCCGCCGACAGTATATTTCCCGCTCATTGTATCAGAGGCAATGATGATTGAGCCGACGGAAACGGAAAACAAAGCACGCCTCGACGAGTTTGCTGATGTTATGATAAAAATAGCAAAAGAGGTTGACGAAGCTCCACAAAATGTGCTTTGCGCTCCGCACAATGCACCGGTTAAAAGAGTGGATGAAACAAATGCGGCAAGACACCTTGATTTAAGGTGGAAGCCTCAACAAAAATTAGATTAGGGAACAACTTATGCACGAATACTATTTTAAAATCAGAAAAGGCGACATCGAGTTTGAATTTTCTACGACTGACAAATTTACGTTTGAGCAGCAGCTCGGAGATTGGATAAACGGGCTTGTGAACGGAACGCCGCTTAAGCAGCCCAAAGAAACTCCTCAAGCCGAGCCGGAGCCTCAGGCGCAAAGAAGAGGTTTTATAAATGTTAAGGCGCTTGCCTCAATAAACGACATGTCAGCTCCGACATTTGACTTCAGCGACACAAAAGAAAATCTGGTGGCAGAAGTGGATTTTGAGAGGGCGCTTGAAGAATCTATACAGAATCCGAAAACTGAAGTTGTTGAAAAAGTCGACACAGGCGCTGATTTTGAGCAGTATTTAAGCACCTACAATCCGCAAAATGACATAGACAGACTGATAGTAGCAGGCATGTATATTTTAAATATTGAAAACAAAGAAATGTTTACGATAAAAGAGCTTAACGCAAAGCTGGTGCCCGCTACAGGCAGCGCAGTCGATCATGCAACAATAGACGAAGCAATAAAACAAAACCTTGTGAGGGTTGTTCCCGATTTAACGCAGACAAGCGAATATACTCAATACACTCTTACGGATGAGGGCGAAAATTATTTTATTGTATAATAAAACAGGTCAAATGTTCTTATTAAATAAAATCATAAGATTGTAAAGAATGGAAATAAAAGCAAAATTAAATATAGTACTTTACGAACCTGAAATTCCCCAGAACACAGGTAACATAGTGAGGCTTGCGGCCTGCACAAACAGTGATGTTTATCTTGTCGGAAAGTTGGGCTTTTCAATTGATAGCAGACATCTGAAAAGAGCGGGGCTTGATTACTGGGATTCCGTAAATATTACAAGAATAGAAAACATAGAAAAATTGTGGGAAAAATTTCCGGACAATACTTTTTATTACCTTACAACAAAAACTAAAAACCTTTATACCGACGCAAAGTTCAAAGATGGAGATTTTCTTGTTTTTGGCCCTGAAACAAGAGGATTGCCCGAACAGCTATTGGAAGATAAATCTCAATACGCACTCACTATACCTATGCAAAATGGTCAAAGAAGTCTTAACTTATCTAATTCTGTGGCTATAGTGATTTATGAAGCATTACGACAGATTGGAGTGTAAAATCATGCCTGTCATTGAACTAACCAGAGATTTTGTCAGCGCTCTTCTTCCTCAACGAAGAGAAGACTCAAATAAAGGGACATACGGAAAGGTTTTAAATATAGCGGGTTCCGTATATTATCAGGGAGCGGCTTATTTGTCTTCACTTGCACCGCTTAAAACAGGAGCCGGACTTGTTACCCTCGCTACAATGAAGCAGGTTGTCAACAATCTTGCTGCGGCTTGTCCGTGGGTTACTTTTTTACCTCTCGAAACGGCGAATGATGAATGCATAGCACAAAATGCTTTTTCTCAAGTGAAAGATTATATTGATACATACAGTGTTGTATCCTTAGGGCCGGGGCTTTCAACAGCCGATGAAGTCAGCGGATTTACAAAAGAAGTAATAAAATATCTTACCCAAACAAACAAAAGAGCCGTAATTGACGCTGATGCATTAAATATCATAGCGGCAAGCGATATTGAGCATCTTTATACAAATGCTGTTATAACACCGCACCCGATGGAATTATCCAGATTAATCAATGTACCCGTAGAGCAAATTCAAAAGGACAGGGTTAATTATGCTCTTCAGGCAGTGCAAAAGTTCGGGTGTAATGTTGTTTTAAAAGGCAACAAAACAGTTATCTGTACAACGGACGGAAATGTTTATATCAACACAAGAGGTAACAGCGCCCTTGCCAAGGCGGGAAGCGGAGATGTTTTAACAGGTATAATATCGGGGCTTATTGCACAGGGCGGACAGGTTAAGCACGCGGCTATTCTCGGTGTATACCTGCACGGCCTGTGCGGAGAAATTGCATCTAAAACCCTTACTCAATACAGTGTGCTGGCCACAGACCAGATTGATTGCATACCTGATGCTATAAAACAAATAAGATAGGTAAATTATGCAACAAAAAGGCTGTTTTTTTCCCTATAGTTTAAACAACGGCAAAACAAACATGGCTCTTGATGAGCAATTACTTGAGCAGTCAATAAAAAAACAAATGAAAGCACCGGTACTGCGTTTTTACGGATGGAGCCCGGCATGTGTTTCTCTTGGCAGAAATCAAAGTGATGAAAATATAAACAAGGGATTTTGCAGCAAAAATAACATTGATATAGTAAGAAGGCTCACCGGAGGACGTGCTCTTTTGCATGATAAAGAACTCACATACTCCTTTGTTTGCCCTGTTGGCTTTTTAAAAAACGGGGAGAGTGTTATAGCGTCTTACAAAGAGATTTCAGAGGCTCTTGCTCTGGGATTTCAAAAGCTTGGTATACCTGTTGATTTTCCGCAAAATGTAAGAGCTAAAACAAAATATGAATACTGCATGTCGTTGTGTACAGGTGCGGATTTAAGCTATTGCGGTAAAAAAATTACAGGCTCCGCTCAATTTAGAAAACAGGGCTATATTCTTCAGCACGGCTCAATTATGTTTGATTATGACAAAGCCTGTATAGAAGCAATCTTTGGCGAAAAGCCGCAGGAAAACAAAATAGCAATATTAAAAGAAATCAATCCCTCTCTTACGGTAGAAAGCCTTTGTGATGCTTTACAACAGGGGTTCGAAGAAAAATTTAATCTGGATTTTACTTCAAATATTCCTTTAGAGGCTTTTTCATATAGCAATTAAATCACTTTCCAGAAAATATACACAATATAAATCAGATAAAATGCTCCGCAAGTAATTAGTATATGAGGGCTGAATGCTTTATCTCTATACAGATTGATGAATAATATAACGGTGGAAAGGTATACTAGCACTATGTTTATTAGTGATTCCATACCAAATACCCATGGTGTTAAAAGAATCCCGATAGCAGTCGGTATACAGCTTTGAAAAACCATTGCACCAGTAATATTACCCAGCGCAAGTGTATCTTTGCTCTGACTTACCCATAATACGCTGTTGAACTTTTCCGGTAATTCCGTAGCTATCGGTGCCAAGATAAGACTGAGCACCAGCGGATTTATGCTGAACAGTTGTGCAAAGAATTGTATTTGACCGACAAACATATGTGCAAATACAATCAACAGCGAGATGGAAACAATTATCTGCAGCCAAACAACAATTTTGTTGTATTTTTTTAATATTCTTGTGAACAACAGTTCGTCGAGCTCTTCACCTTCCATTCCTTCACAGTGCGCACAGTTTAAAGTTCTGAAAACATAAAGTATGTAATATGCAAATAATGCAACGGCACACAAAATCTTGCCCCACTTATAGTGCACAAAACCTGCAGCAATGGCAATGGTATAACTTATAAAGAAAAACTTTAAATCCCTGAACATTACTTCGTAATGAGCATTCATCGCGTGTTCTCTTTTGCCGAGCTTCCAAAAAGCAAGTACGGCAACACCTGTTACAAACATTGCCAATGTTGATAACAGAAACGGAGCACCAAGTATTGCACCTATACCAATTTCTTTCCCTACGTTAACATCCGTATGCGCAAGGTAAGCTCCAAGAATTGCAACAAGCGGAACAATTGTTTCCGGCAAGGCGGTTCCCACTGCAGCCAGTATACTCCCTACTGCACCTTCGTTTAGTTTATATAATTTTCCCATATGTTCAACTGCATTTGTAAAAACTACACAGCAGCCGACTATAAGACATAAATTTAATAACGTTAAAATTCCGTGAATTACTGCTTCCATCGTTTTCCTTACTTCTTATACTGTTTCTTCCGCATTATAGCATAATACAGTCTGTATCGAAAATATTCTTCCGTTTATAAAATTTATAATTATCCGTGTCAGCGCTTTATTATGCCGCAAGGGGTCGTATATGTTTTTTCCGTATACAACTTTTACTTTGTTTTTATTTAAGCGTTCCTGTAATTATTTTTGGTTCTTTATGGCATTTATTAACCTCTGCATTAATTTTTTGTTAACAATCTGTTACAAAATCGGGAAAATACCGCTGCCCATAACATCAACACACAGCAGGATTTCAAATTTTTTTAACTAAATACACCGTATAAATGATGTTAAAACTGCCGGGTGTTTCTAAGATTACTATAGGGGAAGTTGTAAAGATTAAGGGATAAACTTTGCAAAATATGCAATACGGGCAGGAAGAAGAATACATAACATCAGAATTTTCTAACAATTTGAACCGGACATACGAATGGTTTGACAGCCGTTTTACAAACATTGTTGCTGCCTCGTTTGCGGAATACTGGGGTGCACAGCCTGAGATTAAGCTGATGAGTGTCAGCGAAAACACAAATATCCTCGCAGAACGCGATGAATTCTTCGTTACACAAATAAGACTCAATCGTGAGTTATCAGTATTTATACGGCTTTCCAAAAAACTGGTTAAAGCGCTGCTGGAAAATATTCTCGGCACAAACGGAAAAACCTTTAATATAGACAAACTGACTGACCTGGAAGCAAAAATACTTACTGGGTTTGACGATTTTCTTTATCAAAATTTTTGCGAGATGGTGAAATCCGGTGACGACTTGCCCGATATGAACAACAACTACAACGAATGCAACCTCACCTTTTTCGTTCGAGTAAACAAAGTTACACTCGGCAGAATCGTTATAAAAATTCCTGTTATTGCAATTGAGCCGCAGGAGCTTGAAAAAGCAGAAGAAGAAAGCTTTACGATTTCAGATTTTGAAAGCTGCAGCGCAAAAGTAAGAGTCAGCGTCGGCACAACAAAAATCAGACTAAATGACCTAAAAAATCTTGAAAAAGACGATATAGTAGTTCTTGAAAACAGCAAGTCATCGCTGATGACAATAAAATATGAGAATCATTCCGTTAAGTTTAGGGTCGTACCTAACCCTGATATCATGGCGGATTACGAAAACAATTTTGAAGAAAGCCCTAACGGAGCGAAAGGAGAAAAAACAATGCCCGGTTCTGATATGTATAACATGTGGGATACCATTCAGGTGGAAATAAATGCAGAATTTGAAGAAGTAAAACTCACCCTCGGAGAGCTTAAACAAATCTCAGAAGGACTTGTAATCGACATAGGCTCTGTTTATGACAACAAGGTCGATTTAAAAGTGGAAGACAAAATTGTTGCCTCCGGTGAATTAATCATTATAAATGACAGGTACGGGGTCAAAATTAATCAAATATTTACAGAAGAAAAAAATCAGGCTTCGCAAAATGCTCAGCATTCCGGGCAGCAAGACATTGAAGAATCTGTACAAAATACACAAACACAGGCAATGCCTCAGCCAGAAGCACAACAAAGTTACGAAGAACAACCGCTTATGCAAAACGAAAATTCCGAAGTAAACGAAGAAGATTTTGACTACAGCGACTTTGATGTAGATGAAGATGATTTGTAATTAACATAGGGAAAAAATAATGGGAACATATTTAATTAACTTTATAGTTTATACAATGGCGATGGTGGGACTGCTGTTTCTCGGGGTTATGGTGTACAAAAAAACCATGGTCGGAAACAATTCCGCGCAAAACACAAAAGGTTTAAAAATAGATAACGCTCTGAGGCTTTCACCGCGCAAAACACTTTATGTTGTTAATGCAGGCGATGAAAGATTTCTCATTGCCGCTGATTTAGACAGAACAACGTTTCTGGCAAAACTTAACGGTAATGTTCAGCTCGACAACATTGCAACAATAGATGTGGAAAAACCGGCCGGCAGCTTTACGGAAAATATCAAATCGATTTTAGTTCAGCCGGCTAAAAAAGAAAGCCCTCTGGAACGTTCTTACATTGCATCAGGCAATGAACCGGCCGTAAAAAAGACGGAAAAAGGTGTTGATTACACGGAGGTAATGCACGTTTTGGAAGGGGATTCCACAAATATAAAACGTCCTGTTATGCGGGAGCTGTTGCGAAAACTCAATGAAAACGTAACTGCTCAGGACTGATTGTAAATTATAAAAACAAGGGATATAAAATAATGGAAAGCGTATTAAAAGATTTAAATCCGGTTTTACAAATGCTGCTGGTAATGACGGTATTTTCACTTTTGCCGTTGATATTTACCTGTATGACGAGCTTTTTAAGATACACTATTGTATTTTCAATGTTAAAACAGGCTCTGGGTACACAGCAGGTTCCGCCGGGGATTGTGCTTGTCGGGTTATCAATGATTTTGACGATTTATACGATGAATCCCGTCTTTAGCAAAATGTGGGAAATGGGCTCTGTTCCTTACCAGAAAAATGGTGATATTGTTGCTGCTATCTCAGAAGGGTCAAAACCTTTGAAAGAGTTTATGATGAAACAGACACGACAGTCGGATATGACGTTTTTTATACAACTTTCCGGCGCACCGAAACCCAAAAGCCCCGATGATATCACTATATGGCAGGTGGCTCCGGCATATATCGTAAGCGAGCTTAAAACAGCCTTCGAAATAGGTTTTGTTATTTATGTACCGTTCATTGTACTGGATTTGATAGTGGCGAACGTACTTTTGGCATTAGGTATGTTTATGCTGTCTCCTACAATCATATCATTGCCGTTTAAGCTTTTGATATTTATTGCGGTGGACGGCTGGAGCATGATTGTGCACGGGCTTGCCGCAAGCTTTAATTAGTAAAACAGGGTAAAATTATGATAGAAATATTACTTGAATATATGGGCAAAGGCCTTATAACAATGCTTATGATATCAATGCCGTGCGTACTTGTTGCGGCAGGGGTCGGTCTTGTTGTGGGTATTTTGCAGGCCGTAACACAGGTTCAGGAACAAACAATCGCTGCCGCTCCTAAGATTCTTGCTGTATTCCTTGTATTGATGATTATGGGGATGGGATACGTAAAACTGTTAACAAACCTGCTTTTAGAAGGTTATCAAATGGCGTTTAACAGCATTCCAGCGTCTGAAAATTATGTACTTTCCGCAAACTACCACAAATATACAAAACCGTTTAACGAAGAATTTAAACAGGGCGCAACAAGATTCGACAAGCAGGAAATCGGAGATATTATGAGAAATCCCGGCAAGATTCCGTTTATAGATTACAACTCCAAAACAAAACACTATCCGTCGGACAGAATGCCTAACCCGACACCGAACCTTATTGAACGCAACGCAATCATGAATAGATAAGCAGAGGTAAGAATGAAAAAGATATTAACTTTATTATGTATAATAGCACTGCAAAACACCTGTCAGGTTTTTGCGCTTACCCCTCATAAAACCGTTAACCTGCATTCGGGAAGCGTGTATATCCTGAATGTGGATGCGCGCCCGAAGGATATACAGGTTACAAACTCTAATATACTTGATGTTACATCAACAAGCGACAGTTTTACACCTACAGGCCAGCTTGTTTTGTCAACACGTCAGGAAGGAATTTCCTATATAACCTACAAATACGGCAAAACAAATTCCGAATACACAATAAAAGTATTAATAGACAACAACCAGTCGGTTGACCCGTCAGTCATAGAACTGGACACAATAAAGGATATGAAAAAGAATAAATGATAGATGCGGTATTACAGGCATTTCCTAAATATTTTCCGGAAGTTAACGCTGCACTGGGTGCAGGGCTGTTGATTTTTGCGCGTCTTATGGGGTTTATAAGGTTTGCGCCGGTCTTGAACAGAAAAGAAATCCCCGGAATGATTAAGCTTGCATTTGCCCTTATACTGACCATAATACTGATGATGACAGTAAAAACAGGGCCGATACCGTCGGGAACCTCTCTTATTCTCGGACTTATACTCAATGTCGTGGGAGGAATGCTTGTAGGGTTTATTGCAAACTGCATAGTTCTGGCTATTTCAGCAGCGGGCGATATGATAAACATGCAGATGGGGCTATCTTCTGCAATGGTTTTAGACCCGACTGTCGGAACACAGGTATCTATTCTCGGGAACTTTTTCGGGCTGCTTGCCGTAATTTTATTTATTGACGTTGGCGGGTTATACTGGCTGATTAACGCACTGCACAGGAGCTTGGAAATATTTCCCGTTTATGCCTCGGCTATACCGATGGACAGACTTATCAACAAAGAATATCTTGTGACTCTAACCTCGAATGTTTTGTATATAGGTTTGCAAATAGCATCTCCCGTGTTGCTCGCAACATTAGGTCAGGATTTAATCTTAGGTATAATTTCTAAAACAGCGCCTCAGGTTAACGTATTTCAGCTGAGCTTCCTGTTTAAACCGGTTCTTGGCGCAGCAATTCTGTTATGGATTATGCCTGTTATCGTAAATGTAATCAATGATTATTTTATGTCTTATGCAAGAATATTTTAGTTATCAGCTTTATCCGAATTCTTGAGCGCTTCAAGCTCCTTCAAAATCCCCTGATTAATCTCAAGAACATCAACCCCGAGGTTAGCGAGAACCTGCATTGCCACGGAATCTGGCGTCTGTGTAATTGCCCAGAGAAGGTTTTCGGATTCGATTTTGGAATTTTTATGCTTTTTAGCCTTCTCCCATGCAATCTCAAGAATCTTTTTAGCACGGTCAGAGAATACTATCTCGCCAAATGTATAAGAATTGCCATACCCAAGCACCCTGTCAACCTCGATACGTGCATCTTTTATTGTAACACCCAGCTGAGTCAGCACTCTTGCGCCAATACCCGCACCCTCTCCGAGTATACCGAGGAGTATAAACTCGCTGCCGACAATATTACGGTTCATTGACTGCGCCTCACGCTTAGCCAGTCTTAATATAGTGAGAGTTTCGGGCATTTGTTTTTCAATCGGTTTAATAATCTTATGCGCAAGGTCATCATCAACAATATTTAATTCTTTAAAAATATTGTACGCAATGCCGCTTTTAGCTTTCAACACTCCGAGTATAATATGTTCGGGCTTTACACTTGCAGAGCCGAGCTCTTTTGCCGTTTCGAAGGCAAGCAGCATGGTTTTAAAAGCATTTGGTGTAAAAATAATCTGCTTTTCTTCAAACTCGGCCTGACGCGATGATACCTCTTTTAGTTTCGAACAGTAACTGTCAAGATTTATTCCCGATTCGTTTAAAAGCTTTGTTATATCTGAATTAGAATCCTCGAGTATAGATTGAACAATTTGTTCCGTTCCGAGAATTTCATAATGCGACGCTGTCAGTTTTGCCACCGCGCGCTCAAGTATATCCTGCGCCTCGCCCTCTTTAAAAATTGACTGAACTGTAGAATATTCGCTCTTTGGCTCTTTTCTTTCAAGCTCAGGATGAAGCAGATTTCTTTTATCGTTTTTGGCAATAAGCGTCAAAAGCGTTTGTTTGAGTTTTTGTATATCAGAGATATAGTCTTTAAAATCTTCCGCAATTGACGGGTCAGCCTTTTCTCCGGTCATTATCAAAGCTAAGAGTATATGTTCCGGTCTTATATAGGACTTTGTACGTTTTGTGGCGAGTTCCGAGGCCAGTTTTATAATCTTTTGGGATTCAATACTAAAAGCAATATTAGTGTGCTTAAATTCATGAGAAATGTTTTTGTATTTTGAATACACATACTCCCGGAAAGTATCAGCTTTCATACCGCCGTAAGCAAGAAGTCTGGAGCATATATTATTTTTAGTTTCAAGTATACCTAACAGTATATGTTCGGGGTAAATTTTATACGTTTGTGAATCTGCCGCTTCTTTTTGTGCCGTTGCAATAATGTTTATTGCCTTTTCTGTAAACCGTTCGAACAAAATTTTACCCTTTCATAATAAATGATGCGAAAAACAATTTCTTGTAATTACTTTATATTATTCTTTCACAATTTAAGAGTTTTGCAAAGGGTTTAATTTTATTTTAATAATTTTTATTTGTAAAAGCACGTACAATTGTTATTCGGCGGCAATTTTAGACTTTGATTCAATAAAAAGGTTCATAATTTCTATATCGTCATAATCCACATAAGCCGTTTGAAACAGGTTTTTCCCGGCTTTTATGGTAAGCTGGTTTTCGCCGATTCTGATAAGACTGTGAGGAATTTTTATTTGCTGGTTATCCCCGTTAAGGTTCAATTCCGCAATCATATTGCCGTTAAAATAAATTTGAGGCGGAGCGGCAAACGAAGTTGTCACTTTAGATTGCCCCATATCTCTGGCCATTTTTGTATCAATGCCTATAACGGAGCCTATTATAAGATACATATCCCCGTCAGGCGGTAATTTTTTTATATTAAAAATTTTTGTATAAAACGGGCCGATTGCTTTTATTCTGAAGTCGGCAGCGTTGGCCGAGCGTTCCGAATAGTTGTCATCCCCGATGTGATAAAGCTCTTTGTCAATAATAATGTCATGCGGATTTGTCTTTTCTATACCGATGACAAGGGGTTTGCCTGCGGATTGCTCGTCAATTGTGAGAGAAAAAGGTTTGTACCCTTCTTTTTCAACTGACATAATTGTGGGAGCATTAATTTTTGCGCCTAGCGAAAACCTTCCTTGAGAGTCTGTTTGTGTTTTATAGCCTCTTGATGGCAGTGTAACATCCGCCCGGCTTATAGGGGCTTGTGTTTGTGAGTCTATCACCTGATTGTAGTCACCTGAAATGCCGCTTTTTTCAACATTGCCGTTTATTGCTGCAAAACAGATTGTTGCACTTAAGGCAAACATCAGGGACGTTATTGCTGTTTTTTTTAAATTATTCATAAATCATAAATCCTCCATATCCGACTTTACTGTGCGGATTTGTCAGATTCTATTTTTATTTAAAACTAAAAAACAAACCATACGCCAAACCGGTTAACCCGGTTTAACCATTTGCTCTGACGTCGTCTCACAATACGTCAAAACTATATATTTAGCCAATCTATACCATCGAAAACCCGCTTCGGACGCAAAGGAGGTTTATGTCGGACAATCTTATTTTTATGCCCTATAAAATAATTGAATTATTGTTAAAATTCGAATAGAATAATTATTATGGAAAATCTTTCTGAAAAAATTACGACACTGCAAAAAAACTTTTACGACCTGAACAGTTTGTTTGAACTCAGCATTATCGCTACACAGGCCGATTCAATAGAGGATTTGATAGAAAAAGTTACGGAATTTATTACTCAGGGGTTGAACATTGCTGATGTAAGATTTTTCATTAACCATGACAGAGTTTATTACATGGTCGCAACCAGCAGCAATGACACGCAGGAATATTTTCAATTTGAAAATGACGACGAAGGTTTTTGGGAAGTATTAAATAAAAATGAATTTATAAAAGTTTCGGATGCGGCTGGTAAACCTATCTATCGCTCATTCTGGGAAAAATACGATTTGGAAAATTTAAAAAGCTGTTATTTTAAATTATTTCAAAAAGATAACATGCCGTATTTTATTTGTTCTCTGGGAACAAAAGACAACAAAAACGAATATTCTGAAGAGGATTTAAGGTATTTAACTAAAATTTTCAACTATATAGGCCCTATTCTTATAAAATATATTAAACGCAGAGAACAGGAAAACGACCTTAAACGTTTGCAAAAATCACTGCATAACATTTCTATTTTGTACAATATTTCTCAGGCAGTTAACTTTATCGATGACTTAAAACGTCTTTTGCGTGTTATTTTGAATAAAGCACTTGAAACAATTGACGCGGAAAAAGGCTCTTTGATGCTTTACAATTTCACGGAAAATGTCCTGCAGACAAAGGTTGTTTACGGACTTGCGGACAAAAACCTTGAAACAGAAATAAACAACGGCCTGATTGAGTGTTCAAAAATTAAAGTAGGCGAAGGCATAGCCGGTACTGTTTTTGTAGAAAAAAAATCAATAATATCAAACCTCGGTCAAAATGACCCGCGATTTATTGACAACGGACAGGAATTGAACGTTAATTCTTTGTTGTGCGTACCTTTGATTGCCAAAGGCGAACCTATCGGGGTTATAAATATTACAAACAAACTCAACGGCAAGCTGTTCAATAAACAGGATTTGGAGTTTATTGAGGCCCTTGCAAATCAGGCGGCTATTGCAATTGACAATGCAAAGTTATACGAGCTTGCAACAAAAGACGGTTTAACAAAGCTGTATATTTACAGGCATTTCTACACTCTGCTTGAAAACGAAATCAAACGTTCATCAAGATATAATCACGAAATGACCCTGTTAATGATGGATATAGATAATTTTAAACAGGTTAACGATACATACGGTCACCCTGTCGGCGATCAGGTGCTGAGAGAAATTGCAAACTGTATACAGCAAACTATAAGAAAAATTGATATAGCCTCAAGATACGGGGGTGAAGAGTTTACCGTTATTCTGCCTGAGACAAATATCAAAGATGCAAAGATTATTGCCGAGAGAATCAGAAAAAATATAAGCAAAATTAAAATCAATGTAAAAGAGGATATTTACATCTGCCCTACCGTAAGTATAGGAATGAGTGAATACCCGTCCTGCGCGTTGGATGAACAAACACTCATAGAGCTTGCCGATGTTGCTTTATACAACGCAAAAAACAACGGCAAAAACTGCGTTTGTGAATACAACCCTAATACAGGGTGCATTCTCTTGCCTAAAAATGATGATTAGGAATAATCTTAAAGTTAGGACTTACGCTGCGCTCTGAGCTCTGCTGCGACAGTCTTTTTCATTTGAGCAAATTCCTTTGCAAATTCCGGATATTCACTCCAAAAAACAGCAAAACGTTCTGACCCGTTTGTGCGTGATGAAACTTCAGAAAAAGCTTCTTTTATATGCGGAAGCCTGTCCCACGCAGTTTGTGATATTTGTCTGTTCAATTCTTTATACTTTTCACTCAACTCTCTGTTTTTGGCAAGCACGGCTCCTCGGTGTGCTGCGTTATAGGCTTTTGTTTTTTGAGCAATTTCTCTGTTTAGTTTTTCATCCGTTGCGCTCAATAGTCTGTGATAATTTGTTCCGAAATCAGGAATTTTTATTTTGTCCATAATCCAGGCAAGCGCGTTTCTTCCTTTTAAGCCGAAATCTTTTGCTATTTCATCCAGTGTTTTAAGTTTTCCCCAGCGTTCTTTCAGCAGCACAAGCGATAAATCCTCAAGCTGCGTAGTTTGCATTATTTTTTTCACGTTAGGGGATTTATTTTGTATTGCAAATTGTGCGGGCAGCACATCTTTAAACTCGTAAAACATATTTTGAGCTTTGCCCAGTGTCTTGCATTCCAACAGCGGTGCATAGGTCTTAAGATGTATGTCTCTCAACGGCTCGTATATATTGCCGTTGTTTTCCACTATGTTCGTTACTTTCCGGCGTATCCGCTGCGGCAAAAGCCTGAGACGATTTTCATAAATATATTTAAGGTTTACATCTCTTGCCCCTTTAAAAGCCGGCGGGTTGCCGTATTTATGCGAGAAATATGTATTGCTGCCGTATTGTGAATTGAATTTTATACTCATACACGATTAATACAGCTGAAAAAATTTTTTTGTTATAAATAATTTTAAAGTTTACAATTCCTCACAAAATACCAGTATTCCTTCCCATTATTTGCCGTTTTAAAGAGTAGTTGCATATGAATACAAATTAACCATATGGATGAGCCCCAAAAAAAATATTTATAATACAATATAATCAGGGGAGTATATCAAATATGAAAAAGACTTTAATACTTTTGTTAATAGGAATGATTGTTTTTTCAATGGCGGCAAAGGATTCTCAGGCTGCTAAAAAGTCGAAAAAGTCTGCTGCTGTTGTTACGCGGGATGACTTGAATGCAATGACCGAAACTATAGACAATCTTACACGTAAGGTTTATTCAAACTCTCTTTTCTCACCGGAAGACAATTCTAAAATGATTGAAGTTAAAATAAAGCTTGATAATCAAATGCTTGTTTCTCCTGACTTATCACTTGCGCCTTTGTATTACAAGGCCGGAAATTTATATCTTGCACGCGAATACAAAAAGGAAGCGATTGAATGTTACCAGACCATTTTGGAAAACTTCCCCGATACAGCGCTTGCACCAAAAGCAACACAAGCTTTAAAAAAGCTCGGTGTTGAAATTGTTACACCCGTAAACGAAGAGACAGAACAAGACGGTACAGCTACAGGACAGGCTGCAGATATAATACAAACAGATAATAATATTCAAACGGATATTGAACAACCTCAACTTGATAACAATATAAACGTGAACAATGTAAATTAACAGCTGAAACATCAATAATTTTATGCAGCAAACACAGGCTTAGCTATTTTTTGTAAACTGCAGCGGACAAACAGCCGCGGCATATAACTAAAAATTTTTATTTTTACTTAGCTCATCTCTCAAATTTATAATATTATTAATTTTTATTAAATTTTGGGTAAAAAAATAACAAAAAATTTAATTCACAATTATTATAATGAACAATGGCCCAAAAGAGAGAGTAAAAAACATGAAAATTTCAAATGCATTCTATTTTAAACCTAATAATTACAATTTTAAACGTACTGTTGATTATGGAGCAAAAGACAATGAACTTGTCTATATCCCTATTCTTTTCGATGAAGATGATTCATTTCAATCTTCATCAAGCACTGAACCGCAAAATGGTTGCAATAATGACAGTAATGGCGGCAGCGGCAAATACACACCTAAAAAAATCGGTAGGGCCATATTGACAACAGGAGGCGGACTTATTACAGCCGCTGAGGTAGTGCCTGATACAATCAACAATTTTGTCAACAAAACCGCGAATGTTGCCAAAAATTCAATGGAGCAAATAAAATCCGTAAAAGAAACATACAACGAAACTTTCCCAAAATCAGCGCAAAAATCAGCGCAAAAAGCAGAAGAAGAAAACCGCAAAACCGAACAAAATCAAAACACGGACGAGGACTACAATCCTTATGATACATTAGGCAATAAATCCGAAGAAACAAATTCGACATCAAATTACCGCAATATTGATGATGATAACGCTGACATTGCACATCATGATTCAGATGATTACGATGATTCAGACACGGATTATGACTATGAATAAGATAAAAATAATAATTTAATAAAAAGAACAAATTGATTATGGAAATTTCATTTTTAAAAAACAATTATTCTTTAAATTACACAAAAGATGATTTTAACTTCTATCAACAGAGAATCTCCGACAAAATTGCACCTGCTGACAGTGTGGAAATAGTTCAAAAAGTAATTAAAGAACTGGAGCCAAACATTTCTGCATCAGATGAAAATAAAATTTTTTTCAAAATAGGAAAAATTTTTGAAAACGCGGGTGCATTCCAAAACGCCGGAAAATTTTACGAAAAAATAAAACAAAACATCCCTCAGCAAAAAACAAAAAAACATCAGGATATAGATTTTGACATTGAAAGAGTCATCAGAAAAGATTTTGAACAATACCGCAAAAATGAATGGGAGGCCTAACAATGAGGATTTCTGCAGCAAGCCTTGTTAAAAATTCAACGGCGCTATCTTTTAAACAGAATAAATCAGTAGATGCCCTCTCCGGTCTTGATGTGGTAAAAAAATATGAACAATTACGGCAGAAAGAAGAAAAAGAACAGGAAATAAACAACGAAAAACTTAATAATGTCTTATACAATTCAATTTTTCTTATGGCGCAAAAAGGCCGTTATCAAGATGCAAAAATCTTATACGATGCATTTTTAAACAATACAGACCTGACTGATGATCCGGATTTAAACAATACAATTGGCAATGTCAACAAAATAAACGGAGACATAAAACAGGCCCAAAGACATTATACGGATGCTATTCAAAATTTATCAAACGCCGATAATGCAGCAAAGCCTGAGATTATAAAAAACTATTTTGAAACCGGCATACTTTTAGGAAATGAGCAAATAAATCCGCAAGTGTTCAATGATACTTCTAATCCGTATATAAATGCAATTTATCTGAGCCTGGTCTCGACAGCGGATGATTTTCAAAATAAACCGGTGCAATCTGCAAATGAAATAAAAGCAGCCTATAAAATTATGAAAAATGCCGGCTACACGGATGACAGCGTTATTTTAAAAACTGCGTTTGTTTTGGCTGAAGAAGGCGAATATGAAAAAAGCAATGATATTATAATAGAAAACCTAAACCGCCTAAAAGCTGAAGATAGGGTTTATACAAAAGAATTTGCGGATTATTTGCTTCTTTTAGGCATAAATGTGTTTGATACATCTGAAGAAAATACCCTTAATCAGTCTGCCGGCATATTTAAGAATGCAGCTGAGATTGCACAAAAAACAGGATTGACACAACCGCAGGAAATTGCAAATTATTACATTGCCAAAAATCTTTTCTTACAAAACTCTGATGAATTTAAAGAACATGCAAAATCTCTTTTAAACACAACAAAAAACAAACAGTATTTGATAAATCTGAATGAAATGCTCGGCGATTTTTCAGCACAAAAAGATACAGATGCCGCCGCGGAATATTATAAAACAGCTAAATCTCTTATCGAAGATAAAGAAACAAACAAGGCAAAAATCTTTGAACTCTGCAAAAAAATAAAAAAAGTACACCCCCAAGAGTCCGCACAAATAGACAAAGAAATCGACAGTCTTAATGCGGAAGAATTGTTTAACACACATTACCTGTCAAAAGCTTTGATGTCTTTATACACAAAAAATAATTTTGAAAAAATTGTAAAAATTTCAGATAATATTATAAAAAGAAATGAAGATAAAACACATGTAAATCTTGCAAAATTGTATTCAAGTCTTGCCAAAATCCACCTTGGAGAAGATATGGAACAATGTCTAAAACAAGCGGATAAAGCGATAACAGAGTTGACAATTCCTGCGAAAAACTCATCAAAAAAATCCGGCAAAGACGCTTTGTTTTCAAAAAAGCAACTCGGATACAATTCATATAAAGCCCCGCTGAGAAAATTACCCGACAATCCTGATTTACAAAAAAGCATTTATTTTGCACAAAAAAGCAAAGCGTTGATACTGTTTGATGCTATGTCATACAGTGCCGCATCAAACGCGATAAATGAATCGGACTTGTATCTTAATGAGGATAATTATAAAAAAGAAACCGTTATAAAAGACCAAATAGCAGCAACTCTGATTAATTACAAAGCAAAAGATTATTACAAGGCAGAACAACATGCCCTAAGATATCTTGAGCTTTTACTTGATAAAAAATTTGAAAGCACAAAACCGTCTCAAATAACAAAGGATGTTAATGAAATTCTTATCAAAAAAAATGATACGGAAAAAAGAAAAATTGCGGCCGCGTACGAAACACTGGGGTTAATCAATTTAAAAAATTCCAATTTTAGTGATTCTCAGGAATACTTTATGTGCGCAGTCAATATTAGAGAAAAACTTAAAGACAAGGATTTTCAACTTGCAAACTCCTATGCCGCACTGGCAAGACTGGCTATCCTCAACGCCTCTTTGTTTAATACCAAAAGGCCGAATTCCTCAAAAGAAATGCATAACAAATGTTTGGAAATTCTTAAAAATAAATATCCAAATAACTCAATAACAAAAGAAGAAGAAATATTCCATAAAAAATACTACGGTATAAAACTTGCTTCTTTGGGAAAATATATTAAAAATCCGTTTTCTGACAGAAATAAAGCCCTCATAGAAAAATTCAAATGTTACAACAAAGAGTTAAGTATATGCGAATAACAGAATTATCACAACGAACAATAAAGCCCCAAAACTCAATACACACAACAAATAATGCGCAAATCGGCAGCAAAAATCAGCTTCCGGCTTTGTCGCAATACAAACAGAAAACCGGTGTAAAACCTGTTTATTATATTCCGGCTTTTAAGGGATACGTCGAGGACAAAGAATTTATAAGTACTGCGATAAATATGCTGGACAATGCAATTGATGATGTTAACAGCATATTGTACAACACATATGAAACCGGTATTAACAATGATTTTTTACAGGCTCTTGAGGGTACAAAACAAAATGAAGAACTTTATGAAAAAATAACGGAAACTCCGGAAATATTCGATAAAATCGCCTCGAGTTTTAATTTATTCAACTCAACCACACTAAAATCGCTTGATGAAGTAAGATACGACAAAAAGTATTATACCCCCTACTGGGAAAAAAACAGTAAAATCGGAAACAAAAAGACCTCATATATAATAAAAAATGCTGTTAACAAAAACAATGACAACATAAATAAAATAATAAAAAAATCGAACGATAAAGATTACGCAAAAATAAAATCAGAGCTGATATCAGAATGGTTCGAAACTGCTTATCAAGCAATTAAACAACAAAAACCGCAAACAATAACCCAAAATTTTAAGGAACTGTCCCAAACTGTTAACGAACAGTATGCAAAGACATTTGTACTTAATGAACAAACAAGGTTATGCAGTGAATTCAACCAAAAGACAAAAGAGCGTATTCTTGCGTCCAATACTGATTCTGATAAAAAGCAGCACGCATTTGCTCTAATGTTATCATACATACAATCCAAACTGCTTGAAGACAAGGGCAAAGATCTGGATAAAGATTTTGATGCGGTCAATAAAGCCAAAAATATTCTTCAATATGCAAAAGAAAAAGAGTCTCTGTTTTATGCGCGCTATGCCATAAACCTGCTGCATGGAATGGCATTTGAAAAATGGGAAAAGGATAACCTTGTCCCTGCTCTTAATATAAAACTCCAAAAAGAAATTTTTTATAATAAAGAAGAAAAGAAAAACGAAGAACTAAAAAGATTTCAAAACTACAGAAACTTTGATACGGACGGAAAATACTTTGTCTCCAGATACTACGACGCTTGCTGCAAAGAAAATGACAAATACAACTTTGACAGCAAAGACTATGTATGGCAAATAATTAATAACAGGCACAATCCAAAACCCGCACATCAAGCAATAAAAGAACTCTCACTTGCCGTAAAAGACAAACAGGACTTTTACTTTGAACAACTGGACTCATTTTATGATCTGCTGCAGCAGAGAAAATATAACCCGGAAACAAAAATACCGCAAAGACACGTAGATACCCCTAACGACAAACTATCTTTTGCTGATTTGTATCTTGAAAAATTGGGAAAAACAAATAACTTTAAAAGACATTCGGAAGAAGAAAAACTCGATTATCTTACCAATCTTACAAGAGAAGAAATGCTTCTTTTGAATAAAGAAATAAAAAGGGACTGGTATAAAAACGATCAAAAATATTCACTTCTTGCACAGGTAAACGAACAGGCAAGAAACACCAGTGTATTTTTGGAAATGTATAATGAACTGAAAAAGATAAATATAAATCTTGATGAAATCAAAATAAAAACAAATGAAATTTCGGTCTCCTTAAAAGATGCACTGGAAAATCGTACCGTAATAGCACAACAAATACAGGATGATACAACAACAAAACTTTCCGCTCAAATATCACGGATACAAAGGGAATATAACATGCTGGATGCGGAAGATAAAAAAATTGTTGATGAAAAATTTGCGGAAATCATTCCCAAAATTATAAAAACATTGGAAAACAACCAAACAAATGACAATCTAAAAGAAGATTTGCAACAGCTTTCAAAAATGGCAAAAGAAAAGCAGCCGGCAAATCATCTGCTGGAACGAACAAAAAGCATACTGCTTTCACACTGTATACTCAGCGGTATGACAAAGGGCGCAGGCTACCTGAAAAATATTGATGATATATTAAAAGCTGGCAAAGTAACAAACAATCTGTCCTGGGCAAATCTTGGTTTGAACACCACGGCGGAAGATTCAGTATTTAGTGATTTCTTTGATATAATGCCTGACGTTAACCCGCTGGATGCGGTACAAATGGCAAGTACTGGCATAGCCGCGGGAGGGCTGGCGGCCAAAAGCGGTGTTTTATCTTCATTGGGCGCAAGCCTGTCAAATCCTGTTGCGGCTGTAGTCGCGGTCACTCTTCTTGTTGCCGGCGGGGGCGCGTTGGTTTCTTATCAAAAAGCCAAAAAGCTTGAACGTGCGCAGCGTGACCTTATTTTTGAAGTAGAAATTTAATAACAAGACAAAGAGGTAAAAATGAAAATTTATCAAATAACACAGGCAAAATCATACAATCACCATCAAAATATACACCGCTCAAACAGTGTGAATACTTTAGCATCAAAACCGTATCAAAACGCTTACAGCTGTTCATTTAAAGGTTTTGAGGATTTTAAAACCTCCTTAAAAAACGGCTCCCAAAATATCAAGAATAAAATGCAAGAAAAGTTTGGAGAATTTTGGGAAAAACGAGGAGAGCCTATTTATGAAAAATTTGTTAAAAAATCTATAAAATCAACAAAACCTCAAAAGGCCCAAAAGGAAATTGTACCGGCGGTGAAAAAAGCTGCGGATTCCATCATTCCTTTGCCTAACTTCAGTATGGATTATGACAAGGTTCTTGCAGATTTAAAGAATATAAAAACTATTGACTCAAAATGGGTCAAGGAAAATACTCCTGTGCTAAAGGCAGCTTTTGGCTACAAAAACGCGGATATGGAAGAACATTTCTTTAAAATACAGGCTGCGGAAATTAACAGGAACAGAAACTTGTGCATACAGAGTGTAAAAGATATGCAGGCTGCAGAAAAAGCCGAATATATAAAATCAATCTGGGATGAATTTTTGGATGTTAACCCACCGTTCAAACCGATGAACAAGGAAAAAAATCTTCTTGGTCTCAAGGCGCTTCAAAACTACGGAACAAGAGAGGACATGCTCAAGCTAAATGATGAATACCAACTTTCCAAGGACAGCGATATAATGAAAGAGTATGCAAAACTTGTAGGCAAAGTAGGTATTACAAAAGATGCACTTACTTTAAGAGCTAAAACGAATAAAAATAAAATAAATTTATATAGTGAACCAACAATAGAAGAAATTACAAAAACGCTAAAAAAATTAATGGTAGATAAAGCGGAAAAGGGTTATTTTGTTAATGCCAGCTATAATGAATACAAAGATTATGAAAGACTATCAAATAATCCAAACAAAATTATATCAGAAAATGCTAAAGCTATAATGAAACGTCTATCGGATGAAAATCCTTGGATGCTGGAGTAATTTAAATTACAAATCTTAACAAAACAGCCCAAATATGCAAAAAAAATCTATCATATGTTTTGTACACTCGGAGGACGTTCCATGACAATATCGCCGCTATCATCAAACTCAGCTTTTAATATAATACCGCCTTCTGCAACTGAATGGGTAAGGCCTACAACCGATACAGTGCTTGGGGCACAAAAGCTCGAAGCTGCAGAAAGAGCAAAACAAAATCAAAAAAAATATATTAAAGCCGGCATTGCAGGCTCTGCAGCTCTTGTTATCCTTGCTGCGGCCATAGCCAAAAGAAACACAATAGCAAAATTTTTTCAAAAACTCTTTAAAAATAATTTAACAAAAGAAACAAGAGAGATTTCTGCGGCACAACAAAAAACTAAAATAAAACTGCCTGAACCTAAATTTACAGCCGGGGAAAATAACCCTGAACAATTAGCAAAAGAAAAAGCCGAATATATAAAATCAATCTGGGATGAATTTTTGGATGTTAACCCACCGTTCAAACCGATGAACAAGGAAAAAAATCTTCTTGGTCTCAAGGCGCTTCAAAACTACGGAACAAGAGAGGACATGCTCAAGCTAAATGATGAATACCAACTTTCCAAGGACAGCGATATAATGAAAGAGTATGCAAAACTTGTAGGCAAAGTAGGTATTACAAAAGATGCACTTACTTTAAGAGCTAAAACGAATAAAAATAAAATAAATTTATATAGTGAACCAACAATAGAAGAAATTACAAAAACGCTAAAAAAATTAATGGTAGATAAAGCGGAAAAGGGTTATTTTGTTAATGCCAGCTATAATGAATACAAAGATTATGAAAGACTATCAAATAATCCAAACAAAATTATATCAGAAAATGCTAAAGCTATAATGAAACGTCTATCGGATGAAAATCCTTGGATGCTGGAGTAAAAAACAATATGAAAATATTACCGATTACCCCAAATAGACCGACAAAAGTATCCGCACAAAACAATTCTGCAACTAAAACAATAAAAGATAAAATCCTGCAAAAGCCTGTACAAACTGCCGTTGTCGGCGGTTCATCTTTGCTTCTCCTTGCTGCGGCCATAGCCAAAAGAAACACAATAGCAAAATTTTTTCAAAAACTCTTTAAAAATAATTTAACAAAAGAAACAAGAGAGATTTCTGCGGCACAACAAAAAACTAAAATAAAACTGCCTGAACCTAAATTTACAGCCGGGGAAAATAACCCTGAACAATTAGCAAAAGAAAAAGCCGAATATATAAAATCAATCTGGGATGAATTTTTGGATGTTAACCCACCGTTCAAACCGATGAACAAGGAAAAAAATCTTCTTGGTCTCAAGGCGCTTCAAAACTACGGAACAAGAGAGGACATGCTCAAGCTAAATGATGAATACCAACTTTCCAAGGACAGCGACATAATGAAAGAGTATGCAAAACTTGTAGGCAAAGTAGGGAAAGATATAGATTGTTTACCAATTTTGTCAAAAATTGGCAGAAAGGACGTATCCTATAATGAATCTACACTTGCAGAAATGCTTAAAACATTAAAAATATTAATGGTTGATAAATCTGCCCCAAAATACTGGATAAATTTTGAATATAGCAAATATACAAAACTTGAAAAATTAACAAAAAATTCCAACAAAGATATTGCAGAAAACGCCAAGGCAATTACGCAACGATTAATTGAAGATAACCCCTGGATTTTGGAGTAAAAAACAATATGGAAATATTACCGATTAAACTATTTGTAAAAAATACTTAACAAATCAAACAATAAATAGCAAAAGATTTATTTCCGCGTTTTAAAACTAACATAACAAACATGTTGTAAGAGAAGAGAAAGAAGTAGAGAGCAGATGAATATATACAGCATTTCTTCATACAGCCCCTCTGTTTATACAGCCAAAAACAAAACCGGCACAAACAGAGCTTTTTCCTTGAAAAACACTGCATTCAAATCACAAAATTTTCTGAATGATTTTCCAAAATCATATATAAAACTGCACAATTATTGGGATGCCGGATATGATTCTTTATCTGTGGAAGAACAAAGGGAAATTGACAGACAAAACCGGCTGCAGCAGGATAAAAATGATTATCTCTGGGCAAAAAGCTGGAACCCGCAAACCGCAAAAGAAGAATATGAAAAACTTGCCGGCAAACAAATTGATGTACGCGAAAAGGAAGCAACTTTCTATCTGAAAAAAAGCTCTAAAGAAGAAATAAAAAATAGTTATAAGCGGGAATATCAGCAAAAGCTGAATCTGTATAACAAGGTAATGAAAAATATATCTTATTACCAAAATCTTTTTAAAGACGATGTAAAATTTCTTCCGCGCTCGCTTTCGGAAATTATGAAAAATACCCGCGGAGAACTTGACACCAAAATAGCTGGCTACAGCGACCTGAAAAGGGATATGAAAGCCAAATTTATTGCACCTGTGACAGCGGAAATGCTGGAAGGCGGAGAAAAAGAAGTTGCAAACTCCATACTTTTGTGCGGGCCTACCGGCTGCGGTAAAACAGCCACGGCCAATGCTATTGCCGAGGAAACATACTGCTATGTTGACAGGATATCTACAGATACAGATCCAAAAGAATTTGCCGATTTAATTAAAGATATAAAGCGTGATGCTCGTGCAAGATACTACACCAGACAGGCAGCGCTCCAAAAATTGAAAAACAGTGCTGAATATCAGAATATGACGCAGGAGCAAAAAGACGAGGCAATACACAAAATAGGCTCTCCGCGCACCGTTATTATCATAGACGAATTTGACAGATATTTTAATCCGCTTACTGTCGAGCAGGATACAATAATTGCTAACCGAGATACTGTTAAAGCATTTTTTGACGGGTGCGCAAAACTCCCGACGGCTGACAAAAATACAAATGCTGCGGCAGTTACCTTCCTTTGCACAACAAACTACCCTGCCAGAATACCTCTTGGTGATTTTAACACCAACAAGGTTTCCGTATTTGGTATTTTCCCGCCAAAAGGTCAGGATATGCAAGATGTTATAAGATTTTATATGCAAAAGGCAAATGAACTGATTAGAGAATACAAACACCTGAACCCGAATCTCGAAGAAATTAAAACTGACGAAATCAACCTCGAAAAGTTTGTACAAAAATTTGAACCCACGCTTGAAAACGGGGCCTTCAGCAACGATGCTATAAGCGATATTGTCATCTCTGCCGCTGAATCTTATATCGACAATCCTCATTTTGATTTTAATATCTATCTTTTAAGAGGTTTCAAAAATTCTGTCAGAGATATCAGACCCGAAAAGCTTAAAAAATATACAGAGCAGATGGAAAAAATTCACCTTAAACAAGAAGAACCGGAAACAAAAATTGACCCGTCCATAATGTCGGAAAAAGAAGTTATTCAAAGAAAAATTGAAAAACTGACCAGGTTCGGTGAAGAATTTTTAATGCCTGAGCAACTTGAAGAATTGAACCAGTTGAGGGAACAGCTTGCTGAATTGGAAAACAGCAATTAAAAACTAAGGATTTATAATAATATGAAAATCTATTCTATAACACCCGGCTTTAATTTACAAAAGAACAATTATGTTTCCGGCACGCCAACAACATCAACACCGGCGGCTTTAGTGCCAAAAACATTAAATTTAAACGGGGTTCCAAGGGCATACATTTCTTTTGGAGAAAATAACAAGATTAATGATAAAAAAAGAAGAGCAGAGATTGCCAAATACCTTGAATATCGCGACAAAGCCAAAGATTTGGAGCGCGGTGACGCCTACTACAACGAGCTTGTGAATGCAAGAATTAACGGTCTTATAAAAGAACGTTCGCACTACGGCAGTATTACTGGAAAATACAAAATCGGCAAGGTCAAAAAGCTTGAAAGACTAAGAATAAAAAAAGAGCTGTATGAAAAGTACATACACGAAAAAGAAGAATATAAAAAAATTAAAGAAAATGAAAGCTATTACAAAGGGCTTATAAGCACGGAAGACATTGAAGTCTATGAAAAAGTAAAACAAAAACTCAGCGAAAGAGCGTCTCTGGACAAAAAAATTGCCGGATATGCAGAGCTTAAAGATACTGTTAAAAAATTAATAATTGACCCTATTCAAAGGGAAACAGCTCTTGATACCAACGAAAAACTTCCCCCTGCGCTGCTTTTGTACGGCCCAATCGGGTGTGGAAAATCCAAACTTGCAAAAGCGATTGCGCAAGAGGCAAACTGCAATGTTGTGGAATTTCCCGCAAAACTTAACCCGAGAAAATTTGCCGGCGAAATAAAAGATATTATGGACGAAGCAAAAAGCTATTATGAGTCACAAAAAAAACTAATTGACAACAAATACAACGATACCCGATATAAAAACGGAAATATTGACCAAAAAGCCTCTTATATTGCAAACCTGAAATCACCGAGAACAATTGTTGTGATTGATGAGGTGGATCAGTATTTTAACCCCAATACAGCCGGAAATTCAGAAGATATTGCAGACGTGAATAAAACCCTTTTAAAGGGCCTTTTGGACTACTGCAGCGAACAACCAGGCGCAAAAACTTCGGCAGATGCAGCCGGTGTTACTTTTATTTTTACAACAAATTATCCCACTATTGTTGATTCGGAAATTTCGTTAAGAAACGGAAAATGCAAAAGAGCTCAGGTGGCTCTGCCGGAAGACAGTGACATCAAAGATATTATGAAATTTTATATTGTAAATTCCGCTAACCCGGCTATACAAGAGGCAAAAGAACATGGTAAAAACGTAAACCCGCTTGATGCGGAACAAATACCCTACAATAGTTATTTAAAATTTGTTCAACCGACACAGGAAACGGGTGCATTCTCCGGTGCAGGAATTGAGTCTGCTGTCAAACAGGCCGCAGTAAACTATATATCAGACCCCGAGATGTACATGAACATTCATCTGGCAAAACTCCTGTCCTCAGGAGTTTACAGGATTCCTATGGACAAACTTGAGGAATACAAAAAAGAAATGGAAGCTATGGGAAAATTGCTAAAAGATATTGACGAAAAAGAAGAATATGAACTCTTAAAAGATTTAAAAGAACTGGATATGATAACCCCAAAACAACAGACTCGACTTGAACTGTTAAAAAGTGCTTACGAAACTTCTGGAAAATAACTATGAAAATAAACAACTCAAATAAAAACAACTATACAAAGAAAACTCCTTCGTTTAAACGCTATTTTGATGATGCAGCCAGAAAAGAATTCAGACGATTGGTTGAACATTACAAAAGAGTTAATCCTTATCTTAAAGGTGAGGATATAATGGTGATGCAAAACAGCATAGACTCCTTTAATGCCGTATATAATGGTGCAAGAACAATAAATACAAAAAACGTTGAAAATGAAATATACAAAAAATTTCATATTCCCGCTGACTTCAAAGGTAACAAATTTGTAGCCAGTATGACAGGTCTTACATTAAATATTTTTCACAAACTGCATCTTCCTCTGCCCACAGGCATAATGGTTGCGGCTGAAAGGCCGAGGGTTGCAGCCAGTTGTGATACGTTAAAAAGAAATATTACTTTTAACGAAAATAATGACTGGTCTGATATACAATATCGTATGATTATAGAAAAACTTGAAAACTGGTCTTCAACCGGTCATTTTTTAGCAACACCGATACATGAATTTATGCACAGTGTGCATCTTTTTAATCTTCACAAACTTGCTGCGCAAAAACAGCAGATTGTGGATTCTCTTCACAGCAAAATGCTGAGAGATTTTTTGAAAATGGATTTTAAAACCATAATGATAGATCAGGCAGGTTCTCCGCTTGTTAACCAAACAGCAAGCAGACATATTTCTCAAAAAGTATCGGCATACGGCACCGTTAAACCTGCAGAAATGTTTGCGGACATAGGCGCCAAAATGATAACCTACAATCTTGACAGAAAAACTATTCTGCCTTCAAGAAATCCTTTTGTCTTTAAAGATTTTACAGAAGACAAATATTTAATGAAAATAATGAACGATGTTTGGAAAGGAAACGTTAGCGAATATATTTAATAACAAAAAATTGTATTTATTCGCTGCTATACATTATATTTTTGTTGATATTTAATTAAATAAGAAATAAAAAAGCTCCGATTTCAATGTTTTGCGGAGCCTTTTTATCATAAATTTTTTATCATAAATTATATTATACCGTGCATATAGAATTATGACCCGGCAAATGAAGAGCAGTTTGTATATGTGCCGATTTCTCTAAACCACGGCATTTTACCCTGCGTAATTGCATATGATGTACAAGCATAAGTTGAGTTTTCGTCATTTACGCCGTCTCCCATTGCAAACACCCCGAAATCAGAAGCTTTGCAGGATTTATGCCCGACAACGAAACCGTGGATATCAATGCCGACAGTATTAGGCTGCTGGGCACCGTTGGTATCAACTATTATATCTCCGCCTTTAGTGCATCCGTTAGATGCGGATTGAAACATCCAGGCCATACCGTCGCCCGTCCAAAAAGACGGTGTAAATGTGCCGGCCGAGCCGCCGCCAATTTCTGACATAGTCCAGGTTGATTTCGACGGGATAGGGTTAGGAATTTCATTAACTACTTCTTTATACCATTTTAGCGTCTTGGCGCTGGTAAAATCCCAAAAATATGAGTCCGTATGTTTTACTTCTACCGCATTAGTTGCATTACTTACTGAAGAATATGCCTTTTTGGCAGCCGTAACATATTTTACTTCATCCGAATGATCCTTTAATGTAGGAATAGTAATTACTGCAATTACACCTATAACCATAAGAGTAATAAGTGTTTCTGCAAGAGTAAAGGCATTTAGTTTTTTTGTTGTTGTTTTCATAATCTATCCAATCTATTGATTAACCTGCATTTAGTGTTGAAAATAGAGAATTTGCTTTTGCTAAAATTTTATCACGATAACTGCTGATTTCATGAGGGTCAAGCCCCAGCTGTTCTTTTACCAAATTTTCATCGTATGTATCCGGCTCGTCATGTGACAATGCATTTGCCAGATAAACAAGTGTTGCGACTTCAGGCATAGAAGATGATAACGGATCGTGATGATATTTTATACAATTTGCCAGCATCACGGATAATTTCCATTTTTTTGCAAGCAAAAATCCGAGTTCCGAATGGTTGGTATTAAATATTTCATTTTCGGCTTCTATTATATCCGTACCGTATTTCACCATTTCTCTTACTTGCTGATAAGCACGTGCATCGCAAATATTCAGCAAAATTTTGCCGATATCATGTAAAAAACCCATTGTAAAAGCGTCACCTGTGTCAGCTAAATCTATTTTTTCGGCAAGCTCCTCACAGGCTACTGCGCATCTCAATGAATGCTTCCACATCTCTTTTCCTCCGTGTGAAGTCAGCATGGGTTTCATTGCGACAGTAATAATAATATTTTTTGTTTGAGACATACCAAGCAGTGCAAGTGCCTTAGATACAGAAGTTATTTCTTGAGCAAATCCGTAATAAGCCGAGTTAACAAGTTTTAAGACTTGAGATGTTAAAGCCTGATCATAGGCCATAATCTCCCCGAGTTCTTTTGTGCCGGACTGATCGTCTTTAATAATTCCCAGAGCCTTAACAATAACATTAGGCATTGCCGGAATATCTTTTATTTTATCTATCAACTCTTGAGGGTTTGTCATAGCATATATTACCTTATTTATACTTGTAAGTGCTTTTTAATAGACAACATACTGCCGCCTGCACCAAAACCTACAGCTATAATAAATAAGACAAGAATTACCGTATTATTGGCCAGTACAGGAGATGCAACAACAAAAAATTCATGAACCTTTAAAAGCCCGTTGTTAACAGCATTCAGAGGGAACAAAGATATTAAAGCGCCCAGAAAACCATATATAGCTCCCTGCAAAATTAACGGAATTTTTATATACCAGTTGCTTACACCCATCAGGCGCATAATTTCGATTTCTTCCTTACGTGATTGAATAACCAACTGTATTGTATTATTTATTATAGTAATTGTCAAAATAGCTACGAGCACAACAACAATAAGGGTTATGGAATGTACGACATTGTTAAACATCTGCATCTTTTTCGCAATGTCTTGCGCGTAGTTTAAATCTTCTACTCCGGCAAAAGTTTTTATCTTATTAAATACATCATTAATATGTTCAGGTGTATCAACTTTTACATGCAAAGTGTCAGGCAGCGGGTTTTCCATATCCGGAACTTCAATTTCTCTTTGCATATCGGCCCAAGATTTTTCTTTCGGAATAATTTTTACGCGCTCAACGTGTTCAATTCCTCTTATTTCTTTAGCCATAGAATCAGTATTGGCAGATTCTTTAAGATATACTGAAATCTCAAGTACATTACCCAATTCCTGAACAAATGATGTAATAGAGAGAGTGGTTCTAAAAAGTGAACCAAAAATAGTTAATATAGCTGCCATTGTTGTAATAATTGCTATATTAATCCACCCGGTTCTTTTTATACCGTAAATAGTTTCCAGTCCTATCCTGTAGACTATCCTTAATTCTTTAAGCCAGTCTTTTGGTATATGTGGTTTAACTTTCTTTTTTATTATCTCTTTTGTTGACTCATCACTCATTTATTTTGCTCTCTATTTATGGACTATTCGTAAGTACCTGCCTGAACATCCCTTATTATCTGGCCGTTTTCCAGCGTAAGTACTCTTTTTCTGAAATAATCAACCATTGCGTGGTCGTGTGTTGAAACAAGAACAGTTATGCCTTTTTGGTTAATCTGCTCCAGAATCTGCATAATTTCCATAGAGTTTTTAGGGTCAAGGTTCCCCGTCGGTTCATCCGCAATCAAAAGCGGAGGCCCGTTAACAATCGCGCGTGCAATGGAAACTCTCTGTTGTTCACCGCCGGAAAGTTCAGAAGCTTTGGCTTTCATTTTATTAACGAGTCCGACTACTCTTAGTGCACCTGTTACCCTTGCTTCTATTTCTTTGGAACTCATACCAAGTGTTCTTATTACATAAGCGCAATTGTCGTAAACACTCTGGTTCATCAATAATTTATAATCCTGAAACACTATCCCCATGCACCTTCTAAGGTTTGGAACTTTTTCCGACGGTAAAGTGGCTATGTTTATACCGCCTATCATTACACTGCCCGAGGTCGGGGTTTCTTCTTTATAAAGAAGTTTCATCAATGTCGATTTGCCTGCCCCCGAAGAACCGGTTATAAACACAAATTCTCCCGACATTATGTCAAGATTTACATTTTTTAAAGCATAATTATTTTTATATTTCTTTGTTACACCGCGTAACTGAATCATCTTATTTTTACCCAATTCTCGTGTACAGTTTCCATTATAACCCGAACAAGAAACAATGGCAAAGCGGGGAAAATGCGTCTAAATCGCGACGGTTCTTTGATTGCGCGATAAAACCATTCGAGCCCCATTTTTCTGTAAAACTCCGGTGCACGTTTTGTCTTGCCCGACCAAACATCAAAACTGCCTCCGACCCCTATAAAAACGGTGTGCGGCATTTGTTCTTTCAGTTTAGAAATAAATATCTCCTGTTTGGGTGCCCCCATCGCAACAAAAACGACTTTGGGTTCTATGTTTTTTATTTCTTCTTTTATAATTTCTTCTTGATTTGCATCAAAATATCCGTTATGGATATATGTGATATTAAGATTCTCAAACTCTTTGCGTAAGTTTTCCGCAGCCTTTTGTATAATTTCTTCTTTAGCTCCGACGAGTCCTATCGCATAACCTTCAAGCGAGCACAAGCCGATTAATTTTTTAGCAAACTCAATCCCCGGAATATTCTCCTGATTTATTCCCTTTATTTTTAGGGCCAGCTTTATTCCGACACCGTCAGGAATAGACAAATCCGCCTCATTTAAAATTCTGCCGAACTCCTGGTTTTTGTTACCCATAGATATCATCTCTGGATTTATCGTGACGATATGCAAGCCTCTGTTTGCTTTAAGGTGTTGGTGGACAAAAATCAACGCCTCATTAAAATTAAATAAATCTACCTCAAACCCAAGTATAGGTTCTGTTATTCTTTGCATTAATTCCATAATGTATTAATTATATAGGGGCAATACACATTTATCAAGACTCTGTTATGTCTTACTTGCGGGTCATCGGCACTGCATCAAAATCCCTGCCCGTACCAAAATATGTTTGCTCATACACCCTTTGCACACTTTCCAGTTTTCCTTCTTTATACACGGGCTTGTATAAATTATACACATCAACTTTTATAACGGCATTTTCAGAGTCATCAGGTTTAAATGCCTGTACAAATACATCTTTTTGATAAGATGAGTGCGGGTCGTGCGCAAGCTTTTTTATTTTTTGTTTTGCTTTTGCTGAACAATACTCCTGCGCACTCTTTGAAAAATAAACCCCCTTAAAATTAAAGGACGAAACTGTTCCAATGTTCACGGCTGCAACCTTTCTTTGTATAAACGGCACTACAATTATAACAGATATGAAAAATTATTATATTAAAAAATATTAAAAAATTGGCATGGCAAATTTCTCTGTTATGATTATTTGTGTTGAGGATATCGTTTTTTAAATATCTAATACTAATTAAGAAAAAATATAATCTTGGGTTGTTAATAATGCAAAAAATTTATGTTAACTCCTGGCTGAATATGAAAAATTCGGCTTTCGGGGTAATTCAAACTGCGGACAATGAAATAAAGCTTGATTTTTCACAAGTTGATAATATAGCGCTTAACGATATAGAACGTCTTTTGGATTTACAAAAAATGGCTGTATTTAACGGATTGAAGCTGAGTGTTGAGAACATGCAGCCTCAGGTATCAAGACTTTTTGAACAAACAGGACTCTATAAATTACTTTCCTTTGGCAATTCAGCAAAACATTCGATAAGAAAAAGACAGGGGCTGGCTTTTGACTGATAATACACCGCAACTATACATAGTCGCCACACCAATAGGCAACAGAGCAGACTTTAGCGCACGTGCAATAGAAACACTAAAAAGTGTTGACCTGATTGCTTGTGAGGATTCCAGAACAAGCGCTAAGCTTCTTGAAAACTGCGCAATATCAACTAAACTTGTCAGTTATCACAAATTTAATGAAAAACAAAGAACAAACGAATTTTTAAAACTGTTAGAAGAAGGCAAACGCATTGCGCTTATTTCCGATGCCGGAACACCTTGTATCTCTGACCCCGGCCGAATACTGGTTAATGAGCTTTTCGGGCATATACAAATAACATCAATCCCCGGAGCCTGTGCAATAATTGCGTTTCTTTCAATGATTCCGCGCAACACGGAAGAATTTGCTTTTGCGGGCTTTTTGCCCCGTACAAAAAATCAGCAGTCAAAACTGTTTGAAAAATTTATAAATATTGACACAGTGTTTTACGAATCCCCCAACAGACTGCTTGAAACTCTTGAAAATATCAAGGAATTCCGCGGAGAACAAGCAAAAGTAGCTGTTGGCAGAGAGCTTACAAAAATGTTTGAAGAAGTAAAATACGGCACCGTGGCTGAAATAACAGACTACTATAAAACAAATACCCTGAAAGGCGAAATTGTTTGTATGCTGTATTCAAATGATAACAATCATGAGCAGGACACAGACATCATTGAAAAAATAAAGAAATTAAAGACTTTAAAATATTCGGACAAAGATATAGCCTCTATTTTAAGCACTCTTTACGGTTTTAACAAAAACAATGTATATAAACTGGCGCTGGGGCTATAAATATAATTTATTCAATTGAATGTTCGATATTATAAAAAATATTGGAAACTGACAATATAATCATTTATAATAAATTGTAATGCATCTTATAGTTTTATATCGGGGAAATTAAATGGAAACAGATAACTTTTGTGCATATGAAAAATCAGATAAAATTTACAGAAACATTTTGCTTTTTTTGCAGAATAAAACACAGGATTATGAAAATCGTATAGCACTGGGGATAAGAAATGCGCACGGATGGAATGAGTTTACTTACAAAGGTATAGGAGAGCTGTCACGTAAGATAGGGTGTTATTTGATAAAAAATATCGGCGTCGCTAAGGGAGAAAGGCTCGCTATTTTGTCAGAATCAAGACCGGAGTTCGGGGCTGGAGTTTTTGCTTCAATACTTGCGGGGATGATTACTGTGCCTCTTGATATAAAACTTACGAAATATGAGCTTAAATCAATATTAGAGGATTGTACACCTTCTGTGATTGTTGTGTCCGGACAGTTTTTACAAACGGCAAAAGAACTTTTAAAAGAGGTTGAATCTATAAAGCATATTATTTGTCTTGATGACACAGAGGAAGCAGATATTGCATCAATAAACGCATTGCCTCGGGATTATGAAGCAAAATGGCGCCACCGCAGCTCAAAATCCACTGCTCTCATTATTTATACCTCGGGGACAACAGGTGCACCTAAAGGTGTGGAAATATCTTTCAACAATATGCTTACCCAGCTGAGCGATCTGTCATATTTATACAAGAAATTTTTTGGCAACAAACAAATAACATCTTTGTTGTCTATTTTGCCCATGAACCATCTTTTTGAATTGACAGTCGGATTTTCAATGATTTTGAGCTGGGGACTTTCGATATATTACACAAAAAGCCTTAAACCAAAGGATATACTCTCCATCATGCAGGAGAAAAATATTAATTTTATGATAGTTGTGCCGGCGTTTTTAAAACTTTTAAAGGCGGGTATAGAGTCTGAAATAAAAGCTTCTCCAAAACCGGCTCAATTTTTATTCAAAATTATGTATGCTGCGACAAAATTTATTCCGTCATACACAATAAGAAAGCTTATGTTTTATAAAATCCATAAAAAATTCGGCGGAAAATTTTACGGCTGTATATCGGGCGGTGCACCTCTGGATGTATCTGTAGGCGAGTTTTTTGAAAGAATCGGTATAAGAGTATTTCAGGGGTACGGGTTGACAGAAACCAGCCCTGTTGTCAGCGTAAACTATGACAAATGTTCCGATATAGCCTCGGTCGGACGTCCGCTTAACAGTGTGCAGGCAAAAATCGATACTAAAACAGGAGAACTGCTCTTAAAGGGCGGCTCAGTAATGAAAGGTTATTACAACCGTCCTGAGCTGACCTGTGAGGTGTTTACACACGACGGGTGGCTGCATACAGGGGATATTGCCAATATAGACAAAGACGGTCATATACATATAACAGGAAGAATAAAAAACATGATTGTGCTCTCAGGCGGAAAAAAGGTTTTTCCCGAAGAGGTGGAATCCGTTCTTGAAAAAAGTGACAAGTTTGCAGAAGTGTGTGTGTTTGGTGCTTTTAGAAAATCAGGTACAAAAGAGGGAACTGAAGATATCGTTGCTGTAATTGTTCCGACAGAAGCGTTTAAAGCCCGGTATTCTGATGAAGAACTGCAAACAAGGGTAAGGCAGGAAGTTAAAATTTTATCGACGCGCCTTGCACCGTATAAAAGACCTGTAACTATTGTTGTTCAAAAAGAACCTTTGCCTAAAACCACAACAAGAAAAGTTAAACGCAAAGAAGTAAAAGAGCTCCTTGAGGCTAAAGAGTTTGCAATTTAGTTGTGAAATTGTTGTTATGCAGCTGTCTGAGATGTATATATTTTGAGTGATTTGGACGAAAAAAATATTTAATGCTGATTGGGCTGAAAATTCAACAATTTAGTCGCTACTGCATTGCCTCTGGCGGGCAAGTATGAAGTGTCCCCCATAAAAACGTAATTAATGAGCAGACAATTAATTAATTTATAAAAAATGTAAGATGAAAAAATACGATTAATGCATTATTTGCACCCCATTCTTACAAAGGTCGGGTTTTTTAATCAACATTATTTACCGCGTAAGCGGTGTGCGCGGCTCTGCCGCAGGAATACGGCTAAACACTGTTAGTTTTTAGAGTAAATTTTGACAGACCGGAACGTAGTGGAGTGGATGCAAAATTTATTCTAAAAATCTACAGTGTTTTTTGATTAGCGTCTTTTTCTTTCTTTTGCGATACTTTTCTTTCTTTTCGTCGTAAAAAAGAAAGAAAAGTATCTAAAGAAAATAAAGCGTATAATAAATGCACTCATTTTAGCGCATAAAAGATTTTACATAACCATTTAAGCCAAATTTCCCAACTGGTCAGATTCTGAACACAAACGATTGATAAATACCCAAAAAGCCTGATGCTTCAGAATGACAGCGGGATTTTTGCGCATCTGTGGCGCTTGTGTTAACGTTCCGGGTTCGTTAACTATTTACAGATATCTTTTTATTTTGGAAACTTGATGCTTTTTCGTGAAGCCATTTTTCAGG
>CALUQO010000003.1 GCA_944322935.1 Candidatus Gastranaerophilales bacterium | reverse complement strand
CATCCATTAAGTCCCAAGACACCTCAAGGCAACAGAATTTATTTACCGGACGGTTTAAGTTCCTGTCTTACTGCAAATGGCGGTGGACTCGGTGCTAAAACAGGTTTGTATTTTATTAACAAGCCTCGGCACAATCAATACAAAGCCTCTGATACAGTTCAAACTCTAAAAGTTGCTGGCGATACTCCTTTAATGAAAGTTAGAAACGGAACTAAAAAAGGATTTGACGAAGCAGGTCCCGGAGACGGAATAAATCTTGCTTTTCCTCATTCTAAAACAAGACGTGGAAGAGTTGGTAAAGGCTGCTCTCAGACTCTTGATACAAACTGCAATATGGGAACTATTGACGGATACAGAATCAGAAGATTAACTCCGCTTGAGTGCTTCAGACTTCAAGGGTTTCCTGATGAAATGATAGAGAAAGCTCGTGAAATCGGATTGGCAGATTGTCGTTTATACAAGATGGCAGGCAATGCCGTAACCGTAAATGTTGTTGAAGCTGTTGCAAGAAAAATCGCAGAGGTCGAGAATGGTCGAACTTAAAGGCTTGTTTAAACTTGCGCCGACGGTAGCAATAAAATATTTAAAGAAAAAATACAACAAAGTATCTTGGCATTGGTATGACATTTGGCAAGAAGCTCATCATAAATCCTTTACTGTTGCTAAGGCGATGAGAGAAGATATTTTGCAAGACATCAAAGATGCTATTGAAAAAGCAATCTCTGAAGGACAGACTTTTCGCTCTTTTCAAAAAGAAATACAGCCTATTCTTAAAAAGAAAGGTTGGTGGGGTAAAGAGTTTATTGTTGACTCTCAAGGAAATACCGAGCAAGTTCAGCTTGGTTCGGTTAGTCGTTTAAAAACAATTTACAGAGTTAATATGCAAACGGCTTACCAAGCAGGACGATATAAGACACAGCTTGATAATACAGACAGCAGACCTTACTGGGAATATATTGCGGTTATGGATGCCAAAACTCGCCCGGAACACGCTCAATTAAATGGTCTTATTTTCCCATATGATGATCCTTTCTGGAGAAGCTTTTATCCTCCGAATGGCTGGCGATGCCGTTGCAGGGTGAATGCTCTTGCGAATTACAATATTAAAAAGAAATCTCAAATCAGCTCTTCAACTGGATGTTTATCATCAGAAATGCGGTTAGTTTCTAAAAAATCAGGAGAATACAAGCCCGTAACAGTTTATACCGACCCATTGACCGAAAAGAAAATTGCACCCGATGTCGGATGGAGTTCAACTCCTGATGATTAAAAGAATTTGCAACAATATTTAAACACTATTTAAAAGGAGTTTCTATGACAGTAGATTCGAAACATTTAATAAACTGGGTTGGAGGTAAAAGATTGTTGAGAAAAACAATTGCTCCACTTATTCCTGAAAATATACAAACATATATAGAGCCATTTGGTGGTGCAGGCTGGGTTTTGTTTTACAAAGATAAATGGGCAGATGTTGAAATATACAATGACCTTGACGGCAGACTTGTTAACCTGTTCAGAATAGTTAAATACCATCCCAATGCACTTAAAGAAGAACTTTCATACTTACTTGGCTCTCGAGAAATGTTTATGCAGTTTATGAACTCAAATCCAATTACTGATGTTCAAAAAGCTGCAAAGTTCTTTTTCTTAATTACCCGTTCTTTTGGTGGTAAAGGTTCTACTTTTGGTTGTGTTAAAAAATCAGCCGGCGGTGCTTGCAAAAGTCTTTCTAATACTCTAATTAAAATTGATGCCATTCATAAACGATTGGACAAAGTACTTATTGAACACAGAGATTTTGAAAAGTTAATTGCACAATACGACCACGAGGGTGCGTTTTTCTATTGTGATCCACCGTATTCAACAGGCTGCGGCTATGAAGTAACGTCTACAGAGAACTTTGAACACGAACGTTTAAGAAATGTATTAAGTAATATCAAAGGTCGTTTTCTTTTATCTTACGATGATTCTCCCAAAATTAGAGAATTATACAAAGGCTTTGAGATGATTGAAGTTCAAAGACAAAAAGGAATTAACAACAGACAAGGTATTACTAATAATATTTATAAAGAACTTTTAATTGCTAATTATCCGATAAAGAATGTCTGAACCGATAGAAATAAAACTGAATAATACTGAAATAGAAAAATATTTGCTAGAATTAGCAAAAAAAGCAGAAAACTTACGCCCTGTAATGAAAAACATTGCAGGGATTTTAGCATATTCGACAGAAGAAAACTTTAAATCAGAAGGAAGACCTGATAAATGGAAAGATCTTGCAGACTCAACTAAAAAACAACGAGAGAAAAATGGACACTGGCCCGGACAAATTTTACAGGTTACTGGTCAGCTGGCATCTTCTATTAATACATATTATGACAATGATTCAGCGGTTATAGGTTCAAATCTTGAATATGCAGCAATTCACCAATTAGGTGGACAAACAGGCAAAAACAAATCTGTTGATATTCCTGCTCGTCCATATATTCTTTTGCAGCAAGAAGATGAAAAAAATATTATTGATGTAATTACTGATTATTTGAAATAGTAAAAATGTAACAAATAAGTAATGTTTAAGTAATTAAATACTAAAATACTCAAAATTGTATTAGAATTAAAACATCAAGTTTAAGATATGTAAAGATTTATTGTTAAAATTAACAAAAATTTTTTTATTGACTTTTTAAAGCCAAAAAAAACGTAAGGAGAGTATATGCAAGTTCAGTTTTTAAATGCTATTTCAAATTTAAATGTAAGTAATATTAACAAAAAGTACAGTACACCTTTAAAAAACAATTCAAATGCAATGATGTTGAATAATTTGTCTAATGATACATTTGTAAAAAGTAATGATGTTTCTTTTAAGGGTATAGATAAAGAAAAAGTTTCAAAAGTTAAACAAAATATTGTAGAAGCGCTGCCAGCAGTTGCTTTTGTTGGTGCTCCTGTTCTCTTTTCTCTTGGGATGACAGTTGCTTTGGCAAGAGCCCAAAATCCGGAACAAATATTTTTAAGTGATGGAACATATTTTGCTGATGCATCTGAATTAAGAGGTCCAAATGATAATATAGTTGTTGATGTTGCTAATAACACATTTAAGATGAAAAATGCAGGTATAGATATAAATCCTGACAGATTTGATTACATTGATGAAGAGAATGGTATATATGAAAATGCAGAAAAAGGAATATATATCAATCTTTCAAAAGATGACTTTAAATATATTGACCCAGAAAATGGAATTTTGATAGATAAAGAAGCAGGGCTTTGTTCAGCAGTGAATTCGGATGGAGAGTTGGAAGAGATAGTTGTTCCAGATCCAATAAGTTTTGGTGCTCATGAACATGCAGGAAAATATTGGGATCAAGGAGGAATTGACCAAGTACATGAAAGATCCAGAGAATATCCATGGTGGGCAAAAAATAGAGAACAATTTAAAGATGCTCATGGTATGACTCCAGAAGAATATTTTGGAGAAAAAGCTACTGAACAAGATTTACATATGGGTGTTGGCTATGGAAAAATCAGACCAAATGACAATAGAACAACATTACAAAAATTAAAAGACTATTTTTCTGATAAAGATAATGGTGATCCTTCAACTGTCGGTTTTGACCACACTAAAGCCTATGATATATTTGGCAGAAGAGTTGTAGATGTTCAAGATAAATCTGGAGCCATACATAGATTATCTTTAACTGATGAAGTAGACTCATTGTTACGTACTGAGAAAATTGATGATGATACGTTTGTAAAGTTAATGCAATTTGCAAATGAACATAAGCTTGAAAATTATGTAACAGTTAACTATCCAGAATTTATTCAATATCTACCCGAAAATCCCCAAACTTTTGGAGATTTTATAGACTCTATCCATCTTTCATGCATGGAAACAACACCTAATGTTCCAGAGAATATTGATAATAATGATATAGGAATGACTGATACGAGTATAGATGTTGACGATAATGGTCAAGATTCAACAATGTTTCACTTAGTAAAATCATTATTCCATCTTGCGGGTGATAATGACTAAAAGGATGGCATTTAGAATATGTTGATTATACAAGGCAATAGTTGGCATAATAGTATGCCCAAAGCTGCAATAAATAAAAATACAAAGGCACTATCAAATCCACACCATAATAGTAATCTCGATAATTTTATGGTTAATAGGTATAGTTTTAATAGATATTCATTTGCAGGAAAATTGTCAACTATTGATATTCTTGAAGATAAAAATTTATCACAAGAATTTATGAAAAATAATCTTGAAAAAAATAAGCCACTTTTGGGTTCTGCTGAAAATTCAAATCTCTTATTTACAAATGAAAAAGTTGCGAATAATTTTGCAATTTTTATGAGAAATCATGCTAAAGAAAAACTACAGCTAGCACGTAACGACTCAATAAATCTTACCCCAGAACAAATAGCTGTATTTAAAGAATTAGAAGATTTTTTTCAAGACTATCTTAATGAAAAAAAACAAAATAATAAATTATCTAATATATCTTTCAAAAGTAGTCCCGTACAGGTATCACGAAAAATAACACAAGCAGATGAAATTGAATGTAGAAAAATAATTAATGCACATGCAGCTGCTTGTGCAACTTCTGCGGCTTTAGTTGGTAAAGCATCAGTTAGTGGTGTAGATGCTTGGATACAAAGAGGTATTCAAACAAATATGTTTTTTATGTTAAGGGATTATTTAGATGTACCGGCTAGTGCTGCAATGATATATGGTGGTACAGAATTTTTTTCAAAAGCTTATGTCGGAATGAGAGCCGCACAATATATCAATTCTATCATGGGTATTACTGCTGATCTAGCATTTGGCCCAGCAAGTGTCCCTATTACAGAGTCCACAACACGAGGGGGAAATTCTATTGCTAGTTTTTATTTAACAAGATCCATGGGAATAAACTTTGTTAAACAAGTTAAATCTAGGCAAATGAATTGTCAAAATCAGCTATTAAGATCAGGAAAATATCTATCACAAAAACTAATTATTGGAGGGACATTAAATGGAAATATTTTACATTGTTTGAAGGATATTCCAGATGCGCTTCATAATGGATTAGTTAATGGTGCAGATATAACTACATTAAATCAAGAAAATATATTACAAGATGCATTAGAAAAAGTACCTGATGAGACTAAAGCTTTATTTGGACAATTAACAGCACAAATAATAGATAATGCAACAGAACGTGCTCCTTTAATTTTTCTTTCAAATTTCCTTCCTCCATTAATTCCGTATGTAAAAAAAGTTAAAAACGGAGAACAAGGAATTACAACAGAACAATTTAAAGCTATTGCTAATGATGCATTATTAAATACGATTTTGACAGGTGTTGCATATGAAGTTTGTGACTTATCGGCTGATGCATTAATTACAGATATGGCAAAGCACAATTATGATATAATTACTCAAAAAATATTTGAAGATCCAGACATATTTAAAGAATTTACAAAAGTTTTAGATGACGTGTCAGAAAAAATAAATTTAAAAAACATTGAAAAAATTGACTCATTAGAATTTATAAACCAATTTAAAGATAGGGCTTTTATATTTGAAATATCCAGATGTATAAAACAAGACTTCCAAGAACTTGCTGATAAAATTAATGAAAAAACAAATAATGAATTTAAAGGTTCCTTGTCGAGCCTTAATAATACTATTCAAAACACAAAACAATCTGAAGAAAAATTGACTCAAACAAATCAAAAACCCGATGTTCAAAAGATTGATGACTTTATCAAAAGCTATATAAATAAAGACAAAACAGCAGGCTCAGGTATTAAAACAAGAGGATTTGCAAATATTGCAGGATATTCTAACGAGCTTGCACAGTTAATTAATAGTTTTGGAATACTTGCAATTGATACGGAAAATACTTTACCAGAAGAGTATCCAAATGCTATTTTGCTATACGGACCACGTGGAGTGGGAAAAACTTTAATGCTTAATTCAGCACGAGAACAATTTGGTTCTCCCGGAATAAAAAAGAAGTTAATTGGAAGTAAAAAAGAATGTTTCGACTCTTTATTAAAAACTGCAAATGAACAAAAAATCAGATACGAAAAAGATCCGAATAAAAGACAATTCTTTTATATAATGGACGAATGTACAACATTTTTAAGTCAACCAAAAAATGATGAAGATCGAGCTGTTCTTGATAAATTTAATGAATTTATTAAGGATTGTGCATCTAAATATCACATTTCATTGTTTATGACAACAAATCATCCTGACTTGATTTACAAACCTATTCTCGAAAATGCTGCTATTGCAGTTAAAATGCCAGTTAATATTGCAAAACCAGATGAAATAAAAGAAATATTAAAACTTTATACTCAAAAAGCTACTACACCCATAGACTATGATTTAATAACAAATAAAATATTAGAAAAAGCACATAATACAAATAGGGCTTTTTCTAACACAGATATAAAAAATATTGCACAATGTAAAATGACAGCAAACAATTTTTCCTTAAATAAGGACAAAGGTATAACTCAAGAAAAAATATTAAATACATTGGAACATACTATACCTGAAATTACGGAAGATGAGCTTAAAGAATTTAACAGTATTAAAGATAAAATTTAAGTTTATTATATTTTTTTCTCAAAAATTCTTGAGCCTTCTTTGTCCACATCATTTAGTGGTTTAAAGCCTAATGCTAACAATCTGTTAGTATCTTCACAAGCACATTGAATTTTGGATACATCTTTAAACTGACCTCTTTGTTTTATAAGATTCATGTTATCTAAAACAATTTTTACATCACCTGTATATTTGGAATCAACCCATAATATATCTCGTGCTGTACCAAAACATCCGAGGTAAACATCCACATAATCATGATCTTTTTCGGATCCGTATTTTATTCTCAAACCATCCCTAAAGTTACTCATATTTTCGTCTTTTAATGGTTTAAGTCTTTCAATTATAGGATCTTTTTCTATATCTAAAACCATTGACCTGTGTGGTTGTTTAGAAATATTGTCTAATGACAAAATATCGTTCGTTGTAAAAACTATTGTTGAATGATATTGTGACCAAGTTTTTTCCAGTAATGTTTTAAATGCAGCCAATTTGAATTTTGGCACTGTATTTTTAATAAAATTTTCAAAATTTTCTATATAGATAAATCCGGGTCGACCAGTTTCTTGAAATATTTTTTCATTATCTTCTAATGCTCCACGTATTTGGGCAGCTAGTTTTTTGTGGTCCAGTTCGTTTGTATTGGTAATTTTACTTTTATTACAGTTTGTATTATCTATTAGCCAATTTAAAACCTCATCACGGATATTTTTTTGTGAATGTGCTATTACAATAGAATTAGGAATAAGATCTTGCAGGGCATTTGGATTTATACTATTTAATTCTTTGCAAATAGAGATATTTTGAATGTAATCATATAATAAATGTTCTCTTGCATTTTGTATTTTGAGTAATATTTCGGCTTTGGATCTGGCACTTTGGTCGATAACTTTTGTTTCTTTTACTTTCTTCAGTTCTAATTGTCTATGGTATTCTTTTAGCTTTTCAATAAATTTACTGGCTAAAATACCAAAATAGTCTTCTGCATAATAATCGCTTTCAACAATACAATTATATTCTTCTTCATCTGGAGTTATGTAAGATTTTTTTATATGTAAAGGAAATTCTTTAACTTTATCTTTATAAAAAGCCCTACCCTTTTTCTCAATATTAACGCTACTATAATTTTTATTATAATTTTCTAGTGAAAACTTCCTTAATAATAAATAAAATCTTTTATCATTCAATGATCTTTTCAAAATATCTGGGTAAATCAGAAAAGATTCCGGTTGAAAATTTGCAGATTCTTTACAAAATAAACCACAAAAGTAGTCTACGACAAAACTTTCAAATCCTGAGAATGTTTTTTCTTTAATAGCAGCCTTTGTTTTTAAAACCCCCTTTTCTCTACTTAACCCCTTAATCAATATTTCTTTTAATTTATCAAGAAAAACTTCATCAGTTAAGTTATTATTTGATGCGGTATCAATCAACTGCTCTATTGCTTTGTCTTCCCATTCATATGCAGAATCAATTATTTTTCTATTATCTTTTAGATATTTATTACCTTTAAAAGAACAAGCATCACTTTGATTTTGAATATTGTTCTTATGTGCCAATACTATTTGATGTCTATTTTGTAAATTATTATTGTATAAAAAGCTTACAGGTGAATTATATATTTTCATTTTTGTTTTTTACGTTCGTCTTGTTTTTGTAAATATGATTTGCTAAAACACCAATTCCCCCAATTGCTAAACCAACAATAGCACCAACTACAGGATATTTAACCTTTACAATTTCTAAATCTATCCTAGCTGTACGAACAATACGAATTGCACTTTGTTTTAATGATTTAACTTGTTCTTTTGCATATTCTGAATTATTATGCTTCTTTAAAATTTCATCACAAAATGCATTAACTTTATTTCTGTTTTCTTTTAGTCCTTGCACTACACTGGGATAAGAATAATATCTATATAAAGAATAGCCTGTAGCAGCACCAACGGCAGTTGTTGCTATTGGAATTCCAGCATTATATGCTAATTTTTTATTGTCTATTTTATTAATCATCAACACCACCAAACTCTTTTTTATCTTCTAAATAACAATTATATTCTTCTTCAGTAATATTCACTGGAGTATTTCTTATTATATTCTTAATTTTTTCTTGGCTCAATCCTTTTATGTCTTTACAAGTTTTATATATGCTTTTTATTCCACTATTGCTATATCTTCCATTTTGTTTATTTTGTTCTTCTATTAGCGTATCAGCTAAATCTTGATAATTCAAATTTTTGACGTCAAGTTTATTAAAATAATATTCTAAAACTTTAATCATATTTTCTTTGTTAGGTGGATCCATTGGAATATGATATTCAACCCTGTTTTTCCCAATAACACCAGGCTCAATCTCTTTAGGATAATTAGTTGTCAGGAAAAATGTACAATAATTTTCATCTGCCGATTCAATAGCGGCTTTTATTTGCTCGGCAGTATCAGTATCTTCTCTATTGGCTATAGCCTCTACTTCATCTAATAATATTATTGTCCTGCAATTTGTATTGATATAGTTTTTGCGTGCATTTGCTAAAGCGGTAACTATTTTTTTTATAACTGCATCAGAATCCTCTGAAGTATCGATTTTTACAAAATATTTATCTTTCTCATCTTTTGTTCTATATATATCATCAACTATGGCATTTACTATTGCAGATTTGCCGCATCCTGTTGGTCCATATAAAAGTATTCCTTTAGGTAGTTCTTCTGGATCAATAATATTGATGCGTTCTTGCGTCATTTTATCTATAAACAGATCATGAAGAATGTTTTTTTCTTTTTCATAGCCGGCAATCATATTTAAGCCTGTTGGGTTATTTTTTTGTGCCTCTGCAATTTCTTTTGCTTTTAATAAAGCAGCTTGCGCATTTTTTATATCAGCCAGTTCATCTAAAGCATCACTCCGTGCTTTTAATGTTTCTTCCAATAATTTTAAATCTGCCAAATGTAAATCTATTTTGCTTAAAAATGCATTCAAACCACGCTTAAGACCATCAAATTTATTATCATATTTTTCTTCAATTTTTGCTATTTTTTTGTTTCTAAAAAACCAGGATTTTTCCGCATTTTTCTTTTCAGCTTTATATTCCTCTTTTAATTTTTTGTTTTCTTTTTCAAAGGTATCATAATCACTGAGATCCCTTTCTTTATAATCTTTCAGTATGTCATTAAGATCATTTGTATGTTTGTCTTTATTAAACAGAACACCAAAAGATACTCTTTTTATTCTTTGATGATTATAATTAGTTTGATTATTCGTGCTAATAGCTAAAATATGCATAATTTACCTACTAATTGTCATTATTATAAAACCCGTAAATAAAACTTTTGCTAGATTATTAAGTAAAAGTTACAAATTAAAATCTCAAACATATTAATGATTATACGATTGTCTTTTTGAGGTATTATTTAACTTTAATAGAGCAATTATTATGAAAAAATATTTAATTATTATAGGCATAATAACATTATTTATAACCCCTTTAATGAGGGGCAATAAAATAGATAATACTGAAGCTTGTATAAGCAAATATAAAGTTATCAAAATTGTAGATGCAGATACATTTTATATTGACTATAACAAAGATGGGTATGCTCAAAAGAATGAAAAGGTGAGAATAAAACATTCAGATGGTTTTGAAACATCTTTTAAAAAGCCTTTGGATAGGAAGAGCAAATATTTAGGTTTAACAAAGAATCAATCATTATTATTGGGCTATATGGGGAAAAAATTTGCAGAAAAGCATCTTTTAAACAAGACTGTTACAGTAATTGTGGATCCCAAGAGACCAACTGACAGATATAACAGAAACCTCGTTACAATAATTTATGACAAAAATAAAGATTATGAAACTGAGCTGTTAAAATCAGGACTTGCAGTAATCTATAATACTGATGACTCATATAAATATAAAAAATATGAAAATGTTGCAAAAATAAAAGAAAATGCTCAAAATAGACAAAATCTTAATTTGGTTGTTCTCAATACCAAAACAGGCGAATTTCATAAATTAGGTTGTCCTGAAACTGCAAATATTAAATATGCAGAGATTATTGAAGAACCTAATATTCCCGGATACCATAAGCCAAAATGCTGTTACAAAAATCAGAAGCCCGATTTAGATATTATTGAAAAACCTGCTGCTGACATAACAACACCTAACCTAAAAATATTTTTTATAGACGGTTACAAATATAATAAACCTTCTTCAAAATGCAGAACATCAGCCTGTCAAACATTATTATCTGAGATTAATAACGCACAAAAATCTATATATTTTTCAATTTACGGACTTGGGGGACAAAATGAAATATTGCAGGCTCTAATTAGAGCCCAAAGGAGAGGTGTTGATGTTAAAGGTGCAGTTGATATGACAGAAAAAAATATCAACATATATGACAATACAGAAAATATGATACGCCAGCTAAAATTTATAAAAAATGATTATCAAATAGCAGATAAGAATGTAAGAGATGATTTTGGGTATAAATTTGATATAACCGCAGCAATTATGCATGACAAATTCTTTGTTTTTGATGCTAAAAGAGTCTTTACTGGTTCTGCAAATATTAGCAATACTTGTATTGGCGGATATAACACTAATGTATCTCTACTAATTGACTCACCCAAGGTTGCTGATTTGTATACACAAGAATTTAAACAGATGTATAATTTGAAATTTCATACAATAAAAAGCCAAATTAATGATAATACCAATATAAAAATTGATAATAATACAACTATGTCTGTTTATTTTGCACCAAAACACCAAGTTTTTAGAGGTGATTTGCATAAAATTTTATCTTCAGCACAGAAATATATATATGTTGAAATGTTTTATTTAACAAATAAATTTTTAGTTAATGACCTTATAGAAGCTAAAAAACGAGGTGTCGATGTAAAAGTAATTGTTGATGCAGTTAGTGCAGCAAATAAATATTCTGGTCATCATAAATTAAGGGCTGCTGGAATACCAGTAAAAACAGAAAATTGGGGTGGAAAGATGCATTCAAAAGCTGCAACAATTGATGATAAATATTATGTTATCGGAAGCATGAATTGGACAGGGAAAGCTGAACTTCATAATGATGAAAACCTGCTGATAATAAATAATCAACAGGTTTCAGTAGCTACTAAAAATCATTTCTTTAAACTTTGGACTGTAATTCCTGAGAAATTTTTGCATTTTGATCCTGCACCAGAGGGAGCGGACTCAATAGGTTCTTGTATGGACGGTATAGACAATAATTATAATGGATATGCTGATCTCGGTGATTTTAAATGTAGGACTTATCTAATGAAGTTAAATCAACATTAAGCAAATTTATAAATTGTTTGAGATGAATAATCATCTTCGGTTATGAAATCATTGAATAAATTGTGAACAATATCAATCTTGCTATGGTGTTCATTTTTTTCTTGTAACTTTTGGTATTTTTCTTTTATTTTTTGTATATTTTCTGGTTTTATCATATCTTTAAGAGAATAATCCATATTAAATCCCATTCTTCCTGATTTGATTTTTTTGCAGTCTGTATATTCATATTCCATAGCCTTTTGGTATAAGTCAGGATGGTTTTCATAAAGTTTTATCCAATCCAAGCAAGATTGATAAAAACAGAAATAACATCCTGAGCGTTTTCTCCATTTATAATAATCTGGATATCCAATTCCTTCGTTAACCAAAATATTCTCTACATCTTGTCTATATATGTTGTGTTCAATAAAGGGAAATTTTTCAGTTATTAATTTATCTTGTCCCGCACCGTCTAAGCGGAATCGTTCATCAGCCCTAATGCCAATATAAAGATTTACTTTTGTTTCTTTATCGGCGTTATGTACTTTAGATTGAATATAATTTTTGAATGTTTGTTTTTTCAAAATGCCTGTACACCATCTATGAGCATGTGATGGTAGAAAGTTTGTTGCTAAAAGTACATCATCAAAACTTCTATACGGTTTTAACCGGGTTATTTTTTTGCCGGTAAACACCTCAATTTTATTCAAATAGTCATATGTTTCAGGAATTTCATGTTCAGTGTCAGCAAAAACATATTCAATATCTTTATGGATAACTGGCAGTTGGTTTTTTATAAATATTGCAAGTGCGGACGAATCCTTACCTCCGCTTAATCCAAGTATGTTATATTCCATCAATCTTTTCTCCTCTGTATTCTTGTAAACTATTCGTTAATTGCTTTCCTTATAACCGCCATTTGTTTTGATTTTTCAAGTTTAAGAAGTTGTGATAATACATCTTGCATTGTTACATCCATTTTGTAATTACCAAAACCGGCAGTTGCTTCAATAGTAAGAAATTTTTGTGCATATTCTTTTATTTTGAGTTTATATTCAGCAACATCATCATCTGACCAATCTTTAGGTACTCTTTTCCCATTAATGAATGTGGCAATACGCTCTATCCATAAATCGTCTGTAGCATCTTTATCTATAATAATTCTGCTCAAAATCTTTAGGTTCTTTTCATAAAAGTATTCATCTACAGAACGAAACCTCTGAGATATATTCATTCTGGTACCTGTTTCAAATGCATAGAAAAAGAAATTTTTTAACTCCAGTATTAACAAAGCATAATTGTTTTGCAGTTCTTTTATACATAAAGAAAACTTTTCGACCAAAGCATTGTCACATTCTTCAATAGATTTTTTTACTAAGATATTTGGAATGTCTTTTAAGAATAGAGTTATAGGATCTTTTGAGTTCATTACAGCATTTCTCAATTTTAATGTTTCTATAGAAATGTTTGTTGTTTGTAATGTATATTTATCAAGAGACTTAACTGCAAAAATTAAAGCTTTTGTTAGATTTAAAACATTATAGCTTGGTCTTCTTAACAAAGTTTTTGATATTTCATATAGGATTTTATGCTCTGTAACAACTGTTTTTTTGAATTTAAATCTTTGAGGCGCATAAAACATCCTAAAATACATATTTGTATCAACTTTTAGCTGAAATTCATGATTTTCATATATTGCAATTTCTTCTTTTGTATTCGCTAAAGCGTAAAGTAAAAGAAGAAAAGTTAATGACTTAGTAAGTCCGTATGGCTTGCTTGTATACTTCTCGTATAAATCAGTCAAATTTGTTTTTTGATTTTGAGAAATGAAATTTATAACTTCTGTCCGAAGATTATCACAAGGAGAGTGTTCCATAAAAACTTCTTTGTAAATATTTGCTTCCATTGAATAAGGTTTTAATTCTTTGCCAGAAAAGAAATAATCAGCTAAACATCGAATTGCTTTTGTCAATGTAGGCGGCTGTTTGGCTAATTTTAAATATTCAAGATTTACGTCAGGTCTGTATGGATTTTCAGAATCAGCCCAAGGCTGAAACTGATTTTCATAGATAAACTTAAAACCTGAATCTGATAAAATGACACCTTGTTTAACTCGTGTTGCAAGGTTATTTGTAAAAATGTATCTTTTAGCTTTTGAAACTTCTGTGGAAGTTAATCCAACAATAAAGTTTAAATCCTGGTTTTGAAATAACCTTGGATTGTCTTTTAAACACAGTAATAATTTTGTAATGTGTAAATTCTCGGGGTTCTTTTTCATAATCTGTCCTCTGTCTAGTAAATTGAAGTAATATCTTTAAAATTTTAAATTTATCAAATTTTATTATACCAAATTTTCTATGCTTTGAAACAAAAAAATGTACCCTTTAGGGTAAAAAAAATATGATATAATATTGTACTTTTTCTTGTTACAAATAATACATAGTTGATTCTGTTTTTTTAAATATTTGCTATACTAATAGTAAAAAGAGAGGCTATTCAAATGAAAATATTACCTATTATTGCATCTAATCATTTAAGAAAAAATTTTACAAATTTTAAGGCTGATGTAACAATTCTGCCTAATACAGCAAAAGGCAATCAGCCAGATGAGGACAAATTTATATTGGAAGATGAAGCTAAAAAGATACAAAAAGAATTACAAAAAAGATTTCCGTCTAAAAATGATAACATACAAATATTCTTACAACCAAACGGATTTAGAAGCACATCAGACAAAAAATTGTATTGGAACCAAATAACGGCATATATGGGATATAAAGATTCAGAAAGAGCTCGTCAAGAGATAATTCAAAAAAATATTACACCGCCAAGTGATGATTATGTGCTTCTTGAAAAAGAAACCATTCAGAAATTAATTAAGAGAGATTCTTCTCTGATGAATAAATTAAAAAACAAGGTTGACTATACGTCGAGAAATTATTTAAAAAATGACATTCAGGGTAATATAGGAAGAGATTTTATAGATGATATCGAAAATGTCATAAAAAATGAATTAGATTATGGTTTAACTGAATATGAAAAGCCAGAAGTTGATATATTGCGACCATCAACAGATGACAAAACAGATATATGGCTTCCAAACTGGTTATAATGTAAACAAATATTACACACTTTTCTGAAAAATGTTTTTTGAAAGTCAATTATTACTTTCAAAATGTTTTTATTTGAATATAAAGGTAGGAAGGTGTGTATGAAGGTAGTCCTTAATAACGATAGAGCCAGACAATTTGTAACCAAGATAGGTGAAAAGATTAATTCGCCTGAACAACGCTTGATTCTTGGTGCAACTGCATTAGCTACACAGCCTTTTATAGATTTGAATAATAAAAAAGCCGACAAAGAAACAAGAGCAGTTTCTGTTGCCAGAACAATAGGAAAAATTATTGCAGGTACACTTGTTGGTGTAGCTGTCAGAGCTGGTAGTATAGCAGCTATTAAAAGATTTTCGGGTGCAGAGCTAAAAACAATTAACGGTGTTACTAAAATTTGTAAAAAAAGCGATAAAGACATATTTGTACCTCTGTTTGCAAAGATTAGACCTAATATAACAGAAGCCGATTTTGCCAAAGAGTACAAAAATTATACAAATGCATTAGGAACTGTTGCGGCAACTGTTGCTATGATTTTTACAAACTTTATGATAGATGCACCGCTGACAAAATTCATAACTGATAAATTAACCAATACAGTTCGCCAAAACATTGAAAAACAAGAAGTCGGAGGTGTTAAATAATGTCAACTCCGTCTTTATATCAACAAGCATTAGCTCAAATTTATAAAGCATACTCACAAGATGTCGGTAAAGCTCTTGTTCATATGGGGACTGCCGGTTGGCTGTTCTCCGCAATTGCCCAAGTGGCAATGATTGCTACTAATAAAAATATGGATAAGAAAGAAAAACAATTTCTTATTCCTCAGGAAATCGCTGATGGTGCAATCAATGTAGGTTTATTCTTTACCGTAAGCAAACTTATCAAAGATTATGCTGATAAATTCGTTGAAAGCGGAAAAATTGCTCTTAAGAGAACGGATGCAATTATTGATAGACTTAACAATACAAATCAGTCAAATGCAAATTACATAAAAGGTATTTCTGATAAATATGCGGATATTGTTAAAAACTCCAATATTGATGAAACATTAAAGAAAAACATTCTAAATGGCAAAGATAAATATACATCATTATTTTATGAAAAAGCTATTTCTGAATTGGAAAATTTGTCCAAAAGCAAAGGAAATATTTTTTCAAAAAATGCCAATAATTTAATCGCTCATAAAGCTGACCAAAATTTGCTTAATGCATTAAAACAAGGACAAAAAGAATTTCTTGGCTTTAAAAACGGAGTTGGCGTAATTGCTGCAATTGCTGCTTCTGTTCTTGCATCAAATATAATTACACCAGTATGTAGAAATATAGTTGCAAACAAATGTCAGGATAACTGCAAAAAACAGGAACAGAAACCAGTTTATAATCATATGCCTTTGAACCCGACATTTTCCACTCCATTAATACCAAAATCTGCAACATTCGGTGCGTTCAGAGTATAGTTCTATTTATACACAACTGTTTTTACAATCTTTTGTATTAAAGCAAGCTGTTCATTGTTTGCAGTTAATAAATCCTCATTTATTGATTCAATTCTTTTTTTATCTGATTGTGACATTCTCACATAATTAAAATCAAAGAAATATTTTAACGGCTTACCAAAAAGTTTTGCAATAATTTCAAGACTTTTTACTGGTGGCGAAATTTTACCGTTCTCCATTTGGCAAACTGCACGAGCTTGGACATTTAAATGCTTTGCCAACTCAGCCTGTGTCATTTCATTCTCTTCACGTAAAAGTTTTACAATTTTCCCTATTTTTTGATTTGTTGTTAACATAATAATTCCAGCTATAAATATCTATTTATAAATTATTGCCTTAACTACTTTTGAGATAACTTTTAAGTCTTCAATTTTTGCTACTTTTAGATCTTCTATTATGCTGCTTATAACCTTATTAGCATTTGTTTCATCTGAAATATCAATACTTGCAAAGAAATATGCAGGTGACTTTTTAAAAATCGTACAAAGTTTATCTATCAAAGTAGTTGAAGCCGATTTATGACCATTTTCGATTTTTGATAGATGCTTGTCACTAATAGATAACTCATCTGCCAATTGCTTTTGAGTTAATCCAAGAACTGTTCTTAGTTCCTTGATTTTTCTACCAACTAAACTATTTGTAGAAGTTTTATTCATACCAAAAGAATAATATTTATTTGAGTACAATTCCAAAATGTTAGACAATAAAACGGAATATATGGACACCTTTGGTCGAATATGTTAATATTTCAAAAATTAGAAAGATAAAAAATGAATAAAAAGTCTACAATTATACTTTATGCGTTTATAGCGATGACGATTTTGTCAATTGGGATATCTGGTACTTGTATCTCTAAAGAATTTATTAAAATTTCACAAAAATTTAATAATTTGTATAACATACAAAATACACAAGAGAATTCTATTCAGACAATAGAACATTTTCAAATTCAATATAAAAAATTATTACTTAAAAATAAACATAAAAAATTATTGACAAGGGCTGAATACCTTATAGACCAAGATAAGCTCAGTGAAGCAATAAAAATTTTAGATAATGTTATTTCATTAGATTTGCATAATCAACTGGCATATTATCTGCGAGGAATTATAAAATTTTCTCTTAAAGATTGGGATGGGTCTGTTAATGACTTTAATACAGCAGAGAAATTGGGAAATACAGTATTAGAAAATATGTATTTATATAGAGCATATGATTATCTTCAATTAGGGTTGTATGAAAAAGCCATTAATGACAGCAATGTATATATATCTCATAATCCTAATAATGCATTATCATATATTAACAGATCACTAAGTTATTTAAAACTTAATAATATCAATCAATCGCTTAAAGATTTATTAATTGCTTACGCTTTATACGATGAGGCAGCTGGAGAAAATAATAAAGATGAATTATTGGAATATATAAATCTTTTATCAGAGTATTATAAGAATAAAAAACAAAAAATTTCTGAATTATTTCCTCAGATTGATGAAAACTTTGATAGTAACTATTTTTCCAAAAATGAATATTATGTATTTTACATAGATCCTAACAGATGGGCATCTCTAAGTTATAAAAAGAAAATAGAACTTTTTCATGAAGCAGTATTATATTCAATGTTGCAAGAAATATTGAATAAAAACTATGTATATTACTCTATATTAAAACACGATGTCATAATAAGAAGCTCTATTGACGGAACTATATTGATTAAAAGAATGCCTAACAGAGGCAAACAAGAAAAAATATTTAAAAATAAATTATTACAAGAAATTTCTCAAAATCATAGGCTTACACCTGCATATGTAAAACAATATCCGACTACACAGGATGAACTTTTAAATGCTTATTTAGATAAGATAAGTGCATTATTTGAAGATAATACAGCAGGACAGGAATCTAGAAGTTTTAAAATTACTGTCAATAGAAAAGGCAAGATAAAAGAAATTGTATTACTAGATCCCCCTTGGAAGGATGGAGTTGATGACAAGGCTGTCAAAATAATCCGCAGTTTTGAACCATACCCGGCTATTCCGGATAAATACAACAAAGATTTTATTGAAATTAATGAACTCATAAAAGTAGACACCGTAGATTTCTAATAGTAATGATGCATAAAATAAATCAATTAGGTATTTTAACTATATTAAATAAATTTTTGAACAACAAAAAGTTACTTTTAATAACTATATTAGTTTTGACTTCATATATTTGTTCTTCGGTAATAGTTGCTCTATACTTTGGGTCTGGAACTGCAAGGAATGATATAGTAAAAATGTGGATATTATATTTCCCTTTTTTAATATTATTGTTTTCACCCGCATTCTTTACTATTCATTGTATTTATAAAAAATATAATAAGGGCATCAGACTTATTTTAGCAGCAAACATCCTACCATTTTTTACATTAATATATTATTTTATCGATGCCTTCTGTAGTGCAGAAGATCCATTTACAGTTATGCTGATTGGATTTGCCTGGCTTTTTATTATATTACCTGCAATATTAATCATTACTTTTTTTATTCCAAATAAATTAATGAGTTTAAAAAAAGAATTAGCAATTTTTATTGTTTTAACTTGGATTCTAGGGTGGTTCTATATATTTGCTTTTATGCCCGTTTGTTCTGCTATATACAAAAAAGTAAATACACACAGGACTTGGTACTGGAATCCATTTACTATTTATCAATTAGACAAATACAAATCAACAATTAAATATTTGGAAAATTACAAAAACAAAAATAGTAAATATCCGGCAAATTTATCTGTGCAAAATGCCAATCCTGAGGAATTTCCATTTATATCATATACAACGTATAACAATCAAAAAGACTTTATTCTGATTGTCAGTCCTTATAAATATATAGAATCAGGCAGTTTTCGATATTGCACAAAAAGTACACTACCACAATGCAACCCAACAGGAATTACCGAAAGAGAAGTGATTTTAAATATTTCTAATTGGGTTTATTATAGATATACATATGATTAAAATTTATTATTTTTTGTGAAATCCTTCACGGCTTTTTGTGAAAAATTTTTCGTTAATTTTATAAATTTGCTCAAACTATCTGCAACTTATGCTCAAACTAAGTGAACGGTTACAAAAAATTATTGCCGCATCAAAAGAAATTTTATTATACAGCAGCGTAATTTTTTATTTAAAGTGTCATAAAGATTGTATCTTGCAGAGCGTTTGTATAAAAGTCCGGGATAAAAATTTGGTATAAACGGCATACATAAAAGGCCGATATAAAAGTCCGATATAAAAGGCATATATAAAAGACAAAAATAAAAATCAAATATAAAAATCAAGCATTTAATGTATTGTTTTGAATAGACTTTTGCTCGCTAAAATGATATATCTATATATATTACATAAAACCAGAGGTGTTAATTATGATTAAAACCGGAGCAAACAAACAGGATGAAAAAAAAACTTTGATTCTAGTTTTGGTTTGTGTTGTTTTTATTTTGGGTATTTTTATTTTCAAAAATATTGAAAAGAAAAAAAGGGTCGAGCAAGGCGGGGCTTACGCTGTTTCTGTTGCTTTAGGGCATACTGTACAGCACAGAGTGGTTAAAATGTCTGACAATAATGTTCAATTCCTTTTAAATTCAAATGAATACGGTGGTGCTTTTAAAGCAGGAAAAATTCTTGTTATTTATCCGTATCCTGATATGAATTCTCCTTTTTCAAAAGTTTTTGCGCAGGAATTTGATAAAGTATTGAAAAATCCCAAATACGCTTCCTCTTATGAGTTTATAACTTTTCCGGAAAATCCCAATAACCAGTTTTTTCAGGCATGCCACTCGATATGTTTTGTAAATCCTAAAAAAGAGGAAATGTTGTATATCACACGTACAGGTGACGATGCCGGTAAAATGCTGCCAATGATTATGGATGAATTGATGAAATGGTAACTATTGAATACTTTTGAAATATTCAATTGTTTTGGCCAGTCCGTCTTTTATATCAACTTCAGGTTTCCAGCCCAAGATTTCTTGGGCTTTTGTAATATCCGGTTTTCTTTTAACGGGGTCATCACTCGGCAAATCTTTATAAGTGATTTTTGATTTTGAACCTGTCATTTCAAGCACTATTTCCGCAAGATTCAATACAGTTCTTTCTGATGGATTTCCAAGGTTCACAGGCCCTATGAAACCTTTGTCGTTGTTCATCATTTTTATAGCGCCGGCGACCAAATCTGAAACATAACAGAAACTTCTTGTCTGTGAGCCGTCACCGTAAATTGTTATGTCCTCTCCGTTTATTGCCTGAACAATGCAGTTTGATACAACACGGCCGTCTTTAGGGTCCATATTTGGCCCGTAAGTGTTAAAAATTCTGATGATTCTGATGTCGACGCCGTATTGCCTGTGATAATCCATCATTAATGTTTCTGCGGCACGTTTGCCCTCATCATAGCAGCTTCTTATTCCTATAGGGTTAACATTGCCCCAGTAAGATTCTTGCTGGGGGTGCACAAGAGGATTTCCGTATACCTCTGATGTAGAAGCATGAAGCAGCGTTGCTTTGTATTTTTTTGCCAGCTCAAGCATATTTATAATACCGAGCACCGATGTTTTCATTGTTTTTACGGGGTCATATTGATAATGCGGCGGACTTGCCGGACAAGCAAGGTTATAAATTTGGTCAACCTCTATATCAACGGGTTCAACAATATCATGTTCTACCAATTCAAAATTAGGATTGTCGAGCATGTCTTCAATATGTCTTTTTAAACCTGTAAAAAAGTTATCAAGACAAATTACGTAATTGCCTTCATTTAAAAGCCTTCTGCACAAATGGTTGCCAATAAATCCTGCTCCGCCTGTAACTAAAATTCTTTTCATTGTTGAATCCCTATCTCTTTTCTTACATAATTCTATCATAAGAAAATTTATAGGAGAAATTATATGAAAGTTTTAATAATCGGAGGAGGAGCCTGCGGCGCAAGTGCTGCTGCAAGATTAAGAAGATTGGATGACAATGCGCAAATTACAATACTTGAAAAAACGCAAGAAATTTCTATTGCAAACTGCGGACTTCCATATTACTGCTCAAACGTTATAGACAGCGAAGAAAAAATGCACGTATCAAGCGTTCAAAAATTTAAAAATCTCTTAAATGTTGACATAAAAATGGGGGCTGAGGTTACAAGCATAGATAGAAAAGCAAAAACCGTAACCGTCAATAATTCTGAAATCTTACAGTACGACAAACTTGTGCTCGCTCCCGGTGCAAAACCTTTTGTTCCACCGGTAAACGGCATAAATAATTCTAAAGTCTTTACTGTAAGAATGCTGCAGGATGCCGAAAAAATCAAAGCACATTTAAAAAATATTAATGCAAAAAATGCGGTAGTAATAGGCGGCGGCTTTATTGGAATAGAAATGGCAGAGAATTTTGCGTTAATGGATGGCGTTAAAACAACGCTTGTCGAACAGGCCTCACATATTTTGCCGCCTGTTGATAAGGAAACTGCTGCTTTTGCGCAAAACGAAATGCGAAAACACGGAGTAAACCTGATACTCTCTGACGGGGTAAAAGAACTTACAGATGATGAAATAATTTTAAATTCAGGTAAGAAACTTCCTTATGATATAGCAGTGCTGGCTATAGGCGTAAGGCCGGAAAACACGCTTGCTGCATCTTGCGGGCTTGAAATCGGTAAAACAGGCGGTGTTAAGGTCAACGAAAATATGCAAACCTCTGATTCCGATATATACGCAGGCGGTGACAGTGTAGAAGTTGAAGATTTTGTAACCGGTGATGATGTGCTTGTTCCTCTGGCAGGGCCTGCTAACAGGCAGGGCAGAATTATTGCCGATAACATTGCCGGCTATAAATCTGTTTATAAAAAAACAATAGGCTCTGCTGTTGTAAAAGTCTTTGACCTTACAATTGCCTGTGCAGGAAACAGTGAAGAAATGCTTGTAAAAAAGAAAATTCCGTACTGGAAAACATTTACCTACGGATTTTCTCACGCAAATTATTACCCCGGGGCAACCAGAACAATGTACAAACTTTTATTCAACAACAACGGCGACATACTGGGCATTCAGGCGGCAGGAAGAGAAGGTGTTGAAAAAAGAGTCGATGTAATCGCAACTTCAATGAGAAACGGTCTTAAGGTTTGGGATTTAATTGATTCCGAACTCTGTTATGCTCCGCCGTATTCATCAGCTAAAGACCCTGTTAACATCCTTGGGATGCACGCGGATAATATATTAAAAGGTTTTGTAAAACCTGCATATTTTGAAGATATAAATGACGCTTTGCTTGTGGATGTGCGTTCTCAGGCAGAATTTGAAAACGAAACAATAGAAGGAGCAATCCATATCTTCACGCCTGATTTAAGAACAAGATACACGGAGCTTCCAAAAGACAAAAAGATTATACTATTTTGCAACACAGGTTTTCAAAGTTATGTTGCCTCAAGAATACTTTTGCAAAGAGGCTTTAACAACGTATATAGCCTGACAGCCGGTATTGAGCTGTACAAGGAGCTTGTTAAAGATAAAAACTCTCAATTGCAAATAGCAACAGTTTAGCAAAAGTTTTTCTGTTTAAGTTTTGAGTCTGATATGAAAGTGAAAAAATTTTCAACATCATATCAGGCTCAATTGTATAAAAAACAAGCATCACCATCTTTTTGCGGCTTAACCTCAAAACTTTCCAAAGCTGTTTATGAAAAAGATGAGGCGGTTGAGCTGTTTAAAAAATTTGAGTCTAAATCACACGGAATAATCGGTAAATTGCCGGCGCAATGGATTTATGCAATACCGTTTGAAAAAAGACAGCAAATTATAAAAAATATCTTTGCAAACTTTGGAGAAGAATTTGCCAAACTGCGTAATAAAAAGCCTGATGCCGATTCTTTTGCAAGAATAACTGCCAGCAGACAAATAACCAAACTTTTAAAACAATCCGGTGTCCTAAAAGGATTGCAAAGGGCCAAAGTAAGTTATGTTGACAGCGGCAGTTTTGCCGATGTGTACAGGCTGGATGTAAAGGGCGAAAGCTATGCTGTTAAAGTTTTTAAAAAGGTGCTGGAGCTCGGATTTCATTTTGATAACATAAACGGAAATTTTTTTGAGCAGCCTGTTGCTCAATATATGAAAGGCAAAATTCCCAAAAGAAAAAACAACTGGTTTAAGTTTTATTTTGGCGATTTAAAAAACGGCATAATGGTTTCACGTTTTGAAAACGGCGATTATCCTTTTGACGGAAAACCTTTTGCTACTGAAAAAATAGGTATACTGGTTCACAGCAGAGAACATTACAACGAAAGGAATTGCCTTGAAGGGAGAATCCTTGATGTAGGGTCGGTGGAAGTACTTGAGCACGCAAAAAACAAAACAATGCGATATGTATATTCAAAAGCTTATTGCGACCAGCTTGCACCGTTAAAAATTCTTGAAGAAACTTTAAAATGGAAGCCGTCTGCTTTCTATAATGACAGGCTTAAAGGTGTTTTTTATTCTTTTCAAATGCTGTCAAACGAAAACACAAAAAAATGTCTGGATAAACTTCTTCCGGCTGCAGATGATGAGGTTGCACTATTTATGGCAGATAACATATATTACTCTGCTTACAGCTTGAGAAAGGGGATTTTTGATTCTCTTTATGCAAGAAATAATCCCAAAATTGATTTAATACTGGCAAAAAAACTTGAAAACATACAATGCCCGATTACACCTGACTCGGAATGTGTAAAGATGCTCCTGCAAAGGGATAATCCCGAAATTAACAAATTGATAAAGGAATTGTTTTTGTAAATCTTTTGAATCTGCGCTGCATAGTTTGGGCTTATCAGTTTTGTGTTCAACAGAGTTTGTATTTCAAAAAAAATTGACGGAACCTGCAGTGTTGCGCCTAATCTGTGATTTAGTAACACCCTCCCCGATTTGGGGACGGCCGGCACTAGTGTCCGAGATAATTTTAGAAAAAAAGAGCATAGTGAGCAAAAATCCTGCTGTCATTTGCGAAGCATCAGGCTTTTGATGTTCGCGCCAATCGTTTGTGTTCAGAATTTGAACAGCGTTCTTCGTTGTATTACATAATTGGTAAGATCCTGAGCTCGCTTCGCTCCTCAGGATTGTATATGTTACGTAATTTGGTGACAAATTTTGTAACAATTATTATGAAAATATAATTATTTTATACAGTTTGATGTTCACTGTTTATTATAAACGGCTCACAAAGTGAGCCGTAGGGGGTTCGGGGCGTAGCCCTGATGGAAGTGAATTAGAAACAGTTGTGTTTTGAGAAGATTTTGACCACAGCTTGTCGTGGCAAAATCTTTGATAAAACACTTAACTGGTTCTTTTGATAAGCGCCGGTTTTCTTTCTTGCTTGAGTCGTAGGCAAGCCGAAGGCGAGCCGTACGAATCAGGATGCTCGTAGAGTATTGCGATACTTATTTGATTTTTATACAGCACGCAGAAGCTTTGCTTCTGACTTAGCTTACCTCCGTTTTGACTTGACATTTAGTCAACTCAAAACGGAGTCCTTGCAACTCAAAGAAAGAAAAGTATCTAAAAAAAATAATAACAAAGATTTATGCATTATTTGCACCCCATTCTTTGGCGCAAAGAACGGGGTGCCCCCAAGAAACTTCCGACCAGTTGTTCCGTTCATACAGAAAGTAACACAAACCTGTGCTCGGCAACTCGGGCTATAAAAATTGCTTTTCTTAGATAAATTAAAGTGATTGTTATAATTACATAGCCCTCAAACAAACCTCGCTTGTTGTTGTTTGGCGGAATCGAACGGGGCTTTGCCCCATGCGAAGGCGGACGTTACTCCGCCGGAGCGTTCGTATTCCAAGACTCGTTTCTAAATTGTTATACGGCACGCAGATACTTCGTATCTGGCTTAGCCTGCCTCTATGTAAAACGTGCCACTGGCACCTTTTACACAGAGTTCTTACAAAGGTCGGATTTTTATTATTTATGTTAAGAAAAAATTATTTCTGTCACCGAATTACGTAACATATACAAGGATGACAGCTCGTTTATTGCCGTTTTGACAAGATATCTCGTTGGGCATACCTGAAGTGTCCCCATAAAAACGCAATTGATGAGCAGTACATATTTATAAAAATTTTTCGGTTTCAATATTATGACAGTATAAATTGCGGCGTACAAAAAATAATTTTCAAGAGGATAAAAAATAATTTGTATAAAAAATTAATATATTTTATATGACATGTTTAAAAAAATTTGGTACAATAAGTTTGTGAAAATAGAATTATCTGTTATACAAAGAGAAGGAGATTTGAAAGATGAACTATTTTATCGGAGAAGCAGCAGGAAAAGTTTACGAATTTTTGGCTGACCAAAAAAACAATGAAACAACTATTTCTAAATTAGAAAAAAATTTAGACCTTGAACAAAACTTTGTTTCCATGGGTATTGGCTGGCTTGCTCACGAAGGCAAGGTTGACCTTGAAGGCAAAGGCGCAAGAACTAAAGTAAGATTAACTGAAGAAATTCAATAGTTTTTTGTAAAATATGCAAAAAAGAGCAGATTTAAGTCTGCTCTTTTTTGTTTTTAATTTTTACTGTCAGCGTTGAAATTTTTACAGCGGATTTTTCTTTGCCTTTAGGAAGTTATTTAATTAATCTTTTGAAAAAAGCATATACCCCGCATTTGTATAACTTGTCGGTTTTATTTTTCCTATTTCCACCCAATATCTTATCGTCGATGTCGGAACGCCCTTATATTCAGCATATTTGGATATTGTTAACAATTCGGATTGTTCTTTGTTCATATTTTCAATCTCAAACATATTTATTGCTATTTTCATTGAACGGTTTAAAATACGCAGCATTAATTTTGTATATGCTTCTTCGTTATTTTTAATTTGATAATTTTCAATAGCCGAAAGATATTTTTTTCTGTCTGTCGGACGAACAATTATCGGCGCATATCCGTATTTTAAAAGCAATGCATTCATCAACAGCCTTGCTGTTCTTCCGTTTCCATCAGTAAACGGGTGTATTGAAACCAATTTTAAATGAGCGGTTATAGCAGTAATAGGTTCATTTTTGATATTTTCTGATAACCATTTACAAAAATCATCCATCAGTGCAGGTACTTTTAAAGGATTTGGTAAAATTGTGTTTGAGCCTGCAATGCGCACCCGGCATGTTCTGTAAAACCCTGCATTGGTATCATCAAGCCCTGTTAATATAATTTTATGAATTTCCAGTATTAACTTTTCATCGCAATTAAATTTATTTTCCGTTAATTCCAATATTTTGCAGAATGCTTTTGCATGATTTACCGCTTCTATATAATTTTTTAACGGTTTTGATGATGATGTAAGATTTTCTTCAATAACCAATCTGGTCTCTTTTCTTGTAAGAGTGTTTCCCTCTATAGCGTTAGAAGTGTATGCAAGTTCTGTTTTCAACCACTTGTAAAATTCTGCTTTATTATTTGTATCTTCTAAAATTTTGCAAAGTTTTTCTCTGTTTGTTTCAATTTCTGATAATAATTTTTGCATTTTGTATAAACCTTGTACTTTATAGTTGCGTTATTTTACAAGCATAAAGTATAAAGTAATAAAAGTCAAACTGTATTATAAAATTTTTACAGCGGATTTTTCTTTGCCTGGCCGGATTTTCGGGGGTAGCGTTTAGCGGTTTGGGTATTCTTTTTAAATATTAAAAGTTCGCGTGTGTAATCTTGCTCAAGCGGCAGGTTGTAATTTATACTTTCTAAGTATTCGCACTTTAATTCCGTCATTGCTTTTTCTGCCAGTGCAAGTTCTTCAGCAGCGTTTTTTGATTTGTATGCCGCAAAATATCCCTCTGTTTTAGCAAAAGGAACGGTATATTCCAGCAGGGTATTCAGCGCTGCAACAGCACGGGATGTGACAACATCAAAAGAGTTTTTATATGCGTTGTCCAAGTCCTCCACTCTTTTGCAAAGCGGGTGAAGATTTTCGAGTCTTAATTCTTTTTGAACAAGTTCAATAAAACCTATCTTTTTTGCAACAGAATCAACCGGATATATTTGCATCTGTGGATATACAATACTCAGCGGTATTGCGGGAAATCCGCCGCCTGTTCCCACATCCAGCAGTTTTATATCCTCGGGTATTTTGTATTTTGAAAAAAACAGACTAAGACACAGCGAATCATAAATATGTTTTTCAAAAAAAACGTTTTCATCGTTTTTGCTTATTAAATTTGTATGTGCATTGTAAAATTTAAAAAGTTTTTTGTAATCGCTGAAGCGCAAAAGTTCAAGCTTGGAAAGAGTTCTTCCAAGCAGTTTTTCTATCAATTCCGTATGATGAGAGTTCGTGTTATCCATTTTTGTTTATTTCATCCGTTATTTTTTTTACTATATTCGGGTTCATACGATTTTGCAAATCCTGTATTCTCAAATCGATGCTGCGTTGTTCATCATCTGCGGACAGATGCGTTTTTGCCAGCAGTAAGGCTTTCAATGCTTTTTCGTTTTCGTTGTGTGCCGTGTAATAATCACCGAGTTCTATGTAAGCGTTGGTTATATATATTGCTTCTTTGGTTCTCTTGGCGGAAGATAACGATTTTAGCAAAAAGTCCAAAACTTTGGCGGGGGCAAGTTTTTCGTATAATTGCGAAAGTTTGAGGCAGATATAATACATTCCCTCGTAGTTGGAGCGCTCATAATCGGTTTTTAATCCGAGTTTAAAATAGTCCTCGGCTTTAGCAAGATTGCCCGATTCTTTTAAAATTTCCGCAATATTTGTATACGCTGCGGAAAGATAGATATTGTCGTCCTTTGCCGTTCGTATGCTTTTTTGATAAAAATCAAGAGCGGGCTGCTGTCTGTTAAAATCGTCCAGAATCAGGGCATATTTAAAATAAGCCTGTGCAAGAACCGAGGGCTTTACTTCCGCGTTGTTGTTAACAAGCTCAAAAGCTTTTTTAAAATACTCAACGGCTTTGTCCGTGTTGGACAAGTCTTCTTCTATTGAAGCAAGCTCTATGTAAGAGCACGCGAGTATACTGTCCGAGGCAGGCGATTTTTTGTTTATGAAATTTTCGTAAATTACTCTTGCGTGATTTATTTTATAAATTTCTTTGTAAATTTGTGCTATATTCAAACGCACCTCATTCATTTTTTCGATTTCGTTTCTGGCCGAATATAAATCGGTGAGCTTGTTATAAAAATCAATTGCATCGGTGGTTTTGTTCATTTTTTTTGCACACACGGCAAGCTTTTCCAACAAAACGGGTTCGTATTCGTAAAAATCTGTGTCATTTCTCATTGCCAGCGCTTTTGCGTACACTATAAAAGCCGTCTCAAGGTCGTGTTCCTCCTCCAGTTTAACTGCCTCGGCAAACAGAGCCTTGATAGTCTGCTGCTGTTTTGATTGCTTCAGCTCTTCTTCTTTTTGTTCAAAAGTTCTGTGCATTTTTTCACGCGCTTGGGCTTCGGGGGTTTTCCGCATATCAACCGGCACACTCAAAAGCGCAATTTCGTCTTTTGTCAGCGCATATTTTTCAAACCTTCTGTTTTTCTCTTTTTTTATTATGCTATCAGGCTTTTTAGGCAGCCTGTCTTTCTTTTTATGTTTTGTTTCTTCCTCATCATCTTCATCAATGTTTGTATTTTTTATATTCCAGGCAGTCAGATTACTGTTCAAATAACTGACAAGAGACATATCTGTCTGCGGGGTGTCGGGCTTTGTTTTAATGATAAAAGACGAGTGGTATTCAATTTGTGAGCGCATGGTGTTGCGCGAGATTAAAACAGCACGCTCATTCGGCTTTAGCGGAAGCTGGTTTGCGTAAAAATCGCGCCAGATTGTGTGATATTTGATTTTTTCAAAGTGAGCAACCGTATTTTGCAGATATTTTTTTAAAGAATTTTTCAAAAATACCGTTCCGTATTCCTGTGCGAGAACACCCTTTTCTATAGTATAAGCGAGTTGTTCCTCCGTAAAAAATTCGGCTTTAATAAGGTAATCCGGTGTGATTCCTTCATTAAAAACAGACAAAATATAAAGCGATTTTTTTACATTTTCCGGCACAAAATTTACAAGCTTTTGGTTTATAAAATCATCGTACAAAAGTCGTTTTTTATTAAACTCGTTAACTATTGCCGGCAAAGATATGTTCAGTGTTGTTATAATATCTGCCGTTGTTTTAATGTAATTTTGATTGCCCCGGGTAATGGCGTATAAATTTTGCAGCGAATCATCGTTGATTTCTATATTGTTTTCTTTGAAAAAATTTGCAGTTTCTTCCGGGCTAAACGGCTCTGTCTGTATTGTCAGCGTATTTTTAAACTCAAATTGCACCGCTGCAAACGATGTTGAGATGAGAATTATTTTAAACTTGTTCATTGAATTCAAATGTTCAATGTATCTGCAAATTTCTTCTTTTTCCGTGGAATATTTTTTTGAGAGTACATTTTCCAAAGAATCAATAACTATAACGCAGGGCAGGTTTATGGAAGCAAGATAGCTGTTTATTCTGTGCGAAATAGAGGCAGTTTCTATTTTTTTTAGACTGATTTTTTTTTGTTGAGAATATTTTTTTAAATCCTCAAAAAAAGCAAGATAAATATCATCAAGGGTTGAAGCCTCAAAACATTTGAATTTAAACACAAGCATATCGGAAACAGACGAAAGAGCTTTTTTGACGAGTTCTGTTTTAAAAGAACCGGCATGGCCCTCTATAAGGCAGACTCCCGTAGTATTTGTGTTTAAAAAATCAGACAGAGCATTAAGTTTATTTTCTTCCATAGAATTATAATATCATATTTTTTTGTTAATAGTCCGTGACGGCACTTTTTCTGTTAAAAGTCAGTCGTTGACCGGTACCGCTTCCGGTTAAAAACAATAAATTTTTGAATATTTTATTGTTTTAACCAAGGCTTTGCGCTGAATATCTAATCCGGTGCCGCAGTTGCTGCCGGCACCTGTTCACCTTTGCCTTCTTTTTCCAAAATCTTTGATTTTGTGAAAAATGGCTTCACTATGTGAACTATATGTTACTCGCCTACACTTAACTTCGTTAAGTTCCGGTGACAGGCTCACAAGTATCGCTTACGCTCTACTGTTCGCTTTGTCAAAAAATTCGTTCACGTCGCTTACCTCTCACAAAACCAGCCACCGGCTGCTTTTGTTCGGCAGAGCCTTATCACGAATTTTTCTCGAACATATTAATAAGTTTTATTAAATAAGTACTTTGCATATTTTTTGTTTATTGTAATATATTATTACAGCTAAATAAACGGGATTTAATAGAATGAGGAAAAAGACGCATTCTATAAATCTTGCTTGAAAAGAATTTTACAAGATAGGAATAAAGAAGGTACACACAATGGGAATCAAAGGTAAAGTCGATAAAATGGTAGTTCTCGCTTGTGAAGAATGCAAAGAAAGAAACTACACAACAACAAAAAACAAAAAAACTAACAAAGAAAGAATGGAACTCAAAAAACATTGCCCGAGATGCAATAAACACACTGTTCATAAAGAAACAAAATAACTTTACTAAGAATTAATTTAAAGAGCGTCCTTAGTTCAGTTGGTAGAACGTCGGTCTCCAAAACCGGATGTCGAGGGTTCGAGTCCTTCAGGGCGCGATTTAAATAAAAGAGGAAAATTAATGGCTAACCAAACTAACGAAAACATAGATTTTAAAGAGGCAATGACAGCATACTTTAAAAGCGTAAAGCTTGAATGGGGCAAAATCACCTGGCCCGGAAAAAGGGAAGTTATCGCCGAAACTATATATGTAATTATTATCACGGCAGTCTTTACTATCGGTGTTCTTGCCGTTGATACTATTTTCAACATGCTTTTTAAAGGTTTGGGTTTAATTAATTAGGCCTTATCAGTTTAATTATTTAATTACAGGAATTAAAATAATGACAAAAAAAGACGAAGAACAAATGGAAGTTAATGAGCAGCAAAATGATATAAATGTTTTTGAAAACGAAAAACACCAGATCATTGAAGAAAAAGAAGAAAAACTAAAATCCGATCTTCAGGCTTCTCACAGCAAAGAACCTCAGAAAAAATGGTACATAGTTCATACTTATTCAGGTTACGAAAACAAAGTTAAAGTTAACCTCGAAAAACGTATTGAATATATGAATATGGGGGATAAAATCTTCCGTGTTGAAGTTCCTCAAAAAACAATAACAAAAGTTAAAGACGGCAAAAAACAAGACAGAGAAGAAAAAATCTTCCCCGGATATGTTCTTGTTGAAATGATTATGGACGACGACAGCTGGTATGTTGTAAGACACACAGCCGGCGTTACAAAATTCGTCGGTACGTCTAAAAAACCGATTCCGGCTAAAGATTCCGAAATTAAGAAAATCATCCACAGAGTTCAAACTCAAACTACAAAAATTGAGCTTGATGTTAAAGTCGGTGACAAGGTCAGAATCATTTCCGGTCCGTTTGCAGACTTTATCGGTGATATTACAGAAGTATATCCTGATAAATCAAAACTCAGAGCTACTGTTTCTATCTTCGGTCGTGAAACACCTGTAGAACTCGAGTACAAACAAATTCAAAAGGTATAAAAATTTAAAGCCGAAAACACTTAAACATAAAATAAATAACAGTGGAAGGGAATAATATTCCCGCCGGACCACGAAAGGAGAACAATAAAATGGCAAAGAAAATCGTTGGAAAAATCAAGCTTCAAATCGAAGCAGGCAAAGCTAATCCATCACCGCCGGTCGGCCCTGCATTAGGTCAGCACGGTGTTAACATCATGGATTTTTGTAAACAATTCAACGCAAAAACTCAAGATCAAGCAGGTTACATTATCCCTGTTGTAATTGATGTATATGAAGACAGAAGCTTTTCTTTCATTATCAAAAGCCCTCCGGCTGCGGTATTGATTAAAAAAGCTATCAATTTACCTAAAGGTTCTGCTGCACCGAACAAAACTAAAGTCGGCAAAATCACTGTTGCTCAGTTAGAAGAAATCGCTAAAATCAAAATGAACGATTTGAACGCTACAACCGTTGAAGCAGCTGTTAAGATGCTCAAAGGTTCTGCCAGAGCAATGGGTGTTACAGTAGAAGAATAGCCGGCGTTATATTGCATATTAAATAAACGAAAGTGCAAGTGCAGGCGTAATTGAAAAGGTGAGTCAGTGACGGCTCGAAGGCTCGAGGCGGCAAGAGGTCAAGAGAGCAAGAAGGTCAAAAAACTAAAAAACCAGAAGGCTCGAGGCGGCAATGACGACACTAGATTACAATAAGTGGAAGGGGCAATTCCCGATATCACCACAGAAAGGAAATGAAATGAGTAAATTAACTAAAAGACAACAAAAAGCGGCTGAAATGCTCGAAGGTTTTGTACAACCCTCTTCTGCAGCTGACGCTTTGAAAAAATTACAGGAAATATCAGAAGCAACAGTTAAGTTTGACGAAACTGTTGAATGCCATATGCGTCTTGGTATCGACGTAAAAAGAGCTGACCAGCAAATCCGTTCAACTGTAGTATTACCTGCAGGTTTGGGTAAAGAAGTCAGAGTCTGCGTTATTGCTAAAGGTACCAAAGCTGATGAAGCTAAAGCTGCAGGCGCTGAAGAAGCCGGTGCAGAAGAAGTTATCGATAAAATTTCTAACGGCTGGTTTGAATTTGATACATTGATTGCAACTCCCGATTGTATGGGTATGTTAGGTAAACTCGGTAGAGTGTTAGGGCCTAAAGGCTTGATGCCTAACCCCAAAACAGGTACGGTTACTCTTGATGTAGCTAAAGCAGTTAAAGACGCTAAAGCAGGTAAAGTTGAATTCAGAGCCGATAAACAGGGTATGATTCACTGCCCTATCGGCAAAATCAAATTCTCATTCGAAGATTTGATGAAAAACTACGCAACTCTTGCAGATGCAGTTTTAAGAGCAAAACCGTCAGTTGCAAAAGGTGTGTATGTTAAATCAGCTTATTTAACTACTACAATGGGCCCCGGTATCAAATTGGATACCAAAAACCTTGCTGCAGAAGTTAAAGAATACGTTTAATATTAACTTTCAAGTTTTTTAAGTTTAATATTAATTCTAATATCTTAAAGCCCTCAGATTTTTGAGGGCTTCTTTATTTCCGTAATCAATTGACTTTCAATGTCCATAATCGTATTATAATTTACATTTTGAAAGGATTAAAAATGTCAATTAAAAAAGCTAAAGAATACCTCAAACAATTTAATAAAGACAAAGACGTTATTGAACTCAAAGACTCAACCGCAACTGTTGAACTTGCTGCAAAGGCACTTGGCGTTATCCCCGCAAGGATAGCTAAAACACTTTCTTTTAAAACCGATGAAGGCTGCGTGCTGGTTGTTACGGCAGGCGACACAAAAATTGATAACAAAAAATACAAAAATTATTTCGGTACAAAAGCAAAAATGCTCACCCCTGATGAAGTTGTTGAACAAGTAGGTCATGCAATAGGCGGGGTTTGTCCCTTCGGAGTGAAAGAAAATGTCCGTATTTATTGCGATGTTTCCCTGCAACGATTTGCTACTGTTTTTCCGGCCTGCGGGAGTGCCAATTCCGCTATTGAACTCACCTGTGATGAACTGTTTAACATAGCCAAAGCGCAGGAGTGGGTTGACATTTGCAAAATTCCAGAAATAAATCCATAATTTTATTGAAAAAAACAAATTGTTGTCATAATAACATGTTGTTATTATGATAACATTATGTTAGTATAATAACAATAATTCTTCGAGGAGAATAGAATGAAGTATAAAAAAGCACTGGCTGCGCTTATAACACTAAGCATTACGGGCATGTACATGCTCCCGCTGCCCGCACTGGCCAAAAGTAAAAAAAATGAAGAAAATAAAGTTATAAAATCACAGGTATCCCAATACCAGATAGATTATATCAACATGCCCTGGTGGGAAACATTTAACGATGAATACCTGAACAGCTACATCGACAAAGCTATAAGAAACAACCATGACCTAAAAGTTGCAACTCTGCGCATAGAACAGTACAGACAACTGGAAAAAATGCAGCTGGCTAATGAACTGCCTACGGTATCGGCAGGTTTTGCACCAACAGGTTTGAAAATGCCGGGTCAAACCAATACAACTGGCATGTGGGCGTTTCCGCTTATGGTTCATTATGAAGCCGATATCTTCTTAAAAAACAGAGATAAAACACGCTCTGCCAAAAAGGACTGGGAAAAAGCAAAAATAGAAGAAAGGTCTGCCTTCATTACTGTGGCTTCAGCTGTAGGTTCCACCTACTTTAACATAATCAAAGCAGACAAGCTGATTGAACTGCAAAAAGATATTATTAAGGATAGAAAAGAAATATATGAATTGATGTCTGAAAGAAACAAAGTCGGTTTGACATCAACCGCTGACGTTGTAAGAGCAAACAAGGCGTTTGTTTCTGCTCAGGCTGATTTGCTTGACCTTGAAAAATCAAGAACAACTCTGCTCAATTCGTTAGCTGTTTTAATCGGAGAAAGTCCGGCTAACAGTGCGTCTTTACAGAGAGCAAGCTATGATGATACATATCTTGTAAAAGTTCCTGAATCCATTCCGTCGGAAATTATTGACCAACGTCCGGACTTTCTGGCTGCTGAAATTGCCATCGAAAAAGCCGGCATAGACAAAAGAGCTGCAAAGAAAGAATTTTTACCGAGAATTGATTTAATCGGTCTTGTTTCCTTCGGTGCTTCCGCTTTAAATTCTGCATTTAACTGGAGCAACATACTGGGGCTTTTGGGGGCAAGCGCAATGTTGGATTTGTTTGCTGGCGGCAGGAAGGTTGCAAACTTAAAATTGCAGAAAAACCTCTTTAATCAGGCACTGGAAAACTACTACAAAACAAACCTTACAGCTATACAAGAGGTTAACGATTCTCTTGTTTCGCTGAAACAGGATGACAAAAAATACAAAACAAACCTGAATGTATATAATCTTGAAGAGCAGGATTTCGGCTACAGCACGCACAAATACGATGAGGGGCTGATATCTTATCTGGACTTGCTGCAAAGAAGGGAAAACCTCTTGTCAATGAAAAAACTTGTTGTTGCAAACAAACTTGACTGCAACATTGATTACATTGGTTTGTATAAGGCAACCGGTGCAAAAATACAATAACAAGTAATCCAATAATTCATAATAACCACACACTTCTTATATAAGAACTTTATACCGCAGACACGAACCTCCCAATGTTCAATGCGGTATTTTTTTATGCTCTTGAGCAGACTCCGTATCCGTGAGAATCTATCCCGCCCGTGTGAGCAAAATTGTATTTTTCAGCTGTTGAATTTATAGCTTCAATACGTTCAAAATGTTTTTTCCCCGAGTACGATTGGTAATATTTTTCATATGCGTATGCTCTGTCTGTGCCGTATTTTTTGTACATATGCCAGAACTCGTCAAAAAATACGTCCAAGGGTGAATCTATGTAATTTGAGTTTATTCTTGCGGGGTGCGCTATGCTTGCCAAGCCGTAATCAAGAGTGTTTGTAAATTTCAGGGTTTGAGAAAATTCGGAAAATGCCTCGATTTTTCTTCCCTTTTGCGGATGTGAGCATTCGCAGATTTCTTTTGCTTTTAAAAGATATTGTTCAATATTCTCCGGTATCTGCGGCAGCGTTATACCGTATTTGCCGCCCGTTATAAAATTAAGATATTTTTCAAGCGCCTCTTTGTAAATGTAGAAATATCTTTCGTTATTGAACATGCTTTTATACTTAAACACCGGCTTTTCGTAGCTTAAAAGCTCTTTATTAACCCCTTCTTTTTGCAGCATTGCCTGTATTTGCGGATTGTTGTCCGCATAGTATGCGTAAAGCGTGCGGGCAAAAATGTATTTTTTAAGCGGATGGCTGACTTCATCCTGTCCTTTTGTGATCATTGGATGAATCTTTGCTGCCTCTTCGAGTGTCAGTAAGAGTTTTAAGTCCTTAAGCAAAGGGGCAAGAGCCTCTTTTAAAGCGTTAAGCGTTTTGTTGGCAAGTTCAAACTTCAACTCCATCTTGTTTTTGAGATAGTCGCATAATCTTTTTTCAAACGGGTTAATGCAATACAAAAGAGTGTGGATATCAAGGGTCTTAATCTGATGAGAAAATTCAGTTGCAACAGTCGAGATTTCTACCCCCAAGACCAGCTTTAGGTTTTTGTATTTGTCTTTGTTTGCCGAAACTATTTGCAGCGCCCTTTGTGCATTTTTAACCGTGTCGTGGTCGGTAATGCCTAGTACAAAGCCGAACCCGCCGTTTGACGCATTTTCGTCGGCTATTTTTAATGCAGCCTCAAGAATTCCTTCAATATCAGCAAGACCGTCAGAGGCGTTTGTGTGTACGTGTAAATTTGCACAAAACTTATGATTTTTTAAGTTTGACAAATCAAATGTATCAATTTTGCTTTTGTCAGTGCGCATCCCCGGAGAAAAGCTTTGTTCATCAAGCTTTGAGAGCAAAAAGCGAAACTCGTTTTCTCCGACTATGGAGTCTAATAAAGACAAATCCGAGATTTTGAGTTCTTGTGCCAGTGTTTTTTTGTAATCTTCGTCAAACATAGTTCAATCATAGCACGAATAAACCTTACTGACTGCTATTGCCTCAGTATTGGCAAATCCGGGCAGCGTAGCTATACAGGTATTTTATCCGGGTATGTGGCGTATATGAAAAATTTATGAAAAAGTTTACAAAAGTTATTTAAAATTTTTAAATAATAGCAAATTTTCCGTATCTCATGTTTTATAATACATGAAGGTAAGTAGTGTATTATTATGTATCCGATAAGTTCAAATAATTTTATAAACAATCCATATACATCAAATTCTTATAATCAGTCTCATTACTGGCAGGGCGGATACAATCAGCCTGCATACGGATATTTTGTTGAGCCCGACACACAAAACAGTGCCGGCAAAACTGTTGCAATGGCCGGGTTGCTTCAGGTTATTGCATTAGGTTTGAACAAAGCCTCTCAGTGGTTCTCTAACAAACTTGCCGCAGGCAAGGAATTTACAACGGCAAGCAATGTTCACAGGGTCGCTGATGAAATGGTAAGAAAAAACAACCTTGACGTACATGTCGGGTACATTAACGATGCCAATAAATACGCTTATGCGCAAAGGTTTAACATAAGCGCTCAGCAGATTGAAGAAGTTGCAAGGGGACAAAACGCCTTCTTTACGGATAAACTAAAACTTGCTGTTGCACCGGAGCATAAACCTTCACTTATCTTACATGAGCTCGGCCACGCAATAAATGCTAAAAACGCGTTTACAAAGGTTTTACAAAACACAAGGCGCTATGCTCCTTTTGCACCTACTGCGCTGCTGCTGGCTAACGGGCTGTTTTCAAATAAAAATGACGGCAAAAAATCGTTTATAGAACGCAACGCCGGTGTCTTAGGATTTGCCGCATTTTTGCCGACCATTGTTGAAGAAGGTCTGGCCTCATTTAGGGGTATTAAAGCCGCCAAAAAAGTTTTAAATAACCCTGCTGGTTTGAAAATTTTAAAGAAAAACTATCTGCTTGCGCTATCCACATATATTCTGGGCGGTATCGGTCTCGGTGTTGCCTCAAAACAGGCTGTGCTGGAAGATTCCATACGCACATAATTAAATAAAATATCTAATAGTGAACGGCTTTTGTCTCGCAAACTTTGGGGTCGTTAAAATATTTTAAATAAGTCACATCCTCGTTTTTGCCCACTACAGGCATGCCCTTCACTAGCACTGATGCCTGTTTGTCCGGCTCAAGCATTGCGTTTAAATATTCTCTTTGATTTTTGCTGTCGAAATAGCAGGTGGTAATATTGCTGCCTCTCAGCCATCTGTTTGTTTCAACATATATGCATTTACCGCTGCCGTCTTGTGCATAGCCTTTTATTTCGTATGTGCTATTAGAATTATAGGCTGTATTGTATTTTGATTCACTATAGGGTTTGCACTGGTAAAAGTTTTGTATAAATGTTTGGGAATATTTCGATTTCGCCTCTGCTTTCGGTGCAAAAAACACTGACAGCACAAACAATCCGAATAATACAATAATTATGCATATAAGACTGAGACACCCCCAAAGTATCCTGTTTGCAATCTTATCCGAACTTTTTAAAGCCTTTTCTTCGGCTAGTTTCAAATCAAAGTTGTATTTTTCCGCAGTAAGTGAAGGCTCAAGTTCTCTTGCTTTTTCAAAACGAACAATATATGTTGACAGCAGCTCTTTGCCAATCGTTACTGTTCCCCTTAAATGATAATAGTTTAAAAGCATTTTGATTTCATAGCTCATGTCTCTAATCATACAGTTGTCGTCAAAAATCTTTTGCTGCGTTTTGACAAGCCTGTAGTCCATATCCTCGCATAAAAATTCAAAATAGCACCAGCAATCCTCTTCGTAAAACCATTCTCTTTTCATTGACGGTTCAAAAATAACTTTCCTGCAGCTCATAGAGTTACACTGCTCCATGGCTTTAAAATATTGTTCAACTATATCCGGCTTTTGTTCGTTCATTTTATTTTTATAACATAAAATGAGGAAAAATTAATAAGTCAACTTACCCAAAAATTTTTGTAACAGTTAAAAGTCAAATTTTCTCTTAACATAATGGTTAATTGACTTTGTTTGTAGTAAAATATTGCTATGAAAAGAGTTTAAGACTAATTGGGGATAATTAAGAATGACTGCAGAAACACATTATGATGCGAGTAATATTAGAGTTTTAGAGGGGTTGGAAGCCGTTAGAATGCGTCCCGGCATGTATATCGGTTCTACTTCGCAAAGAGGCTTGCACCACTGTATATATGAGATTGTTGACAACTCTATCGACGAATCTCTTGCCGGATACTGTACGGAAATTACCGTCACTATCAATGCAGACGAAAGTGTAACGGTTGAAGATAACGGGCGTGGTATCCCCGTTGATATAAAACCTGACTCTGGTAAATCCGCACTTGAAATTGTACATACGGTACTTCACGCAGGCGGTAAATTCGGCGACGGCGGCTATAAAGTGTCAGGCGGTTTGCACGGTGTTGGTGCTTCCGTTGTAAACGCATTGTCCGAAAAATACGTTGTAGAGGTTTCCCGTGACGGATATGTATGGCGTCAGGAGTATTTAAGAGGCGAGCCGACAACACCGGTTGAAAAAATCAGAGAAACCGATAAAACAGGTACCAAAACAACCTTCTGGCCTGATCCGGAAATCTTTACGGAAACAACTCATATTGACCGCGATGTTATTGCCAACCGTTTAAGAGAAATGGCTTTCTTAAACAAAGGTTTAAAAATCAGATACATTGATGTTGAATCAAAAGACGAGCAGGATTTCCACTTTGAGGGCGGTATCGGCAGCTATGTTGAATTCTTAAATAAAAACAAAACAGTTCTGTTTGAACAGCCTATTTATATCGACAAAGCAGTGGACAATATGCAGGTTGAAATTGCAATGCAATACACGGATGCTTATAACGAATCCGTATTGAGCTTTGCAAACAACATCAACACTCACGGCGGCGGTACTCACCTTACGGGGTTCAGAAACGGTATTACCCGTGTATTGAACGATTATGCAAGAAAAAACAAACTCTTAAAGGATTCCGAAGCTAACCTTTCCGGTGAAGACGTAAGAGAGGGGTTAACCGCTATTGTTTCAGTTAAACTGCCTAACCCCGAGTTTGAAGGTCAGACAAAAGACAAACTCGGAAGCTCCGAAGCCACAGCTGCGGTTCAGGATGCAATAAGAGATAAATTGCAGGAGTGGCTTGAGTTTAACCCGAAATATGCAAAAATTATTATCGAAAAAACACTGCAGGCACAAAGAGCCAGAGAAGCAGCAAGAAAAGCAAGAGAACTGACCAGAAGAAAATCAGCTTTAGAAACCTCGACCCTGCCGGGTAAACTTGCGGATTGTTCTAACAGAGAACCCGAAAAATGCGAACTCTACATTGTAGAGGGTGACTCTGCCGGCGGTTCGGCAAAACAGGGCAGAAACAGAATGTTTCAGGCTATTTTGCCCTTGAGAGGCAAAATTCTTAACGTTGAGCGTGCACGTCTTGATAAAATGTATGCAAACAACGAAATTAAGTCTATGGTGCAGGCTCTGGGTATCAACATCAGTAAAAATGAAGATGATGTTGATATTGAAAAGCTGCGTTATCACAAAATCATCATCATGACCGATGCCGATGTCGACGGCGCACACATCAGAACCTTGCTTTTGACCTTCTTCTTCAGATACGCTAAACCGCTTCTTGATAAAGGTCATGTTTTCATTGCTCAACCGCCGTTGTACAAAATTACAATCGGTAAACAGGCAGAATACCTTTATGACGACAGAGCTCTTGATAAAATGCTCAGAGAAAGAGGAGTTAAGGATTTAACCCTGTATAATAAGGACAAATCAAAAAGCGCTACGGGTAAAGAACTTACTGACCTGCTCGCTAATATGTCCACCTTCTATCATTCTTTTAACAATCCTCTTATCAATGCTATACCGTCAGTTGTTATGAGAGCTTTGATACGTTCAAATATTGAACCTGAGGATTTTGATAATCAAGAAGTGATGCAAAAACACTGTGATTACATAAACCACTATCTGCAAGACCACGCAGAAAATTACGGTATTAAAGAAGCCAAAGATTACAGAGTTGAACTTAAATTTAATACCGAGGTTCAAAAATACAATCTGCTTTTGCATCTTGAAAGAGAAACGGAACAGGTTTCATTAACGGCGATACTTGTTAAGAGCAACGAGTTTCAAAGGGTTAAAAACGCATACCCCGCTATCAGAAGCTACCTTATTGAAGAAGAAAAGGTGCTTGTGCTTGATACGGGAGCGGAAGAATTGCAGATTACGGCTTTTGCCGAGCTTCAAAGAATTGTTGAAGAAAGAGGCAAAAAAGGTCTTACTCTGCAGCGATTCAAAGGTCTTGGCGAAATGATGCCGCAGCAGCTGTGGGAAACAACAATGGACCCTGCAACAAGGACACTGTTAAAAGTTCATGTTGAAGATGCTATGCTGTGCGACCAGCTGTTTGATGTTCTTATGGGCGATAAAGTTGAACCAAGACGCGACTTTATCGAAACCAATGCGGTATTTGCACAAAATATCGACACATAACAACAAAACTTAAACAAATGAATCGGGCACTTTCTTGTGCCCTTTTCTTGTTATAAAGAATTAAGAAATATTACAAATAAAAAATTTTTTAGCAAAAATTTTTATTTATGAACTTAAATTGAGAAAAATAGGCAACAACACGTAACGAGGTTTACAAATGAACATTAATAAAATCAACTTTCAAACAACGGGAAACCACTCAAAAGCAAATTCAAAAAAAACAGCGGATGTTTCTTTTAAAGGCTTAAAAACAGATATTTTTAAATATGCAATAAATCCTAACAGAACAAATAATGCGGACTTTTTTGTTCCGCAGGTTGCGGCATTTCTTAACGTAAGAAAAAGAGATATAATACCTTATACAAAAAATTTAAACAGACATAAAATGGATTTGTTGTATAAGTTGTCGGAAAAATTCAATACAGACACTTACTACAATAAAAATGTAAATAACGAAAACAGCAAAAAGTTTGTTTTTGATATATATAATAAAATTAATACCCCTAAACAGACTCATATAGATTTAATTGAATCCACAAATTTTTCGCTTGAACAACTCAATAAAATAGTGGATATAACGGAAAAAGAACCGCAAAAATTGAAGCTTGTCGATAATTTGCTCTCGACTTATCCGTACAAAGGTGATAAATCAAAATTGGATTATTCAACTCTGGAAGAGTTTTTGCAAACAAAATCATCACAAAAAATTGCCTCAAATTTTGATGAGTACAAACCTTTTATAGAACTTGACGTGCAGGATAAAAACATAGTAAAAAATCTTGAAAATGAAATACAAAACGGATATCAAAAAAATGTTTATGAAAAGAAACTAAACATAAAAGAACTGTTTGCGCAAAAGAGTGTAATCAGCGGCATTAATCCGGATTTAATTGAAAATAACTATAACCCTGCCGGAGTTGCTCTTTTGAAAAATATTAAAAAAGCATATTCCGGTGACCTTAATGATAAAGCTCAGGATTCGACAGTAAATGCCCTTATGGAAATTTATAATTCTGCCACTCCTCAAAATATAAAACCCAGAAATGAGGTTTTAAACTATGTCCGCTCTCATATAGATATTAACAAAAAATTGGAAGAAGCTCCTTTAGAAACTATTAGCCGAATATTTAAAAAGATTGATACTGATTCTAATGCCAGAAAATTTGTTGAAGAAAATGTCGGTGCAAAATCTAATTTCAGCTCAATAGCACAGCTTGATGATGCATTGGCACATGCCGATTTAAAACGGTTGAACTCCCGTAATGACCTTGTTCAGTATGCACTTTTAAATATGGAAAACCTTGCGGAATTTTCCAAAAAGGATTTCTCTGAAGTGGATAAACTTATAAAAAAATCTCAGCTTGAAGAAAAGAAACTGCTTGAAAGAGCTTTTTATTCACCAAATCCGATAATAAGAGATTGGCATAGGTTCAAAATGAGAGTTAAACGTTTTTTTGAAAGATTTACAAACAACTAAAATAATAACTAAAAGGCTGATTTTGTCAGCCTTTTTTGTATTAACTTTTGTATAGTTAATTTATATTACCTAGCAAAAAATATTTTTAGGCGGTTTAAAGCAAATAGACACTGTAAAGTCTAAAAATCCTTTAAATATTTTTTTTATCGGGTTAAGATAATATTCTCAAAGGTATTAAGCTGAAAAGATGAAAATCGGACAAATTGAATCAAAACATCAATACGGTCTGAAGCGAAAAGAAATCCGCTACCAGTATGCGGAGCAAGGTTCGCTCCACTCGGGCAAACAAAATACCTTACAGAATAAAAGTATATTATCAAAACCCTTGCAAGAAGGCACAAATGCGCAAATATCTTTCAAGGGTTTTAGTTTTAATGCGCTTAATTCCAAAATTCCGCTTAAGCCCATAGTAAAAATTGTTCCCCAAAACCTGCAGGATAAGGTTTTTGATTCACTAAAAAAACTTAATAAACAGCAGCTTAAATACTATACGGATATAAAAAATGATTACATCAAGTACATACTTGAGCATGAGGATTTTCAAAAACAAAATCACCTGAGCAAAGAAGTCATTGAAAAACTACAGCAGGGACAGCTCATTTATATCCCTAAAAAACCGGTTCTTACAAAATTCTTTACCCAGCTGGTTTCTCCGTTAACGGCACTTTACAAATGGAGTGAAAAATTAGTTTTGCCCAAAGATTCCAAAATACTGACACGGCGGGCGGAAAAAGACAGGGTGCTTAAAAATTTCAGAGCACTTGAGGGGCTTTTAAAGTCACATGAAATTTGGGAAAACGGCTACAGAAAAAAAAGCGGACATACAAAATTCAATGACAGCAGCAAATTTTTAATCCCCGATGATGTGTTAGAGGGCAAAATTAACCGCAGAAGAAACAAAGTTGTTGACCCTAACAAGGGCAAATACTCTTCTAATTCTTTAATGATAGGCAACAGGCTTATTTCAGGCATTGTTTACTCATACTTTTTGGGTACCGATGCGTACAACACTACAATGCGCTACAGCAACGACCCGACAGAAGCTGCAAATCAGCGTAAATCACGTGTTGCCCAAGAGTTTTCCAGAATCGGTATGAACATGTACATACAAAACCTGCTTTTCGGAACTTTCGAAACGGCTGTTAACAGAAGTTTGCTTACTGCAATGTTTGTGTCAGGCTCTACGGTTGCTTTTTCTGAAATATTAGGCAGAAAACTTGTCGGAAAACCGATTATGCCGTCGGACAAAGATACGCTCGACAGATTGGAACGCGAAATGTATGAGAAAAAGGGCATACTTCCTTCAATTGGCAGACTTTTGACTACGGTTAAGAAAAAAGAACCTGCAGCAGCCCCGTTAAATCAAAATCTAGGGCAAAATCTAGGGCAAAATCTAGGGCAAAATCTAAACCAAAACCAATTAAACCAAGTTTCATTTAACAAAACAAAGGCCAATGACAAGCTGTTTAAAGCATTTACTCACCATCAGGCCGATTCTGCCGAGACTACAGCCTATCAGCCTTTAAAAAATACAACCCGACCGTCTTTTAAAGGATATTACAAAGTAGAAAAACTGATAGACAAAAACAAACTTTCACAGATTATAAAAATCCTTGAGCAAACTGACGAGCAAACAGCCTCAACCATTAAAAAAGCTATTTTAAAGGCTGCTCAAAAATCTGATTTTTATAAGACTAACAATGCACAAGCTCCTGCCGAATTTAAGGACTTGCTCTCAAACAGCGCCTACACAAAAGTCCCTGTCGGTTCAAAAGACACAGTGTGGGGAAAATGGACAAAGAGTATACTTGTTCCGGTTAATTTTGTCAGGAACCTGACAAGAAGAACATACCTGTTTTTCCGCAACTGTTACGACATAGTGCTCGGCAAAAAAAATACATACTGGGATGACAGATTAAAAGAAGTTATGGCTAATGACAACGCGTTCAAAAAGGATTTTGAAAATTATCTTGCCAAAAGAATGAATCTTGAGGTTTGGAATACCTCTCCATTGCCGGAAGCTGATAAAAAACTTGAAATATTTAAAGAATTTATGTCCTCGAAATATAAAGAAAAAGAAGATATTGAGGGCGCCAAAAACATACTGCTGTGGCTGGATAAACAAATAAAAAGAGAAAATATCAAAATAAAACCGGACGGCACTCTTGACGAAGCTGATGTTAAAAAGGTTCAAAATATTTTGAAAGAATCCGTAATGCGTGCTGACGGTGAAAAACAGCTTGAATATGACGGCAACACACTGGCTCAGACTAACATAAACCTTTCAAGGGCAATTACTACACTGTTTCTTGTTACCGACGCATATAACCTAACCATGCAATACAGCAATGATAACAAAAAAGATGCCAATAAAAGCGCCAAAAACAGAGCCGCACAAGAAATATCAAGAATCAGCGTATCGGCATACATTATGGCATTTGTGCACAACCTGCTTTCTAAATTGTGCAACTCAAGCCTTGCCGGTGCCTTTACTCTGACTGCTTTGACATCATCTATTAACGATTCTATATCAAGACAGGTGGTAGGTGTTCCTCTGACAGCCAAAAATCAAGAAGAGCTTGAAGAAATTGACAGAAAAAATCAAAGGTCAAAAAGCCCTATTAAAAAAGCACTTGCATATTCTATCGGTAAAAAATCCGCAATACCTCAGCAAAACTTGAGCCCGCAACAGAGCAAAACTGATATAGACTACTTTGCAAACGACTTTTTTATAACACCGGAAATTAATTAACACTCTGTGTTTTTAATATAAAATAATAAAATGGACTCTCAAAATAAAAATCAAGAATTTCAACACTACACGGTAATGGCTCACGAGGCAGTGGACGCCCTGCAATGCACCCCCGGTAAAATATACGTGGATGCAACACTCGGCGGCGGCGGACACAGTGAACTTATTTTGCAAAAAATTCAGCCGGACGGAAGGTTAATAGCCTTTGATGTTGACAATGATGCAATTAATTATGCATCAGAAAGGCTGAAAGATTACAATAACTTAACAATTGTGCATGAATCCTATTCTAATATTAAAAAAGTGTTACACAATTTAGGCATAAAAGAAATTACGGGCGGAATCGTTTTTGACCTCGGTGCATCTTACCACCAGTTGACAAAACAGGAAAGGGGCTTCAGTTTTATGAAAGATGCACCTCTTGATATGCGTTTTAATACAGACAGTGATTTTAGCGCCTATGACGTTGTCAACGGTTACAGCGAAGAGGATTTGATAAGAATCATAAGCGAATACGGTGAAGAAAGATTTACAAAAAGAATTGTAAAAAATATTATAAATTGCAGAAAAACCAAAAACATAGAAACTACGCTTGAATTGGCTGATATTATTAAAAATTCCGTACCCAAAACAAAAGAAAAAATTCACCCCGCAACCCGCACCTTTCAGGCAATAAGGATAGAAGTTAATAATGAATTACAAAATATTAAAAATACATTAAATGATGTGCTTACTTTATTGTCAGTTGATGCTATAATTAGTGTAATAAGTTTTCATTCTCTTGAGGATAGACTTGTAAAACAGTGTTTCAAGTATTATGCAGCAAGATGCAGATGTAAACCTAATGAACCGGTTTGTCACTGTAAGCCGCCAATGCTTGAGTTGGTCAATAAAAAACCTATATTAGCTTCAGTATCAGAAATTAAAGAAAATCCTCCGTCAAGATCTGCAAAATTGAGGATAGCAAAAAAAATTACGTCATGGGAGAACTAAATTGACAAGACCGGTCAGCAATCAAAAGAGCAACTACAACAAATATCATCAAAATGCTAATAATCAGGCTGTTACACCTGTTATTAACGGTTATTTTCCCGAAACGCACAAAACTTATAAAGACATGGCTATTTCAAGAGTTAACAAGACTCTTTGCGCAATTCTTGTTATGTTTATTCTTGTTTCCGCTGTCAGTTATTACTTTGTAACTTCAAGTGAAATTACCCTGAATAAATACAGAAAACAGGTTCTTGCTCTTAACGACGAAAATGTTGAATTGCAAAACAAATTGGATTATTTAAAGTCTTATTACAACGTTGATAAGGCAATGCAAAAACAGCATTTGCTTCAAAAAGCCAAAAATGTTATAGAAGTCAAGGGTACCCCGGCTACGGCACCTGTCAGCGGCACAGCAATATCTAATGCCGGTAAAACAAAACAGTTCCAGTGGTCATTAGGTTTTTAATTTAATACTGTTAATATAAAATCAACTTATGTCTAAAAAATATACGGAAGAAATCGATGCAATAACTGCGGAAATTAAAAAAAGAGGAGATAATCAGTACAATATATGGGAATTGTACTATCAACGCGGTTATTTATATTTTTTAAATAACGAGGACGCTAAATCCAAAGATGATTACAAAAAAGCGGAATCTCTGGGGCTTGATGTTACAGAATTGCCGTATTATTCGTTTTCAAATTCAAACAGCAAACGCAGAGAATTTTTGTTACCGGAAAAAATCCTTGTGTTTTTAATACTTATAATGGTATTTGCGGCAATCGGAATACAAATAATTACCTTTGTATACAATATAAAGACTGCCATTTGATTTGTATAAATGCCGATGAGTGTAAATTTGTTCGGGCCGCTTTAACCCCCGCAGGTTTTGCGCATAAAAATGTTTTAGCTAATCAAAGATTGCCTAAAGCAGACTCAAGCAAGAATCTGCACAGCCACTTTGCTAAGCTGACGCAGGCCGGACTTTAGTCTGCAGACATTAGAAATTCCATTATTATTGTATGTGTTGCGTAATGCGGATACAAGAAATCCTGTAATTACAGGATTCACATAATATGCAAAGGTGATATGATTTTACAGGATTGTTTTGCTAATCCGATTATTTTATATAAAAAAGGAGTTTTACAATGTTAAATGTACCAAAAAACCAGATTTTCATGGGCCCGTCGGGTTGTTCCAAAACCTATAATATTATTGTGGAAACATTGAGAATTTTAGGTTCGCAATTAATAAAGGAAGATCCGAATTATCAGTATTCAAAAGAAGAATATAATCAATTAATTGACGAATTTGATGAAAAAAAGAGAACAGGCGAAATTGAGGTTATAAGCTTTCATGATTCATATTCGTATATAGATTTTATTGAAGGCAGCAAACTCGATATCAGAAACGGACGCGATGCCGCAGGGTACGAAATGAATTTTATCGACCGCTCCGGCTGCTTCAAAAAAATTGCGCAAAAAGCGTTGTTCGAATGTATTGATTTGCCGCTGATGAAAAAGTTGCAAATATTTTCATTTGCAAAAATACTCGAATATTTTAAAGAACTGTATCCGCTCGGTTCTGTATTTGATATAGAATCATCAGCATTTGAAATAGTTAGATACACAAACAAGGCTATTGTTATTAAACCAAAATCCCAATCCGTTATGGTTGAACTTTTATATGAACCATTAGCCCAGCTGTTAGAAAAGAATATTGAAAGAGAAATACAGGGAAAAGAAATTAAAGAAATTCTTGAACCTTATAAAGGCACCACTGCGTTTTATAACACAATATTTTTAAAACTCTGCGATCTTTACGAATCAGCTAAAGTTCAATTGATAGAAGAGTTCTACCGCGGCTCATATACTTTAAAAACAGAAAATATCAAACCTTTTGTTTTAATTATTGAAGAAATCGATAACTGCAATATATCAAAGGTATTTGGCGAACTTATTTCATTGCTTGATGAAGACAAAAGAGCAAAAAGGGTTGTACGATTGCCATATTCTCAGGAAAAATTTATGATTCCGGAAAACCTGTATATCATAGGCACAATTACAAGCCCAACATATTCAACAGACCTGAAAAACTGGAATATATTGCTGAGAAAATTTTCGTTTAAATCACACAAACCGGATAGTAAATTAGTTGCTGATTTTGGTTGTAACTTCAAAGAAAAATTCAAGCTTATGAATGAGAGAATAGCATTCCTTATCGGTGAAGGCTATCAAATCGGACACGGTTTCTTTATAAATGAAAAATATGCAGATGCTGACATTAATACTCTTAGAGAATTATGGTTCAGACATGTATATCCAAGATTAAGATTGTATTTTAAAGATGACTTTATGAAGATGCAAATGCTGCTTGGAAGCGCCCAAAACAACAATTGTTCATTCATAAAGACTATGAACAATGTAAACTTACCAAAAAACTGCAGCTTTGATACTACACCAAGATTTATGCTTGCGGAAGATACGGAAGATTTTGACTTTGCACAGGCATTGGAATATGCCTTCTCTTAAAAACAGAGCTGCTGATTAAAGAAAAAACATAAATATAAAAAATTTAAATGTAAAAAGGCCGGTCAAATAAAATTGACCGGCTCTTTTCTACAACTTTTTCAAAGACAAAAAACTACGCTCTTTTTTTAGCTTGAATAGCCAATCTGTGACGGCCTTTAGCTCTTCTTCTGTTTAAAACCGTTCTTCCGCCCTGTGTAGCCATTCTTGCTCTGAAGCCGCTGACGTTCTGTCTTTTTCTTTTTGTTCCTTCTAATGTACGTCTCATTTTTATTGCTCCTTGAATTAATTTTTTTGCGTTATATCATGATAAATAAGACAAAGATGATTGTCAAATGCGGACGATAAAGGATTTAATAAAGGTTTACACAAGATGGATAAAACTAACGGAAAAACAATAGGTTTTATAGGCGCAGGCAAAATGGCGACTGCTATTATGAAGGGGCTGCTTGCTTCTAACATTTTTGACAACAAGCACATAATTGCCTCGGAACCGAACCTCGACAGCGCACACAAAACCGAAAAAGAACTCGGGATAAAAATGGTGCACAACAACCGTGAAGCCGCTGCAAATGCCGATATTATCCTGCTTGCGGTAAAACCTTTTGTTGTCAAGGACGTCCTGACGGAAATCGAGGACAGAATCGATGATACAAAACTCATTGTAACAATTGCTGCAGGCATTTCCACAGCCAGAGTCGAAGAAATTCTCGAGAAAAAAGCCCGTGTGGTTAAAGTTATGCCCAACACACCCGCACTTTTGGGCGAAGGTATGAGTGCCGTCTGCAAAGGCGAAAACGCAACGGACGAAGACTTTGAAACAGTAAAAAAGATATTTTCTTCCGTAGGCAGGGTTATTGAAGCCCAAGAATCCGACATTGACGCCATCACAGGTGTAAGCGGTTCGGGGCCTGCTTTTTACTACTACATTATTGATGCAATAGCCAAAGCCGGAGAAAAACTCGGACTTGATTACAAAACCTCACTTATGTTATCGGCGCAGACAGCACTGGGCTCTGCAAAAATGATTTTGGAATCCGCTACAGACCCGCAGCAGCTTATCACAAACGTTACAACCCCCGGAGGAACAACGGCAGAAGGTAACAAGGTTTTGAACGAAAGCAATATATCGGATATTCTTTTTGAAACGGTTAACAAAACCGCAGAAAAATCAAAACTTATGGCAAAGCAACTTTAATTTGCATAGCAAAAAATATTTTTACGGGTTTTAAAACTATAAAACATTTTCACCCGAAAAGAGTAACTATGCACAATAATATTAGTTTCGGTTCAACATTAAAACCGGTTCCCGCAAAATTATTTAATCAAGTGATACACCAAATAGGCTCCGAACGCGCAGTTAATTACCCGTGGACATTAAAAGAAAGCAGGCTGGCAAAAGATGTTTACACAACTAATGTAATTGATTGCAGCGCCTGCGTAATCAGCAGCGGGCAGGAATCACTTCTTTTGCATCTCGACCCGTCAAAAGAAGTTAATCACGCTTTTTCACAGGTTTTGGCTTTTTTAAGAGACAAGATTGATTTAAAAAATCAAAACCTGCAGGCCGTTTTGATTGGTTCAAAAAACACAAAGAAAAGTCAGGATATTTACAACAAATTTAAAACTTTGCTGACCAATCTTAACATTCCGTTTTCCGAATTAAAATCCGGAAAAACCCCGACATCCGTTGCATACAAATCAGAGAAAGACACCGTTTATATCTCTAATCAAACAATAGATAAAATACTCAAAAAAGGTCAAACAGACAAAGACGCAATACATCAATCTTTTGATGAGGTAAGAATTGCGCCTTGCGACGAAATAGCTTAAAATTTTTTATGATTTATAATATAAAAACATTCTGTATAGAGAGGTAAATGTTATGGTAATAAATCCTGTATCTAAAAACCTGAGTGAAAATCATCCAATAAACTTTAAATCCCGTATCGTTCCGACAGAACATGTAAAAAATATAATCGATAATGCTGCCTTAAATGTATTGCAGGCAGAAAACGCTAACTACGGAAGTGGGGTAATCATTGCGCTGAATTCTATTTTGAATGACGGAAAAAATGATACTGTTAAAATTGACGCTCATGAAAAAACTGGATTTGGCTATAATACTCCTTTGGGCACAGATGTTTTTGTTAATGGAAAACTCGTTATGGATAATTATGTAGATAATCTTCTTAAAGATGAATATGAAATTGCTAAAGAGATTTATTCCGATTTTGATGAATTTGCCTTTAATAAAGAATGTGCAGAGGATGCTCTTTTGAGGTTTACGGAAGACAGAACAAATGAGAAAATTGACGGGACGATTTTATCTAAACATGAATTGGAGAAAATAAACCCGTTTATAAAAAATATTCAATCAATCGACCCCAAGAGCCCAACAATAGTTTCCGGCATAAAAGACAATCTGCACAAAATTAACCAAACACTATTGGAAAATTCAATAAATGAATTGCAGTGTATAAAAGAAAAGATTTTTGGCAAATAAGTCGTTTTCGTTATGCTATAAAAATTAACCGGCTGTAATACAAGCCGGTTGTTTTTTTTAGTTTGTTAAAAGTTTCAAACCCGTGATTCCGCAAACAATAAGGGCTATGCAAAACAGCCTCATTGCGCTCACGGGTTCTTTAAAAAGTATAATCCCGAAAATAACGGTTCCTATTGTGCCTATGCCCGTCCAGATTGCATAAGCCGTGCCCAGAGGCAGGTTTTTAAGCGCGAGTGCAAGAAAGTAAAAGCTTGCTATCATTCCGATAACAGTTAAAACTGACGGTACAATTTGAGTAAAGCCGTGTGAAAACTTAAGCCCCACTGCCCAGCTTATTTCAAACAATCCTGCGACTAATAAATAAAACCAATGCATTTTTATTCTCCTTTCGGTATTTGATGTTTTTTAAGATAAGCCATAGAGGGGCAGGGCTGTCGAATCAGTAAATTTTCCCCTCGTGCAAATGCTTTGTCAATGCATACAATTCAGCCCGAGAGATTTTTATATCTCCCGGGCTTTTGTCCCTCCGTGTACACAAATTAAAAATTTGCGAATTTTCTCTCGGACCTGACCGCAAACAAAAATCTGCACGGAACCCTAGAAAATTTGTTTATTAAAATTTTAAGTTTGTATTATATAATTTTATAATGAAACTAAATTTTATGCAATTAAGTAAGTAGCCAAACCAAAAAGGCCCTGTTCGATTTAACAGGGCCTTTTTATTGATTTTATGTTTCTCGTTAAGCTTTTACCACATCTTTGTAAGAGCCTTTGAACTTGTCCTCATACACCGTATGCAACAGTTCATGAGCCTTGTGCGAACCGGGAGCTTCAAGATATTCCTGATAAAGTTTTTTAATATCAGGGTTATCGTTAGAGCGTCTGTAGGTAAGCTCTGTGTCTTCTTTATAGAGACCGGCAGCTCTTTTTTCTTTGATATGAGTGTCATCACAGCTTCTTGGCTGACCTCCGCCGTTGATACAGCCGCCGGGGCAGGCCATAACTTCGAGCATGTGGAAGTCTGCTGTGCAGTTTTTGATTTCCTGCAAAGATTTTTCTGCTTCTTTTAAAGTAGAAACTACTCTTACCTTAACTTTTGTACCTTTGATATCGAGTTCAACCTCTTTGCATCTGTGGTTTTTATCAACACCTCTCATACCTTTGATATCAAGGTCTGACAAAGGTTCACCGGTTACAAATTCATAAGCGGTACGCACTGCAGCTTCGGCAACACCGCCTGATGCACCAAAGATTGTGCCTGCTCCTGAATACAGTGCAAACGGAGAATCGCCTTCGACCGGTTCAAGTGTCTTAAAGTCGATACCTGCACTTTTAATCATTTTTGCAAGTTCTTGCGTTGTTAGAACAATATCTGTTTCGTATTTGCCGTCACGGCTTAATTGGGAACGTTTTGCCTCAGCTTTTTTGGCAGTACAAGGCATTATTGAAACGATATTTATGTTTTCTTCGCTAAAACCTTCAAAATATTTTGGAACAAGTGTTCTTAACACCGGTGAAAGCATCCCCTGAGGTGATTTACAGCTTGATAAGTGATTAAGCATATCAGGATGTTGCAATTCCAAATATCTTACCCAAGCAGGACAGCAGGAGGTAAACAGCGGCAAGTTTTCGCCCTTGCTTATTCTTTCCACAAACTCGTGAGCTTCTTCCATAATTGTAAGGTCAGCTGAGAAGTTTGTATCGAACACAAGGTCAAAACCGATTTCTTTTAATGCAGCGTTAACAAGCCCTATTGTGTTTTCCCCCGGTTCAAGCCCGAACTCTTCACCTATTGCAACACGCACTGACGGTGCAATCTGGGCTAGAACTTTCTTTTGCGGGTCAGTAATTAAATTCCAAGCATCGTTAACTTCGTTTTTAATCGTTAATGCACCTGTCGGGCAAACAGCCTGACACTGTCCGCAGTACACGCAGTCAACTTTTGCGAGCGGCTTGCCTGCAAGCGGCTGAACTACGGTTTTTGAACCTCTGTTTGCAAATCCAAGCACTGAATGTCCCTGAAACTCGCTGCATGCTCTTACGCAGGCGCCGCAAAGGATACATTTATTCGGGTCACGAACGATTGACGGGTTGGAATCATCGATTGGAAGAAAATCTTCTTTGCGTTTCATCACGTATTTTGAAACATCTTTGATTCCGTATTCTTCTGCGTACTGCTGGAGTTCACATTTTCCTGATTTGTCGCAGGTGGTGCATTCTCTGTCGTGGTTAGCCAACAAAAGCTCAAGAACGGTTTTTCTGATTCTTCTTGTACGTTCGGTATTTGTTTTTACCTTAATACCGGCTTCGGGCGGCATTGTGCAGGAGGAGTTAATCAAGACTCTTCCGTTAGGGTATTCAACCTCTACCACGCACATTCTGCAAGCGCCGTACTGCGTTAAGTCGGGACGATAACAGAAAGTCGGTACGTTGAAACCTGCTTTTCTGATTACTTCAAGAAGGTTAGGTTCATCAGTGAACTCTACCTCTTTTCCGTTGATTATAAGTGTTTTTTTATCGCTCATATTTATTTCCTTTTTTCTTCTGACTAATCCGCCCGTATATTTAATCGGATTGTACCGATTTTTAACGGCGGTTTATGACGGTTACACCCTTAATTTTGCTTAATCGCCTTGAACGGACAAGCATTCAGGCAGGCACCGCATTTGATACATTTAGACTGGTCAATGTGGTGCGGGTTGCGTACAGTACCTTCGATTGCACCGACAGGGCAATTTCTTGCACATTTTGTACAGCCTTTGCAAAGTTCTTCAACAATATGTATTGTTTTCATTGCCTCGCAAACACCTGCAGGACATCTCTTGTCTTTAATGTGAGCGATGTACTCGTCTCTAAAGTATTTTAATGTAGAAAGAACAGGGTTCGGAGCGGTTTTTCCGAGTCCGCACAACGAGCCGTCTTTTACGGCAACGGCAAGTTCTTCAAGAGTATCAAGGTCTTTCATTTCGCCTTTGCCTTTAACTATTCTTTCCAAGATTTTCAACATATTTTTTGTACCTTCACGGCAGGGAACGCATTTGCCGCAGGATTCGTTCTGGGTAAAGTTCATAAAGAACCTTGCCACCTCAACGATACAGGTGTCTTCGTTCATAACAACCAGACCGCCTGAACCTACCATTGCACCTGCTGCGATAAGGTTGTCGTAATCCATAGGCAAATCAAGGTGTTCTTCGGTTAAACAACCGCCTGACGGACCGCCGATTTGTACGGCTTTGAATTTTTTGCCGCCACGGATTCCGCCGCCTATGTCAAAAACGATTTCTCTTAAGGTCGTTCCCATCGGAACTTCGATAAGACCGGTGTTGTTAACTTCGCCGGTAAGTGCGAAAGTTTTTGTACCTTTGGATTTTTCCGTACCCATTGAGCTGAACCAGTCAGCGCCTTTAAGGATAATCGGAGCAACGTTGGCAAGAGTTTCAACGTTGTTAATCAAAGTAGGTCTGCCAAACAAACCTTTGTTGGCAGGGAACGGCGGTTTTGGTCTGGGCATACCTCTTTCGCCTTCGATAGATGCAATAAGAGCAGTTTCTTCACCGCAAACAAATGCGCCTGCACCTTCTTTGATGTGGATTGTGAAGTTAAAATCACTACCCATAATATTATTGCCAAGATATCCTCTTTTTTCGGCTTCGGCAATAGCTACTCTCAAACGGTGGATAGCCAGAGGGTATTCGGCTCTTACATAGATATATGCTTCATCCGCACCGATGGCAAAACCGGCAATAGCCATACCTTCTAATAGTTTGTGCGGGTCGCCTTCCATAACGCTTCTGTCCATAAATGCGCCGGGGTCACCTTCATCACCGTTGCAGACAACATAGCTTTTTCCGCCGCGGTTTGCTGCAGTGAATTTCCATTTTAAACCGGTAGGGAAGCCGCCGCCGCCTCTTCCTCTTAAGCCTGATTTTGTAATTTCGTCAATGACCCATTGCGAATCACCTTTTTCAAGCACCTTATGCAATGCCTGATATGCTCCTACTGAAAGTGCTTCATCAAGAGATTCCGCATTAATTTCGCCGCAGTTAGCAAGAGTTGTTCTTGTTTGTTTTGCGTAGAAGTTGATTTTCTCGTTTTTGAAAACATGTTCATTTGTTTTAGGGTCAACATAAAGAAGTCTTTCAACCGGCTTGCCGTTTTTGATGTGGCTTTCAACGATTTCTTCAACATCTTCAACGTGAACTTTAACATAGGTAATATCCAAGTCAGGAATTACAACGAGAACGCCCTGTTCGCAAAAGCCGTGACAGCCTGTGGGAACGATTGTAACTTTATCCTGATGAGTCATCGGTCTGACATCAGCGCCGAGTTCTTTAAATTTTTCTATAACTTTTAACGAGCCGTTGGCAACACAGCCTGTACCTGCACAAACAAGTACCCTTAAGCCCTGTGCCTTGATTGCCTCTTTAACTTTTTCCTGTTCCGCTTTTATATTTATTAATGTTGCTGTCATACTACTTGCCCTCTTCTTCGTTCATAATGGTAGCTATAACTATTTTTATTGCGTCAGCTGTCATTTGCGGGTAAACCTTACCGTTAACAACAACTACCGGAGCAAGACCGCATGCACCGAGACAGCTTACCGTTTCTACAGAGAACAAGCCGTCTTCTGATGTGTACACTCCGTCTTTTAAGTTCAAGCACTGATAAACAGCGTTCAATACAGGCATAGAGCCTCTAACGTGACAAGCTGTACCGTCGCATACTTTAATTTCGTATTTGCCTTTCGGTTCAAGGCTGAATTGTGCGTAGAATGTGGCAACGCCATATACTGTAGCAGGTGAAAGTCCTTCTATTTTTGTACCGATATATGTCATTGCATCTAACGGCAGATAGCGGAAAACTTCCTGAACTTTTTGCAAAATTGCAATCAAATTTGACTTTTCGTATCCGTAAGCTGACAGGATTTCATCAACTTTTGAATAATCAAGTCCCGTGTGAGTCTGTGGGCTCATTAAAATCTCCTTTACACAAGTTTGTCTATTTTTACCCTTACTAACAGTCAAAAGACCATCAATCGTGAATTAAATCACTATTACAGACAATATAATACCGTAAAGTCACTATTTTTTCAAGCAATTTATATAGGAGCTTATTCAGGAGGCCGGATTTGCGCGTTATATGCTGTCGGGTTACGTAATATGTATACGTCTAGCGTCGGCGCATAAGCTCTGACAGACTTACTTCTTTTTTTATTTTTTTCTTGCTTCTTTTGGCATCTTGAATATACGAGCGCTTTAGCCCGCATAGCCCGATATCTCCTTGTGTTTCAGGTTTTATCAAAAGTAATTCTTTCATTAAATCAACAATTTCTCTCACGGTTTTTTCCCTCTCTTTTTATTTTGTAAATTCACTGCAAACTTCTGCTGTTATCATCATGAATTTTATAGGGGTGTGACGCTTTTTTTAATGTCCGCTTATGTTATATTGTTGACTATGAATGACGATGTTCAAATTTTAAAAGAAATTGAAAAAGCAGCCGAACTCTGCGAAAAAGAATATACGCGCAGCGAAATTTTTGCACTGCTCGAAATTGACTCTGATTTACATCCCGAAAAAAATATCGAAAAACAAATTTGTATCTTAAAGCTTGCGGATATTCGTTCCGCAGCTGAAGCGGACATTTTAATTCATCATCTTACTGGGCACCACGGCTTGATACGAGAGGCCTGCGCTCAAAAAATAAATGAATTATTTAAAACTGTTGAATATTTACAATATTTTCAAAACCAAAAAACTTATGACAGCCTGCTAAAAGCGGTAAACGACATAAACCCCAATATTTGCAGGCTTATAGTCGAAATTCTTCCGCAACTGCAGGACAAAGAATACTTTTTAACAAAGCTTTATGAACGCTTGGATACTATTTTTGACGAGCTTGAAAAACTCAAACGCAGCAACTGGTATACAAAAAAACTCTTTAATCTGTACTGGGGGCTTGAGGCGTTGAATGCATTGTGCCCGGCTTGTGACGAAAAACTTAAATCCGTTATTGAACAGTGCTTAAAAATAAGAGAGTACACAATCCGTGAAAAAACAGCGATGTTGTTATGCAGCCTTGATGAAACTGTTGATTTTGTCCAAAAAGCAAGGCAAGAACTTTCTAAAGACACAAATTACTATGTTTTGCGCTATGCCAAACAGTGGACATAGCATTTGTACAAATCTAAATTGGCAATAAGATGGATTGTGTTATATTATAAAATTTTTGTCCGATTGGTAAAACAAAAATGCATTCTGAAATCTAAGCCGATGCGCAGTTTAGTCTTCCGTTAATACATGTTCACGAGAGAGTCTTAACTTATGATTTTAAAAATTTGCCGGTAACACTTTGTGTGCAGGCACAAATATCTTTAGGTGTACCTGCCGCAACAATGGTTCCGCCGTCATTTCCGCCGCCGGGGCCCATGTCGATTATGTAGTCCGCGTTTTTGATTACGTCTAAATCGTGCTCAATCACTATGACCGTGGCATTGTTTTCAATAAGCCTTTGAAATACCCCGAGCAAAGACTGTACATCAAGCGGATGCAACCCTATTGTCGGCTCATCAAAAACAAATACGGTGTCTTCCTGTTTTCTTCCCATTTCGGAAGCGAGCTTTAATCTTTGCGCTTCTCCGCCGGAAAGACTCGGCGTCGCTTCGCCAAGTGTAAGATATCCAAGCCCCAAATCTTTTAAAACCTGCAGCCGCTGCCTTACAAGGTTCAAGTCTTTGCAGGCATCAAGTGCGTGGTTTACATCCATTGCCATAAGCTCCGGCAAAGAGTATTCTTTGTTTGATTTTGTTTTGTATTTGATATTTTCAGCCTGCTTGCAGTACCTTGAACCGCGGCAGTCCGGGCATGTGACCTCTACATCCGGTAAAAACTGAACATCAAGGCTTATGCAGCCTGTCCCGTCACAGGTCGGGCAGCGTAATTTCCCCGTGTTGTAAGAAAAATCTCCGGCTTTTAACCCTTGTTCTTTTGCGTCAGCTGTTTTGGCAAAGATTTTTCTTAGTTCATCGTGGATATTTGCGTATGTTGCAACGGTTGAGCGGACGTTTATTCCTATCGGGGTTGCGTCAATGAGTTTTACCTGCTTTATTCCTTCAGCCTCAATATTTTTAACGTGGTCAGGCAGCTTTTTGTCCGCAATTTTGTTTGCAAGTGCGGGAATCAGACTTTCTAAAATCAAGGTGGTTTTGCCCGAACCCGATACACCCGTTACAACAGTAAGCCTGCCTTTGGGAATGCTTACCCGCAGCGGCTTTACCGTATGAATTTGGGCGGTGGAAATCTCGATTGCTCCGTTATTAAACATTTCTGAGTCTTTTCCCCTCGGGCGGATTAGAGTATTTTTTGTGCCTGCAAGGAAAGGGCCTATTTTTGAACTGCTGCTTCCTGTTATGTCTTTAATTGTGCCTTCGTTTATGACCTGTCCGCCGTCAGCGCCAGAGTCAGGGCCCATTTCGATAACCCAATCCGATTCGGATAAAATTTGTGTATCGTGGTCAACCAGTATCACCGAGTTTCCGTCTGCAACAAGGTCGTGCATTACGTCATTCAAACCTTTAATGTTGGCGGGGTGAAGCCCGATAGAAGGTTCGTCAAGCACGTATAAAACACCCGTTGTTCTGTTTCTGACGGAGCGGGCAAGCTGCATTCTCTGCCTTTCGCCTGTTGAAAGCGTAGAAGCCGCCCTGTCTAAAGACAAATACCCCAGTCCCAAATCCATAAGCCTTTTGGCAGTTGCCTGAAAAGACTCGCAGATTGACTCCGCCATGGGGCGCATCTTTTCGGGTAAAGAAGACGGCACTCCGTCCACCCATTTTATCAATTCCGCAAGAGTCATTGTACAGGCGGCGTCAAGTGAAATATTTCTCAATTTCGGAGCTCTTGCCGCTTCGGAAAGCCTTGTTCCGTGGCATTGAGGACAGATATCTTCTTTTAAAAACTTTTCAACACGCTTCATCCCCGATTCGTCTTTAACTTTTTTAAGCGCATTTTCTACTGTGTAAACCGCATTGAAATATGTAAAATCTATTTCGCCAGCCTGATTGGAGTTTTTTGCCTTGTAGAAAATGTGCTTTTTCTCTGCGGGTCCGTGGAAAACAATATCCCGTTCTTCTGCTGTAAGTTCTTTAAACGGAACATCCGTACGCACACCCATTGCACGGCAGACATCCGTCATAAGCGACCACATAAGCGAGTTCCACGGCGCAACTGCTCCCTCGTCAATAGTCAAGGATTCGTCGGGCACAAGGGTAGACTCGTCAACTGTCCTTATTGTGCCAACTCCGCCGCAGCGTTCACATGCCCCCTGACTGTTGAATGCAAGTTCCTCTGCTGACGGAGCATAAAAACGAGCGCCGCAATCGGGACAGACAAGCTCCTTGCCTGCTGCAACCAGCAAAGTCGGCTCAAGATAATGACCGTTTGGGCAGCGGTGATGTGCAAGACGTGAATACATAAGCCTCAGGCTGTTTAGCAGTTCTGTTCCCGTGCCGAAGGTGCTTCGAATCCCCGGCACTCCGGGACGCTGATGCAGCGCCAGTGCGGCCGGAACATACAAAATCTCATCCACCGGAGCTTTTGCTGCCTGCGTCATTCTGCGCCTTGTGTAGGTGGAAAGCGCTTCAAGATAACGCCTTGAGCCTTCTGCGTACAAGACACCGAGCGCAAGAGATGATTTTCAGGAGCCTGATACTCCCGCAATACCCACGATTTTGTTTAATGGTATATCGACGTCTATGTTTTTGAGGTTATGCAGTCTTGCTCCTCTGACGAGGATTTTTGACGGTTGTGCTTGGTTTGCGGTGTTCATGGTGTCGGTTTATATATTATCAAATAACAAATTTATTTTAAAGTTTTTATAATACCATTTTCCAAATCGTTAATGTTATATAGCTCTTTTAACACATCAAAAGTTTCTTCTAAATTATGCTTTGCACTGTTCCAACCACAGCCGTCAGTAAACCAAATAAACGTTACTCCATCTATTGTTGCAATTTCTTGAGCAAGTGTTTTATAACTTCTAGCTGTTTCATTAAGTTTTGAACCGCCGCTTGAATAGAAATTTGTTTCTATAACGTAAATTTGATTGTCTGTTTTAATCACAAAATCAAAACGTTTTTCCATTTTGCCCTGATTAGAAATTGCAGATAAATTTACATTCCACTTTTGTTCGATTTCGTGGATATACATTTCTTTAAAATAGTTTTGCCCCTTAACGAATCCGGCTTTTTGAATATAATCTTCAACAAGATTTTCCATCAAATGTCCGCCACGATTTTTACGACCGTTACTGTCTAATCCTGTTTCGACACCTGTCGCATAGTCAACTAAACTGCTTACTATATGATTTTCTAACAAATCAAACAACTTAGTTTTTCTCATAAACATTTTATAATCATCTATGCTATAGTTTTGTTTTCTAAATGAGAAATTGTATTCGCCATCAGCATCAGTAACAGAAATCTCGTTAGAACGAACAGCCAAGAGCAATGGAATACATTTTAGAGTTTCAGGATACTTTGTGATGATGTCTTCAAAATCTTTTTCAATATTTTTTGAACCAACTAAACTATTTAAAATATTTAACTCAACTTTAATATCATCAACATTTTTTGTCACCTTATCAAAATCTACGTAGTAACAATAATCCGCAATACAAGGTCTAAATGTAGATAGCCATTCCTTAAAATCTCTTTTCATGCATATTCTCCTGTATATTTTTATGATAGCATGAGTATGCAAATTGGGTAAGGAAGATGGAAAAAATATGTCAAAACACGAACCAATATCTTTTGAATTGAATAATTCACTTGGTCGTAAAAAGATTAGAACATTATTAATAACCAAATTTTTAGAGGAAGAACCAGGAAATGGAACTGGAGATCTAGCTTCAAAATATACTTATTATGTTGAAGAACTAAATAATGGAAATAAGATATATATAACTAGACCCGCTGGAAGAAATAATGGCATGGATTTTATTATTAATGTTCAAGGTGAATATTTTCTTTCACGTTCAGGGAAAAGACGCTTAAAATCTCCAGCCCATCATAACATTGAAGCCGATCTTAAGATAAAGAAATTAGAATCTCCTAAAAACTATAATAAATTATATGATTTAATATTCAAAATATATAATTGTGAAACAAATGAATTTACAAATTTACCAGAATTCAAAAATGGTTATGATACGGAACTTATTTTAAAGATTTTAAAATGGTTATTTATAGAACAAGATGTAACCTATTGGAATAATTCGGGCAGGAAAATGTTGATGAATAGCTTACCAAAACCTTAAAAATTCCTCACTAAAACTTCTGTAATTTTGCCTCTGCCGTCTGCATTTGCATTGATTTGGCGTGAAGCGAAAACCTTTTTTATTTCATAATTTGCATATAATTCGTTTACTAATTTTGTATCCGAATTTGAAAGCATAAATTTAACACCCATTGAATCCAATTCATCGCAAACGTTTCTTAACTTAAACTGCATATCAATGTCAAACCCGTCTTTTGTGTAAGAAGTAAAACTTGAAGTTTCGTTCAAAGGAACATAAGGTGGGTCAAAATAAACAAAGTCATCCTTTTGAACTTTAGTTAAGATTTCTGAAAAATCCGCACACTTAATTTCTGTCTTTTTTAAAAGTTTTGAACAATTCAAAAGGTTGTTTTCATCAATGATACGAGGATTTTTGTAATGCCCAAATGGAACATTGAATTGTCCTTGAGAGTTCACTCTATACATACCGTTAAAACAGGTTCTATTCAAATAAATAAATCGGCTTGCTCTATCAATACTTGACAATTCTGCATATTTTTCAGATCTATCAATATTACGAATTTCTAAAAAATATTCTTTTGAAACTTCATGTTTGCCCAAGTCCTCAATAAGTTCATAAACGTTATCGCGAACAACTGAATAAAGATTAATCAACTCTTCATTCATATCAGAAATATAAGCATTTTCGGGTTGTAGTTCAAAAAACAATGCTCCGCCGCCAATGAAAGGTTCAAAATAGCGGTTATAAGATTTTGGCATGTTTTTAATTAATTCAAACATAAGCTGACGCTTGCCACCAACCCATTTAACAATCGGATATGTCTCATTTTTCAACTGTTCTAAAACTACTGCCATACGTTTTCTTTCTTTGCAAATGCTTGTTCAAACCTTTTAACAGAAAGGTCTAAATACTCTTTTTCTAAGTCTATTCCAATAAATTTCCTGCCTAACTCCAATGCCATTATACCAGTTGTTGAACTTCCTGTGAATGGGTCGAGAATTAAATCGCATTTATTAGTCGAGGCAAGGATTATACGTTTTAACAATTCTAAAGGTTTCTGGGTCGGGTGCTTGCCGAATTCTTTTTCTGAAGGTTTAGGAGTATCTATTTGCCAAACCGAACGCATTTGTTTATTTGGCTTTTTAAGTTCATCATCACCCCAATCACCATTTTTCATTGCTTCATAATTAAAGGTATGCTTGCCTTTTGGGTCTTTCCTTGCCCATAATAAAGTCTCATGACTTGCCGTAAAATATCTACAACTCATATTAGGAGATGCATTAGGCTTAAACCAACAAATGTCATTTAGAATTTTAAAACCTGCTTTCTGTAAAGCAAATCCACACGCATAAATCGAATGGTAAGTGCCTGAAATCCATATTGTTCCGTTAGGTTTTAAAACTCTTTTACAGGCATTAATCCATTTTTGATGAAATTTGAAATCTTCTTCAAGTCCTTGGCTTTCATCCCATTTACCCTTGTTCACGGATACAACTTTTCCCGCCTGGCAGGTAATCCCGCCATTGGATAACATATAAGGCGGATCAGCAAAAATCATATCCACCGATTCTGGAGTCGCTTTATTTAAAATGTCAATACAATCGCCTTGAAATAGTATTATATTTTCTTTTTCATATACCCGTTTCATGTTTTGATTATATTATAAAAATTAATGTTACTGTATTTTGTTTTTCTACTCCGTCATAGGCAGCTGCTGCAGCATGTTTTTGAGCTTTATTGCAGTTCTCGGCATCGGCTCTGCTACCGTCAAGCCGACTATATCATACTCTTTTGCAATATCGTTGATAACTCGTGTAACCTCATTGATTTTCATTCCGTCAGGGACAACTCCTACGGCGGCAATAATTTCGTTCGGGTCTAAAACGTCCATGTCAAAGTGGATTACAACATGTTTTGCTCCCGTGGATTTCAGCCATTCAAGCACTTTTGTGCTGTCGTTTTTTGTCTCTTCAACAGACAAATGTTTTATGCCGTATTCACTCTGGCGGTCTTTTATCTGTTGTCTTTCCCAATCTCTTAAGCCTACAAAAAGAATTTTGTCCGCATTTATTTTTGAGGGAAGCTGCTCGGTTATGCCGTCTTGCCATTTGCCCATAACGGCTGCGGCTGCCATTGCGTGGTAACCGTTGTAGGTTTTGTCCTGAGGCAGAGTAATATCGGGGTGAGCATCTATCCAAACCATTGCCACATCGTTGTTATACTTTTTTGCAAGATAAGTAAACGGCACAACGCTTGCCGAGCACTCTCCGCCGAGGGTGAGGATTCTGTCGGGATTTTCTTTTTCAAGAATCTCAAGAGCTGATTTTGTCTGCTCAGCGATTTCTTTATATCCAAGGATTCCTTTTTCTTCGGTTCTGTTTATGTTTTGAGTAATCGGAACTGTCAAAGTTTTATTTTTTGTTTCGGGTGCAAGATAGTTTAGCAAATTTGCGCCTAAAAAATAGCCTCTTGAGGCGTCCTCAGGACTTAACTCAGGAATCAACCGTGTAATATTTCCGCCCTGCCATTGCGGATAAATTAGTCTTATTGTTTTGGTATTATTCATATTTTTTCCCTCTTTTGCAAATACCGTTGTAATACTAATAAACAACACGGTTAAAACCAGTGCAAGAATTTTAATTGTATTCATATAAAATCTCCTTAAGCTATTGCGGATGACGTTCCTGCAATTCACTTATTCAGCAGCTTTTGTATTGTTTCCACGCTGTGGGAAAGCGAATAATTTGTGTTTAACTCATTTTTAACCTTGTCGTAAGAATATAAAATAGTTGTATGTTTTTTATCAAAAAAATTACCGATTGCGGGCAGGCTCTGTTTTGTCAACTCACGGCAAAGATAAATGGCAATTTGTCTTGCTTCCGCAATTTTTGCGCTGCGGCCGGAGCCCTTTATATCCTTGGGTGACACATTATAATATGCCGCCACCTCATTCACTATGCCGTCAAATGAAAATACGTTTGCTTTTTCTTCATAATTTATAATCTTTTTGACATTCTCAACAGTCAACGGAGTTTCGTTAATGCTGGCATATGCCGTAACACGGTTAAATGCACCCTCAAGTTCTCTTATGTTGTTTTCATATACCGTTGCAAGAAATTCAATAATATTGTTAGGCACTTCTATATTGGAATCCCTTGCAAGATTAGATAAAATAGCCATCCTTGTCTCAATATCCGGCGGCTGAATATCCGCCATTAACCCCCATTCAAAACGGCTGATAAGCCTGTCGGAAAGGGACGGAATCTCTTTAGGGGTTCTGTCAGAAGTCAGCACAATCTGTTTGCCTGCGCCATGCAGCGTGTTGAAGGTATTAAAAACTTCTTCTTCAGTTCTTGTTTTGCCGGCAATAAGCTGTATGTCATCAATCAACAGTACATCCACTTCTCTGTACTTTTTGCGGAACTTGTTCATGTTTTTGGTTTTTTCATCACCTCTGGCAAGAGCGTTAACAACATCGTTAACAAATTCTTCGGCAGTTATGAAAAGAACTTTTAACTCGGGGGTGTTTTTGATTATATAATGCCCGATAGCCTGCATTATATGGGTTTTGCCCAATCCGGGGCCGCCGTATATGTACAAAGGATTGTATTTTTCTCCCGGTTTTTGTGCAACTGTCTGCGCTGCAACATAGGCAAGTTTGTTGTTGGAACCGACTACAAAATTTTCAAATTTGTATTTTAAATTTAAGTTTGATGACTGCATCTGAGTAAGACTGTCATATTTGGGCTTTGCTGTTTGTTCCTGTTGCTGTGCGGCTGCAGCACGTGCTTTTGATTTTTTTTCTATTTTCTTTTGAAGTTCTTCATCAAAAATAATTTTTATTTCCAACTCTTTGTTTAAAACCGTTTTAACAGCCGAAGCGATTTGGTTGTAATGATTGCCTCTTAAAAGATTTACGGCAAAAGCCTGCCCCGTATGAATAACAAAACAGTTGTCATCAAAGTATTGAGGTTCTAACGGTAAAATCCAGGTCGTGAAAGTAGATTCGGAGATTTGTTTCTCCAAAATGTTCAACACTGCATTCCAAACTTCAATAATATTTTCCTGACTCATACATTTAATTTTACATCAAAATAATGTGAAATCTAAATTTAATGACAAAGTCTTAAGTTTCTTAACGGTATTTCGCCAAAATCCGCGTAATTTCTTTTGGTTTGTTTTATTTCTATTTCCACATTGTCAAGTTTTAACAGCTCTATTTGGTCTTTGATTTGTCTGTCTTTAACAAACCATTTTATCCTGCCCGTGCAATATTTGGCAAAATGGAAAGTGGAAGCCAATACACATACCTTGAGTGCGTCTATTACATTCAAACCGGATATATCAATGCTCAAAAACGGACAATCGTTGTTTGAGATATAATCTTTTGTTTCCTTAATGGCTTCAAACACATTCGAGTTGTAGTTGCCGACTTTAAAAAAAACTTCTTGTCCGTACAAAGATTCTGTCATAGGCTTTTGTTTATCCGTATATTCTCTGTGTAAAAATAACGCTCACATTTAAAATAACGGGCAAATTTTTAAAAAGTTGAATAAAAAACACAAAAACTACACCTTTTGTAGGAGATAAATTTCAAGTTATGGCCGACATGTGCGTTAACGGCAGATTAAATTTTATAAGTGTGCCCGGCAGTGGGTATTTGTAAGGAGAATGGCGGCTAAATGTTTTAATGTATCAAGATTTTTATTGTTCATCCAAAGCTTTGCCCTTATTAAATTAGAAATAATGAAAAAATAGAGGCAGATTTCAGTCTGTCTCTATTTTGCACAAAAGTTATTGAAAAAATACAAAAATTACATTATTTTTGGTATTTCTTAACCATTTCGTCTGAGTCCTGATAAAGATCAGCGCCCGGAACATACTTATCAAGTGTACGTATGGCTTTTCCCCAGTTTTCTTTATATTCGTTCATCAGGTATGCTGTTCCGTCCTTGCTTCTCGGGCTACTTTCCCGTTTATACTGGTCGACCATTTCTTTTTCATATGCTTTTGCGCTGTCCTTATCAGATTCCATCAATGCAATATTAGCAAGGTCTATCAACTCTTCCATGTAGGTGCGGCCCGATGCTTTTGCTCTGTCTATTTTCATTTCAACAGATGCTTTTATAATATCCAGAGGCATAAATTTATGCCCTTTTATAGAGTATTCAGTCTTAACGGGGGCACCGTTCCTTGATTCTTCAACCTGATTAAACGGGTTAACCTTCTTTATCCAGTCAATAGGCAGAGCACCGGTCTCTTTCAGCCAGGCAATCGAGATTTTTTCAGGTGTTTCATCTTTGTCCGGGGTATATTCTTTTTTGTCATAAACATGGTAATCAGCAGCGTTATAGATTTCCCGTTTGGTCCACGTACCGTTAAAAGACACGGCTCTGTGATTGCCTGCAGAAATTGCATTGATTTTCATTGATAACCTCTCTTCCTAAATAAAAAAACTGACCACATAAACAGTAAATAACAAACAGAAGTTTTATTATTGTTTTTAAGAAATTAAATTTACAAATGTTAATTTAATAACAAAACGTGATTTTGTTTAAAAAATTCCGGTTTTTGAGTCAAAGAACGGGTAAGAAATAAAGCAAAGTTACTCCATCCCCCAAAAAATTGTTAATTGGGAAGAGCCTTGATTGAGAACGTCAAAAGCAATGACGGAGTGTCGGTTTGGCATACCTGTCCAACCGACCCTCCACTCAAGCGAATTTCTAAGTTTCGCAACAGCTCAACTTGAAATTCAACCCTCTCCCGCAAGAGGCGAGGGGTTGAACTGAACCGTCCCCCAACAAGTGGCAGGTCGAAATCTCTGATTTTGTTGATGACGTAACGGTAGACTAAAGTCTCCCTTGCTGCTCTACAACTCATCCCCTTGATTTTTTACCACTCTATATATTACACTTGTCACAGAGGAAAAAGTTATGAAAATAAAACAAAGCGACAATTTCCGTCTTAAACAAAATTTTAAAGCGCTTAAGCCAATACCTAAAAAAGCTTACAAAATAGGCGCTCAGGCGCTTAAAGAATCTTTTGACGACCTTGTTAAGGCCGGCAATGATGCAGATATCGAGGTTATAGGCAAAATAGGCCCCCTCTCAAAAGTAAAATGTCTTATATTTTTTGTAACCAAAATCGGGAAAAAGAAGGGCGAATGGGCGACATTATCCATAGACCCCAAAGGTTATATGCCAACAGAGCATCGTTATAAAACGGTAGACAAATTTACAAAAGAAGATATTCTCAGCTCTGTAGATGCAGCCAAGCAAAGGTTATTCAAAAAAAATTCCGAATTGCCGAGGCCCTTTTTAGGCGCAGATGCAATTCTATTGGCAAAATTTGTGAATAAATTCACAAAAAAATGTTCAATATAAAAACAAACAACAAAAAAGGCGGGTATAAAATATCCGCCTTTTTTATTTATCCTTTAACCCGAGACTTATACGGAAGCCGGAGCAGCTTCTCTTTCGAGTTTAAGAGTTTGTGTCGTGATGTCGCAAACTTCTGACGGGCCCCAGTACTGGATTGAGCCGGGGAAAATGTATTCGTCGTTCATAGCCCAGTTTTCTCTGTTTGCTTCGAGCTTTTTGAACACAGGGCCGTCCAGTCTTACGAGTGCTTTTTGGATAACAGGTTTCATATGACCGTGACGTTTTTCCATGTTCATCATCATTGTAAGAGGAACACCGCCTGCTACCCAGTCTTTAGACGGAGCAGTAAGATTTCTTACTGATGAAAGATATCCGGTCAAACCTGATTGAATCAATGCGTAAGCATTAAAGCCAAGTGCATAGCAGTAGTTTGCGTCAAAGTTAGACGGGAATGCACATCTGCCTTCGTAGCCAAAGAAGTGGCACTGGTCAGAGAATTTGCCCATAAACTCACCTTGAGCTTTCATTTCTGCAAGTTTTACCTTAATCATTTCGATTAAGAGTTTTTCTGTTTCAATTTTAGAAACCTGAACGTTTCCGTGAGGGTCTCTGTCCATAAGCAATTGTGCTTTGATTAAAACAGGAAGAGATTCAAAAACAGCAGCATTTTCAGGTTCAAGTCTGCTTTCGATGAAGTCGAATCTGTCAGCCGGTACTGTCAATTTATTGTAAGAAGCATCCTGTTCTAATGTAGACATAACATCGTTGAGGTTAGCAATCATTGTTTTCATTTCGGGGATAAATTCGATTAACCCTTCAGGAATCAATGCAACACCGAAGTTTTTGCCGTCGTTAGCACGTCTTGCAATGATGTCAGCCATATAATTTACAATTTGTTTTAATGACATTTTCTTTTCTTCAACTTCTTCCGAAATTAAAGTGATGTTAGGCTGAGTTTGCAAAGCAACTTCTAAAGCTACGTGAGTGGCGCTTCTGCCCATAACTTTAACAAAGTGCCAGTATTTTTTAGCGGAGTTAACATCTCTTTCGATGTTACCGACGAGTTCCGCATAAGTTTTTGTTGCGGTGTCAAAACCGAAAGATATTTCTATCTGGTCGTTTTTCAAGTCACCGTCAATTGTTTTGGGACAGCCGATAACCTGAATACCTGCGTTTTTGGAAACAAACCATTCAGCAAGCATTGCGGCGTTTGTGTTGGAATCGTCGCCGCCTATGATAACAATGCCTGTGATATTCAATTTTTTGCAGTTTTCCAGAGCTTTTTCAAACTGTTCTTCTGTTTCAAGTTTTGTTCTTCCGGAACCTATAATATCAAAACCGCCGGTGTTTCTGTAAGCATCGATAATTTCGTCAGTCAATTCAATGTATTCGCCGTCGATAATACCTGACGGGCCGCCTAAGAAACCGTACAATTTGCTTTCGGGGTTAGCCTGCTTTAATGCATCATATAACCCTGCGACAACGTTGTGTCCGCCGGGAGCCTGACCGCCCGATAATATTACACCTACGTTTCTTGCGGAAAATTCGTGTTCACTGCCTGATTTAAATGTAACAGTGCATTTGCCGTATGTGTTTTCAAAAAGTCTTTTAATCTGCTCCTGATCTTTAACGCATTCTGTTTTTTCGCCTTCAATAACCTCTACTTTTTTAATGCCTGCGGCAAGTGTAGAAGGAAGAACAGGTTCAAATGCCAATCTTGCTTTTTGCAAAGGTGAAAGTTCAACCATAATTGTTATCCTCATGTTTCTCTATAAATAATACATGTGAGATTTTAGCACAAAAACAAACAATCAAAAATCACGCTGAAAAACTCACAAAACAGAGCCGAATTTGCTTTTCGCTTTCCGTAAAATCTCGAAACGCACCGGGGGATTTTCGGCTACTCGGGGATGTTAGGACGCGCTTAATTTTTTTGAGAAAGTGTTTTGCCTGTTTAGTTGCAATTAGCCGGAAAAAATACTAAAATATCTTATACTTTTATAAGGATTGTATGAGCAAATCAGGGTTAAAAATACCGGAGTGTACAGGGGTAAAAATTTTGTTAATCGTTGTTCTTGCGTTTTTTATTGCAAGTCAGCTTATTTTTGTGGTTTTTAAGCCGTATATCAGTGCAAAAGTGATTGATTTTGCAAAAAAACATGCACGCGGCAGGTTTGTGTGTACGCTCAATTCAAACGGAGAACATGTCGGAAAATTATATAAAATTAACGGAAATAATGAAGAACTTGTACACAGTGCAACGGCGCTCAGCTGCCTGTTTTCACGCCCTAAAGTAAATGCGGGCTTTTTTATATTTGCAACAGGCGCAGGAGGAGGGGCAACCCCTTATGAAAGCGGAAAAAACGGCGAGATTGTTTCAATGCACAAACAAATTACCAATCCGGTTATTGTAATAAAAATAGGCAGAGGCGGTTCCGGCACGTATATTGATGAAAATAACAATTTCATAGATGCTAAAGACGGTGAATCCACGACTATAGACGCTTTAAAAATAACGGCAAAGGGCGGCTCGAAAGCTACGCGCATGACGCCTGTCGGTAATGAACAAAAGCAGGATGAGTATCATATTCCAGAAAAATATTATTATTTATACGATATTTCCAAAAGTGCAAAATACGGTCTTGGCGGACAATATGACAAAAAAACGTCACAAATAACTGCCAAAGCTCAAAAAGGACATGACGGAGCTGTTGTAATCATATGGTAAAAGCTGTTGATTGCAATATTGCAATGTTGTAGTACCGTTCTCACGCACAGGCGCTGTAGCCGTGTATGTTCAGCGATTTTGCGGCAACATTTGTCATCGAAATTGTATATGTTACGTAACATATAAACGGCTCATCGATTACATTTTTATCGGAAATAACAAAATATCCTGAAAAATACCGGATGAGGGAATGAAAAAATTATATTTAAACTTAATAATCCTTTTTGTTAGTATTGTGAGAAAGGAGTTTTTTATGGGCGTAAATGTTCTTGACAGAATATACAAAGCTATTGACATGGCAGGCGGAGTAACGGATATAGTTATATTTACGGAAAGCTTTAAAGCCTATGGCAACGTTGTAAAAGATGACAAAGACGGCCTGAAAGATATACTCACATTAAAAAATGCAACAATCTGCCACCACTTTGACGAGTGCAGCTGCAACATAGAAAGCCCAAAATATGAATGGCTGAATGTTAATGAAGAAAAAATCATAGCCTTCAGTATATTAGGTTACATGACCTGTGAAAATTAATTTTTTAAATCTTTTAATATTTGCGAATGCAGTGCTCCCGCGCGTTGAAGATGATTAACAAGTGTTTCGTACTTTTCTTCCTGTTCGCCGAAAGGCACCTTCATTTTTACGAGTTCATCAACGGACTTGTTTATTTTATTCAGTCTCCAGATAGTTTCTCTTACGGCCAAAGCCCTGGCCAGAGGTTTGAACTGTCTTAAAAATGCTGAATGCATTAAAATTCGTTTTATACTTTTTGTGCAATTTGTTTTTATTTTTTGCGGGAGCAAAAGCATTTTTGTAAAGAAGCTGATAAAACCTGTTTCAAAATTTTGCTCGCTGTATTGTTTTTGAAGAGCCTCAAGATTTTTTTCCAGCACACTTTTTTTGTATAAAAGCGCTTTCTGGGCTTTTGCATCCTGAACTGTTTGTGCAACGGTAAGCTTTTCTTTAACCTCGGCAAGGGCTTTTTCACAGTTTTCCATTTTCTTTTCGAGCTTAATTTCGGGGTTGTCTATAACTTTGTAGGCACACTCTTCAATCATTGCGCTGTCAGTTGCGTTTAAACGTTTTAACAAAAGACGTTCTTTTTTTTCTTCTTCTATCTCATCAAGCTGCTTTTTATTAAAAATAGTGACCTGAGGCTTGTTCAAAACTTTTTCATAGCGGTGTATGTTGACCGAAAGCTGCTGCCCGGTCAACTGAAAAAATTCTTTTTTTTGATTGTTGTTGTCAGGGTTGTTTTGCTGTGATGAGTTCATATTTTGATTATGACTTGATAATTTAGTAATTTAACCCTTTGAATAAGGGATTTATATTATTTCTTTACCAGTTTTTTTAGCTTTGTAAAAGCATCGGCTAAGAATGTTTTTATATTAGCACGATATACATAAGCAAGAAAGATACCAGCCAAAAACGCTGCTGTTTTTAATGCGGCGTTGATTTTATTTTTTTTAGGCTTTATATCTTCTTCTTTTATAAGGTTTTTTGAATAAAACGCTTTACTTTTGGGGTTTATCAGTTGTTTGTAAAAATTCGGGTCCACATAAATTTCATCATAAAAAGAGTATTTTTTTATAGGCGGCGGATTCACAACAAAATGACCGGCGCGAAAATCATTGCCTCCGTTAAGCGAATATGCGCCTATCGGTTGAGAAGGTATATTCTGTATACTTGTTGATGAAACCGGTGAGGTCATGACTGTACATTCATTCCTTGAACTTCCACACGATGTTATAAAAACCAAACAGACCTGATTTTTGCATAAAAATAATAAAATTGTAAAATTTGTTACAAAAATATTTAACTTGTTTTTCTGAGCGGATACTTCATATATTGATATTAAACTGATTATACTTTATGATTACTATCAATACTCAGGCAAAGGCAAGAATTGAATACATGTAATGGCTTAAAAAATTTTTTGTATTATAATTTAAAACGGAAACAATAAATTACAGGGTTGTTATGAAACAAAACTTGGTTGTAGGTGCAGGATTTTCAGGAGCGGTAATTGCAAGATTGGTTGCTGAGCAATTTGACGAACAGGTTCTTGTAATTGATAAAAAAGAACATATCGCAGGCAACAGCTATGACTATACGGATGAGAACGGTATCAAAATTCACAAATACGGTTCGCATATTTTTCACACCAATGATGAAAAAGTTTGGAGTTTTATAAGAAGATTTACTGATTTTAATACATACATGCACAAAGTCGTTGCGGTAATTGACGGCATAGAAACAACAATTCCTTTTAATATAAATACCCTTTATGATGTTTTTCCTAAATCTCTTGCAGCAAGGCTGGAAGAAAAGCTGCTGAAAGCATTTGAGTACAATAAAAAGGTGCCTATATTAGAATTTCAAAAACAGGCTGACAATGATTTAAAATTCCTTGCAAATTACGTTTATGAAAAAGTATTTTTGCATTATACAAACAAACAATGGGGAAATTCCCCCGATGAAGTGGACAGTGCAGTCACAGCCAGAGTGCCTGTTTACATAAGCTGCGACGACAGATATTTTCAGGACAAATATCAGGGTATTCCGACAGGCGGTTACACAAAAGTTGTTGAAAGAATATTAAAACACAAAAACATTTCCGTAAAACTTAACACTGATTACAAAGACCTTTCCGGTCATTTTGACAGAATTTTTTATACAGGCCCGATTGATGAGTTTTTTGACTACAAATACGGGGAATTGCCTTACAGAAGTGTAAATTTTAAACTCGAAACCCACAACCATGAGCATTACCAGTCAAACGCGGTTGTTAATTATCCTTGCAACTACGATTTTACAAGGATTCATGAGTACAAATATTATCTTAATGATATTTCAAACAAGACAGTAATCGCTAAAGAATACTCCGAAGCCTTTGAAAACGGTAAAAATGAAAGGTATTATCCTATACCGAAACCGGAAAATACAGAACTATACAACAAATATCTTGAAGATGCCAAAAGGCTGGATAATGTATACTTTTTAGGCAGGCTTGGCGATTATAAATATTACAACATGGATCAGGCTATAACCAGAGCAATAAACTTATTTGAGGAGATTTGCAAATGATTTTAATAACCGGCGGTGCAGGTTATATAGGCAGCCACACAGTGCTGAATTTTTTAAAAGACAATTACGATGTTCTTGTCTTTGACAATCTTGAAACCGGACACATTGAAACAATTGAAGAATTAAAAAAAGCAGGCAATGTGATTTTCGAAAAAGGTGATTTAAGAAACATTGATGATATTGATAATGTATTTTCAAAATACAAAATAGATGCAGTCATTCACTTTGCGGCATTTTCACTTGTAGGTGAGAGTGTGGAAAATCCGGCTAAATATTACAGAAACAATACATTAGGCACGCTTAATCTGCTTGATACCATGGTTAAACATAATGTAAAAAAAATAATCTTCTCCTCCACCTGCGCAACTTACGGAGAACCCAACTACACACCGATAGATGAAAAACATCCGCAAAACCCTATCAATCCTTACGGTGCGTCAAAATTGATGGTGGAAAGAATCATGGCGGATTATGATTCTGCTTACGGATTAAAATCGGTAAAATTAAGATACTTTAATGTAGCCGGCTGCGACACACAAGGACGCGTCGGTGAGTGGCACGAGATAGAAACACACCTTATACCCAATATTTTAAAATCCGTTTTTGAAGATGAAAAAACATTTAAAATTTTTGGCGACGACTACCCAACGCCTGATGGCACCTGCATAAGAGATTATGTAAATGTAGAAGATTTGGCACAGGCGCACAAGCTCGCTTATCTGTGGCTTGAAAAAGAAAACCGCTCAGAAGTGTTTAACCTCGGCACGGAAAACGGCAACAGCGTTAAAGAGGTTTTTGACACATGTGAAAAAGTCTTAAACAGAAAAATAAATGTAGAAGTCGCAAAAAGACGCCCCGGTGATCCGGCAACACTTTTTGCCAACGCAGCTAAGGCAAAAACAGTTCTTAACTGGAAACCTGAAAACTCATTAGAACACAGTATACAAACAGCTTATAAATTTGAACAAAAATTACAAAATCTAAAAAAAGTAATATGGAAGTAACACAAACTCAAAATCTTATAAAGCCGGAAATAAAGAGTATTGCAATTTCTTGCAATACCTTCTTAAGACCTGAGATTTTGGAGAAAACATTAAACAGTATTGCTAAACTGCATATACCGGACGGTATTGAAATAAAGGTGCTTGTGGTTGATAATGATGCCGACGCTTCTGCACAAGCCGTTGTAAAACAAATTCAAACAGATTTTCCGTTTGAAATTACATATAAAGTTGAAGAAAAAAGAGGGCTTGCCAGCGCAAGAAACAGGCTCTTGAAAGAGGCTATTAATCTCGGGGTGTCACATATAGCAATACTCGATGATGACGATGTGGCCGATGCCGAGTGGCTTTACAACCTTGTTGATTTGTATAACACTCAGGAGAATGCTTTTATTATTTCAGGGCCGGAGTATTGCTGCTTTGACGGTGATTTTCCGGATTATCTTACAAACAACAATATTTTTGTCAAAAAAACTACCAAGAAAAAAGGAGAGATAAGAAAAGTCTGCTCAACCCACAACGCATTTTTTCCCTTATCAATAGTAAAAGACAACGATATCTGGTTTGATTCTTCTTTTGTTTTTATGGGCGGAGAGGACGGAGATTTCTTCTACAGGGCAGGCAAAGCCGGATATACAATAGTCTTTAATCCCGATGCAATTGTGCGCGAAATCAACGGAAAAGACAGGGTCAACGCGCGCTGGATTCTGAGCAGAAATTTCTATAACGGATATTCGGGCTCATATTTGCAATACAAAGCCGGGCAAAAAAGACTAAGAAGGCTTTTATATTTAATAAAAATATTTATCATCTGCGTTTTGAATATTTTGATAAGTCCTTTTTCGATAATTTTCGGGCTTACTGCATTTTATAATGTGCTCGGCCTGTCAAGCAAAAACCTCGGCAAGCTTGTGGGGGTAATAAGATTACAACCTATAAACTATTACGAGCACCTTAACGGGGGGATTAACAAGTGACAAAAGTATCTGTTATCGTTCCTGTTTTCAATGTAGAGGCTTATCTTGGTGAATGCCTTGAAAGTATTGTTAAACAAACGCTAAAAGATATAGAAATTGTTTGCGTAAATGACGGCTCAACTGACGGTTCCGTTGAAATATTGAATGAATACGCGCAAAAAGATTCCCGCATAAAAGTAATCAACAAACAAAATTCCGGCTATGGTGATTCAATGAATAAGGGGATTGAGGCAGCAACCGGCGAATACATCGGTATTGTTGAAGCTGATGACTTTGCGGACCCCGGCATGTTTGAAAACCTTTACAATATTGCAAAAGAAAATGACTGTGACATTGTAAAAAGTGATTGGTTTAATTTTTGGACAAGGGACAATATCAAAGAAAAAAACGGCAGGGTTAACGATTTCAACGGAGCAATAATAAATGCCCTGCAGCACCCGGAAATCTTGACACTGCAGCCTACGCTGTGGAGTGCAATATATAAAAGGGATTTGATAAAAAACAACGGCATAAATTTTTTAACCACACCCGGAGCAAGCTATCAGGACACTTCTTTTTCATTTAAAGTGCTTGCCTTGGCTAAAAAAATCAAATTCATAAATAACGCTTACCTGTATTACAGGCAGGATAATGTCAATTCATCAATTAACAATCCGGCTAAAGCCCTGTATGTTTGTGAAGAATACGATGAAATAGACAAATTTTTGCGTGAGCACAAAGATATAAAAGAACGCGCAATAACGCAAAAGCTTATTGCACAATACAAGGCTTACCGCTGGACAATGAGAAGAATTGCACCTGAATACAGAAAAGACTTTGTGATGAGAGTTTCTCAACAATTTTTGCAATATAATAATAACAAAGAACTTACAAAAGAATTTTTTAACAAATACGGCAAAAATAAGATAGGATGCTTAATTAATTCTCCCGAACAGTTTTTAATTAACTACGAAAAAAATGTTCTTAAAAAAGAAAAATGGAAAAATATCAGAAGAAATATTTTTTCTGTTAAAATTAATAAATCAAGAGTAAGCGTAAAAATATTTGGTAAGCAAATAATCAATATGGGATAAAAATGAAAATTAAAGAAAAGATTAACGAAATAATCACAAAAATTTGGAATTTAAGGTTCGTTGTAAACTACAGAAGAATGTGGCCGTACGTAAAACCTGTATGGTTTAGGGCATTGCTTGCCGTAACAATATGTATTCCGATAGGCGGTTTGGACGCTGTTATTGCACTGTCTTTAAAACCTTATATGGACCTTGTAATGGTGGAAAAATCAGTAGAATCCCCGTGGTACATACCGTTTGGTATTGTGGCTTTTACTTCATTACAGGGCGGATTAAACTATCTTGCAACATACCTTAACACCTGGGTCGGCGGCAAAATTACGCAGAGATTAAAATTTGATTTGTTCAAAAAAATGCTTACCTTCCAAACATCTTATTTTGATACAAAAAATTCCGGGGATGTTGTGTTTACATTCAACAACAATGCAGATATGGCCTGTACAGGACTTTTGGATAATTTGAAGGTATTTACTCAAAGATTATTCTCATCTCTTTCACTGGTTTGCGTCTTGTTTTATAACTCATGGCAGCTTGCATTGATTGCGGTTGTAGTACTTGGAGCAGCCTTCCTGCCTGTAGCAAGAATAAGAAAACGTATTCAAGATGTTATGAGCAAAACACTCAAGGCTGATGCTGCAGTAATCACAGCATATAACGAAGCTTTTGCAGGAAATAAAACCATTATATCCTACAACCTTGATGCCCAGCAAAAAGGCAAATTTGAAGACATTTTAAAAAGCATATTTAATTTAAGAATAAAAATGGTACAAAGAACCTCTTGGCTCTCCCCGATGATGCACGTTATTGTATCCGTCGGCATCGGTCTTGCTATAGGTTACGGCAGCCATTTGATTTTGACCAAGCAAATAACAAGCGGTAACTTTGTATCGTTTATAACAGCTTTAATTATGCTGTATACACCGGTTAAAAGCCTCGGTAACAACTTCAATCAGGTACAGCTTTCGTTCTTTGCAATAGAGAGAGTATTCAATGTAATGGATATGGAACCATCTATCAAAGACAAGCCTGATGCCGTTGAGCTTCACGACGATTACTCAAAAATTGAACTCAAAGACGTATGTTTTGAATACAAAAAGGGCATACCGGTCTTAAAACACATTAACCTTTCTGTTAACAGAGGCGAGACAGTTGCGTTTGTGGGTAACTCCGGCGGGGGTAAAACGACTATTGTAAACCTGTTGCCGCGTTTTTACGATGTAACGTCCGGTTCTATACAAATTGACGGTACTGATATAAGGGATTACACCCTGAAATCATTAAGACAGAATTTTGCCGTTGTTTTTCAGGATAACTTCCTGTTCTCCGGCACGATAAAAGAAAATATAATGCTCGGCAATGAACACGCTACTGAAGAACAGCTGCAAAAAGCAATACAGATGGCATACTTAGATGAATTTGTAGCTTCCTTAAAAGACGGCATAGATACCCAAATCGGAGAACGAGGAATATTGCTTTCCGGCGGTCAAAAACAGAGAGTAGCCATTGCACGTGCATTTTTGAAAAATGCTCCGATTGTTATACTGGATGAGGCGACTTCAGCACTGGACAACAAGGCGGAAGCTATTGTACAAAAGGCGATTGACAACCTAATGCAGGATAAAACAGTATTTGTTATCGCTCACAGGCTGTCTACAATACAAAATGCCGACAAAATTGTTGTTATAAACGAAGGTGAAATCGTTGAGCAAGGTACACACGAAGAATTGCTTAATATCGATAACGGAGCTTACAAAGCTCTGTATAATGCACAGTTCAAACATCAGGAACAACAGCATCAATCGCACGAAAATACGACGAACGCAGAAGCTGTTACTGTGTAACAAAAAGCTGCAAAAACTTAATAAGTTTGCCCAAAAAGCCCCAATAAAACTTTAGGGGCTTTTTGATTTGCTATATTGTAAATACAAATGCTATCTTTTGCGCAAAAGTACAAGGTGAGTACAACACGTTATTAATTATCAATTTCTGCAATTAATAATGTACCGTTAGATATAGATTTTATTCGTGGTTTTCGTATTTTAAATTTATAACCTATCCCCCAATTTTCAATAAGGGGTTTTATATTAAAGAAGTCATCACAACCATGGTACATACTAATAAGAAGAGCCGGTTTTTGTTCACAAATTGTTTTTTGAGCACCGCGTAAAAGATTTTGTTCAAAACCTTCAACATCGGTTTTTATTAGACTTATTTTCAAATTATTTTGTTGTACAAACTCATCTAAAGTAGTTGTTTTAATATGCTCACTATAGTCAGAAACACTATTCACAGCAGATGAACATTGACCATTAACGGATATATTTATTTCGCTAATTTTATCAGACAGGGCAAGATTTACAGGAACAATATGTTCCTGTAAATCACTATTAATAGTGATTGTTTTTAAAAGAAGTTCATAATTTTCTTTTACAGGTTCAAAAGCATAAACTTTGTTATCAGTGTATTGCGCAAGAATTATTGACGAATCCCCTATAAAAGCTCCGGCGTCGACTATATTCCCCTGTCTTATTTTATCTAATTGAGAAAATTCGTCCATGCTGTATTTTTCATAAAATATACCTGTCTCAAAATAGTTAATAGGCAAAAAACACTTTTCGTATGAAAATAGCTCATTACTTAGTTGTAATATTCTGGATTTATGAATATTTTCAATTTGTTTTAGTGTTTTCGATTCTTCTTCACTAAAACAAGGTGTGTTTTTATTTTCTTTATAATACCTCATATCATTTATTATTCTGTTAACAATGTTAATACTTTGGGTATCTGTATTTTTTATTAAGTTAAGATATGCCTTTTCAAAAGTTTCACCCGGTGTTATAAAGTCAAGCCAATCGTTTTTCTTCCACCAATCCAGATTGGCATTCTTTTTTACTGTCTGAGAAACATTTTTGGATAAAATTTTTAATTCTTTATTAATTATCTCAATATTGTTTTCTATTCTTTCTAACTTAAATGATACAAATTTTTTATTTTTCAAATTATTATCTTTGAGTTTGATTTTGAGTCCTAAAATATTGATAACTTTATGTATGTTTTCATTTTTGACGGAAAATACCTTTTCAATAAATTTCATTCTAAATCCACTCCTCGATTTCTTTTTTAGATACTCCCCACTCGTGTCCGAAAGTTCTGCCGTTTACGTTGCAGTACCGGCAAAAAGGAATCGGCTTAGATAAAAACTCAAGTATTTCGTCTATGTTTTGGGCTTTATGAATGTCTATGCCGTCTCTTTCCGATAACGGGATATCTTTATTAAAAAATTTATTGAACTGATTTATATTCGGTGCAACTGTACACGTGTACAGTTTTCCTTGTTTAAGGAAAACACAGTTGTTTGCGTGGAAACAATTTAAAAAATTGTTTACGGCATCCTGCTTGCCATCTAAATCAAGCGGAATGTGGTAGCTGGTTTTTAGCACAGAATTTGTGTTGCCGTAATATTCCAGTTTTACCCCATAAGATTCTGCTGTTTTTTCAGCTTTTTCATAATTTGTTTTTAGCGGATATTTGGTAGGGACAATTACAATATCATATTCCTTGCACGCATTCCAAAAGCTTTCTTTTTGCAAGTTTAACAAAATAGCATTTGTTACGACTTCTATCCTTGTATCAGGCAGATAGTGTCTTGAAATCCGCATAAAATCAGTAAGCTGCGGATGTAAAAGCGGTTCTCCGCCCATAAGTTTTAGCGTTCCAAGCTTTGCGCCTGATAATTCAGCAAACCTTTTTATATCCTTTTCAAAAATATCCGGTTCTTCAAATCTTTTTTGGGCAAGTGGTGCAAAATGGTCGCATCCGCAGCAGCGAAGATTACAATGGTCTACAAGGTGCACAGCTATGCTTTTTAATTCTGGCTGCGGTGTACGGCGTTTTAGAGAAAGCATTATTTGATTTTTTGTGCATATTGCATCTGATTTTAGTTTGTTGTTCTGGCATTTTAAATCACTAATTTCTTTATTTAAAGATTCAATCTTGTCGTTTATTAGCAATTCCCGCTGCTTTGCTTCCAGCTTTTTGCTTTTAAGTTTGATTTTGATACCGCAGATTGTAATTACTTTGTGGATATCTTGATTTTTAACAGAAAAGATTGTTTCTAAAATTTTCATGATTTATTCCTTATTTTTAGGTAGTTCTATTAATTTACCGAGTTCCAGATTAAAGCTTTCCGGGGTAAAGATATGGGTACCGGTCGCACTGGTGAATGTCATTTCTCCAAAGTATAAATTATTGTTATTTTCATAAAAGTCTACACGCACAAAAGGAAAGTCTTTGGATAAAAATTTTGAAAACTCAACCATTTTGTCATAGTTGTTTGGCCTAGGGCAAGGAGAAAAATTATTATACACATGTCCTTCTGATATCTTTTTGGGTAAAAGATTCCAATTAATATCGTATAGATTTCTTTTATGATCACTATATCTATCTTTATCAACCCATACATATTTGACCTCGCCGTTGAAACACAGAAATTTGTAATCTTTTAAATCACAGTCTTCGGTTTCTATATATTTTTCTGCAATAATCAACGGTTTTATGTCTTTATAATGAAGCTCTAAGCCTGCTTTAAAAGCAAAATTTGTATGCAACCATTCATCAAATTTGTGTTTAGCATCTTCTTTATCAAATTTTTGCTTGTCTGTAACAATAATATTCCACCCGCTGCCGTGATTGGCTTTGAGTACAAATTTGTCAGGTAATTTGTCAAAATCTATATCCTCAAATTTTTCCCACACACCTATCAGAGGTATAAGATATTCTTCTCCAATTTTTTCTTTAACCCAGTCTCTAACTAGATATTTATCAGCTAACCTAGTTTTTATGGGTGTTGAATCATATAATTTCATCCACTGAATTTTTTCGTTAAAAGTTTGGGGATTATCGAGGTTTAATTCTTGTCCTGTTTTTTTGAAAAACCAATCTTTTAAGTATGCAGGATATTCTGCTTCTGTCAAATACAGTACAGGATTTTTCTTCTTTTCTATTAACTTTTTGCTTTTTATTTTTAATTTTATTCCGCAAAGCGTTACAACTTTATGTATATCTTGGTTTGTAATTGAAAATATATGCTTTAAATAGTTTTTTTGTTTTTTATTTATTTTTTTTAGGGCATTACCATAAGATTCTGTATTGCTAATTCGAGCATAATCGTTGTCGTTTGAATAATTTAACAAAACCTTTTCAATAAATACAGGTTTTTCTTTTTTGGTATATCTAATTATTAAATCCCAATCAACCAGACGCTTTAATTTTGTATCAAAATTGCCGTATTGTTTTACAAGTTCTTTATTATGAATAAAAACTCCAATATCAATAAAATTACCTTTAAGGAGTGAGTCGTAATTAAAACATCTGCCAACAATGGTTCCGTCAGTTCTCACAAACTGACTATAAAAAATTTTATTATTTGGATTTGTAGATATTGCATTTTTAAATGTTTCCAAAAAATCCGGCAACATTTCATTATCGCTATCAAGATAGCCAATCCAGTCATATTGGGCCAATTTTAGTCCGATATTTCTTGCATTGCATACACCCTTATTTTTTGCCAGCTTTTTGTATAATATTTTTTTATTTTCAAGCTCTTTTGAATATTTTGTTTTGATTAATTGTTCTGTATCATCCGTTGAGCCGTCATCAATAATAATTAATTCATAATTTTGGTACGATTGATTTAATAACGAATCGATAGCATTTTCTATACAAAAGGCTCTGTTGTATGTTGGCATAATTATTGAAAAGTTTATTTTCATAGACATGATTCTCCAATTATTTATTTTTTCAAAAACTTTTTTTTGATAAAAATTTGTGCATTTTCTTTTTTTAAATATAAATTACACGGGTCAATATCTTCTTTAATTTCTGGATAATATGTGTTTAATGAGAACCCTTTATTTAAAATAAGTTTGCTGAGCCCCATCTCATAATTGATGATTATATCTTTTTTGTTTTTTTCTGATTTAATTTTTTTTATAAAATTATTGAACCAACAACTATTAAAAATTTTGGAAGATACTGCAAAAAAATAGCTTTGAATATGTGGGGCATAATGCCAATCATATTTTTTATTCTTCCTTTTGTATCCATATGAATGTTGTGTTATACCATAGAAATTGGTATTCGATAGTTCATCAAAAATTTTACCTAATTCTTGCCCAATAAATATAACGCTATCATTTAAGAAAACTATGTGAGTTAAAGTATTTTTTATTTTTAAACTTTTTAACAGAAGATACCCCCTTTTGTATGAGCCAAAGTCATATTCATTATGTTTTTTCAAAATAAGTGCATCTACTATTTTTTTTATTTTTTCTATTTCCGTTATATCAATGGGATGATCGGAAACTAAAACGATGTACCCAATATGTTTTTTTATTTCTGTAAGATAATCAATAAGGTTATTATCAAAAGATCCATTGTTACTGTGCATTGCAACAACTGCTGCAATTTTTTTATTGTTTTTTAAACTATAATTAAATATTTTTTTTATATTCTTAAATTTTTTTGTCGATTTAGTTTTTAAAGATCTCTTGAAACTCAATTTTATTCCTAAAATCGAAATAATCTTGTGTCTTTTATCTTTAGAATTTTTAATAGAAAATAATTCTTCAAAAAAATTGTAGCTGCAGCCCTTTTTTATTTTTTTCTTAAAGAAGAAGGTCCTAAAAGGAAAAAGTTCTCTTTCTATTTGTATCATTGGATTTAATAAATTGTTTTCTTTTATATATTTTCCTTTAAAACCGCCCCATCTGGAAAAAAATATCGGATTGTTTTGACTAATCAGTTTTTTTCTTACATCTTTACCAAAAGATGCCTGTCTTTTGTGGTACACGTATAAATCATCAATAAGTACATTTATCCAGCCGTTAGTTATTGCACGAAAAGCAAAATCAACTTCTTCGTGGTAGCCTTTGCCCCAAATTTCGTCCAAGTATCCTTGCTGTTCAATAACGTCTCTTCTTATGCAAAAACAAAATCCCTCCGCATCGGAAATAATCGGATAAAAGCATTTGTGGCATTTTTTTAATTTTTTATTAATTTGTTCTGTTAATTGAGGATTTGCTGAAGCATTAAATATTTGAGAATGATGAAAACTAATTGGAGAAGCTAAACCTATTTTAGGGTTAGATTCAAAACATTTAATTATTCTTTCACAAAACTCATTTGGAATTTGTGTATCGCTATTTAAAAGTACAACTATATCCCCAGCAGCTGATTTCATCCCTTTATTGCAGCTTTTAACAAATCCCAAATTTTCTTCATTATTTATCAGTTGAAATTCCGGATGTTTTTCTGCAAATTTATATAAATAATCCGTTGTTTCTGGTGATGAACAATCGTTAACCAACAATATTTCACCCAGATTAAAATTAAAATTTATCAAAAGACTGGCAAATAATATTTTGACATCTTCTAATGCGTTATAAATAGGTATAATAACAGATATTTTAGTCATTAACTTTCACTCCTTTGGGTATAACTGCACAAAAGTCGTTTGGATTTAATTTCATTTTTGTTATATCTTTTTGGCTCAATAAATCTTTTGCAAATATAATTTTTGCGCCATAGTCCTTTTGTAAACGTAAAAAAATATCTCGACCATACTTTCTTACGTGGTCATATTGCCCGTAATATTTTTCTCGGTCTTCAGGAGATGTTATGGAGTCATCTTGAAAAGTTTTTTCTAAATCTATAAACACCGGGAAATTGAGCAAAAGATAACCGTCAGGCTTTATAACTCTCAATAGCTCTCTTAAGAATCTCTTTTCGTCTAAAATATGTTCCATTACTTGATTACTCAATACAAAATCAAATGTATTGTCAGAGAAAGATAAATTTGTTACATCTTCTTTTATACAATTACAAAATTTATATCCTTCCGGATATAAATCTATAGGTGTATAATCTATATTAGAATTTTTCTTTATTAGGTAATAAATACATCTTTCTGGAGCAGTATGTAAAATTTTTATTGGCTTTTGGGTATTTAAAAAATATTTTTTATAGATAAAATATAAAAATCTATGTCTGGGGAGACTTTTACAATTTACACATAATATTTTAGTATACTTTTTAGTATCGGCAAAGTCACTCCAAGTTTTGCATGTCGGACAATAATTCATCTTTTTATAGTTTTTAAATTTTATCCTAAATCCCAAAATTGTTATTACTTTATGTATATTTTCATTTTTTATTGAAAATATTTGCTGTAATAAGTTAGCCATTAGTTTTTACCTCCTTTAATTTTAATTTTCATTCCCAAGATAGTAATGATCTTATGTTTTTTGTCATACGAATTTTTTATTGAAAAGATTCTTTGAAAAGCATTATTATAGTGCGGTTCAGGTTTATAGATTTTCATAAATTCGTTATATTCGTATTCCGAATAAAAAAGTTTTTGGTTTTCTTCTGTTATATCCATTTGTTTAAAACCGGTATCTATCAAATAGTTCCTGAGTTTTTTGTAAGATTTTGGATAGTTATACAGCGTATGAAGATTATATAGACACCCGCTTACCGCCCAGTTTATATAACTGCTTTTTACTTCGTTATAAATATTTTTCTGTTCTAAAAAGTCTTTTAATTTTATAAATGCCTTTGCAAAATCAGTCGGGGCTTTATAATTCGTGCTTTGTGCGTTACTTGTTGTTCCTATTCGGTAACACACCATTCTTTCATCAAGATATGATATTCTAGCAGCAAGAACCAGAGCACAGCAGGTGAAGTATAAATCGTTTGTTCTCTGTATTTCTTGGAATTGTATATTATTTTTTTGTATAAATTCTCTTTTAAATAATTTGTTCCAAGTCCAGTTTTGAAAACAGTTGAATATGTAATTGGGAAAATCTTTGTAATTAAAGACTTCTTTTTTAGGAATAACAGATTTATTTATCGCCTCAATGTATTTTATTTCCATTAGTGCATTATCAAAATGATTAACATCGCAAACAACAATATCTGCTTCTGTTGATTGCGCCTTATTATACATCTTTTCCAACATATTGAGTTCAAAATAGTCATCGCTGTCCAAAATGGATAAATATTCACCGGTTGCTCTTTCCAATCCCATATTTCTTGCTGCGCCGGCTCCTTTGTTTTGTTGCGTTAAGACAGTTATTCTGTTGTCCTTTTGTGCATATTCATTACAGACAGAAAGGCTTGAATCTGTTGAGCCGTCGTCAACTAAAATTATTTCAATATCTTTTAATGTCTGGTTAATTACACTATCAAGACATTGTTCTAAATAATTTTCAACGTTATATACAGGGATGATTACAGATACTTTATAACTCATTTTCTTCCTCCAAATCATCCTGAATAGTTTTTTTTATTT
>CALUQO010000002.1 GCA_944322935.1 Candidatus Gastranaerophilales bacterium | reverse complement strand
TACCTCTCGTTCGAAATGACATTTAGTCATTTCTCTCTCGGCAGAGTCAAACTCACTACATCCCGACTTTTTGTTTTTAATTGTCAATTTGCCGGGACTGGCACAGCTACGCTTACCTCTCACAAATAATTCACCGAATTATTTGCTCGGCAGAGTCTCTCGTTCGAAATGACATTTAGTCATTTCTCTCTCGGCAGAGTCAAACTCACTACATCCCGACTTTTTGTTTTATTAAATTTTCAATCTTTCCGGCGCAGTTTGGTTTTTAATTTTTATACTGCACGCAGAAATTTTCAAAGTTACATATTCTATTTTAATACAAGAAAAAAATTTTTAAACACTTTTATTTGAAAAAAGTTCTGTTTTATTAACAGAACTTTTAATCTTTTTCTCTTCCCATTTTATTTTTTCACAATCCCCAATGCTAGTAGCCGTAAAAACCTTTTTTCAATTTGACTATTGATTTGTTTTTTCTTCCCAATAAATTAAAAATCTTTTTCAAATTTTCCTCGATTTAATAATCCCCGGAAATCAGCCATCACCTCTTTCAATATTTCCATTGAAATTATCATACTAGGATTATTTCTCAGAAACAATATCTGTTTTGTAAAATAAGTTTTACAATTGACCATGCCTCTTAGTACAAGTGGATTACAAATTTTTTTACAAACTTAATATAAATTTTTAGTTGAAAAAAAATTTTTTATTCAAAAAATTTTTAAATCAAAATAACAAATTTTGAAATCCCAAAAGTCATACAAAAAGCGTGTTTTACGGATGTTGTTTTTGTAAAAAATATAAAAATTTTTTTAATAATTAAAAAATAAAAAATAAAAATACAAAACAAAATAAAAAATAAAAGCCGTGCCTCTGCCTATCGACAAATACAAAAAAGTTTCAATTTATATTTGTCTCCCTCTCAAAAGTTCTTCACCCAAAAGTTAAATCTTAGTGCTGCTTCATTCCTGATCTGACACGGTTCGATTGCTTTTGCCGAAAAATTTTGAGCAATCATAAACAAATATAAAACTACGCCTTTTTCCATAAGCCTCACAGCAGGCTCTGCACCCCGCGTAAGCGTTCGGGTCAAGAGATCCGCCAAGTCCCCGTGGAGCACGGCTATATTATAATACATTAAAAATATTTCTTTCGCAATCAATTATCTTTGCGTTATTTTTTCATGTATGAAAAATTATATTTTGTATTCGCAAGTTTTACATTAGGGTTTTCAACATGACCTTTGAAGGAAAGTTTTTTGCCGTTGAAATCGTTTTCTCTTACGAGAATAAGACCTGCATTGCCAATATTTATTGCTCCTTCAATTTGGTCAGTGTTGTTATCGTTAACTTTTTTTATTTCGTACTCACTTGTTACTTTGAACTTTTCTGTCGGTTTTAGCACATTTACGTAAATCGTACCTGTCGGCAATCCGTTCGGCAGTCCGTGAAGATCTATTTTATTTATAAATATTTCTCCCGGCGGATACTGATCAGGGTATTCGCCAAAACCTGTATTGTGCAAAATACATATAGCATCCGTTTTGTCGTTGTATCTGTATAAAGTTAGTGCCGGCCTGTTTTGGGGAATTTCCTGATTTGCAAGTTTTATTGTAGAACCGTTAACAAGCGCAGAAGCTGCTTCTTTTTTTCTTATCCTTGTTATTGCATCTATCTGGTCTTTGTATTCTCTCAAAAATGCATAATTAGGATTGTTTAATCGGTCCCATCTCAAGGCGTTTCTGTTTTCTTGTTCTTCATTTTTTGCAAAATATTCCCATCCTGTCATGCCAAGCTCATCACCTGCATAATTTGTCGGGGTTCCGGGAACCGCATTCATCATAAACCATATTGCACGGCCTTTTACAAGCGCACCTCTTAAAATTTCATGCAATATATCAGCTTTCAGTTTATTAATTGTTTCTTCATTCTTTTTATCGTTTACAAAGTTTTTAAAATCAGGGCTGATTTCTGCGGCTTCTCTTACAATATCATCTATGTTGAAATCGAAGCTGTGAGAACCGTACTTTTCTGCATCGTATACTTTTTCTTTGCCGTTAACATGGTATGTACCTTCTGCAAGGTTGTTGTTAGCCTGAATCATTGCATCTTGTAATGATTGTGAAAGATGCTGGAACTCGGATGAATTTTTAAATCCTCTGTAGCGGATTACATCTCTTGATTCTTCATTACGTTTTGATTGTACATTTTTGTTGCCGACTCTTTTTACATCAGTAGACATCAAATGTAAGATTCTAGGTTTGTCATGGTTGCCGACAAATCTGTGTGCATAGTTGATTAAATCCATTGTACCGGTATCAAAAAATCCGACTTTGTTATTATGAGTATAAAGCAGGTCTTCCATTGTATTTGCAAGATCATCAATGTGTGCACCTGTATCATCCTGCCCAAAGAATGCAGGTATTGAAGAATACAAAAATTCGTATTCAGAAGTTGTGTCAGCCTTGGTTCTGCTGGTGAAACCCGACACAACGCCGGCGCCGAGGTCGGTCAGTTCCAAAATTTTAAATGCATTTGGATTGTACTGGTTAACACCGCTGTTAAACTTATTCCAGAATTTTTCTATTTCAATTTCATTATGTCTTTTATTTAATGTTCCGTCATCAGCGTCATCATAATCCACGTATCCTACATCTTTTGAGGCATCGATTCTCCAGTTTAATCCTGATTCTGTTTTTTCGATTATAAGTTTTGCAACATCAAAAGATTCGGTATTAATATGTTCAACTCTTTCCGCAAGACTGTTTATGAATGTGTCATATTTATCCTGCGGTATGCTGCCGATGTCTTTTTTTATTTTTTGCATTAATCTTTTTGCTGTATCTTCAGGTGAAACTTCGTACTGCAAATTTAAAGAGTTCAGGTCAACTTTGTTTAACTCTTTTGTGTCGTAAGAAAGCATATTGTCAGTGTATTGCGGTTTAACATCAGGTGCCAGTACGGATACTGTCAGAAATTTTGCTATATCAGATGCAATCAAAGAATAAATTTTCTTTCCTTCATCAGTCAGCTTATTATGTTCATCAAGGAATTTTCTTTCGGCTCTGTTGCCTTTTTGTTTATTAATTTTTTGATTTAATTTAGCTTCTAATTTTTTGACAATTAACAAAGCTTCGCTGCTGTAATTTTCGGCAAATAATTTATCTGCTTCTTTATATGTTTCTCTATATTTTTCAGGTATTTTGTCGTAGTATTCATCACCCATTTTATACAAATCATAGCGGGATTTGCCGATAGTATCTTCCGTTACTGCAAGGTTTTTGATATAAGGGTAAGCAAATACACTTACAAGGTCGGGTGAAAACTCAATAGCCTCTAACGGGTATGACATCATACCGTCTTCTATTGATTCAGGCATTTTCACAGGTTTAAGACGGTAATTCTTTTCAGTGCCAAATATATCTTCCGTTAAAATATTTTGAAGAGGAGAAACACCGTCTTCTTTTGCCAGTACAATTTTTGCACTTTCCGGGAGTTTTCCTTCTTTTACAAGTGCATTTATAGCCTGTTCGTAAGACATTTCATCCGCAACTTTATCGCCGAGTTCTTTTGCAATGGTTTCCGTTAGCCATTTTTCCACCTGTTCTGTCCAGAATTTACCGATTTGTACGGTATCATCCTGTACCTGAAAAGGAGCAACTCCGGCAATTTGTTTTTGTGCTTCCGGTAAATCCTGGGAATAAACTGAAGATTCCGGCATTATAAAACGTTTTTTGGAAATATCACTGTTGCCGACCCATAGGGAAATTCCGCCGTCTTTATTTGATTCAACAAGCTCAAAGCCATTCCATTTTGTTAAAGAATCTTTGAATTCTGCATTTTTATTATAGCGTTTAGCTTCTTTATATTTTGCGTAGTTATCAGCAACTTCTCTTGGAGTTACTCTTGCGTGGTATGTTTGAACAGAGTCTCTATAGTTTGTTATTTCGTGGCTGTCTCCGGTGTCTTTATTGTCGTACACATCAAATATAAAGTTTCCTGACATTTGTCTTTCGGAAGCTAACCTGTCATCAAATATTTGAATGTAGGTAGGTTTTGAGTGGTCAACGGGTGATCTTTTTATTTCTTTTTCTATATATTTATCGCCGGCTTTTTCAAACACTATTTTGTACGGGCCGTTAACAATTTGAATGTGAGTATGTTCATTTACAGCCGGATTTTTAGACAGTACACCGAATCTTGGAGCAAGGTTGTCAAGATCTTTGGTTTCAAAGAAATGAATAAACGGGCTTTCATAGCGCCAGTTCATGATATCTTTTATGTGAATTCCCTCAATACCTTCGTTTACAAATGCTCCGTCCATTGTCCATCTTATGTCATTACGGAATGCGTTAACCAATAAATTTTTTAAATCTTTTATATCCCCGAGGTTGTTTGTCACCTGATAGGGGTTAGTTGTCCAATATCCCTGACTGGATTTATTATCCTGCCCTGTTACCGGGTTGCCTAATACATCGGTAAATCCGGATTCTGCAAGTTGAGAAATACGTTCGTTTACGCTGTTAATAGTACCGCCAAGTACGTTAAAATGATTTCTTTTAGCGTGGATTCCATCCTGCTTTGGAACATTGAAAGAATCAACAAAAATATGTTCCATAACTTTAGGTCTGGACGGGTTTGTTCTGTTAAGCGGAACAGCTATAGTGTAACCTTTGTCGCCTGTCATGCTGTTATCTTTAAAGAATATTCCGTGAGGATACAAAATTTTGTAGCCAAGAGCCGAATCTTTAGTGAGGTTTAAATCGTCAGCATAGATTTTTAGGCTTTCAAAACCGCTTGGCATATCCACTATTTTTTTTGTTTTTTCCGCGTCCTTGTGAATGCTGTAATTGCCGTCTTTGTCATGCGTCATAATGACATATTCAAGTTTTACGCCCGGAGCGGCATTCGGGGTGAAAAATTTGTATACATCATTACCATAAGCATCTTTTGTTAATACATGTCCAGAAAAATTTGGATTAGATGTTTTTTTTACCGGATTAGTTGCATTCAAAGATTGAATCTTCACAATTATACCTCACAAACAGAATGACTATTTATATTAAGATTAAACAAAAATATTTTTGCTAATCATGGTCTAAAAATTTTGATATTGTTACAATATCTTAAAATTTAATTTTAGTTAATTAAAACAATCCCTTACGAGCAAGTATTATTGCTATAATACCGGCAAGGACAAGTGAAAAGAGCAGTATACCCAAAAACGCATAATTCATATGCGCCATCGGAACATTTACGTTCATTCCCCAAAAGCTGGCCACCATTGTTGGTATTGCCAGAATAATTGTTACTGAAGTTAAAAACTTCATCACAATGTTTAAGTTGTTTGAAATAATAGAAGCAAATGCATCCATCATACTTTCAAGAATATTTCTGTGCATTTCTACCATTTCAACAGCCTGTTTATTTTCAATGATAACATCTTCCATCAGGTCTTCAATTTCTTCGTTGTATTCCATAAAGTTTGAAAACCCCGGAAATTTTTTGAAACGACTTAATTTTTCCAGTACCCTTCCGTTGTCTTTAAGAGCCGTTGTAAAATAAACAAGTGATTTTTGCACATCAAGAAGCTGAAACAATGCTTTATTTTTCATTGTTCTTTTTAAATCAATTTCTATCTTATCCGTATGACGATTGATGTGTTCCAGATATCTTAAATAAAATTTTGTTGAACGAAACAGAATCTGAAACAAAAATCTTGTTCTGTCCGCCGTATTAAAAAGCTTTGAGGTATCTTGATTAAAAAATGAAATAATCCTGTTTTCTTTTAATGATACGGTAACAATATTATTCGGAGTCATAATAACACCAAGAGGCAACGTATCAAAGCTGTTTTCGTCCTCCATTATCGGAACATTTGTGATTATTAAAAGCTTATCATCATCAAGCTCAATACGGGATCTTTCTTCAGAGTCCAGTGAGTCTCTTAAAAAATCAGCTTCTATATTCAAGGCATTAGCGACATCTTTTATCTCGTCCGCAGTAGGTTTTATAAGATTAAACCACGAGCCCTTTTCAAATTCTTCAATCGTAAGTTCTTTTAAGGTTTTATCTTCTTGCGTTTTGAAAATTTGAAGCATACGACCCACCAATCATATTTGTCTTTACACGTATATTATATAACAAACAGAAGAATTTATATATCTTTTGATTTAAGATATTCTTTCATTTTTTCGTAATCAAACTCATTTTCCCATCTTGCAATAAAAATTGTTGCAATACAGTTGCCTACAAGGTTTACCGTTGTTCTTCCCATATCAAGTATCTGATCTATTCCCAAAAGAATTGCCACACCAATCAAGGGATAGTTAAGGCTTGATAATGTTCCTGCAAGCACGACAAGTGCAGCTCTCGGAACACCGGCAACGCCCTTGCTTGTAAACATAAGAGCAAACATTATTATCAGTTGATGCTGCAAAGAAAGGTCTATACCTACAAGCTGTGTTGCAAACAGTACCGCCATTGACAGGTACAAAGTGCTGCCGTCAAGGTTAAAAGTATACCCTGTAGGCATGACAAAACCGACAATATTTTTAGGAACTCCAAATCGTTCCATTTGTTCCATTGCTTTGGGCAGCGCTGCTTCGGAGCTTGCTGTTGAAAAAGCAAGCAAAGCCGGATCTTTTAGCACTCTTATCAATCCGCTTACCGGTATTTTTACTATTTTACAAACAAAAATAATTATAAATATTAAAAACAGAATAAGCGCGAAATAAAGTGAAAATACTATTTTTACGTAATTTTTAAGAATTCCTATACCGCTGCTTCCGATTGTGCTGGCAATTGCGGCAAAAACGCCGACAGGTGCAAACCACATGACATATTCAGTGAATTTAAACATGATTTCAGATAATGAATTAAGCAAATCCATCATTGGTTTAGCTTTTTGCCCGACCGCGCATATTGCCAGCGCAAAAAACAAACTAAACACAACAATTTGCAGCAGGTTTCCCTCGGCCATTGATTTAACTACACTGGAAGGAAATATATTTACAACAAGATCTCTTAAAGAAGAATGCGTAGTATGCCCCATAGCAGTGACCGCGTCCATGTATGTTGAAGAAACATTTGTTGTTAAATTATCTATTCCCGCACCCGGCTGGGTAATATGTCCTACGCCTAAACCTATTATTAAAGCGGCTATAGTAACAACTTCAAAATAAACAATTGTTTTTATACCGATTTTGCCAAGGCTTTTTATATCACCGTGCCCTGCAATTCCTATAACCAGCGTTGCAAAAAGCAACGGAGCTATAATCATTTTGACCATGTTCAAAAACATCATGGCCAGTGGTGATAATTTTACTGCAAATGCAGGAAATAATATTCCGACTATTATACCCAAAATCAGGGATATTATTATATATCTAGTAAGTTTAATATTCTGCAATAAGTTATCCCTTTTCTGCCCTTAATATTACCAGACTTTATAATAATTATATAACAAACATGAAATTTCAAAAATTAATCCGGAGTTGATAACTCTTCAAGTCTTTTTGATTCTTCAAGGAATGAGGTACCGGTTGTCTCAAGCAGGTTGTTGTTTCTAACATCTTCCCCGAGAGATTCAAATTCTGTGTTATCAATTTCTTTTATAATTCTTATTTGTTCGTTACGTCTTCTCTGCTGTTCCAGTTTATCCATTTTTAAGTAAGAATTCTGAAAATGGTCGAGATTTTTAAACTGATTTCTCTGCACAACTATTTCAACCCTTCTGTTTTTTGCTAAAGCAGAAGCGTCAGTGCCTTTTTCAGCGGGTCTTGTTTCTGCGTATCCGACAGCAGCCATAAGATTGGGAAGAATTTTAAAGCGATCAATCAAAAATCTAACTATTGCTGATGCTCTTGCTGACGATAATTCCCAGTTTGACGGATAACGCCCGCCTGATATCGGCATGTTGTCCGTGTGACCTTCGACTTTTATTATATGCATGGCAAATTTTTCAACAATTAGTTTTCCTACCTTTTCAAGTATTTTTTTTGCTTCATCCGTCAATTCTGCAGAACCTGATTTAAATAACAAATCCTTGTCCGAAACGACTATAACAAGACCGCGCTCATCTATTTTGGCGGTTACACCGCTGAGTTCTCCAGATTTATTAAGATTATCAACTTCTTTTTTTATTTGTTCGTAAGATTCCTGTTCGTATTTTTGGCTGATAAATTCAAGCATTAACGAGTCTATAACAGAATCTGCCGCAGAGCTGGCATCTAAAACTGTTTCCCCCTGTGACATTACACCGCTGCCTCCGTCAAGTATTGATTGAACGGAAAATGCTTTTCTTATTGATTCTTCAATTTTTTTGAATTCGTTAACATTTATTTGAGACAAAGCGTACAAAACAACAAACGTGGCAAAAAGAAGCGTCATAAAATCCGCATAAGAAACTAGCCAGCGCTCTAAATTTTCGTGATCTTCGGGTTTCTTTTTTCTTGCCATTGTTTTATACTTCTTCTCTCATGTGGCTATCGAGTATATATGCCTGTAATTTTCTTTCAATCAACGCAGGAGATTCACCGGCCTGTATTGAAAGAATGCCTTCAATAATCATTTCTTTTTTCAAAAATACTTTTTTAAACTTTGTTTTTAATTTTGTGGAAAAAGGAATGAGTATCAGGTTAGCAGCACCTACACCATAAACTGTGGCAACGAAGGCAACCGCAATACCGGCACCCAGCTTAGACGGGTCAGAAAGATTTTGCATTACCTGAATCAACCCCAAAACAGCACCGATGATACCGATTGTCGGTGAAAAACCGCCTGCGGATTCCCATACCTTGGCACCGCTTGCAACTTTGTCTTCAAGCAGAGAAACCTGCGTTTCCATCATCTGTCTGACAAGAGCAGGGTCTGTACCGTCAGCCACCGCCTCAAGCCCCAGTACCATAAGGCTGTCTGATGCAGTTCTTGCCTCTTTCTCAAGTGATATAGCGCCCTCTCTTCTCGCTTTTGTTGCAAATTTTATGATTTCTGCAATTAAATCATCAAAGTTGATTTTTTCTCCAAAGAAAACGTCTTTTAATAATACAAGTGCTGTTTTTAAATCTTCAACAGAAAAACTTAGAATTACAGCACCGCCAGTACCGCCGAATACGATAAATGCAGCTGTAATTTGCAAAAGCTGTCCTATATTACCGCCTTCTAAAGCCTGTCCGATTAAGATACATACTATCCCGAAAAATACGCCAATCAGCGAGGTAAAATCCATACTAATCTAATCTCCGAATTTAACATTATTATTTATTATTAAATAATAATATCCGAAGTTTGTAATCATATATTTATACTAGGTGCATTAATTTTTATTCTTGGCAGATATTGTCACGGGCGGCGCCTGTAAATAAAGAGGTTTTAATTTTGCCCAGAGGTATTCGTCCTTTCGGGCAGCCGAAATTTTTTGCGAAACAATATTATTCAAATATTTTCCAAGGTCGGCATTTATTCTTGTATAAATTTGTGTGTCCACTGAAATTTCCTTCAATACCTCGTGAGAAACTTCATCTGATATTACACAGGAATTTTCAAAACTTAATTTTAGTAAATCTTCTTTTGGTGTCAGTTTAGGTTGTTGAACCTCTTTGCCGTTTTCATAAATTGCCGTATAAAACTGCTGTTTTCTTGCATCTAGAACTACTACTGTTTTCTTCAGTGAATTGTTTATTTTTGATAGAATTTCCAGCGAACTTACTCCGACAAGCGGGATATCAAGCTGTTGTGCCATAACTCTGGCTACGGTTACACAGGCTCTTATTCCCGTAAAACTTCCGGGACCAATGTTTGTGCCGATTACATCTATATCTTGCATTGTAAGTTTATTATTTTTAAGTATAGAAACAATTGTCGGAATTAAAAATGCCGAATGATATTTTTCATTATGATTTTCTATGATTTCATCTGCAAGAAAAACGCTGTTATCGGACAACGTTACATAAGTTTTATCAAGACTTGTGTCAAATGTAAGAATTTTCACTGTTTAAGTCCTTCCAGTGCTTTTTTATATTCATCACCCAATGCATAAAAATCAAATTTTCTTGTGTTTTCATCTATGTATTCAATTTTTATTTCTATTCTGTCAAAAGGAAGTTCACAATCAGAAAACTCTGCCCATTCAACCATTGTTAGTACGTCGGGTTTTGTATATTCTGTAAGTTCATCAATGATTGTTTTTACACCTTCTTTTTCCAGACGGTACAAATCAAAATGATAAACCGGCAAGTCACCTGATAAATATTCGTTAATGATTACAAAACTGGGGCTTGTGACCTTTTCTTTAACGTTAAGATGTTTTGCAACAAGCTTTGTAAATGCAGTTTTGCCGGAACCGATATCACCGTACAGACAAACAAACGCACCGTGTTTTCTAATCGCATTTGAAAATTTCATTGCCAGAATATCGGTTTCATCTAAGTTATTTACGGTGATTGAAAAAATCTTTTCCATAAACAAAGAATAACATAAAAATATTGAAATATTTTTAATCATTCTTATATATAAAATTATGAAAAATTTGCTGTTGATATTTTTAATATTCATACTCATTACACCGTACGCTCCGGCTGCGGAGGAAACCATGCTTTTAAAAGCCGGAGTGTCTTTATCTAATCAGGTGCCCAAAGGATTCTTCGGCACATGGAAGATAAAATCCACAATGACATACAGCAACAACAAAAAAATATTTAATGAAGTTACAACGGATTTTTGGAACTTATCCAAGCAAGGTGACGTCATTACATTAGCAAACCCTGTATCGGGAGCAGAAGCTTCCGTAACCGTTGAGGACGTAAAAGGAAATCAAATAACTTTTACGCATGTTACAGAGGGGAATAATGCTAAAATGATTGAAACACCTACTTTAACATTGAGTGGTGAAAATTTTCATGGAACTGATAAAATAGTTATAGAAAAATATAAAAACGGGGATAAAGTCAGCACAGATATCGTTATTTACAATATCAGCGCCGAAAAACTAAGCGGCATGGACATATTAGACCTGTTGTATTCAAAAGCAAACAGTTATTAATTTAAATTGAGAGAGAGTATGAACAAATGAGTGAGAAAAAACTTTTACAATACGATGTTGTTATATTAGGAGGAGGCCCGGCCGGTTTGTCTGCTGCGATTTATGCAGCACGAGGTGAGGCTAAAACAGCTGTTATCGATATTTCAATGTTCGGCGGTCAGCCTTCAAATTATCTTGAATTGGAAAACTATCCGGCTTTAGGTAAAATCGGCGGATACGACATGATGGAAAAGTTTGAAGAGCATGCCGATATGTTCAATATCGACAAATATCCTATGCAGGAAATTGAAAAAATAAACCTCATGCCGGATACAAAGATTATTGAAACCAAAGAATCTGTTTTTGAAGCAAAAACTGTAATCATTGCAACAGGTGCTCAGGCTAAAAAACTCGGCATTAAAGGTGAAAAAGAATTCGCTGGCCGCGGTGTAAGCTACTGTGCAGTATGTGACGGCGCTTTTTATAAAGACAAAGTTGTCGCTGTTGTTGGCGGGGGCAATGCTGCTGTTGAAGAGGGCTGCTATTTAACTAAATTTGCACAAAAAGTCTATATTATCCACAGACGAGATACCTTAAGAGCTGACAAAATCGTTCAGCAGCGTGCATTTAATAATGACAAAGTTGAATTTATCTATGACACTGTACCTGTGGAAATAAAAGGCAATGACTGTGTGGAATCATTTGTTGTAAAAAATGTTAAAACAGGAGAAGAAACGGAGCTTAATGTTGACGGAGTGTTCCCTTACATCGGTTTTGCTCCTAATGTTGAGTATGTTAATGCACAGCTAAAGCAGGATGAAGCCGGATTTATAATAACAGATGAGTATATGCAGACTTCCGTTAAGGGGGTTTATGCCATAGGTGATGTAAGAAACACCCCGTTAAGGCAGGTAATAACAGCTGCAGCAGACGGAGCAATAGCGGGCTGTTTTGCAACAAAATATCTTGATGAAATCAAGGAAAAAACATTGTCTGTGCAGTAATTACATCTGCATATACGGGGTAGAAAGCATATCTGTAATATCTTGTGTTAATTTATTTTTGCACAAACTTTTCATAACATTGGCAATTTTATTGAAAATGTTGCTCAAAAGTAACAACAGCTTTTGAGCAACATTTTTACTTCTTGCAGATTTTGAAGAGATACTTCATTCCAAGCTCAAGTTCAAGGATTTTATTCAAAATTTTATATGCGTTGTTAATCATAATCAGCGGGAAAACTCAATAGCATAGCCTGTGTATAATCGTCAATCGCTTCTTGATACAGACCTAAAGCGTTTTTTGCATTACATCTGTTGTTATATGCCTCTGCGTAATCCGGAGCAAGTTCAATAGCCTTTGTGAAATCGTCAATTGCCTCCTTATATAACCCCAAAGCACATTTGGCATTGCCTCTGTTGTTATATACATCTGCATAATCCGGAGCAAGTTCAATAGCCTTTGTGTAATCGTCAATTGCTTCTTGGTATTGTTCTAATTCGTATTTTGCATTTCCCCTGTTAAAATAAAAATATACATTTTCACCTGCAAGTTCAATAGCCATTGTGTAATCATCAATTGCTTTTTGATGTTGACCTAAAGCGGTTTGTGCATTTGCTCTGTTGTTATATGCGTTCGCATAATCTGGTTTAAGTTCAATAGCTTTGGTGAAATCGTCAATTGCTTCCTTATACAGACCCAGAGCGTTTTTTGAATAACCCCTGTTGCTATATGCCCATACAAAATCCGGATTAAGCTCAATAGCTTTTGTGAAATCGTCAATTGCTTCCTCGTGTTGCTCCAAATCGGATTCTGCATAACCTTTATTATAATAGATATTTGCCACATATTTGTTATCTGAATCTCCGACACATGCCGAAAGTTCTGCATCACAGAGTTCAATAATTTCATCATATTCATTGTAGTCAAATAATGGTTGTACTTTTGCTTCAAATTCATCAATTCTATCCATTGGTAAAATCCTTTAACATTTTTTCGAATACAATATATATTCCAATATTATTTGTCCGTCTGCCTTAAGATTAAATGGAATGATTCAATCTTAATATGTTCCCGGAATCAATTTTTCGTAATCATCCACGGTGCCGTTATCCATACAGCACATTATTATTGCTTTGCCAAGCGGGTGAAGGTCTGATTTTAGGTATAATTTAAGTTCTTCTTTAAAGAAGTCCTCGAGCATTTTAGCACCCTTGTCATAGCCTTCCTGTTCAATTTGTGCCTGTTTAGACACATCAAAGAATTTTCTTGATATCGGCGTACCTTCTATATGAATATTTTCAGGTATGTAACCGCCCAAAGGATGGCGTGCCGGTTTTAAATTCAGCTTCTTAAAAGATGCCTGTCCGCGTCTTGCGAGATATTCTCTGATTACCCATTCAGCCATAAAGCCAACTTCCCAGGCGCCTACGTGCTGGTTAGGTATAAGAATGTTTCTTGTTTTTGTTGTATTCATAAACTGTTCAAGCAATATATTCGCAAAATCTACTCTTTTACCTGTTGCAAACGGCCAGAATGAACCAACACCTTCGCTTTCAAGTTTAAATGAGTCTTTGCCGGTGCTTGTGATACTCGGGTTTCCGTAACCTCTGGGTGCGACAAGTCTCCAGAGCCATGCAAGAGCCGGAGGCAATATGTGCAGCAGCCCGAATATCCCATAAGACGGTTGTTCTTTTGTGCACGGCGGAGTCCTTAGGCCAAAGCTTCTGTAGTCTATCTCAATAGGGCCGTCCTGTATGTTTTTTATTTGTTCACGCGGTATGATTATTCTCGGGTTAGGGCATTTTTTGCCGGGGGAATCTTCTTCATGTTCCCATATCAGGCATGTTGCATTTGGATGGGCTTCGAGGTTAAAGAAGATTAACGGCTCTTTCGGGTTTGTTGTAACAAATTCAAGATTCGGATCTGTTCCGTATCCTTTGATATGGTCTATCCTTACAAACCAAGAGCGTTCGGCATCAACAACACATAGTTTTCCGTTGTTTCTTCTAAAGCTTGGATGGCAAAGAGCCATATCGTCTGTGACAGGCTGAAGTTTACACCCCTGAGGTAGTGCAAGATATTTTTCTTCTCCTGTTACGACATTTCTTCCAAGCAGCAATCTACCGTCTTCTTCTCTGTGTGCGTATTCAAGCATTTCGCTTTTTCCGCTGCCGGATGCGCCCTCATGGAGAATGCTTATATCATTGTCATAAGGTGTTGTTATATTTACCGTTGAAGCGTGAACGGTAACAAAATCTTCTTTTAATCCCAGCGCAAGCAAAACGCCGTATACACCTTTTTTGGCACTCGGCCCCGGATACAGGTTGTATGAAAATACTTCATGGATATTATCTTGCTGGTTATGTACAACAACCTGTTTGCCTTCAAAATGAGAATGTCTGAAAGGCGGAGCAACGTATATAATAGCCTTGGGCTCAAAGTCTTTTTCCAGTTTGTCGTAAGGAATCATGCCTTGAAGGTCATAAATACTTACTGCAAAGAAGGCCGCATTTTTAGGTGCAATCATTAAGGCCGGATATCCGTATTTTGTACCGCCGGCCATAAAAGGAACAAGTATAAGGTCGTTATGGCTGAGCCAGTCTAATGTCTCTTTTCTTAACGAATCAAAACCTTTTTTGAACCTTTCTTCAAAGGTTATTTTATCGGTATTGGCGATATTATTAACAACCATGCAGTTAGGGTCGCGTCTTCTCATATAAGGGTCGGGGTAGTTAATTGCTATACCGTTTTTGCATCGAGTAACGTGTGCTTCAACAACATTACCAATATTAGGAACATCATATGCAACATCGTAAGTTACATTTTCCTTGCTGCCCAGCGAGAGTTCTATAAGCTCATCACGTTTTTTAGGGATTATAACGTTTTTGCTTCTTTCTAATACATATTGAAGTTCTTCGGCTAAGTGCCATTCTCTCCAGGATTTTTCTTTTGATACTGTTTTTTCCATTATTTGCCTTCTTTTTATCTGAGCTCTATAAAACTGATTATAAAACAAAATATTACCAAGATTTACTTTTTTGAGTTAACAAAGCGTTTGTGTTAACTAATATATAGTATCACATAATATTACGGAGATGACTTATGCCGACTGAAAAAGAAAAGATGCTCGCGGGAGAAATTTACTATGCACCGGATGGAGAACTTGCTGCTGAACGTATAAAGGCAAAAGATATGACCTATGATTTTAATATGCTAAAGCCTTCAAAAAGAGAAGAAAGAGAAAATTTATTGAGAAAAATTCTGGGCAAAGCAGGAAAAAATCTATGGGTAGAATCTCCTTTTCAGTGTGATTACGGATACAATATAGAAGTCGGTGATAATTTTTACGCAAACCACAATTTTCTTGTACTTGACCCTGCAAAAGTCACTATAGGCAACAACGTATTTGTAGGACCAAATGTCGGAATTTACACAGCCTGCCATCCGATTGATGCAAAAGAACGTTTAACATTTAACGAGTGGGCAGAACCCGTGACAATCGGAAATGATGTCTGGATTGGCGGAAGTGTAACAATTCTCCCCGGTGTTACCATCGGCGATAACGTTGTTATAGGTGCAGGCAGCGTGGTTACAAAAGATATTCCGTCAAACTGCATTGCAGTCGGCAACCCTTGCAAACCGATAAAGAGTATTAGTTAATTATTATTAATGTATTATTCGAAACTGGCGGATATTTGAGACACATAAAGAAAGGCCATATGTTTTTTACAATTATGCCGTTAGTCTAAACTGCGTTAACGAGTTAATTATTAAGTTTTATTTATCATTTTATTGACAATAAGATGCCTTTGGTTTGTATTTATATATAACGAAAGGATTTGTGTATTATGAATAAAATGGTCGTATCCCCGATTACTCACTTTAATTATGCATCTAAACGGGATAATACGGTTCAAGGAAGAAAACAGGTTAACTTTAAGGGATCTATTGGCGATATGTTTGTTTTGTTAATTGATTCCGGTAAAAAAGTTGATGCTCCGAAAGTATTATCGCAAATTAAAGGCAGTTTGGGTATTAAAACAAATAAAGCAAAAGATGTGATTGAGTCTTTTATTGCAAGAATTCAAGAATTAAAAACCAAAAAAGAATCTTTAATTGCAAAAATTAAGGAAGAAGATTCCCTTGCTCTTAAACTCCAAGAAGAAAAAGATAAAGCTGTATCAAAATATGAACTTGAACTAAAAGAAAAGAATAAAGCAATTAAAGATAAAGAGAAAAAAGAGACTGAACTATATTTTGATTACAGGAGAGTTTCCTGGGAGCTGCACCAGAGCAGACAAGAACTTAAATATGCCAAAAATGCTGCCGGCAGAGCAAAAGAACGTTATTACAGTAATATAGACAGATATAATATAAAAAGATAATTTAGAAGTTGCCAAAATAAAAAGAAGGATTTTGTATATGAATCATACGGTTATATCACCAATAACACATATAAATACGCTATCACAATCAAATACCACATTTAAAAAACATAGCAATGTTAATTTCAAAGGTCCTATCGGCAATAAATTTGTAAGCATGATGGAATCGGGAAACAATGTCGGTACAAAAAATGTTTTAGATAAAATTAAAGGTTTTTGGGGTATTAATAAGAATAAAGCAGAAGATGTTATCCAGTCTTTCATTACAAAAATTAAAGAACTAAAAAATGATAATACGTCATTAACTGCACAGTTAAAAGAAAAACAGGCAAAAAACCTTAAGCTGAAAGAAGATAACGAAAAGTTATTATCAAAATATGAACTTGAGCTGAAAGATAAAAATGAAACATTACAAAAACTAAATGAAAAAATCGAATATTGGAAAGAGAGTATAGAGAGAGAACGTGAAGAAGCAAACAGTAACTGGTCAACAACACGGGGATTGAAAAGCACTGCTTCCAGCTTTGAAGACGCCAACAGCTTGATAGAACAAAGCTACAGATAAATTGTGAATTTTATTCAGGATGCTTACATAATCTCTTCAAATTTTTGATAAAACTCTTCTTTTTCCCTTACAAAAATCAAGTCGGGGAATCCGTCACGCTTGTACAAAACCATTGTCTGTCCATCATTTGCATTGGTACAGTTTTTTACGTCATCTCTTATCATTTCATATGTATTGCCGGTTTTTAAGTGTTTAAATTTTTTTGCCATTTTTTACTCTTTTCTTAGCCTCTTCTTACACTTTCTTATTCTTTCAATGCAGAAAGGACTTCATCCACGTGACCTTTTACTTTAACTTTTCTCCACTCTTTTACGACTTCGCCCTGTTCGTTGATAAGAAAAGTTGAACGGATTATTCCCATATATTTTTTGCCGTACATGGATTTTTCGCCCCACGCGCCGAAGGTTTCGGCTAAAATATGTTCGGGGTCTGATAGCAGTATAAAGTTGAGCCCTTGTTTTTCTTTAAAAGAAAGATGGCTTTTTATGCTGTCGGGGCTGACGCCGACAACCTGAGCTTTGGCAGACCATCTGTTTTTATTTTCTCTAAAGTCACAGGCTTCTTGCGTACAGCCTGAGGTGTTGTCTTTGGGATAAAAGTACAGAATGGTTGTTTTTCCCGCTAAGTCCCCAATTTTATACTCTTTTTCGTTGCCGTTCTCATCAATACCGTTAAGTGTAATGTTTAAATCTTTTATGTTCATAACCCGCTAAACTCCTTAATGCAATAATACACAAAGAGTATAACACAGAAGACACAAAGGCAATGCTTATAAAGCTCTGCATGCCGTATAGCTATTTTTCGGGTTCAATTGACTGTATGAAATAATAACAGCATAGATTAACCGGATAGCAACAGTTGAGACTAAAGTCTCAACTGTTGACTTCACAGATGTTTTTTTCAAAAATTGCGGGTTCATTCCTCTCAAAAAATATGTTACAATTTGAAAGTTAAATTGAGAATTAAACAGAGAGAAGAAATGTTAGATAAATTTAAAGAACAAGTTAATAAATTACTAGATGAAGAAAACTATCAAGAAGTTTACGATTTGTGTCAAAGTGAGTTAAACAGACTGAACTCCAAAAGTTCCGGGTTTTCTGATGAAGAACGTTTTTATATGGCAAATATATACTGTATTCTGTCACAAATATTACAGCCGGAAGGAGCATTGGAAAGTTTGGATTGTGCAATAAATATTCTGCCAAACAATGCAGATTTATATATGCGCAGAGCAATTGTTAAAGAATTTATGCAAGATTTTCAAGGTGCTATTGATGATTTAACGACTGTGCTAGAAGGGGAGCCGAAAATTGAAGCTTACGGACGCAGAGGAAATTTGAGAGCAAATATCGGAGATTTGGACGGTGCTGCAGAGGATTTTAAAGCTATTTTCAAGCTTAATCCTGATGATATTGCAGCAAAACGTTCTTATATCAGCATAAAAAATCTTCAATCCCAAAACGGTCTTAGTTGTATGCAATGCACACTGAAAACAGGTGAAGAAGTTCTTAGATTTATTATAGACGGAGATGTCATTGATATTCCTGCTGAACAATATTAAAGCTAATAATTATCACTTGTTTTCTTCTAATTGTTTTCTGGACAATTCAATACACTCTCTTACGGAGTATCTGTATTGCCCGCTTTCATTTTTTTGAATGATTAAGTTTCTGAAAGGCGAATCATATCTTATTGTCACATCAGAGTTTTTCATTATATCCACAATATCTTCTGCTGAAAAATTGCGGTATGTGCTCAATAGGTAGCTGTTTATAACTTCATCTCTGTAATTCTGTTTTAACTTGAGCAATTCTTTACACTGTTCGGCGCTGAAAACAGGGGTTCCGTCACGACGTACGCTTTTTAGCGAAGACATATACTGAGGATAGAAATAAGAATCAAAGTCGCTTAGAATTTCACAGCAATCTTTTTCGTTAAATATCGGCTGCAGGTTTTTGTATCTTGCATTTATTATTTTTTGGGATTTACCTGCGCTTCTGTTTATATAGTATGCAATTTTATCTCTTGTTTCATCAGGCAATACCTCTCCGGTTTCAAGTATTAACGGAGTTTTGTTGTTTACAGCCGTATTTACTTTGTCAAAAAGCTGTTCGGGCGGTATCCATCCTACTTTTTGATTCCATTCTTGCATTTTTGCTTCTTTTATTTTCTTTTCTTCTGCATTTTTTATTGCACGCTTTTCTGCTCTTATTTTAGCTGCAGCTTCATTTTTTATTCTGCGTTCCTCTTCAATTCGTGCCAATTCTTCTTTCTGTTTCTGTCTCTTTTCAAGAAGCAGTGCTTCTTCTTTTGCTCTTTCTTGCGCTTTTTCCTCTGCTATTTTTGTTCTTTTTTGTATATAAAGTTTTTTTAATATACTGTTCAATTGTTTTGTGTTGTTATTTGCGTTTTCTTTTTGGGTTAAAAGTTGTTTTACACCGTCCAATAATTCCGGATTTTCTTCGATAATTTCTCCGTCATTTAACATTATATTTATTACATCTTCTGCTCTCAAATTCTTCATTGCCAAGACTGCGCTGTAAGCTTGAGGATACAGTTTTGAAAGTGCAATGTATTGCATCAATAAAGAACAATCTTTGCTGTTAAACCTTGGATTTCCATCAGAATCTTTTTCATTAAGAATTCTTTTAAATTCATCCGGATATTTTTCTATTTTATCTCCGGCGTCAAAAAACAGAGTTAAAGCTTCTCCGGTTGCAAATCTGTATGTTTTATCGTCATTTTTTGCATTGATAATTTTTGAAAAGCCGCTTCGGTGAAGTTTTATATCTTCTGCATACTGCAAAATTTCATACTTATCTTTTGGTGAAAAGCGAGATAAAGATACCCCAAGAGGATTTTTTAACATCCTGCTGTTTTCACTTGCATAGAATTCATCAATAATAAGTTCCGGCTTTTTTACATCTTTTTTCGCCATTAAAAACAAATCACCGGCAGGATATATTCTGTCTTTATAAACAGGAGGTGTTACGGTTTTATTCCTTTTACCTTTAAAATTAACAGAGGTTTCACTTTTTGATGCAGTATTGTTATTTGTTGTGTAATTAAAAAACGAGAGTTTGTTTATGTTCATATTTTCCACCTGAATTTATTTTTGTAATTGGATAAAAACACGTAAAAAAATTTTTTGCCAATAAAATGAAGGTTAAATATTTAGGGATTTTTTGATATTATAAGTAAAAAGGAAAAATTGATGTCCCGATTAGAAGAAAGAATAGAAAATTTTAACAAAGCTTTTGAATTGTTTACCACAATGCGCAACAACTTTGTTACTGACAAACAAAACGACAGCAATAAACTGGCTTTAACCCAAAGTTTTGAAATTATATTTGAGCTGGGCTGGAAAGTTTTAAAAGATTATCTGGCGGTTAAGTCGATTGAGGTTTACACCCCTAAAGACGTAATAAAATCAGCTTTTGCCGCAAATATTATTAAAAACGGTCAGGTATGGATAGATATGGCTAATGACAAAAATGCAAGTTCTCACGAATATAATATGGACAAAGTAAGCAAAATTTTGGAAAATATAAGCACTCTGTACTATGATGAGCTATGCAGATTTAAAGAGCAAATAAAGGATTTCAATGAATAATTTTGGTTTGCCTCAAAGAACATTAGATGATCTTTTAGAGTATTTTAAAAATAAACCGGAAATAGAAAAGGTCATTATATACGGTTCACGAGCAAAGGGCACTTATCATAACGGTTCCGATATTGATTTTGCAATTGTTTCCGACAATAATGAAAATTTTTACCGCATATCGGGTGAGCTTGATGATTTGCCTACACCATACAAGTTTGATGTGATTGACTATAATTCTTTAACTCAGGAAAATATAAAAAACAGCATTGATAAAGACGGAGTTGTATTTTACAAAAAATCAACACCCCGTAACTAATCTAAAATCAGAAAAGCAGATTTTTCCTTTGCGTTTTTCGATAAAATAAAAAATCAAAATCCGTGGAAATTCCATTGCATACGCACACCGATTTCGTTGTGATAGGTTGAACCGTATGCACCTACAGAAAAATAAGAGGCATCTTTTAATTTTGCTTTGTAGCTGACTTCAAAGGCTGCATCACTTTTGAACCATGATGCGTTTGCCCGAAAACAGGCTTTATCGCTAATTTGTTTTGTGTATCCAGCTGATACACCGGGATTGTCTTTATTCAGGTAAACACGTCCGTCTATGTAGCTTTTAGGCATATTATAGCTGGAAGAGATTTTCACAGTATTGTCAAAGGGCTCGTATTCAATTTCTCCTTTCAAAACGGTATGACCGCCATTTGTAGAGTTTTGACACCTCAAACCGACGGATTTGTCAAAATAATCAACAACCGTACCCGCCTGAAATGTAGGAGTAATCTCTTTCATTGCTGAAAATTTATCGACTGAAACATCATAATTTACATCTTTTAAAAAAGTGGATTTCTTTTCAACGGAAGGGCTTTCCGGTCGAAAAACAGCATCAGCCGCACTGCTTGATTTTCTTTTTATTTGGTGTTCCAACTGTTCGGCCGATGTCGTCGGAACAGCTCCCGTCGGATTTAAGTAATCCGGGGCTGCTGCTTTTTTCTTGCTGAAAAGTCTTTTTGCTCCGTCGCCTATTGTCTCGAGAATATCCTGCCCTCGGCGTTCGAGCAGGCTTAACTCTGAAGAATACGAATCCATTGCAGCGTCAAGGAGCATGTCATCGCCGTTATTGTCGGACATAACCCTGAAAAACATCTTGAAATTATCGCCGTTACTCGGTTGGCTAATATTTGTTTGTTGATTTTTTGAATCTTTTTGGTCGTCAGCCATAGTATACCCCGTGTTATATATATAAAGTATTATTTGTTGAAAAAATTGCGTAATATAAAAAAAGTTTATGCTATCATTAATTAGTTAAGATTATGTAACTGAATTCAAATGCAAAATAACACTACAAAAAAAGTATTGATAATGAGACTCGGGGCAATTGGAGATGTTGTGCACTCAACAATTATTGCTCAAGCAATAAAAACCACATATCCGCAGCATGTTATACATTTTATAACCGCTGAAAATATATGTCCGCTGCTGGAAAATAATGAATATCTGGATAAAATTATCCCCGTTGACATGAACCAAAAAGATAATATCTTTTATTTGATAAAAAAAGGGCTTGAGCTTCGGAAAGAGAAGTATGATTATATAATTAATCTGACTAACTCAATAAGAAATATGATATTAATAAAAACCGCAGCACCAAAACAATTAATAAAAAGGAATGCCCAAAGAGTTCATGCTGCTGACGCATTTTACAACACTGCATGTGATGCTTTTGGAGAGCTTAAAAAACCCGAATTTATTAACCTTGGAGTTGACAGGGATATACAAAACAGATTTCAAAAAGAGCTCTCTGACATGAAACATCCGGTAATCATATTTAGCCCCGGCGGTGATAATGACTTACAGAGACAAGGACGCATTTGGGTTGATGATTACTGGACACAACTGGGTAATGAACTCGTAAAAAAATACAATGCAACCATTTTGGTAATAGGCTCACCTACTGAAGCGCAAAATCACAGCCAATACGGTCAAATAAAAAACTCACATATATATTCGGGCAAGCTGACATTAAAAGAAACTGCAGCTTTGATATCACTTTGTGACTTATTTATTTCCGGTGATTCCGGTCCGTTACATCTGGCAGATGCGGTCGGGGCAAAAACAATAGCCCTTATGGGGTCTACTCATCCGCGCTCAAGCTCGGCATACAGTAAAAACGGATTTTTTATAGAACCGGAAATTTCCTGCAGATTCTGTGGAAAAAGAAAGTGCAAATTACTTGCTGACGGAGAAAAATTCACTCCTTGCATGTCTTCAATAAAGCCGCAAAAGGTTATGGAAATTATAGAACGTGAACACTTAATATAGCCAATCGGACATACCAACACGCATTTATTGGTATCCATAACACTACGCAATACATTATTGTGTTGATTTATGAAAAGAAGTGTCCTCTTTTTGAATCAAGAGTAATTTTATCAAAAGAATACAGCCTTGCAGGGCGTTTTGAGCCTGATTTTGTGTATTCATCCAGCTCTTTTAATATTGAAAGTGAGAGGAATTTTTTTCTGAAATTGCGTTTATCCAGCTTTTTCATAAGAATCATTTCGTAAGCTTTTTGAAGTTCTGTCAGCGTAAACTTCTGCGGCAGCAGCTGGAAAGCAATCGGGCAGAACTCAAGACGTTCTCTTGTTCTCTTAAGAGAATATTCAATAATTTCTTTATGGTCAAAAGCCAGTGCAGGCAAGTTATTGACAGGATGCCACTTAACCTCTGTAATTTCCGTATTTTCTTCAAAGGAAAGTACAATGTCATCGGAGCGTATAAGTGCAAAATACGCACAGGTAATAACACGCGCTGCAGGGTGTCGCAACGGGTCACCGAAGGTATAGAGCTGTTCAAGATAGATATTTTGAACGTTAGTTTTTTCTTTCAAAATACGCAAGGCCGCTTCGTCTATTGTTTCAGATATACGGATATAGCCGCCCGGCAGTGCCCATTTGCCTTTAAAAGGTTCGTTTGCACGTCTTACAAGCAATACTTTGAGTTTGTCGTCTTTAATCGTAAAAATAACTACGTCGGTAGTGACCTCGTGTGTTTTCGTCTCTTTGAACATACGTCCTCAGCTCGTTTATAACCATATTTATATTTTAAAATAAAAAAAAGCATTTTGTAAAGATTTATCAAAAAAATTACAAAATGCTTTTTAGCGAAAAATTTATCTTTTAGATAGCACCTGTTAATGTCACTATCGGCAAACTGTCGAGAGTATTTTTTCTCAAAACGTTTGCTTCTCTGTCAATAATTAACGGCCCTTTGTACACACCGTTTTGTTTGTATTTCAAAATGGCGGGGTCAGGGTTAATTTTTTGCGAATTGTATTCACTCATAATGCCGCTGACGAATCTTTTTGTTTCGGCAAACGGCGGAACCCCTTTGTATTTGCTTACGTTACCCGGGCCTGCGTTGTAAGCAGCAAGCGCAAGTTCCATCGAGCCGAATTTTTGATACATCATTTTGTAATACATCAAACCGCCTCTGATGTTATCGCTTAGCTGGTAAGGGTTATACCCCATTCTTCTTGCTGTTGAAGGCATTAATTGAAAAACGCCCACTGCTCCAAAGGAGCTTCTTTTTTCATGAACAAAGCCTGATTCCATTTTTGCAATACTCAAGCCGATAGCCGGATCGACACCCATCTCCAAAGAATGTTTTACTATGTAGTCTTTGACTGTGGCTTTTGATGTTGCTGCTTGTGAGTATTGCGGATTTGCTAAAATGCAGGAGATGAGTAGTAAGGTTAGTGTTAGTAACTTTCTAATCAAATTTTAATCCTCTGTTTTGTAAATCGAAACGGGGAGTGCTTATATAAAGACTCGTAATCAGTCGGGCGGCAATATTTATATATATTACAACTCTCTCTGAAATAACAGGGAGCCTCCCCCGTAAAACACATTATTTAATCCGATTGCTTTGACTTTCACAAGAGATTAAACAACCTGTTTCCTGTTTATATTACTTCATAAAGATAAAAAGTCAAGTCCTGTGCGTGTTTACCCCCTGTATTGCAAGTTATTGCTGCTTTTTAAAGACATTGTTATTTTGTATTAACGCATAAATTTTTTAAATTAGATGACTGTATACAGGTTTGTGTTAATATAGAAATGAGGGAGATTTGAATGCCAAGAAAAAAATGTATAGAAATAGTCCTTGACGTTGAAACAACGGGTCTGGATTATAAAAAAGAAAGAATAATTGAGTTTGCGGCTGTAAGACTTGAAAACGGCGTGATAAAAGACAGTTACGAAACTTTAATTAACCCGCAGCAGCATATAAGAAAGTCCAGTATGGCAGTGCACGGTATTACGGAAGAAATGGTCGCTGACCAGCCTACAGAAGAAGAAGTCATGCCCAAAATTCTGGAATTTATCGGCGACTATCCTATAGTTGCCCACAACGCCATATTTGATTACAACTTTATCAACGAGGCATCAAAAAGGCTGTACGGCAAGCCGATTGAAAACCAGAGAATAGACTCACAATTTTTGTTTAAAGAAGTCTATCCGGAGTTTGAATCTCACGGGCTTGAAAATCTTATGAACAAATTCGGTGTGGAGTTTGACACAAGGCACCGTGCAATGGCTGACACAATAGGACTTGCAAAGGCTTATCCGAAACTAAAAAAGCTCTATGAAAAAAAATACGACTGGCAGATGAAACAAATCGGCAATATCGAATATCTTTTTGAACGTTATTTGCGGATACAACAGGCTGTGCAGACAATGCAATCCGAGCTTCAGGATTTAAAATCCATTTTTAAACTGTATTTTGACGAAGGCGGCAAACCAGTTGAATCCATGACCGGTGAAACTCTTGTATATCAGTCAAAGCAGTCTTATTCTTATGATTTTGTACAAATAAAAGATATTTTAGATGACATAGGTGCTCTGCCAAAAGCAGTGAAGTTAAACAACGGATTTGTGGACAGATTAGTTAACGGTCACAGTCTTGATGAAGAAACAAGAGAAAAAATTAAAGCTGCACGTTATGATTTTTCCGAAACCAGAAATATACAAATTTTAAAGCCGGAAAAACACAATTAGTTATTCCGTTTCTTTAAACTTATTTACAAATAATTTTCCATAAACTTCAGGCAGAAATTTATTTTTTCATCGTTTAAATCATGCTCGCAGCCTTCCAGCTCTGTATAAAATATATTTTTGCCTTTTTTTATTGAAAAAAGTTTTCTGGCCAGCTCTACAGGGATAACAGTGTCATCCTTTGTATGTATAATATAAACAGGAGATTTTATCTTTTTTATTGCTTTTTCATTGTTAAATTTGTTTTGAATCGGAATTAAAAATGAAGGCAAGCATTTGATAACAGTTCTTATAAAGTCGGGCATGCTGGCTTTTTGAGCTATATTTTTGGCCATATCCGCAGCTTTGGAAAACGGGTTTATGAGAATAGTAAAGGCTGTTTTTTGTTGAGAGCAAAAATCCATGGCAACAGCACTACCCATGGAATGGCCTATTATGCCGATGTCAGAAGGAGATATTCCCCTGTCAATCAAATATTTAAAAACCGTTCTAAGGTCTTCTTTTGCACCGCGTTGAGAAAAAACTCCGCTGCTTTTACCTTTGCCGCGATAATCAAAGGCAATTACGCCCCAGCCTGAATAAACAAACCTTTGATAGGCTTTTTGCTGCAGCGGGTTGCTCTTTTCGCTGCTTATCCCTTCGCAAAATATAATGTATTTTTTGCATTTGAAAGGATTTATATCCCATATATCTATTTGTATTTTATCTTTAGTTAAAATGGTTTTGGGGGCAACACTGTTTTTAAGCGCGTCAGTTACTGGATATACACTGTTTTTTGTATAATTGGCATTTGTTGAATAAAAATTTTTTTCGTAATTTTTTATAGAATGCAGCACTCCAAGGATGTTAAACCAGCTGTTTAGTTTAAAGATATTTAGTTTATCTACTTCTTTTATCGAACAATCAACCGTATACATTATTTTCTCCTCTTTGATACAATAATTTAGCTTAATTATGCAAAGTTTTGTACAAAATTCTAAAATCAGTGATAAAAAATACACTTTAGGGCTTGACGATATTGATTGAAATATGGATAATATAGTGTGGTTTTCTGTAAAAGGAAAATGAGAATAGTTAGGAGAAGTCTATGAAAAAATTCAAAATCTTGCTTGCTTCTACACTGGTGGTTTTAGTTACTGCTTCTTGCGCAATGGCTAAAGATTGCGACAAACAATGCGACAAAAACAAACCGGCCAACAAAATGGAAGCTTATGCACATCCGACAATGTTCGGCTCTCAGGCTCAGCAGTTGAATACTGCTAAGGAAACCTACATTGTAGGCGGAAAAGTTTACAAAAAGAAAAATCACATGGGCATAACAAACAAAGAAAATGTTGTTATCGGCTCAAGAGTGGAAGCATTGATGAATCTTCTTGAAAAGAAACAAAATGCATCTAACTTTAACGCTAAAATGCCTGTTTTGCGTTCGGAACTCGCAGTTATTCTTGCTGAAGAATTCGGTCTGAACAACAAATCCGTATCTAAGCAGTACAAAGACATTCCGTCTGACTACTGGGCTAAAGATTGGATTTACGGCGCATTAAACGGCGGTGTTATGATTGGTTATCCTGATAAAAAATTCAGACCCGACCAACCTGTTACCAAAGCCGAAGTTTTTGCTACTATAGCACAACTCATTGATGTTGCTACAGACAGAAGCTTAATTGTTCCTAAATTTAACGATAAAGATATCAACAACATTCCTCGCTGGGCAATTGCGCCTACAAAAGAAGTTGTTGCCTCTGATTTGTTGAATGATATTCCTAACCCTGACAGAGTAAACTCTGACGAATATCTTTCAAAAGAACAGGTTGCATATCTCATTTGCTCATTGAAAGAAAACTGGACAGGTAAAAATTCTATAGCAAAAGACAAAAATGCACCTGATGCAATCAAAAATTACAACCCTGTAGTTCTGAATGTAAAAATTTTGGACAGACTTTCTGCCAGAACATCTAATGCAGGTGACAGATTTACAGCTAAAACAACTGCCGATGTTACTATTAACGGCCAAACTTTCGCAGCCGGTTCTAAAGTAAAAGGCGAAGTTGTTCAAGTTGTAAGACCAGGTATTAAAAACCCCGGTTACATAAAAGTTAAGTTCGTTAAAATTAAAGACGGCGACAAATGTGCTGAGTTCCCGAAAGAAATTTCACAAGCACAGGTTGCTGCTTTAAAAAATCCTAACATTTTAGCAAGATTACTTGGCGCACCGTTCAGCGCAGCCGGTAGAGTAGTTGGTGTTGCAGTAAGAACAGTCGGTTCAGGCGTAGATGTTGCAGGCAACAGCCTTGAAGAATTCGGCGACGAATTGTCAACTGCTTTTGTTGACACATTCACTCTTCATCCCGGTGCAGGTGTTGTTAACGTTGGTAAATCAATAGCTACACTTGGTATCGGTACTTATGATCTTTGTAAATTGATTGTAAGCGGCACCTTCGGTGTAATTTATGAATTTACGGACGAAGTAAGATACTTAATTGTACCTGCTTACTCTAACGATTCAAGCTTGAATCCTAACGAAGAGTTGAAAATTGTATTCTAATTAATACAAACAACTTACAAAAAAGGAGAATAGAAATATTCTCCTTTTTTGGTATCTTTTTTACAAAACTAACCTCAAAAAAAACAAACATTTTTCATAAAAAAAAGCCGCATATTCAACGACAATAAGTTTTATGTTTTATTTTTAACATGATTTGCGCGCTCAGGGATTAGATATTTGCATTTATTACATATGTAAATTTAGTTTAATATTTTAGTTGATAAAAAATTTAAAGTTGTATAATTAAATTGTAAGAAGAAAGGAGTATATATGCGTACTAATGGTATTCAGGCTACCCCCAGTTTTGGTGCTTTTCGTTTGAAAGGATACGGTGGACAAGCTCTGGCTAAGAAATTTTATGGCTACAGTGACCCTAAAATTGCCGAGGATGATTTTACAAAAAAATATGTCAAACCTTTGCAGACAATAAAAACAGAGGTTGAGTATGACGGATACAATGTTTTTCTTCATGACCCAAAATATGCAAAGGTTATCAATGTTTTAGACGAAGCTCCAAAAGTTGAAGAAAACGGCAAATATCTTACCAGGGTTGATTATCCTATAAAACCATTTCCTAAAGACAAAGATAATCAAACCGTCTACAGCATTTTCTATGAACCCGATGATGTTCCGAATTTAAAAGCAAAATCAGGGATAGAAACACAACTGCTGGCAGCTTATGAGATTGCCAAAGATATGGAAAAAAATGCTTTAATATCCGAAACCAAAGAAGATGCAGCAATCAGATTAAACAATCTGTACGCATAACTGCATAACTAAAAAACAAAGGTGCGTCAACATAAACGGGGCGTACCTTTGTTTTTATAAAAAATCGTAATCCAAACCGTGTTCCAATGCCCATTTCAGGCATCTTTCCCGCATTTCTTCCAGCGCTTTGTCATCCTTGGCACATTCAGGGTCTATTAGGTAAACTTTTCCGTCATTAGCTATCCCTATTTGGTCTTCCGACATATCAAACGGCGTATATCCCGCGTCCTCAATCATTTTTGAAATTTTGCCAATATCATCTTTTTTTATTTTTGTTATATCACATTTTTCCTGCAGGTAATAGTGATAGCCGGAATCTGTTGTTCCGGATTCATAAACACGTGCATCGAATTTTTCGGGTTTTCTGTCAAGTGCAAATTGATTCAGGGCGGACAGTTTTAAAACCTTACCCTCTTCATTTTCAATAGCCATTGCACTGTTGCCCGCGCCTAAATAGCGAACAAATTTCATATCCTTAAATTTATCGCCGAATGCTTTTTCAAAGTCTTTGTATGTGTGTTCATATCTTGAAATACCGTATGAAAGCAGGTCATATTTGTTTTGTACATATTTAATTGCCTTTAGTGTATCTTTCAGGTTTTTGGATTTGTTAAATTCCAGATAAACAAATTTTCCGTTGTGGTAATGAACGGTACCGTATTTTGTTTGCAAAACCTTGTCTGATGTCCTTTCAAAGATATCTTTGTTAAGGCTTCTTTTAAAGACAGGCGCAAACTTTTGTCCGTTTGACGTGCGTGTGATATTTGGGGCATATATATGTATCGGCGTATTTGTTATGTTCATATCTATTTAAGTGCGAACATAATTTTTTTTGCTATCTTTCTTCTATTGCTTTTATAATTTCAACAATGATATCATTGTAAGGGGTTTTTATATTATATTTTTTGCCGAGTGTGCTTACATATCCGCCAAAGATATCAACCTCAGTTTTTCTGTGAGCTTCAATATCCTGCAAAAGTGAGGTTTTGGCTTCGGGTATCATTGTCTTTAGTATTTCAAGAACCTCGGGTATAAGTTTTTCAGTATTTTTTACGCCGGAAGCTTTTGCGACCTCAACGGCTTCCTGCATAAGATGCAGCGCAATATTATTGGCTCTTTGCGAGTTTTGAAATACCTTATAAGGCGCTTCAAGCACTGCAGACGCCTGATTGTACCCCACATTTACAAGGAATTTCCACCACCTTGAATATTCCATATCCTCAGGGATTTTATAGTGTATGCCGGTGAGGTCAAAAAAGTTTTTAACTGCACAAACGTTTGGTGAATACACAGTGTTGTCTTTTTCGCCGTAAACAGTTGTGTATACTCCGTCGTGGGTGACATTTCGTCCTATTCGTGTACTTGTGTGCCCGATGTAATAGGAGTAGAGCACATTGTCGGCACCGAAGCTTTCGGCAAGCATTTCTTCGCTGCACAAGCCGTTTAACAGCGACAGAATTATAGTATCTTTGCCTACAAAACCAGATATTGCTTTTATAACCCAGTCAAGGGAGGTGCTTTTTGTTGCAATTATTATTAAATCAGCAGTCAAGCTGTACTTCGGCGTAACGTAGTCAAAAAAGTATTCTTTTCCATTGAACAACAGAGGTTCTTTTTTGTAACGCTCGAAACGTGTTTCGTCAACAAGTACTTTTAAATTTACGTTTTTGTCTTCGTACAGATTTACCGCATATATGCTGCCGATTGCCCCAAGCCCGCATATAAGCACATTTTTTATTGTTTTCATATGTTTTCTCTTTATTTTATTGTAAAGGTTGCGTTAACAACCGCATTGATTTTTTTGTCTTTTGCGCTTGTGTTATAAATGCCGTAGTCTGATACGTCCGTAGAGTTTTTGGCAACAATCTGGAACACGCCCATTCTTGCTTCATTCATTACGCCAATGTGTCCGCCGGTGCTTTCCACCATGCTTTTTGCTCTTTCTTTTGCATCTTTTGTTGCCTGAGCAAGCATTTTTATTTTAAGTTCGTCAAGGTTTGATACGTAATAATCCACCCTGTTTGAAGATACTTCAATATTTTTGTTAACAAGCTGTGATGTGTTTTCAGACAGCTGTGTAAGTTTATCAACATCGTTTAACGTAACTTCAAGATTCTGCGATAATCTATAGCCGTCAATTTCGTTGGAATCATATCCGTTAGGCATTCTTTTGTAAACGGGATAAGAAGAAATCGGTGTAAACTTGTATGCTTCGGCCGCAACGCCTTTTGCGTTAAGAAAGTCCGTAATTTGCTTTTTGTCTGCGTTTACTTTTGCGTAACCATCTTTTAAATCCTTGCTTCTGACCTCGTAGGTTAAATTCCATACGGCAAGGTCGGATTTTATCTCCTGACTGGCGGAGCCTGTTACGGTCAGGGTTTGTGTATTCATTTTTTGATAGGAAACAACGGCATTTGATAAAATATAAGTGGAAATAATTGCACCGAGCGCTATTAACAGCCCCAGAAGCACAATCTGGTAATCTTTGATTTCTCTGATATCTTTCATAACAACTCCTTAATAAAAACTTTAACAAATTAATTATAAAATATTTTTTAATTTTTTGTTAGTATTATTTTATGATAATAAGACAATTTGCACCGATAATTTTATTGACAATATCAAACGTATTTATGACCTTTGCTTGGTACGGGCATTTAAAATACAAAAATACTGCACTGTGGGCGGTTATTTTGATAAGCTGGGGCATTGCGTTTTTTGAATACTGTTTTCAGGTTCCGGCTAACAGAATCGGGCATGAATATTACGACGCAGCACACCTTAAAACTATACAGGAGGTTATAACTCTTGTTGTTTTTTGTTTCTTTTCCGTTTTTTATTTGAAAGAAAATCTGAAATGGAATTATATTGTAGGCTTTTTGTTTATAATACTTGCGGTATTTTTCATATTTAAAAAGTGGTAACGTTTTATTTCGTTACCACTTTTTTGACTTCTAAATATTTTAAGGGAAAGTCTATTTTGCTTCATTTGCGGCAGGTGCAGCAGGTGTTTCAGCTTCGGAAGCAACAGGTGCGGAAGCTTCTTCTGCCGGTGCAGGTTCAACGTCCTGCGGAGTTTCGGGATTTTTTAACGCAGGGCCGTGGTGCGGGCCTTTGGGGCCAGGGCCGAATTCAGGGCCTTGCGGGCCGTGGTGTCCTGCTTTTGCTTCTTCATGGTGTTTTGCGCACTCAGGGCAGCCGCAATCACAAGAGCAAGGAACAAATTTTGCTTTTTCAGCCATCATTTCTTCATGCATTTTTTTTATTTCTGCTTTTTGGTCTTCTGTTAAGATAGCTTCAAACTTTTCAAAGTTTTGTTTTTTAACTTCTAATTCTTGAGCAATCAGTTTATCAAGTTTTGCTTTTTCTTTTTCAATTTTAGCCCGGCATGATTTTAATGATTTTTGTTCTGAAGCTTTTAACTCTTCAATTTTAGCCTTTTGTTCTGCAGTAAGTTTTAATCTTTCTTCAAATTCTGCCTTTTTAGCTTCCATTAATTTTGCATGTTCTTCAGGCGGCATTGGTTTCATGCAGGGTTCGGGATGATGCAAAGGCATTTGTTTTTCTTGTGCACAATCTTGTTTAGCGGGACAAACAGCTTTTGCCGGTGTTGCATTTACTGCGCTAAAGGCAAAAAGTGCAGCCGCAAGCATTACTGATGTAATAAGCGTCTTTTTCATGTAAAATCTCCTTTATTCTTCCACAGACATTTTAATTAATTTATTAAGATTTTTATAGTTTAAAAGAAAAATTAATTAAAATCTCTATAACCAGTGTAATCATCTTTTTTAAACTGTCAATAGCTCCAAAGTTGGAAAATTGTTACAAATATGTAATACTACAAACTTAAAAATTGGGATAATAAGTGTAGATAATACACAATTATCAAAATATAAATTTTTACGGCCGCTGAACGGCAGAGAAAAGGAGCAAAAATAAATTGATACAAAAGGAAAAAATTTCTGTTTATCTTGTTGAGGATTATCATTTAATAAGAAAATCCATAAAGCTAATGGTCAATAAAGCTGAAGATATAGATATAATCGGTGATTTTGAAACTGCAGAAGAATTTTTTGACGTTTTTAAAAATAAACAATCTGACGTTGTGATAATGGATTTGGGCTTGCCCGGCATGAACGGACTATGTGCGACCAAAATATTGAAAGACAAATACCCGTCGACAAAAATAATTATATTAACCTCTCATGAACAAACTGATGAAGTAGTTGCGGCATTGGCTTGCGGGGCCAATGCTTATTGCTTAAAGGATATAGACGGAGCAGAAATACAAAATATAATAAGAAGTGTACACAAAGGTGTAATGTGGATTCACCCCAAAGTTTCCGAAGCAACCAGACAAAGCGCACCCAAACCTATCTCAACGGATTTTGATAATTTATACTGCAACATTGCCCGCGATACAAACCTTACGGACAGAGAAGTTGAAGTTTTAAAAAAGATTGTTGACGGAAAAACAAATACCGAAATAGCAAATGATATGTGCATAAGTACCCATACGGCAAAAGCGCACGTCGGAAATATACTGTCGAAATTATCCGTAACCGACCGTGTTGAGGCAGCAGTTAAAGCTGTTCGTTCCAAAATTGTAGATTAGGAGTTTTTAGTGTTAAGTAAAAAATTACACAGAAAAATGATGTTTTATACCATTTTTTTGTTGTTTATAATATGGACATTGGCTGAACCAAATACAGCTCTTACTTTCAGAGATGCCTCTTTTTTCATATTACTGTTATTTTTGGTACAATCCTGGATAGAAAAGAAATATCTGTATACAAAACTATCCGTCAAATATAAAAATCAGGCGGATTTGCTTAATAATTTGTTTTTAAATTGCCCTGATCTTGTTTATCGAAAAGACTCAAATCTGCGTTATAAAGATTGTAATCCCATTATGAGAGCAATGCTTAATCTGGACAAAAAAGAAAGTATTTTTAACAAAACCGATTACGATTTTTATCCCCCAAAAACAGCAAAAATAATAAGATATTATGACAGGCAGGTTCTGGAATCGGGCAGAATTGTATCATATAAAATTGAAAAAAACCAACCTAACGGCGAAAATAAAATATACGAAACACTGCTGGCTCCTGTAACCGATAAATCGCATATAACAGGAGTCATTGGCATATTAAGAGATACAACCCAGTTCGAAACGTTGAAGGAAAAACTGTTTATACAAAATGCTCAACTTGAAAGCATATTAAACAATATGCCTTATATTGTTTATATGAAGGACTGCGAAGGTAAACTTATATTTTGTAATAAACATCTGGAAAACAAAATCGGTATGTCACAAAACAAGCTCATTGGAATAAATTTTATCGAAAAATATTTCAGTAACTTATATGACGAGATAAAACAAGAGGATAATCAAATTTTAGCAACTAAAGAAAACATCGTCAGCGAAAAACAACTGAACTTTTTTAGCGAATCCAAAAGCTGGTATCAAATAGGAAAGACACCTATTTTAGACCACAAAAATAATGTGGTCGGAATAATAGTTATGATAAAAAATATAGATAATGAAAAAGCACTGGAAGCACAAAAAAGAAATCTTGTATCCACAATAACTCACGACCTTAAAACGCCGACAAATGCACAACTCGGTGCAATGAATATTTTGCTTGACGGAAGCTTGGGCGAATTGAATCAAGAACAAAAAGAAATGATTGAACTTAGCAAAAATTCCAATATTTACATGAAGAATATGATATCCACGATACTTTCCGCTTACAGATTTGAAGAAGAGCCAGACACAACCAATATCACCGTTTTTAACTTCTATCAGCTTGTACATTTTACGGCAAAAGAAATAGCAAATCTTGCTATAACAAAGCAACAAAATATTATTATACTTTCAAATTTGTTAGATGAAGATATACAGGCAGATAAACTGCAAATAAAAAGGGCTGTTATGAATCTGTTAAGCAATGCAATTACATACGGATTTGAAAAAACAGACATAGTTGTAAATATGCAAGAGCAAGATAACTGCATTATATTCAATGTAACAAACAAAGGTTATCATATCTCCGATGAAAAAATTAAAGAAATATTTGAAAAATACAAAACTAATGAAAATGCAAAGTTTAACAAAGCAAGCACGGGGCTTGGACTGTATCTTTCCAAAAAGATTATAAAATCACACAACGGCGAGATTTATGCAAGCAGCGATATGAATAACAACTGTATATTCGGCTTTAAAATTCCAAGAATTTTTGAAATCCCCCAACAAAAGCTAAAAGAAAAAATCAGCTGATTTTACTAAGTATTTCTGCTGTTTGCGGGCACATAAAATGTAATTTAGCAAAAATCTCCGTAATATTTTTTAAAATCTCTTTTTTATCCGGAAAGTCAGTCTTTACCGGCAGAAAATATAAATCCATAGGAATTGCTCCGTCCATATTGGGATAATAATATTCGCAATCCAGCTTTTTCACAGCGCAGGAATTATAAAATTTTATTCTTCTGATTGTGTTTATATCAGTTTCATCAGGCTTTTCCACCTCAAAGTATATTCCGTTTACATTGTCAAAGGTTTGCTTTAAACAATCAATAATCTTCCTGCCGAATCCACCCGAATAAAATTGCGGTAACACTGCTATATAGTCCGTCCAGATAAAATTATCACCTTTACAAAAGAGTGTATACCCGACCGTCGTATCATCATTTTTAGCCAAATAAAAACAGTAGGAGCGGTTTTCATCAGTTAAAAGTTTCAAAAAATCATCATAACTCTTCAGTTCCGGCTGCGGAAATTGCTGCAGCATAAAGTCATTATAAATTTGAGAAAATTCTTCAATATCTCCTTTTTTTAGATAAAGCATTTTTAAATTCCGTATAAAATAATGTATAATTATTATAGGGGATAAAAAAATAAAAATGAAAATATCTTTTTTAACGCTCAATGTTTTAATAGTAATTTTTATTGCGGTTTGTTCGGCTCCGGCATTTTGTGCACGCTCTATGTTTGATGATGACGGCAATTATTCCGGCAATTGGAAACAGATGACAAATGTCTCTTCTTCCTCATCCGGCAAGTCGTACTCGAGTTCCGCATATTCAACATCAACCTGGTACGCAAATAACAAAAAACAGCGCGAAGCTGCCGCATCCTTACCCTACACATCCGCTAATTATACCCAGATTAACACAACCCCCTTTCGCTACAACACACTTAACTATACCAGAGTACGTAAGGTCAAAGGCGGATACGGTGATTACAACGCAAAATGTTCCGATATAGGCGATGCAAGCTTCTGTTATTAAATCCATTTTTACAAATCTTAATAAACACCGGTAAAAATTAAAGAGCACATAAAAAAATGCCGATATATTTTGTGTATTAAAAAAACAGGGAACACTATGTCAGATCCGGTGTTAATATCGCAAATAATCACGTCTTTGGGTTTATCAGGACAGGAAGCTGAAAACAAAAGACAAGAACTTGAAAAGCTCACAAACGATGAGCTTAATAAGCTTATTGCAAATATTTCCTCTTATTCTCCTGCAGAACTCGGCGGGTTTAGTGCCCTTTCCCTTCAAGAGAAGTTTTCGGGTAATGTATTTAAACCAGCAATCATTGACGATTTACAAATAGCTTTTCCTTCTTCTGCTTCATCATCTTCAGCTTACACAAAAGAATACTCTTCTTTGCAGCGCAAGCAATTGGACAGATTCTTGGGTGACTTTCTATTTAATTCTGCTTCTTCGGGGTATCAGGAACTTAAAGCCTACAATGACAGTGTTGGATGGTTCAATATTACGGACAGAGTGGTTAACGGTTTTAAAGTCTTATCCGGTCAGCAAGACAGAATAGGCCTGCAGCAGCAGATGAGCGAAGAAATGCAAGCAGCTAAAAAATTAAAAGATGCAGCATATTCACAACCCGCAGCCTTCGAATCTCAATTTGAACGCAAATACGGAGTTCCCTACTCCCACGCAAATGTGGAAAATTTAAAACAAGCTTCCGAAAACTATACAAGAGTAACAGCCTATCACGAAAAAACACAGCTGTTGAAAGACGGTTTTAAAGAAGTAAAAAAAATACTGCAGCAGGAGCAGGAATACTCTCAGGCAAGAAAATATGTAAGAGGCGCAGCAGCTGCTTCTTTGCAGCCGCCCGAAGTCCCTTCTCATGAAAAGTTTGGTGAAATACTTTTGCAATTTTGTAACGGTGACCAAAATCTTGTAAACGAATATATGAAAAATCTGTCTGCCAAGATGGGAAGCAAAAGCGAAATAGAAAAAAATCTTCCAAAAATAATGGAAGAACTGATACAAAAAGCCGAAGCCGAAGAAAAAGAAGCCTTAGGCAATAAAACGTATTCCCAATATCAGCAGGAATACGAAACAGCCTGCAAGAAGGTGTTCGGAACAAAAGATTACAAAGAAACAGCCAAAAACTTTGTAGAGAATGCAAAGACGCAGTCCGCTTACACTGAGATAGGCATAACAATTGCTGCTTCTATGCTTTTGCCTTCCTCTTCAATAGCAAGAAAGGGCATACAAAAAGCTGCTTTAAAATACGGTGAAAAAGCTTCAATGAATATGATGAAAGGTGCAATGACCGTAACAACAGGCCCATTGCCGGCAGCGTTGACAACATTGAACGCGGCAACAAGCGAGGCCGGCTTTACGCCCGAAGCAATAGCACAGATAAAAGAAAAATTCAAAAGCGGAATGCTGTACGGAGGCTATGGTGCTTTTGTATCAAGTCCGTTAGGGTTGGCTGTGGAAAAAGTATTGAGCAAAAATCCGACAATGCTCTCTAACATTGTGAGCAAAACCATGGGCGCAGCAACGGAAACCAGCGCTGATGTGCTGCTGGATAGGATGACGAGTGATTTATCCTTCATAGATTCATTAAAACAAAACGGCATAATGAACTTTGGAATGATGATAGCAGGCGGACAGGTAAACAGGGCATTATCAAAGTTAACAGTAAGCAAAACAGACAACGGCTATACTGTAAAAGATGAAACGGGCAAGGAGGTGTTTAATGCCGAAGATGAAAACGCTTTAGCAGGGTTTGTTATGGCTAAAGCAGCAGAAAATACGACACCTTCTGACGCTGCGGCCGTAAAATCCGATAACGCTGCAGAAGCTAACCCGTTTCAGACAAAAAACACTGCTCAAACAAGCGACCCCGTACTGCCCAAACCTGCCGAATTACCGTTTAGTGAACTTAAAGCACAGGTAGAAGAAAAAATAAACAATGTTCCTGGCCTCAAGGAAGAGGTGCGCTACACACCATTAAACGAAGAAAACATTGTTGTGTTAAACAAGATACTTTCCGATGAAAAACTTTATACAAACCCGAATGTTATAATTTATAATTTGAATAACCTGCTTTACAATATAAAAAGACCAGAGCAGCAGCAATTTGCACTAAAGCTTTTGTCTGACGAAAGAATTTACAACAACAAAGAAATTATGGATAAATCAGTTCTTATACTACAATCCTGCACTGATGCGCAAAGCGTAAAGGGAAAAATTGATGTAATAGATTTTCTGCTTTCAAATGAAAAGTGCTTAAATATTGCTGAAAATATTAAAAATTTATTTACCGATTTAATGTATGTTACTTCAAATTCAAATCAGGTGTCAATGGTGAAGAAACTGCTCTCCGATGAACGTTTTCATCAAAACAATCCTGCAGTTTTAAAGGGAATACCCCATATAGTATCCCGGAGCAAATCCCCTGAAGACGCAGCAGCAAAAATGGCTTTGTTTGATAAAGTAATGTCCGATGAAAAGTTGTATACGAATGCAAAATTAATGGACGATTTTGCCAGTATACTCAACTATTTAAAACCTGATACAATGCCCAGTAAAATCTGGGTAATAGACAAATTTTTGTCTGATGACAAGTTTTATAACAATACGTATGTGCAAAATAATTTGTGCTTTTTATTGGCTTATACAAATACACCGGATCAGCTCCGGCTTGCGGAGACAATTTTGTCTGATGAAAAATTATACAACAACCGGTCTATTATGAGTTCGTTGCCTAGTATATTGGGCTGCTCCGAATCGCCGCAAAAAGCACAAATTGCACAAATGATTATATCAAACGAAAAATTATACAACAATCCTGCTGTAACAAAAGACATCAGCATTCTGCTTAATTGCACGGAATCAGGCAATATACAGATTGTAAAAGAAGCCCTGGCCGATATTGCTTCAGCACAGCCAAAACGCAGCACTGAAAATAATATACAAATGATAATGGATTCTCATGATACTGCAATGGAAACCGTTGCAGACTGTGAACAATACCGGAGGGTTATTCAGGAGGCTTTAAGCAAAAAAGACCAGCTAAAAGCAGCCAATCAGGATTTATCAAATCAGGATATTGAAAATTTCTTTGAAAGAAACAGGCAAAAAGTTTCTTATGCACTTAAAATGCTGGGTGAAGATACATTTACCGCCGCATTTAACCTGAAACTCGAAGGACTTAAAGAATTGTGTAACAAGTGCATGGATATCAAAGGTAATTTGAGCGCGGAGGACTACAAGGCTTTAACGGAAAAAATTGCCCCGCCTTCGCAGTCAAGGATTAAACAGCTGCAGGATGAAATTACAGCACTAAAAAAACAGTTCCCTGCCGCAAAAGCATCAGGCGACCCGCAGGCATTTAATGATTTAAAAAACAAAATTAACACAAAAACAAAAGAACTCCGAGATTACCAGAACTCCGGCGCAAAACTGGATCCTCAGACTAAGATTAATAAACTGAGAGTTATTGCAAGTCTGTCAAGAAGTGATGATATCTCAAAATTTATTGACCTGATACAAACTCCTACAAAAGAGAGCGAACAGGCCTGGAATAAAGCTATAGAAGAAAAAGTGTTCGAATCTCTCGGGTTTGAATACGACAAACAGCTTGCTGATAAGTTAAATATAGTCAACAACAAATATCTCGGCGAAATTTTATCCGGCGATGAAGACTTTAAAGACGGATTTAGGGATATTTTGACATTACTTAAAGAACACCCAGACATGAGTGTAAAACAGGTCTTAGACACACTGCCTCAGAATGTTGATACAAAAATGGTGCTGGAAAATTACGGCATAAATTACGACAGATGGACTCAGGCAGACAAGGATTCTTATATTGCCGTGCAAATTCATTCCAAAGCCGATGAAACGCGCCAGAATGCAATAACATCTTTGGAAGCGGAGTTTAATAATATTGCGTTTACAAATTTACCGGCTGAATACACGCAGGGAATAATAACAAGACTGAACGAACAGGGTATTGTGCTCAAGGATGTTCAAGAGACCGTCTTTGACGGTGACGGTGTGAGCGTCGGAACAAGAACGGTAAAGAGGTTGTATGTCAACGATAAGCCGATTGAATTTTCACAGATGAAAAAAGTTATGGATATCATAAAAGAAGAAATGAACAAAGATATCTGGACAAAACAAAGTTCCGACCCGACAGTGGAAAACTACAGATCAACAATGTACACACATCTTATGAAAGACAGAAGAACCCAGATACGTCAGGCCGGAGAAATAAAAGACGACAAGGTATCTAACCTTGAAATCAGGCAAACTGATATGAACGATATAAACCATGCACTGTTTTTGGGCAACCACGGCTCTTGCTGTACGGCTGTCGGCACCGGATGCAATCAGTTTTCTGCACCGACATATATTAAAAACAAGCTTGTCTCTGCAATAGAAGTAGTTGACGGAAACAACTTTGTCGGCAACACAATGTGCTACTTTGCAAACGTCGACGGCCAGCCCGCATTAATTTTAGACAACATCGAGCTTAAGGGGCAGTACCAGTTTAATGACAAAATCCGCGACGCCATGTTTGATTATGCAAAACAACTTTGTACTGAAATAGGCCAGCCCAATTTACCTATCTATGCCGGCCCGTTCCGTCACAAGCTGAATATGGAACACCTCGACAAGCAGCCTCATACTTTGCAGGTGCTCGGTTCGACCGGCAGTGATGAAATTTATCTGGATTTCATTACATCCGGCCGACAGGTCAACGGTCAACAAATTGACAATGATATAATGTTGTACAAAATCAGATAGCACAATAGAAATACTGCATATTACCAATAATCAAAGCAAACAAAGAACACAGGCAAGATTCCGAACACAAACGATTGATGTGTACCCAAATGCCTGATGATTTCCAATGACAGTGTTTTGGCAGGCAGGTGGTGCTGTGTTAACGGCAGGATAAAGACTAAAGTCTGTCCTACCGGCATAAAGTCTATAGTTGCGGCCGGTTTTATTTGCAAATAATTCGAAAAAACCCGCTATTGTTAATTCAATAAGCGGGTTTTTAATTTATCTCATTGACCGGTTTTAATCTTTATTCCCAGTCTTTAATTTTCCAGCCACTGTTCATTACATCAACTGTCACACCGGTCGGTACAAATCTCCAGCCGGCTGTGTAGGTTCCGTCATCCGTAACAGAGCCATTGTCGGAACTGCTCGATGAACCGGAACTGCCTGATGAACCGGAACTGCCTGATGAACCGGAACTACCTGATGAACCGGAACTACCTGATGAACCGGAACTGCCCGATGAACCGGAACTACCCGATGAGCCGGAACTGCCTGATGTGCTACCTGATGTAGAGCCCGAGGTGCTGCCGGACGTACTGCCGGAAGTCGAACCAGATGTACTGCCGGAGGTGCCCCCGGAAGTTCCCGATGAACCTGATGAGCCTGAAGTTCCGGATGAACCGGACGAACCTGATGAACCGGATCCGCCGCCGGGTCCGTCTTCATCACAGTCATATCCCGGCATGCAGGTTATCTCTTCGGGGCCTACATTACCGTTGGGTTTAGATGAGCCGCCACCTCCCCCGCCACCTCCACCGCCATGAGTGACGGATTTGTGATCGGAGATACCATCTCCATAATGATGTTGAAAAATATCATCACCTTGCATTGTTGGTGTTTCTGTCCATACAGAAGCATAAGCGGCAGGTATAAGAGCATTGTTTACAGAATTAAGTGCGCTATGGAGCATAGGAGTAAACATTGCAAGTGTTCCTGCAGTGCCTGCCGATTCTTCATCAGAAGCAGAAGGGTCAAGATTGTCGCCTTTTACTTTTTTTAATTCATATGTAAAGATATCAGCACCGACAACGTTAGGTAAAGCAGGCCCGTTGACATCAACTATATATTCCATATTGTTGTTGCCTATTGTAGAGCCGTCAGCAAGAATAACAGCGTTGTTGGGTGTAATTGAAAGTCCCTGAATGTCAGCACCGAAACAGCCGTCGAGTTTTCCTTCTTCAGATTCTTTCATGTTAGTGGCGTCACAGGTTAACACAACATTGAAGGTCGGCACCATTTTATCGGTAAAGAATTTGTCGCCGCCAATATCTTCAATCTCAATGTCGTAGTCGTCTGCAAACACAGCATCAAGCGAGGTATTCAATGTCATATAATCCTTTTTCAGCTGCGCTGCAAATGCGTGCTTAGATGAATATTTCTTCAATCCGGGAAGTACCAGCATTGCTATAACTCCGATTATCATCATTGCTATCAGTGCTTCCGCAAGAGTAAAGCCGGGCTTGGCTTTGTTTTTGTCTAAGATTTTTTTACTAATCATACAAACTCCTATTTTACTAACTACAAAAAATTTAAGGTCTATATTTAATTAATACCCAATTTTTTGAAATAATAACACTTTGCATGTCAAAATACGAAATTTTTTTACAATACTTAATTATTTGTTATTATAAAATATCTGCATAACAAACGGAGGCCGGCTATGCAAATTCCCCCTGTAACAACACAAAAAACATCATCTCAACCTCAAAACAAAAGAATATGGAAACATCCGCTGCGAGATACGGGCTATGCTTCCGCTGCACTTGGGATAGCAAGCGGGATAGCCGGCAGCAGAAAAAAGATAAAAATGCACAAGTATCTTGCTTATGCATCAGGATTTTTTATGCTTGCTCATATAGGTATAGCAGAGTATTACAAGCACAAAAAGTCTAAATAATGTATTATTGAGCCATTCTTGGTATAGGCGGAACCGGCGGATTTAACGGTGCAACAGGTTTAAGTTCAGGTTTTGGCTGCTGCGGTTTTGCGGCCGGTTCTAGAAATGTATTATTAAAAGATACAGGGTTTGGAGCCTGCTGTGTCTGCTGTTCTTTCTCCAGAACATCCCCGACAATATTCGGCTCGGAGGACTGTTCATTTTTCTTTTCAGCTTCTGCAGCTTCTTCATCCGTAATGGTTTTCGGGTCTACGGAAGCGTATTTTTTCAATTCAATTTCAGGATAATCAAAATCAGACTTGCCGAATTTTTCAACAAGAACTTTCATGGTAGATTTCCAGATAGATGCAGGTATTGTGCTGCCATATACGCTGCCCATTTTGGAGTTGTCGTCGTTGCCTACCCATACGCCTGTTACAACATCCGGTGTGTATCCGTAGAATGAAGCATCTTTACTGTCGTCCGTTGTACCTGTTTTACCTGCTGAGGGCACACCTATATTTGCAGCACGCGCAGTACCTCTTTCTATAACAGTTTTTAACATAGCAGTAACAACAGCGGCCGTGTTAAGGTTAAGCACCTTCATCACCCTTGTTTTAGGTGCCTGATAAATAACTTTGCCTCTGGAAGTTTCAACCCTTTCAACAGAGTAAGGTTTAACCTTGAATCCGCCGTTTGCAAGTGCGCCGTAAGCAATAGTCATTTCGTAGAGTTTTACGCCGTTAGAACCCAATGCAATTGTCATATCGTATTCCAGAGGCGTTGTAATCCCCATAGAACGGGCAACTCCTATTACGGAACGGACACCGACATCTTTAATGAGTCTTGCGGCCATAACGTTGGATGATAACGTTAATCCCATATATAACGGAAGTTTGCCTCTGTATTTGTTATTATAATTATGAGGTTTCCAGCCGTTTATATTAACCGGAGTGTCTTCCAGCATATCATTTGGCCCCCAGCCCTTTTCAATTGCCGCAGCGTAAACAAACGGCTTAAAAGCTGACCCCGGAGGTCTTATTGATTGAGTGACACGGTCGTACTGGCTTTTATAATAGTTTTTTCCGCCTACATAAACATAAATTTCACCGGTAATAGGCGAGAACGAAAATACCGCAGCCTGCCGGTTTCCTCCAGAACCAAGCGCGTTAACAACAGTATCCTCAGCAGATTTTTGAGCTTTATAATTTAAGGTCGTTGTTATTTTGTAACCGCCCTGTGATATTTCTGTTTCGTCAAAGCCGAGCTCTTCAAGTTCGTTCATTACGTAATCAACAAAATACGGAGCACGATTTAAAGAATATACACTCGGATTCGGGTTAAGGTGAAGTTTTTCTTCCTTTGCCGCTTCGTATTGTTCCGGCGTAATATAACGCATTTTAAGCATTCTGCCAAGAACCTGGTCACGTCTTTGTATTGCCAGTTTTTTGTTATTATACGGTGAATAAACGGAAGGAGCCTGCGGCAGTCCTGCAATCAAGGCGGCTTCAGCAAGGGTCAAGTCTTTTAACGGTTTGTTAAAATAAATCTGGGCTGCACCGGCAACACCGTATGCACCTGAGCCTAAATATACGTTATTAAGATACATTTCAAGTATCTGGTCTTTTGAAATAGTTTTTTCAATCCTTGCTGCAACTATAAATTCTTTTATTTTTCTGTCGAAAGTTTTTTCATTGCTTAAAAACAAAATCCTTGCAAGCTGCTGCGTAATAGTACTTGCGCCCTGTTTAAGGTCGCCTGTCATAAGGTTTACAACCATGGAACGGGCCACCCCTATCGGGTCATAACCGTGGTGGTGATAAAAATTTTTGTCTTCAGTTGCGATTATTGCATTTTTTATATTGTCAGGAACATTTTCTATATCAACTTTTTCGAATTTATATGCGGTGAAGGTTTTAATAACCTCTCCGTCAGCGGAATAAATTTTTGTTACAACGTTGGGTTTAAAATCCTCAAGATGCTGAATCGGCGGCTGCGACGCCAAATACATATTTACACCTATAAAACCCGCCAGCATAAATGAAAACAGCATTATAAAAAGCTGTTTAAACGGGCCGTTTTTTTTAGGGTTCTTAAACTTTTTAGGCATTTCAAACTCTGACATGTTATTTATCCGTTACGTTACATATATACAGGTGTATTCTAACAAATAAAATATATAAATACAAATTTTACGGATACAGGCTGTCAGTAAAAAAAATTAACGCAAACCAAAAAAATGTTGTATTATAGTATCGGATAGAAAAGGTAAAGAAAGGAATTCATTATGTGGGAAAAGGATGTAAACATTAATGAAATTAAGGAAATCAGAGTAAAAACAAATGTTTACTTTGGTGTCGGTGCAATTTCCAAAATCGAAGATATTGCTAAAGACTTAAAAAGCAAAGGTATTGATAAGGTTATTGTCGTAAGCGGAAGAAACGCATACAAATCCACAGGCGCCTGGGATTATGTGGAAAAAGCTCTTAATAATAACGGTATTGGTTATATTAACTATGCCAAAGTTACACCTAACCCGACAACCGATGCTATTAATGAAGCAACAGCAGAAGCTAAAGCCTTCGGTGCTAAGGCTGTTATCGCTATAGGCGGAGGTTCTCCGATTGACACAGGCAAGAGCGTTGCAATTCTGCTCGAATATCCCGATAAAACAGCGGAAGAACTTTATGAACTTACATTTTCTCCTGAAAAAGCTGCACCTATTGTTGCAATTAACCTTACACACGGAACAGGTACAGAGGTTAACAGATTTGCGGTTGCAACGCTTCTTTCGAAAAACTTTAAACCGGCTATTGCATACGATTGCATTTATCCGTCATATTCAATTGACGACCCGCAATTAATGACAAAATTGTCTAAAAACCAGACAATGTACACCGCCATCGACGCCGTTAACCACGTTGTTGAAGCAGCAACTTCAACTGTTGCTTCTCCTTATGCAATTACGCTTGCCAGAGAAACAGTCAGACTTGTTGCCAAATATTTGCCTAAAGCAATTGCAAATCTTGAGGATGTTGAACCGAGATATTATCTGCTGTACGCTTCATTGTTGGGCGGTGTAGGTTTTGATAACGGATTGCTGCATTATACACATGCTCTTGAGCACCCGTTGAGTGCAGTAAAACCCGAATTGTCACACGGTTTGGGCTTGGCAATGTTATTGCCTGCAGTTGTAAAAGCTATTTATCCCGACAGAGCAGCTACACTTGCAGATATTCTCGAGCCGATTGCACCCGGTTTGAACGGTACGCCGGATGAAGCTGAAAAAGCAGCAAAACTCGTTGAAAAATGGCTGTTTGAAGTAGGCGTTACACAAAAGCTTAAAGATGACGGTTTCTGCGAGGGCGATGTTGACAAACTCGTAAACCTTTGCTTTACAACCCCTTCTTTAGACGGTTTGCTCGGTATTGCGCCGAATGAAGCAACCAAAGAAAGAGTAAAACAAATTTACGAAGAATCAATGACCCCTTACAACAAATAAGTCGTAATTAAGGTATATAAAAAGCAATCCCCCTTTTTGTTTTTTATCAACAAATCGGGGGGTTTATATATGGAATGAAAGAAATGGACGTTATTGTTTGATTTCTTCAGGTTTTGCGATATAATCTCTTATTTTTGAAGCGGCAACAGTACCTACACTCAGTGCAACTGCTGTAGCCAAATATGTTGACCAGGCGCTGAACTGGAATTTTTTGAGCATCTTAAAGTTGTCAGGCGACAATACATTTTTTGTCAATTTGGCTCCATGTATACTGGCCAGCCCCTCATCAAGAAGTTTAGGAATCTGAGTAGCAAACATCAGCGTTGCGCAGTTGTTTTTGATAAATGTTGTTGTTTTATCGAACCAGCCTTCCGGCTTTTCACCATCGGCTTTTTTGCGTTTAAATAATGCTGTCAACAAGACTAAAGAAGCTAAAGAACTTGCCGGCCCTTTCAATGAATTCAGCATTCGGCCATATTTGGAAAAGTTGTTTACAGCGTGTCCCATTTCATGAAACGCGGCAACAGATAACTTATCTTTATTTATTGTAATTACGTTATTGCTTTTAAAGTGGTAAGCCTGTTTGCCTTTTGCAACCATTGAAGTCATTTTTTCAACTTTTTTATCAAAAATTTCTTTTACATACGGCTGTTCTTTCAAGCTGCGTTTTAAATTCGGGCTTATATCTTCGTATACAATTTTTTTGAATGTATCTTTATTTTCTTCGGTTATGTCGACAAGCGTTACACCTTTTTGAGCCAGACCGGATTTAATTAATACATCATCAACAACATTTTTATATGCCTGTTGTTGTGCATCAGTGACAGAAGCATTTATTTTTTTGAAATACAAATTGCCCAATTTGCCTGTACCGTCCATTATCATACCTGCAGCAACATTTGCCGCAACAATGCCGAGAGCCGTCTTGGCCAGGCCGGGTTTTTCGTACTTTTTGCCGTTTGCGGTCATTATAATATTGTTTTTATTTGCACTTCCGTCTGCATTTAAACTTGTCAAAATAAACTTCCTTACACTGCAATTACATATTAATAAAATAGATAAATAAAAATTATTGCCATAATGTAAAAAAGTTTTTACAATTTTTATCAGTTATTTGTTTTTACTTCTTTTTTCCGTGGCGTCTGTAGGGGCCTGTCATAAGAGTATCCGGAGTTTCAACCGCACGTTTTTGTTCCTCAACAAATGCGGCAAGCCTTTCTGCCCTATTTTTGCGAGCCTGTTCAAGGTTCAGTTTGTTCGTATCGATTATTATTAATCCCTCAGATTCTTCCCCTAGAGGTTCTCTGATATCGTTCGGCCAGGTGTCATAGTCATCAAGGATACCTTGATTGATGAAATCACAGATTTCATCAATCTGGTTTTGAGTATTTTGAGGCATTTGCGGATGTTTTTCTATGAATTCGTCATACTTTTGGGTTTTTCTTTCGTGGTTGCATTTTCCGCAAAGATAGATGTAATTTTTCTTATCGCTTTCACCGTTGTCGCCTTCTCTGTGCTGCGGTTTTACGTGTTCTTTAGTGTTTCTCAAGCGTTTTACAAGAACCTCAACAAATTTGTTGGAACCCCTCGGTCCGTATTTTACAATAAAGGCGTTAGCATCATTTTTGGAATCCGGCAGACTCTCGAGTCTTTTCATAATCAAATCCGCAACCGGTCTATCCGTAGACGTTTCAAACGGCATTGGAGCAAGCGCCCTTGCAAAAAGATCTATTACTCGCTGACGTTTATGCATAATATCAGAGCTTTCATTGTTAAAAATCCGATAAGACTGTTCCAACGCATTGTTTGCTCTTCTTGCATATTGAGGGCTGAGCTGCTGAATAAGAGGGGTAATTTTTTTCAGTTTTGCATTCTGTTTTTTCTGCAGTTTTACAAGATAGTATTCCCTAATTTCAGGTTTGGTCAAAATATTTTTTATGGAGTTTGTGGGATTCAGTCTTGCATGCATTTTCAGTTCCTGAAAAACTGCTGCCTCCGTATTTTGAAAATCAGGGTTAAGTTTATCGATTTCATCAACAAGGTAATCTATATTATGCGTTACAACTCTGCATCTGTCTCTTAATTCGCCGATTGCTTTGTATTGCGCTCTTGAGTTATTACGTCTGTAATTTGCAACTTTTTCCGTTTGTAAAAGTTCGTCCATATTCATATCTTTGTGTTTGTTGGCTTCATTTTTTATAAATGAATAGGCTCTTTGCATTGCAAGCGGTTGTTCCCTTAGCTTAAAGTTTTGCTCGTATTTAATCCTATCCAATGCAATATATGCGGGGAAATACACTTTGTCATCCATAAATTTTTGTACTACTGAATTTTTCAACATAAGCTTTCCGCAGCAGCCGCAGTGCAGGTCGAGTTCTCTGGGGTCATGCACAAAAGGCGTGCCCTGCGAAGAAGGCGCTCTTTTAAACGACACCGTATCCATTGCAGGTTGAGAATGGAGTTTTAACAAAAACTTGTTTATGGCAGGATGTTGCGGATTATACCCCGTATTCTGCACAGGAGCCTTGTCGTAAAAAAATCTTGAATGTATAGCGCTAATATTCATAGTGTTTTAATATCCCTGATAATATTTTTTTGCTGATTTGTAACCTAATATTAATTTTTTAAAATTGATTTTTATCAGTAAAAAAGGGACACCGAAACGGTATCCCTTTTTATAAACTGTATTATGAAATATCCCATCTGCCGCATGTGCCGCCCCATCTGGCGATAATATTGCCCTTGATATCCTTGATATCTTTGGGGTGCTCGGCAGGCATTTCACCCTCCACAATAGTGATGACCTCGCAGTTGTTGGAACACCCTGTGCACTGGTTGGTGATTGAATTAAAGTGCATATTGCCGACTTCCCAGCCCTTGAACTTGGTTTTGTTATCGGTGTACTGGTGGTTTTCCATTGCCAGCAGCGCAGCCCCTATCGCACCCATTGTCTGGTGATTATCAGGAACAACAATTTTGGTGCCAAGGGCTTCTTCAAAGGCTTTAACCATGCCGGAGTTTGTGGCAACACCGCCCTGGAAGGATACCGTAGGCAAAAGTTCTTTACCAAGCGCAAGGTTGCTCAGGTAGTTTCTTACAAGAGCCTGACAAAGGCCGTATAACAAATCTTCTACCGGATACCCCAGCTGCTGCTTATGGATAAGATCGCTTTCGGCAAAAACGCCGCAGCGTCCCGCAATACGTGCAGGGTTTGTGGATTTTAAAGCGGTTTCGCCAAACTCTGCAATAGGCACGTTCAATCTGTTTGCCTGCTGGTCAAGAAAACTTCCGGTACCTGCTGCACAAACCGTATTCATTGCAAAGTCGGTTACAATACCGTCTCTTAATATAATAATTTTGCTGTCCTGTCCGCCGATTTCAAGAATGGTCTGAACGCCGGGGACATAGGTGCTTGCGGCAACTGCGTGAGCGGTGATTTCATTTTTAATAACATCCGCCCCTACCAGTGCACCGGCAAGGTTTCTGCCGCTGCCTGTTGTGCCTACACCTTGAATATTATATTCGCATATAGCTTTATTAATCAGTTCTCTCATGCCAGTTTGAACTGCTATAACAGGTTTACCTGCAGTCCTGAGCATATAACTGTCAACGTATTTGCCTGTTTCATCAACAAGAGCGAGTTTTGTTGTTACAGAACCTACGTCAATCCCTAAATATACGTTTAACGACATTTTTTCCCTCTCTCTTACCAATTTCAATAATATAAAAAACAAAGCGGGATTTCAAACTTTATTTTTATCTTAAAAAATAATATAATTATTATGTTATTAAGAAAAGTTGAGGAATGTATGGATTTTTCCAAAGGTGTGTTATTTGACCCGGGGTATTCAAAGTTTTTAATTCCGTTTGCGCAAAATATTGATGCTGCGCATAACATGCTTTTTTCAATAAAAGCACCTCATCAAAGAAAATTTAAGTTCCAGATTATGTATCCTCAGCTTTTAAAACTTTTGGAGCAAACAGTATCTTTTTATCTGGGATGTCTTTTGTGGGCAGTTTTTATTACACAAAATTTTAAAGACGACCCAAAAGAAATACTCGACAACGCATACCTCGGAAAAAGCGTAGATGATGAGGCAATGCTGTTTGAAGTAAATTATGCAATAAACTACATAGACAAATTGAAAAAAGATTGTCAGTATTATCTTCACAAAACCTGTAACATTCCTGCAGATTGGGCTGATGTTATGCTGGTTTACAAAGTTTTTTTGACGGAAAATGACTTTCTTGTTAATGCCAAAACAACAGCGGATATTAAGCTGCCTTCACAAATAAAAATACCGTCGAATGAAGAGCTGCAAGAAATTTTGGCAATTATAGAAAAAGTTACAAAGTCGGGCGAATTAAAAGAGTTATTTAAGGTAAAAAAATTTATCTTTTAGTATGTAAAAGCTTTTGTGCATGTGTGCGGTGCATTGTTCGAAAAAAATAAGTTAGAGCGGAATATTAGGTTATATACAACAAAACAAATCTCATCTTTTTTTGATTTTGTGAATCTGAATACGCTCAATAGACGAATGGAGACACACGTTTTATTTCTATTGGATTGCACATAAAAAAACCGGTCGGAAGATAATCTCCGGCCGGTTTTAAGATTGCATTAATTTTTAATTAATGCTTTTTATTAGTTGTATCTCCAACCTTGATGGTAGTAATCACCGCCTGCTGATCTGGTTTGAGTATTGCTTTGAGCATCTTTAACCAAATCAATCAATGTTTGAACCTGTTCTTCTGTAGGTGCTTTTTGGTTTTGAATTTCCTGACGGATTTCATTTAAAGTGCTGTTCAATTGAGCTGAATTTACACCCGAAGTATCGAGGTTAGAAACAAGGCTTACAAGAGTTTCAAGCAAGGCATTTGTTCTTGAAAGGTCAACGGCATTGTCTTCAAAGAATGCTTCGAGGTCTGCCGAAGTAACAAGGTTGCCTATCTTGTCACTGATTTCATTCAAAATATCCGTGTAATTCGGGATAATTTCTTTTAACTGGTCAATTGTAAGGCCTCCGCCGTTGCCGCCCTGACCCATGTTATCAAGGATAGCCTGCAGGACTGCGTGCTGTTCTTGTCTTGCCTGTTCTGCTTTTTGCAGGTATTCTGTATAGCTGTCAAGGTATACCTGCAGGGTGGTTTTATTAACCATATTGCCGCTGATATTCTGCAATTCATCGAGTAATCTGTTGCCGTATGTAGTTGCAGATGACATAGCTCTGTCTAACTGGCTCTTGATATCGTTACCTGTTGTGACAATAGCATCTAAAGAACCTTCCATGCTTGCTAATCTTTCAAGAACAGCTTCAAGGTTAGCTATTACCTGAGCACTGTTAGCGTTGCTCTGGTTCTGGAATTCTTTAATTGCATCAGCAATTTCTTTTAATGCGGAAGAATTGTCACCTGCAGAACCGCCGCCTAGGTCAAGGTTGGAAACAAGGCTTACAAGAGTTTCGAGTAAAGCGTTTGTTCTTGTAAGATCTGTTCCGTGAGCTTCAAGAATTGCTTCTAAGTCACCTACTGTAATCTGATTGCCTGAAATGTTATCGAGGTATTGTTTAAGCTCGTCATACATTGGTCCAAGCATATCTTTTACTTGATCGATTGTTAATGTTTTGTTGTTTATTTGTTCTAACTGGGCATACATTTCGTCCATTTTTTGCGAAATTTCCAGTGTAGTTGCGTTGTTTTGTTCCTGGTTGGAAATTACCTGATCCAGTTTGCCGTTGATGCTGCCGATACCGTCATTGATATCGCCCAATCCGTCAAGAATTGCTTCCTGATTGTTTTCAAAGTTTGCATTCAGGTTGCCTACTTCTGTTGCCAATTTGTTGATTGCCTCAAGTATAGCACCGGTGTTAGCTTCAATTTGACCTAACAATTCAATAACTTTATCCATAGCTGCGGAAACAGTCATGTTGCCCTGATTGATTGCTGCAAGGATTTCATCGAGTTTTGTATTGAATTCGGGATTACCGCCGGACACTTCCTGCATTGCAGCAAGGATTTGTTTTAACAAATCTTGTTCATTCATTGTACCCTGCTCGTATGCAGCGATGAACTGGTCAATTTTTCCCGCAAGATCCGGGAATTCCGTCTTAATCTGATCAACTGCATCTTTCAAACCGTCGAGCTTGTTGTCAATGCTTGCCAATAAGTTGATAATCTGGTTAAGCATTTCAGATTCTGTAATTTGACCGTTTTCAAGCTTCTGTGATAAATCTGCAATTGCTGCTAAAATTTCAGAGCTGATATTACCGTTATTCTGGATTGCGCTGAGAATCTGTTCAAGCATTTCTGAGTGAGAAGTGTTGCCGTTTTGGAATTCATTGTAAATATCATTAACTGTGTTATAAATGTTCTTGTCAGTTTCATTCAGTGTTTCCAGTAATTTTTCCATATTGATTAACAACTGGTTCTGCTCTTTATTTGCCTGCAAAATCTGGTTCAATTTGTCTATTGATTCTGACTGACCGTTGATAATCTGGTCTAATTTGTTTAAAAATTCCTGGTCGTTAGCGTTTGCATCTTCAAGCAATGCAACAATTCTAACGATAGCGGATTCAATAGACTGTGTTGTACCGTCAATTGAGTTCAAGATAGAAGTTATGTCTTTATTTTGATTAATAATATCTTTTACAAGACTGATTAATGTTTTATTATCGGAATTCATCTCTTGCATGTACTCAAGCATCTGCTGCATTTGTTCTGAGTTTTGCTGCAAGATTTTCATCATTGAATCCAATTTTTCCAAAATCGGAGCCATATCAATATCAACATCCTGATTTTGTGAAATGTCACCGCAGCTTTGTAATGTAGCAGCCATACCGCCTGCGCCTGCAAGACCGCCTGTTACCTTCATAAGTCCGAGTACGTAGCCTGCCAGTGCACTGTCTCTGATTCTGTCTAATGCGGTTTTTTCTGCATCTGTCATTTCCGGTTCGACAGAGTTCTTTTTGGAAGCTTCTTTGTTAGATGCATCTTTTACATCTGATTTCTTAAAAAGCTTGAGAAAATTAATACCATCAATAGTCATGAAATTTACTCCTTTTTTTGTTATTAATGTTGTGGTGCCTAATAGAAATACAGTGAAGAAATTTAATTGCGCTTATTTTTAAATTATGTAAAAAAACTTTACAATTTGGGGATAAAAAATTGACAAAGTTTATTACGCTTACGTACTACTTAACTGCAATAACTTCGGTTTCTATAGTTCTATAAAGGCTCCTGTCGGTCATACCATTACATGGTACAGAGCCGTTTTGTTAGTGAAATATTCTGCGAAATAGTCTTTTTAATGTATTCGGCAAAATTGCTCATCTCTTTTTTAAAAGCATGAAACCTTCACTAATATATAAATACCCATTTTTCAAATTTTTAAACATTTTTTTTGCAAATTTTGCCAAAATGTGTAGAAATTGTTACAATTCGTTTTATGGAAAACAGGGCAATATTCAATAATAAATAGAATTTCAGGTATTTTAAAAATGAATGCCCTGATATTCGATATATATCGTTTTGATATAGACAATTGTCTCTAAAAATCGCAATACCGCATGCCAAAAATCCGGAAGCAATAAGTTTATTGAAGTACATACTGAAGTCGACCGGAGCCATATATAGTCTGTTTATCAGGGAATTTTAATATATAAAAAGCCATTAAATCATAGTATACAATGATTCCGAAATATTAATGAATTCTCTGACCAGATCCTTATCCCACTGAATACCTGCACCTATGCGCAAAATTTCGCATGCTTTTTCATTAGACATACCTTTACGGTAAGGTCTGTCGGAAATAAGAGCATGATAAGCGTCAGCAACTGAGACAATCCTTGCCGCAAGCGGGATTTCTTCGCCCTTAAGCTTTTGCGGGTAACCTGAACCATCCCAGTGTTCGTGATGATATTTTACTATCGGAATAAGGTCGTGAAGTGATTCATTAGGCATTAGCACCTTTTCAGCCCCGATTATAGGATGCTGTTTCATTATTTCCCATTCGTCATCCGTGAGTTTCGACGGCTTTTTTAGAACTGTTTCGGGTATACCGATTTTACCGATATCGTGCAGCAGTGCACCGAGTTTTATTCTTTCAACGTCCTTTTCAGGCAGATTCAATGCACGCGCAAGCGCCTCAGAGTATCTGGATACTGCAGAAGAGTGACCTTTGGTGTATTCGTCTTTTGCGTCAATAGCACCCGCAAGTGATGTTACAACCTCTATAAGGTGCCCCTGGTTTATAATTTCTTCGCTGTGGAATTTGTTAACAAGTTCTTCATCAAAGTTTATGCCGATAGATGCATGCCTTTTGGCAATAACAGAAGCAAATGAACTTAACGCAGTATCATCCCAGAAATCGAAATCGTCAGAGCAGACAATAGTGGACATTCCGTTTCTATAACCTTTGCTCTTTGAAATATACATTGCCTGTTCAGCAAGTATCAAAAGTTTTTCAAGGTCCTGAGTGGAATTCGGATATGTTGCAATACCGACAGAAGCCTTTACCGGGCCGACATCATCAACAAGGCAGCAGGAAAGCGAATAGGTTAAATATTCTGCAAGGTATTTTGCTTCCGATGATGTTGTTTCAGGCAGCACAATAGCAATCTCATCCCCGCCATAGCGCGCTGCGGAATCGTTGTTTCTGATTCCCTGTTTGATTTTGTCGGCAACAAGTTTAATGATTTCATCGCCCTTTGCAGCACCAAAATCCTTGTTAATTTGAGAGATATTGTTTATGTCAAATATAACAATAGACGTCTGAGTCTGTGTTCTTTTGGCTTTGTCTATTTCAGAGGCAAGAATTTCCTGAAACTTTCTATGGTTAAACAGTCCTGTCAATGCATCGGTATCAGTATTCATCAACACTTTAGCGGAAAGCTCTTTGTTTTGGATAAACAACGCAAGATAATTTGCCATCAGTTTATAAATATCACGTGTTGATTCATAGTTGTTGTCCCCCACCAGCATAATCCCTATGCATTCATTAATTGCGCACAGCGGTATAATAGCAACGGCTGATTCGGTAAGATAATGAACATTCAAAAACTTGTTGCTTGGTTCATAAACGGGGGTTTGAGTTTTAAAAGCTTTTTCAACCGGATTGTCCGAGCCGTTTAAAAGCACGCGGCAGGTAAAGGTTGAGCCTATTTTATCTATAATTTTAAAGTTGATGCAATTTGACTGTGCATGATACAATCCAAATGAAGAAAATGCCGCATTCAGTTTATTTGTAAAAATATTATGCAAGGAGTAAAACATTTCATTGCGGTTGTCTTTACCCCTTGTTACCTCGTTTATAAATTTTATTACCTCTTGATAGTCAATATTTTCGTATGTACGCCACGTTTTATGATTATACCCTGCGTACAAACGATTTGCCGTGGTTCTGTTGTTTATGGAATTGATTTTCGAAATAAGTCCGCTAGGGATTATCGGGTTTGATTGCTTGTTTTCAAAACCGATGTCTTCCGCGTTTTGATGTTCGGATGCAGAATTTTCAATATTTTTCTTTTTGAAACTATTGAAACTATCGAAATTCAACTTTAAGACCTTCCTGATTGCTTAAATGCTTAAAAATCCCTCATAAACAAAATTTGCCATGCCCGTAATATTTTTCTTTACAAATTTTACAATTCGGGGAATGTTTAAGTATTTTAACGCTTTACAAAACTTTTGTAAAGGTGTAAAGTAATGATTTTCTGATATCTATATATTCAATCCACCCGGAATTTTTTATGCTTAAGTATTTATGCAAGCGGCATCAGTTAAATACTTTTCGGACTAACAATTTATTACCTGATTTTTGTGCAACGGCAGCAAGATTATCACAATATACAAGGCATACAAGCTCATTTTCGCCAAAATCCTGCGTAACAACTCCCTGCCCGTGCTTAACCTTTTCTAATTCAAACTCCGTAAGTTTATAAGAGTTAAAAGGCAAAATATCAACGGGGTTAAGCAAACAATTTTGTGCAGTTTGTATATTGGTGATATCGTCGAGTTTTATCGCATTATCAATATTGAATTTGCCTGACTTTGTCCTTAACAGCCCTGTCATAACAGCGCCGCAGCGAAGTTCCTGACCGAGATCATGCACTATTGAACGAATGTAGGTGCCTTTTGAGCATTCCACCTCAATTTTTGCGCTTTGGTTTTGTTCGTCAAATTCAACAAGCTCAATTTTTTCTATAAATACTTTGCGTTTCGGGATATCATCAGGAACAATCCCCTCTCTGGCAAGTTCATACAATCTTTTTCCGTTGTAGTGGACTGCAGAATAAGCTGGCGGTATCTGTTCAATTTCTCCCTGAAATTTTGTCAGGGCATTTGTTATTTCTTCCCGTGTGACCTTTTTGTCGGAAAAATCAGTAACATTACCCTCTGTGTCGTAAGTATCAGACACTTTGCCAAACTGCAGCGAGGCAACATAGGCTTTTCCCTCATCCAAATATTCAATAAGCCTTGCCGCCCTGCCTATTGCCACGGGCAGCACACCCTCAGCCAGAGGGTCAAGTGTCCCCGTATGCCCGATTTGTTTTATTTTCAAGACCTTTCTAAGGCGTGAAACAACATCGTGAGAGGTTATTCCCTGCGGTTTAAAAACGTTTATAAATCCGAATAAATCTTTTGTTTGCGGCAAATTAAATTTCACCCTTTGAAATTTTGTCAATCAAATCCATAACTTTTGTGCCCCGCTCAAGCGAGTTGTCGGGGATAAATCTAAGTTCCGGAGTAAGTCTTAGTCTAATGCGTTTGCCTACTTCGTATCTGATTTTAGACACGTTTTCTTCAAGCGCATCTATAGTCTGCTGCTTTGCCTCATCGTTTGTTGCAAATACGGAAAAATAAACTTTTGCAAACGAGTTGTCGTGTGCAAGTTCGATATCCGTAATCGACACAACTCCGCTGATACGGGGATCCTTGATATCTTTTTGAATGATATCGGCAATTTCTTTCATCAATGTTTTTCTGACACGTTCGTTTCGCAGCGACATATTAACCTCTGATTTGTTTATTATTTATAACATATAATACCATAAAAGTATTACGATGTTATGCTATTTCTGTATTGTATAAAAAATCTATAGTTCTAAAAAATTTCCCGTCATTACTGATATAAAAAAGGTAAAGCTCATTACAAATGAAAGAATAATACCAGGCATATATATTAAAGAACCCGCAAATATGTTTTTTGTATTTTTTTCTTTTGTTGTAATCAAAAACAGTATATACATTATGTTCATTACAAGATTTAATATAAGAAAAATTGCAATTAATGGTAAAATTCCAAGCAGAGCAATAAATCTAACCATATATATGTGCATATTTTGAATAAGAAAAGGCAAAAGCTTTATAATTATGTACACTATTGTAAAACAATACCCTGATATAGCTGTTATTGGAATAATCAGGTTTATATTTTTTTCACGTATTTCATTGTCAGGATTGTGCAGTGAAAAAATTACCGCAAATAATGATAAAGCGGTAAAATAGCCGAATACAGATATTGTTGTTATGTTTATCGGCTTATATGAGAATACACCTGGCAATAAGAATATAATTGTGCCAAGTAAAAAAACAAAAAATAATGGTAGTGAAATTACAGCCAAATCGCTTTTGTAAAATTTCAGCATTAAACCAGAGCCTGTCTTTCTACTTCTTCGGTTGTGGAAACTTCGATTATATCGCCTTCTTGAATATCATTGAATTTTGCAAAGGATATACCGCACTCAAAGCCCGTTGCGACTTCTTTAACGTCGTCTTTAAATCTCTTAAGCTGGTCAATTGTACCTTTAAAGATTTCTTCGCCGTTTCTGATAACAACTGCGGTTTTTCCTCTGATGATTTTACCCTCGGTAACGTAGCAGCCGGCGATTCTTGAGGTTTTACCGACGGTGAACACCTGTCTGACTTCGGCTTTACCGAGTTCAACCTCTTTGATTTCAGGCTGAAGCAGGCTGAGCATGGTTTTTTCGAGATCTTCAAGAATTTGATAAATAATATCGAATTTTTTAATCGTAACGTTTTCTCTGGCTGCCGCAATCTCAGCGTTGTTGTCCTCTTTAACCGTAAACCCGAGGATAATGGCATTGCTGGCAGCTGCTAACATAACATCAGCTTCTGAAATATCACCAACACCAACGTGTATAAGTTTTATAACAATTTCTTTTGACTTAAACTGGCCTATAGCTTGAGAAAGCGCTTCTGCAGAACCGTTTGTGTTTGCTTTGATAATAAGGTTAAGATGCTGAATGCCGTCATCGCCTTCGCCCACAATTTCGTTTCTGATATGGTTAGGCAGCATAGCCTCAAGACGGGAATTTCTTTCCTTTTCTTTGCGTTCTGAGACAATAGCACGCATTGTTTTTTCATTTTCAACAACTTCAAACTTGTCGCCGGCCTGAGGAACTTCTGTTAAACCGAGAATTTCAACAGGTGTAGACGGTGCAGCTTTTTTTACTCTTTCACCTGAATCAGAAAGCAGCGCTCTTACCTTACCGCAAACATTACCTACAACTACACAGTTGCCGGTTTTTAAAGTTCCGTTTTGTACAAGCAGTGTTGCAACCGGACCTTTACCCTTATCAAGGTTAGCTTCAATAACGACACCGCTTGCCGGAGCATCCGGATTTGCTTTCAAATCAAGTACTTCTGCCAATAGCAAAATGTATTCCAAAAGTTCATCAATACCCGTACCTTGCAATGCGCTGACTTTTACGCACACAGTATCACCGCCCCACTCTTCGGGAACAAGACCGTGTTCCGTCAACTGCTGCAGTATTTTATCCGGATTTGCATCGGGTTTGTCAATCTTGTTTACGGCAACGATAATAGGCACATTAGCTGCTTTAGCGTGGTTGATTGCCTCAATTGTCTGCGGCATTATACCGTCATCAGCAGCAACTACAAGAATAGCAATATCCGTAGCCTGTGCACCTCTGGCTCTCATCTCGGTGAAAGCTTCGTGACCCGGAGTATCGATGAACACAATCTTTTTATTGTTTAAATAAACCGTGTATGCACCGATAGACTGGGTTATACCGCCTACTTCCGTGGACACGATTTTGTGTTTAGATGCCCTGATGGAATCAAGCAGAGTGGTTTTACCGTGGTCAACGTGCCCCATAATACTTATAACAGGGGCTCTGCGTTTTAGAAGTTTGGGGTCGATAGAGGCAAGTTCTTTTGCTTCTTCTTCTTTTTGAAGTTCTTCTTCCATATAGGCTTCAAGGTCTTCTTCAAGAACTTCTATCTCAAAATTTTCGCAGACTTTTTTTGCTGTGGCAACATCAATCACCTGATTAACCGTAGCCAAAATACCGTGCATCATAAGAAATTTAACAATTTCAGCAGATGCTTTATGAATTTTTTCCGACAACTCACCAACAGTCAAAGGCTGGTTAATAACAACACTTTTTACTTCCTCAACAGCCTCTTCGGCGTGAGTTCTTTTTTTATGTTTCTGGGCATTTGCCTTTTCTAAACTGATTCTTTCCTGTTCCTCTTCTTTTGAGTTATAGGATTTTTCTCTTTTTTTAGAACCTTTTTTCTTTGAATTCCCTTTAGTCTCATAGATTTCCTGCGGAATTACATGACGCTGAATCGGTTTTTTCTCAGTACGCAGTTCCTTTTTCTCCGGAGCTTTTTTAGCGGCTGCATCTTTTGTTTGTGTTTCTTTAGGCTTTTCAGCAGGCTTAACATTTTTTTGAGCCGGTTTTAATGCCGGTTTGGGCGGTTCAATTTTGCCGAGTTTGACTTTTGGCATCGGAGGAACAACAGGTCGTTCTATTTTTCCGAGTTTAACTTTCTCTTTCGGTTTTTCCTCTGTTTTTGGAGCTTCCTTTTCTTCCTGAGGTTCTTCCTCTTTAACTTTTGCCTTTTTAACGATAAAAGCCTTAGGCTTTTTGGAAGTTTCCGCCTTAGGCTCCGATAACAGTTGTTTTAATTTGTTTGCCTGAATAGAAGAAATAACGCTTGAGTGTGATTTTACTTTAACGCCAAGCAGCGAGTCCAACTTTTCAATAACCTCCTTGTTGGTCTTGCCCAGTTCTTTTGCCAAATCATACACTCTTATTGTTTCTGTCATTCTATATATATTTCTCCATACTCATATCTTATTATAATATATTTGTAACACAATCTATTTTTCAAGTACAGCCCTGATTTTTTCTTTGATGTTATCATCCTGTTTTATATGCAATATTTTAAAGAATTTTCCTTTTTTAAAGGCGTTGTTAACACATTCATCATTTTTGCAAATATAAGCCGAGCGGCCAAAAAATTTGGAATCGGGATTAACTTTAATTTCGCCTGTTGTTTTTTTTATAGTAATTTTTATAAGTTGATCACGTGATTTTAACCGGTTGCAGGCAATACATTTGCGTAATATTTCTTTTTTTTTAAGGATTTTATCCATATTAGCACCCTATAAAAACCGTTTTGCCTATATCTTTTCTGTATTTCATAGAGTCAAACCCGACAAGTTCAACACATTCATAAAGCTTTTGTGCCGATTTTTCAAGAGTCGAAGCCTCTGTTGTGAGCACAAGGGTTCTTCCGCCTGTAGTCAGTATATTGCCGCCGGAATCCTTCAACGTATTAAAATAAGCGATATCGCAATGTTCTTCAGCCTCTTCAAGACCTGTAATCACTTCACCGTATGCTCCTTCTGCGGGATAATTGCCGGAGGAAAGCACCAAGGAAGTGCTATAAAACGGTTTGGATGCAATTTCTCTGTACTCATCGACAAGCGACCCCACAACTGTTGCATTCATAATTTTTGCGATATCATCGTCCAAAAGAGAAAGCACACACTGTGCATCCGGTTCTTTTAAGAAAGAATTAAACTCTATAACATTTAAATTGCCGCTGCGGTCGAGAATAATATCAATACCCAGGATACCGACATATTGATTTCTTGATTTAGCAAGCTCATCCAACGCGGGATACACAATTTGTTTAAAAATTTTGCTTTCAAGCTCACTGTCTATCATATAAAACGGAGCATAAGCGCCGAGACCCGAGGTCATAGCACCACCGTTGCCCTCAAGAACAGATTTATACGGAACAACGGAGTTCAAAGGCATTGCGTTGTAGCCGTCGCTTATTACGTAATAAGAAAACTCCTGACCCGCAATATAGTCCTCGATAATAACTTTTTTTTGTGCGCTGTCAAAAAGGTCTTCAATTATTCTTTTGGCAATTTTAAAATTGTCGCAGATAAAGACATTTTCTCCGTGCTGATGGGCATCGGTTTTTATAACAAGAGGGTATTTGGATTTTCTTGCATAGTCAACAGCCATGTTTTCTCTGTCAAAGATTCCGAATTTCGGGGTAGGGATTTTGGATTTATACATAAACTTTTTGGCTATTGATTTTGAGTTTGCAATTTTTGAAGCCTCTATAGTGGGGGCAAAAATCATAAGCCCTTCTTCGTTAAATTTATCTGCAATACCGGCTGCTATTGATTTTTCTGATGCGGCAACAGTCAAATCAATTTCGTTTGCTTTGGCAAATTCTGCAAGGTTGTCGACATCATCCGCTTTTATATCAATGCAGTTTGCGAATTCATCTATAGCCGTATTGCCCGGGGCAACAAACACCAGCTCCGTTTCCTCGTATTGTGACACAAGTTTTGCGATTGAGTATTCTTTAGCCCCTGAACCAACTATCAATATTTTCATATAATTTCCTTTTTCCCTATATTCATTATATACCACAAATTGTTCATAACCAAAAGCCTAAGAGTGTTGCTTGGGTATCCGGCAGGTTTTATTAAAAATAAAAATTATAATTATTTTTTCAATAAACACTACCATTTTGCCTCAAAAAGTGTTACAATAGTAGTGTGTTTATTATTTAATTTCAGGAGCGTGCTTATGGGAATAAGTCTAAAGCAAGCATTTATTTTTGTGCCGCAGGATAAAAACTGGCTGCCTAAAATTTTGATAGGCGGATTGTTGCTTTTCTTTCCTGCATTTGCATTCATTTTTCCCGGCATTTACAGAATGCTGTTTAACCCTGTAAACTACTATTGGATTACTCTTTTTGCACTGCTGACATTAACCTGTCTTTTAGCGGTATCGGGGTACTTTTTTAAAGTAGTTCACAACAGGATTGTCCATGAAAGAGGCAAACTGCCTTCGTGGAAATTTTTTACATACTTTATTCATATAGGATTAAAATCCTATATAGGTGGATTTATATTCTCCATACCGTTTATTATTCTTTTTGCAATTCTGGCATTTTTGGCGCCGTTGTCCATAACGGAAGAATCAATCCCCTACATTGCAACAGGTGTTGTTTTGCACATTATTTACACAGCCTTGTACATAATGCTTGCACTTAATTTCTCTTTAGATTTTAAGATTCAATCATTCTTAAACATCAAAAAGGCCTATTCGTTAATAAAACACAATATAATAAACTATATTATTCTTGTTTGTTATTGTGTTTTGGTTAGCGTTTGCATGATGATTCTTGCTATATTACTTATTAACGGCCAAATTTTAGGATTATTGCTTCCTTTTGTAAGCTTCTATATATGCCTTGTCTTCTCTGATTTGTTTGCCCAGTTTGGCGTAAACATGGGTAAAGAAATTTATAAAGAAGCAAACTGTTATTCATAACCTGACGGTTAAAATTTTTACATTTTCTATAACCTTTAATGTATAAGCACAACTTTTAGGTATTAAAAGTAAATTACCTTCCTCAAGCAGGAAGGTTTTTTCTTCGGCATTTATCTGCAAAGCTCCTTCTATCACATAAAAGCAAATATCCTGCATTGATAACTGAGCAGGCACCTGCTGGTCTTTTGTCATTGCAAAAAGCCCAATTGCTCTGTTGCCTTCGTTTATCAAATATTTGTTATCTATGCCGTCTTGTCTGTATTCAAGTTCTTGTTTTGGGTTAATAATTTTTTTGAACATTGTTTTCTCCTGTATAATAATTATTTTTCATGTTGTTTACACTCTTAACAATACCCGCTCGTTTAATTTTCTTAATTTTTAATGAATAATATTTTTGAGCAATTTATAATAAATAAAAAAGGAATTATGTGTGCAAAATACGCTTGTAAAAACATCTGACGGAAAACTGCAAAAATTGCCGCCCCAAAACATTGATGCAGAGGAGGCAATTCTCGGTGCGATATTAAAAAATCCAGTATGTTTCAACAAAGTTGCTGATATGTTGAACACAAACAGCTTTTACAAACCGGCACACAAAGTTATATACGAAGCCGTTGTTGAACTGTTTAACAAGAATCAGGCAATAGACATTGTTACAGTATCGGAAAGATTAAACGAAAAAGATAAACTGGAGCAGGTTGGCGGCCGAGCATACATAAATGACCTTGTGCTGAATGTTACAACAACTGCCAATATAGAATATTATGCAAAAATTGTTCAGGAAAAAGCAATAAAAAGAGAACTGATTAATGCAGGTTCGGAGATTGTGGAAATGGCATACGATAATACGCCAACTGAAGCAACTCTGGATAATGCGGAAAAACTCATCTTTAATATTGCACAGCAAAAAACATCATCGGACTTGGTTTCCGTTAAAGATTTGGTGCTTACAAGCTACGAACAAATTTCTTACAGATATGAACACAGAGATGAACTGACAGGTGTTCCGTCAGGATTTTATGATTTGGATAATATGACCTCTGGTTTGCAAAAATCAGACCTTATTATTCTTGCGGCGCGTCCGTCAATGGGGAAAACCGCACTTGCCTTAAATATTGCACAAAATGTTGCGCTGAAAGCCAAAAAGACAGTTGCTATTTTTTCTTTGGAAATGTCCAAAGAACAGCTTGTACAGCGTATGCTCTGTTCCGAGGCCGAAGTTGATACGCATAAGCTTAAAACAGGAAATATGCAGGCTTCTGACTGGGAAAAACTTACAACAGCAATGAATCATTTTGCTGACGCACCTTTATTTATTGATGACAAGCCTGGTGCTACGGTCATGGAGGTGAGGGCAAAATGCAGACGTCTTGCTATGGAACAAAAGGATATAGGGCTTGTTGTTATTGACTATTTGCAGCTTATGGAAGCGTCCGGAAGCAAAGAAGACCGTACCCAGCAAATTTCAGGTATTTCAAGAGGTTTAAAAGGGCTTGCCAGAGAACTTAATGTTCCTGTCATTGCGCTTTCACAGCTGTCACGTGCAGTGGAATCCCGTCCGGACAAACGACCTATGATGTCTGACCTTAGAGAATCGGGTGCAATTGAACAAGACGCAGATATTATTATGTTTATATACCGTGATGAGTATTATAACAAAGAAAACACCGAAAACAGAGGTAAGGCGGAGGTTATTGTCGCAAAGCACAGAAACGGTGCGGTAGGCTCAATAGATTTGCTGTTCCAAGGCAGCATAACTAAGTTTAAAAATATAACAAAAACCAACGTATTTTAAAAATATAATTTAGTTTGTTGCGTACAAATATTTTAAACAGCAAAAAGTTAATCACTTATTGAATTTTAAACAAAACACTCAGCCTAAAAAATGTAATTTCAAATATTTAAGTGTTAAATAAAGTTTTTTGGAATAAACATATAAATCTTGGATTCGTATTTCTTTTTCAACAAATTTAGAACTGAAGGCGTATGCTTTTTCAAATATATTGACCAATTCGTCAGGATAATATTTTTTAAAATAGCTTTTTAATTCCCAAAAATCTTTTTTATTAATCTGATAAAGCCATGCCAGCATCAAAGCATTAAACACATCAAAAGCTTCCTCTATTGCAGAGGGAGAAAGCTTTATTGCTCCGATATTGGGAATGTATTTGTGTTCCGTATATTCCGGCAGAATCTTTTGACCGTGTATAGCAGAAAACAATATACAACAAGTGTTCCATGCCGGATTATCATAAGTGTGGAATGCAATGTCGTGTAATACAATGATGCCTTCTTTTTTCATAAACGGCAGCACCTGTAAATAATCCAGAAATTCTCCCGGAGAACAGTGCATTGTATCAATAAAACACAGGTCAATTTCATTTCCTATATTCTCTAAAAAGCGGCAGGACATTGCACCCGTATGAAGAGTCCATTTCTGTTTTAAGTCAGAATAATCCTCAACAACAAAACCTGTTCTTTTAGACGCGTCGCGATAATAATCAGCCGAGTAATCTATTGAATGCAGATGTGCTCCTTCGGTGTTTTTAATTGTATCGAGTATTAAAAGCGAGGAAGTTCCTGAGGCAACGCCTATTTCTACAATTTTTTTTGCTTTTGTTTCTTTTATCAGTCCGCTTAAGAACAACATTTCGGATTCTGTCATTTCCGCAAAATCTTTATAATTTTGCATAGAAGTCATTAATGAACCGCAATATTTTCTTTTTTCCATTATTTTACACTCCGTTAATAAAAGACATACTTTAAATTTCCAAGATTATGTTTTACATATAAAAGAAAGGTTAAAAAATTTTTAAAAATTTCAAACCTGAAATCCGTTAATAAAGAATACCTGTAATATTCCAGAACAAAATCAGGTGTTTTTAAAAAAAGCCACGGTTTTTTATATGTTACAAAATGGATAATTTTAATATCGGATTTCTGTTTTTTGTAATCTTTTTTTACCTCGCGATTTTTACAGTGGTGTTGAAAATTGTACTTTGTATCAATATATTTAACCCTGCCTTTGCAAACCATATTCAGCGTGTCCTGATCAAAACATACGAGTTTTCTTGCGTTATTTCGGATAAAATCAATACAATTTTGTTCAAAGTCAAATTCCGTCGCATTTTCTCTTATGTATTTAAGATTCATAAGCAAAACACCGGAGTTAAAATATTTTTCAAGATTCCATATTTTAGCTCTGTTTATGGAAAATGAATTGTATAAGGAAGAAAAGTCTTCAACTGCAGCCAGCAGGCAGTTTTTTATATCAGTGTTATAAAGCTCGGAGAGGGAACCTCTTACAAGAACATCGCTGTCAAGATACAGCACTTTTTCTTCCTGTATAAGGCGTGGGATTTTGAGCCTGAAATATACCTGCACGGGAAAAACCTCCGTAGCCGGAAACTCCTTGTATTGAGAAATATCAAAGTCTATAAATGTTATTTCACAGTTTTTGAGTTTTTTTAGTTTCAGAATTTTGTTTTTTGTTTCCTGTTTAAAGTCATCATTTAAAACAAAAAAATGCAGTTTTTCCCCGTCCGCAGAATTTTTTAGAATTGACGCCATTGTTGCGGCAAGATGCTGCGCGTAATCATCATTGGCGCTCATTGCAATATTTATATTAAATCCCATATTTCGTTCCATATATCTTTAAACGGTTTTTTTACAAGCGGCATCAGCTTTATTTTTGTTCCCTTTAAAACTGTATTTTCAAGTGATTCCATTATTTTGACTATGTTAATTGTTGCAACAAGCACGCAATCAGGATTTAGCGCGGCAATTTCTTCCGGTGCACAAACTTTGTAACCCAAAAACTCTTCGTCTTGTTCATGGTGAGTAAATTTTCTGTCGGAAACAGCAATAATGTTTAATGCTGATAAGTCATAGCTGTTTTTTAAATCCTCAAAAAACATGCCGGTTCCGTATATTACAATTGATTTGTTCTTAAGTTTTTTAGAGAGTTTTTCAAGCCTTTTTTGAAAATTAACTTTTTTTAAATATTCAACATGAAAGTTGTTTTCCATAAATAATTAATTCTCCCTCCGCTATCGGGTAAATATAATGAAAAAATTATAACATGATACCCTTTAATATAAAAAATAGTATAATATTGTATGCTCATACAATACATAGCAGAATATCTTGAATATCTGCAGGCGGAACGCGGTCTTGCGCAAAACACAATAGACGCCTACAGAAGGGATTTGACATCTTTTTGTGATTTTTTGTATAAGCTTGCTTCTATTGATGATTTTGAAAAAATTGTCCGTAACCACATAAACTACTATATAAAAGAACTCCACGATAAAAACTATACACCCACAAGCGTAACAAGAAAAATTGCAGCAATCAGAGGCTGGTTCAGGTGGCTGAGTGCAAACGGAATTATAAAAAACGACCCCAGTCTCGGTGTTGAACTGCCAAGGCTCACAAAAAAGCTGCCCAAAGTTATGTCCGTAGCCGAAATAGAAAGTATTTTAAAAAATCACCTCACTGATATCGAAGCTGCAGTGCTGGAACTTTTATACGGGGCGGGGCTGAGAGTTTCCGAGCTTGTTAATCTCGAACTTAACAATGTGGAAATGTCCGCAAGATATGTGCGCTGCATAGGCAAAGGCTCCAAAGAAAGGATTATCCCCATAGGTGAAAAGGCAGTAAAAGCCTTAAAAACTTATTTAAAAAAACGTGAGCTTTTGATAAAAAAATTTAAACTCGACACCAAAAAGCTGTTTGTAAAAGAAAACGGAAATGCCGTGACACGTCAGGATGTTTATGTTTTTATAAGAAAGCAGGGTGAACTGTTGAAAAAACACATATCCCCGCATACGCTAAGACACAGCTTTGCAACACATATGCTCGAAAACGGAGCGGACTTGAGAGTTGTACAGGAACTTTTAGGCCACAGCGATGTTTCCACAACACAGCTTTACACACACGTAAGCAAAAAACGTTTAAAAGAGGTTTACTTTTCAATTAACAAATAAAGAAAGACGGCACTTTGAACTTAAAAGAAATATACACAGCAAAAAAAGAACCCGTTATATCCTACGAGGTCTTTCCGCCAAAAGACGACACAGACGGCGAAAAACTGGAAACACTTTTTGAAGAATTAAACAAACTTTTGTGTTACAAACCTTCTTTAATCTCCGTAACTTACGGAGCCGGCGGCTCTAACAGAAATGAGTCAGTGGAGATAATAAGACGCATTAAAAAAGAATTAAACGTTACGCCTATGCCGCATTTTACCTGTGTTTCCACAAGCACAAAAAACATAAGCGAGTACTTAAAAACAATAGAGTCTTTTGACGTAAAAAACATACTGGCTCTCAGAGGCGACCTTCCAAAAGACGGAAACGTATGCCACGATTTTAAACACGCAGACGAGCTTGTTGACTATATTAAAGCAAACACAAATCTCTCAGTTGCCGTTGCTGGCTATCCCGAAGGTCACAAAGAGTGCGAAAGTTTTGAAAAGGATTTAAACTACCTTAAACAAAAAGTAGAAAAAGGCGCAGAGGTTATTTTTAGCCAGATGTTTTTTAATAACGAGCACTACTTTTCTTTTGTTGAAAAATGCGCAAAACTCGGAATTACGCAGCCCGTAATTCCGGGAATTTTGCCTGTTTCAAACTACAAACAGCTGTTTAAAATGGCTGACATGTGCAGGGTGGAAATACCCGCAAAACTTAAAGAAACTCTCGAAAGACATAAAGACGACAGCGATTACACAAAAAAATACGGCATAGAATATGCGTCGCACCAGTGCAGCGAGCTTTTGCAAAACAAAGTGAGGGGCTTGCACTTTTACACGCTTAACAAGTCTTATGCGGTAGGACAAATTCTAAAAAACATTTTATAAAATAAGGAAAAAATGATGAAACTAATATCCGAAAACCTTCATATCATATCAAAAACCACCAAAGAAGCAGTGCTCAACCGTGATGAAAGCTATATAAAAAATCTTTTGCAAAGACAAATAAAAACATCTCCGGACTGGATAGACTTGAATATCGGCCCTGCAAGAGGAGCATTTGCAGGCACAATGCAGTGGCTGGTTAATCTTACACAGGATTTGACGGATATCCCGCTGTCATTGGACAGCACAAATGCCGATGAGATAGAACTCGGGCTTGCTCTTGCAAAACAGCCGGAAAAATGGATTATCAACAGCACAAGTGCCGATGAGACAAGGCTTGAGCGTGTAACCGACATTGCCGCACAATATGGTTGCAGCGTGATTGCACTTACAATGAACAGCGAGCTTGGTATTCCTAAAGAAGCTGACAAAAGACTGGAGCTTGCTTTTGAAATTTCCGCAGCCGCCGAGGCAAAGGATATTGCAAACGACAGGTTGTATTTTGACCCGTTGATTCTGCCTGTCTGCGTTGACCAGACACAGGCAATCGAAGCCTTAAACACGATAAGGATGCTTAAAGAAAGTTTTGACCCGCCCGTTAATACAACAATAGGACTTTCCAATGTTTCCAACGGCTGTCCTAAAGAATTAAGACCATTGATTAACAGAGTGTTTATGACGCTTGCTGCAGGCTGCGGGCTGGACAGTGCAATTGTGGATTCTTTTGATGAAGAACTTTTGCGTTTGAACAGTGTTTTGGAAACTCAAAATGCACAAAAAACTTATGACAAAGCATATCTTGCGCTTTTTAACATGATGCAAAATTTTGAAGAACTTGAGTCTGTAGAATACGATACTGAGGATTCACAGCAGGAAAAAATCATAAAAACAGCACAGATACTGTTAAACAAGAAGGTTTACACAAACAGTTATCTGGAAATTTAAAAAAAAACAAATACCCGCGTTTTTGTTTAATGCTTTTACGATATACATTCTATAAATATTACTTGTGTAGTACAACTGCGTAAAAATTATTTTTGTTAGTTTATATAACGTATATTAATTAATTGTTACATTATATAAAAAGAAATATTGTTCGCAAAAAAGTTCTATATTTATAAAAATAATCGGCTGTTTTGGGTAGTTTTTAATTTTTTTTGTAAAGAAATCAAAACTCAATAAAATACTATTGATTAATAAGCGCTGTAGTGTACAGTCTTAAAAAAACTTAATATGCAAATATTAAAAGATTTTATTGCATAAAATAACTAAATTCATCATAATTAAAAGGTAAATATACACTACGAAACGAAGGAGTATGCTATGAGTACCTATGTTCCCCAGCCGGGAGTTGAGTTGTCAAAAGAAGAAATAAAAAAACTTATCCAAATTCATAAAGTAAAATTTATAAGACTTCAATTTGTCGACATTAACGGTATGGTCAAAAATATGGCAGTGCCGGCAGGACAGATTGACAAAGTGTTGAATAACGAGCTAATGCTTGACGGTTCCTCTATTAAGGGGTTCAGAAGCATAGAAACTTCTGATATGTGTTTTCATCCTGACCGTTCGACATTTGCAATTCTCCCGTGGAGATGCAAAGAAGGCGAGTGGAATGTCGCAAGAATCATCTGTGATATATACAATTCCGACGGCACTCCGTTTGAAGGCTGCCCCAGATGCAATCTTAAGCGTGTAATTAAAGAAGCCGAAGAAATGGGATTTATTATGAATGTCGGGCCGGAAGCCGAGTTCTTTTTATTCAAAAAAGATAATGACGGCACACCTACAACATCAACACACGACGCGGCAGGTTATTATGACGTAGGCCCTGACGACAAAGGCGAAGACATCAGAGCCGAAATCGTTGACAATCTTGAGCGCCTTGGCTTTGAAATTGAAGCCAGCCACCACGAGGTAGCACGCGGCCAGCACGAAATCGACTTTAAATACGCTGATGCACTCACTGCTGCAGACAACATTGTTACCTTCAAATATGCTGTTAAAGCCTGTGCTGACAAAAACGGGCTGCATGCAACATTTATGCCCAAACCTATCTACGGTATAAACGGTTCCGGCATGCACTGCAATATTTCGCTTTACAACATAAAAGAAGGCAAAAATGCTTTTTACAGCGAAGACTCAGCCTACCAACTTTCAAAAGAAGCACTTTACACAATAGGCGCAATACTTGAAAATGTAAAAGATTTTACGGCAGTAACAAACCCGACCGTAAACAGCTACAAAAGGCTCGTCCCCGGATATGAAGCACCTGTTTACATAGCCTGGTCTTTATCTAACAGGAGTGCTCTTATAAGAGTTCCGGCCAAAAGAGGCAACGCAACAAGAATTGAGCTGCGCTCTCCGGACGGTTCTTGCAACCCATATCTCGTTATGGCCGTTCTATTGACTGTAGCTATGGAAGGCGTTAAAAATCAGGTTAAACCGCCGCTTCAAACAGAAGAAAACATTTATGAAATGAGCGCAAGAGAAAGAAAACGCAGTCATATCGATTCTTTGCCGGGAAGTTTGAACGAGGCTCTGGCTTTGATGAAAAAGAGCAAGATTGTAAGACAGGCTCTGGGCGAACATATATTTAACGAATTCGTTATGGCGAAAGAAATTGAATGGGACAGATACAGAACAGATGTTTCGCCCTGGGAAACAAAAGAATACCTTGAAAAATACTAATAGCATTGTTATTTTGTCAGCCTCCGCGCTTTATATGCGGAGGCTGTTTTTTTAATCCGGTATCGTAATTTACTTCCGCCGAATTCTCGACGCCGTTCAAGTACTCACCTTTTATAGATGTGCTCGAAAATTTTTATTAACGCCGAATTACGTAACATATACAGCAAGCTTCTTATCACGAAATTTTCTCGAACATTTTATTTTTGTAATAAAATAAGTCTATGGAAAACAAAAATAATTTCACAAAAAAGAAAAAATGCCCCGAAATAAAAATAAAAAACATGGGTGTTGATATAGACAAAAACGAGTACCGAGAAATTGTGCTTTCAAATTCGGCTCGCCCCGAAGCTGCTTTTTATGACAAATACAGATAGATGATTTTGTGTTTAATTTATAACACTTGATACGGTTTTGTATATTGCGCTAAATCAGTGATTTATAGCTTTAATCATTGTGACAATAATACCTTGCATTAAAAAGCAACTTTGTTTAAAAGCCTAAGCAACGTTGCCTATACCGATTTCGCTCAAAATATCTTTGAAGTTTTTGGATAAAATTTCCGCGAATACCTCGGGGTCAATTTGTGTTGCAACAACTGACAACAATTCGTCAGGTAATTCATTAATCATTTTTACAAGATCAGCCGGTTCAAGCTTGTTCATATTCTTTACGATGTCCTGCTTGTCGAGTTGACGCAGCGGGAATGTGAGCGCATTTTTGGAAAATTCTGTGCGTAAATTTTGATCTTGTTTTGTTAATTCGGTTATAAGTTCTGATTTTTCTTCTCTTTCAAAGCATTTTAACGCTTTTTTGAACTTGTCGGGATCCAGCTGGTTCATCCAGTTTACAACATGTTCTGCGCTCCAGTTGTTGTCTTCCTGGATTTTGCCTTCTTCCTGGAACATATATTTTTCAACCATCTGGTTTAGTTTTTCTTCCGGAAGACTTTTTACAATTTCCAGCACTTTATCCTTGTCAAGTTTGTCTGAATCAAAAAACTTGTCTATTTCTTTTTCAGGAATAAGTTTCAAAAACTGTTCCATGGAAAAAGCTTGAAAAACAATTGAACAAATTTTATCTTTCGGCAATTTATAAATAAGATCCATAAGTTTTTCTTTTGTAAAAAACATTAACCCCATAAGCAAATCATTGGGCTCTAAAAACTGCATAATATATTCCAAGTCTGCAGAATTCATATTTGAAAGTATTGCATATCTGTTTCTTGCATTGGACAACTTAAAAAGTTTTAAGAGCTGTTTGGGGTCGTTTAATACTTCTTGTTCGAATTTCTCCGCTCTGGGGTTGCCCTGTTCGGCTTCGGCTTCCATAATTTCGTCGATGCTTTTTGAGCCGTATTGATTTAAACGTTGAGTCCCTATCTCAAAGTTTTTGGTTAAATAGCTTAAATCAATATCCAGTCTTATCATTAGCTCACAACCTTATTACGTTAAACCGAATTGCCTTATAAACCCTGTTCAATTCTAGAGTCTATATAATAATAAACGTTTTTTATATAGTGCATATATCACTTTTTAAAAAAAATGTAACATTTCTTAATCTTTTAATCAAAATTTGGCAATTTTTCAAAAGGTATATACTTTATATATACAGAGAGATTTAATTAAATAATTTTTATTAAGAAGAAAGAGAGTAAATTATGGCACCCAGCGTTCAATTTGGTATGTTACAAAAATTAAAAACAATGGATTTTCAAAACAATCCGCAAGCAAAAAGTATTCAACAAGAATTAAAAACACAGTCTGATATTTTTACTGAAGCAAAAGAATCCTATGAAAAAGTTGCCCAAAACGGAGACGAAGGTTCTCAGGCAACAACCGGCGCATTTGCCCAAACTTCAATGAGTGTAGAAGAACTTGAAAACAAAATGAATACAGAACAAGAAAAACTTGAAAGACTTATGCAGGCGCTTACTCAGGAAACAGAAAAGAAACCTGACAACTCTTCTGCAAATGAAGATGATAAAAACAAAGTTAAACCAAAACAGTTTGGCAGTTTAATGGCTTAATAAACATCAATAAAAACTTTTATAAACAAAGACACGTCATTTCAAGCATAAGTCGTACCATATACAGGCATGCTGCGGCTTTACCTTCAGGATGACGTGTTTTTTTATTAATTCCCGTTAACATTTTTATAATAGTCAAGCGGTTTGTTTATTAAAATCAAATCAATTTTTCCTTTGTTTTTTAAAACAAGTCCGAGCACATTAAAAAACACAGTTAAACCGCAAAGCAGTGACGGAATCAGCAAAAGCGCACAAAATATAAGCGATACAGAACTTTTAATTAAATAGAAAAATTTTGAAAACATATTTTTATTTTCAAGAAATTTCAACATAGCGCCGGAATATCCATTGTAATAATATCTGTTTAAAATCCAGCGGAGATTAGCTCTTTGCGGCCCTGCCAGTTCATAATTAACGGCATCGTTGTTCCAGACAATTGTATATCCTGCGCGCGCTGCTCTTGAAAAGAAATCTCCGTCTTCTCCGCCCATGAAAACAAATCTGTTATCAAACCACAAATCGGAATTCTTTGTCACCGCAACCGGGAAAAATACATTTCCGCTTGCGCAAATATTGCGTATTGCACCAGTCTTTTTTGTGGTAGATGTTTTAAAAATTTTATTATTTCTTATATAAGAAGGGTAGTCCTCGTTAAATTTCGTATATGTTGGGCCGGAACTTATTATAACGTTGGAGTTGTTACGGTAAAAATTTATATGATTGCACAACCAGTTTTTTTCAAGAATTTCGTCATCATCAAAAAAAGCAATATGTGATGCATTCATATCAATTGCTTCTTTTAAAACTCTGTTGCGGGCATATGCAATACCTCTTTGTTCTTCAACTGCATAAAAAATGGGTATTCTGCTTGTTTGTTTAAATTTTTCAACAACTTCTCTTGCCGTTTCTTCCTTATCATTATCAACCACAAGCAAAGCAATTTTAATATCACGACAAATATTCAAATTATCAACAGACTGCAGTGCATCCTCCAGCATATGCGGGCGTTTGCAGGTACAACAACTGATTAAAACAAATTCAATCTCCGGTTTTGGCTGCGTGATAATTTTCAAAAAACTTCCCCATTCTAATATTTCTACTACTATTTTACAAAAAAATAATCAATTTTTAAAAATATTTAACAAAAATTGTTACAACAATGAGTTTCGTCGTCTTGGTTTCTCAATGTTTTCCATACAATTTTTAGTTCCGCAATAACATCTTCTGTTTGTTTTGATTTTATTAAATGCAATGTAACTATATCATTATCCGCAATCAGTTGTGATTCGGAAACAACTATATCCCCCAGCCGCAGTTCTTTTTTGTATTTGATATCAATCACATGCGGCAAATATTTTAACCTGAAGCTGCTGTCCAGGGTTTCGAGCGCCCAGATAATATAGTTGCAGTTGTTTGCGTGTTTGTTTACGTCAATATCATCAAAGCGCACCTCAAATTCCTTTTGAAAATCCGTACGGGTTAACGGTTCAATTTTTCCGTATTCAAGATCGTTTTCTCTTTTTTCAAAGGGCTTAACAAAGTTGAGTGCAGACTGCATTGGCAGAATTTTTCTTGATTCCATATCTATAAGCGCCCAGGCCGAAGCTACTCTGCCAAGCAATGTTTTGTCCTGAGAATAAAGCTCAAAATCTCTGAATGCGTAAAGTTTTGTTGTTCCGCGCGATTCTGTTTTTATAACAAGTTTTTCGAGATTTTTTAACTCTTTATAAAGCTCAATACGATACTTTAAAACCACCCACGCAAAGTTGTGAGAAAAAACGTAAGTCGGCCCAAAACCCAGTTTCTCCGCGCTGATTGTAGCAATGTCCTGCAAAAAATTGAGCAGACCGGATTCTTTTAAATTCCCGTTTACATTTTGCTCATAGTATGTCACTTCATATTCTTTTTCAAGAGTGTAATCCATATTTTGCCCTTATAATTTTTTCTTGGCAGGCATCGGAGCCTGAGTTTGAGGCTGTTTTTGCTTTTGTTTTTTATATTTAACCTTCTGGAAAAGGAAGATTAAAGGAACAAGGAATATAAGCAGCAGCGCAAATATTTTAAAACAATCCATATACGCCATCAAAGTTGACTGCTGAACAAGCTGTTTATACGCCATAGTATTTGCCTTTATTTCGGACAAAGCGTTTCCGGAGAGCATTGCAATTGCGCTTTGCATTGCATTAACTTTTTCTGTAAAACCTGTATGAGAGTATGTCAGATTTCTTATCAAATGTGTCTGGTGCACCTGACTCATACGTGAAACCATTGTGTTAACCGCAGAGGTACCTATTGCCCCGCCTACGCTTTTTGCCAGGTTAAACACGCCGGTTGCGTTAGTCATCTGATTATTTTTTAAGGTTACAAAAGCAACCGTCATAAGCGGAATCATCAACACGGAAAAAGCAAACCCGCAGATGATGTTCGGAATTATAATATTAGACATGGAAATCTGCAAATTCAACGTTCCGAACATAATGTTCGATACCGCAAGAATAATCAGCCCCGCTGCCATCACCCACCTCTGGTCAACGCGATTGGCAAGGACGGCGCAGGTAACAAGCCCTGCAAAAGAGCCAAACCCTCTCGGGCTTATTGCAAGCCCGCTCAGTGTTGCTGTATATCCCATCAGCTGCTGCAAAAACAGCGGCAAAATTGCCAGTGTTGAATACAGCACAGCACCGATTACAAAGTGCAAAAAAGTACCTATTGCGAAGTTTTTGTCCTTAAATACTTTAAGGTTAACTATAGGCTCTTTTGCCATAAGTTCCCTTACGATGAAGGCAATAAAAGTTACGCCCACAACAGCCGCCGACCATCTTACCCAGCGTGCACCAAACCAGTCGCATTTTTGTCCGTTATCAAGAATTACCTGCAGCACAAATAACCATATGATAAGGAAGATAAACCCCCAGTAATCGACTTTGTTTACTTTGCCTTTTCTTGCGTACGGCGGGTCTTCGATAAACATTTTGATAAGCCATAAAGAAATAAAACCGATAGGAACGTTTATTAAGAAAATCCAGTGCCAAGAGTATGTATCCGTAATCCAACCGCCCAATGTAGGCCCGATAATCGGAGCAAAAATTACCCCGAAACCGAATACGGACATGGCAACCCCTCTGTCCTCTGGTTTAAATTCTTCCATCATAACAGCCTGTGCAATAGGCATAACAGCGCCTCCGCCTATACCCTGTATTACACGCGCTATGATAAGCATTGTCATACTTGTTGCCATTCCGCACAATGCAGAGGCAATTGTAAACATAAAGGTTGATAAGAGCAGAAAATTCTTTCTGCCCATAAGTGTAGAAAACCACGCCGTAGATGGAATAATTACGCCGTTAGCAACAAGGTAGCTTGTCAAAACCCAGGTGGATTCATCTCTTGTTGCGGAGAATGATCCGGCAATATGCGGCAGTGCTACGTTTGCAATGGAAGAATCCAGTACAACCATAAAAATGGTGAGCATTACCGCTCCGGCGCTCAACCACGGGTTTTTACCCGAGGTGGCGTTTTCGATATCAGTTATTGCTGCTTCGTCGCTCATTTATTTTATTACTCTGCAGTTTGCTGTGTTTCCTGCTGTTCTTCCGTGTCATCCTCTGTATCCGGCTGATGTCCGACTGTATCAGTCGGGTCGGGTTTAGCCTTAATATAAACTTTGGGAACAACGCTCATGCCGGGTTCGATGTTGTATTGAGGGTCTATTTTATCCGTAAAAATAATTTTAACCGGAACCCTTTGCACAACTTTTACATAACTGCCCACTGCGTTTTCAGGCGGAAACATACTTGTTTTGGCACCCGTGCTGGATTGAATTGAATCAACCTTGCCCATAAGTTTTAAGTGAGGATAAGCATCTACTTTAATTCTTACCGGCTGACCGACTCTCATGCCGTCAAGCTGAGTTTCCTTAAAGTTTGCAACAACCCATCTTTTGTCCGGAACAATTGAAAACAGCGGAGCGCCTGCGTTAATGTATGCACCTTCTTCTGCCGAACGGTTTGTGATTTTTCCGTCATCCGTTGCATAAATTTTTGTGTAAGACAATTCAAGTTCGGCCTGTTTCATTGCTGCTTCGAGTCTTTTTAATTCAGCATCGGCAACTTTGTTTTTCTCTTTAGAAAAAACAGCCTGCTGTGCGGTTGCATAGTTAGCTTTTGCAACATCATATTTTGATTTTGCCTGATCAAATTCCTGCTGTGAAACGGCACCCTTTTCGTATAGGTTTTTGTATCTGTCAAAATCCTGTTTTGCAACTTTCAAGTCAGTTTCTGCTGATACTTTGTCCACAACAGCAGATTTTTGCCTGTACAGTGCCATTTCGTAAGCTGCCTTAGCCTGTTCGTATTTGACTTTATAATCTCTGTCGTCGATGACGAGAAGCAAGTCGCCTTTTTTAACGTGCTGGTTATCGTCGATGTAAAGCTTTTCAATAATACCGGTTACTTTCGGGCTGATTCTTACAATGTGACCTTCAACAAAAGCATCGTCTGTTGTTTCGAATGTTGAAAAATACATCCAACCGAGAACACAAAGCACAAGAATTATTATTGTTGGCACTAAAAATCTTTTTTTAACAACTTTTTTTGTTTTCTTTTTACGTTTCGGTTTGTCGGTTGTTTCGGCATTAGAAGCCATTACTTCTTCCGTGTTATTGTTTTCGTCCATTTTTACCCCGCCTTATATTTCTAAGTTATATTCCTCTTTAAAGTTGTTCCTTACCCTTCTTAAAAGACTAACAAGTGTGATTACGTCTTCATTGCTGAAACCTCTGTATTGAACTTCGGAAAATTTATCCCGAACTGGTTTAGCTATTTCGGCTTTTTCATGACCTTTTTGGGTAAGAAATACTTTTAAAATTCGCCTGTTAGAGTCGTCCTTTTCTCTTCTTATGTAGCCTTTTGTTTCAAGAATATCAATCATTCTTGTGATATTCGGACGGTCTTTTCCGAGTATATTAGCTATCTGGGTTTGATACAATCCGTCTCTCATCGTCAAGAGGATTAATATACCAAATTGTTCTTTAGTGATATCTTCTAACCCGTTAAGTTTAAGGCTCTTTTGACCTGCAGCTCTGTAAACGGAAGCGGTTAAGCCGAGCTCTAAACCTAAATTAAATTTTTCTTTATCTATTTCTTTCAAAGCTTAATCTCTCAAAATGTTATGATGATAACAATTGTTATGCTAACATGACAAATCAAAAAAAACAAGTAAAAAGAAAGAGGCGTAAATGGCGGCTAAAAACATTGCAAAATCCATAATTCTTATCCTGATGTTTTTGATTGCCCAGAGCTGTTTTGCAAAAGATGAGCCTTTAAAAATTAATATAAGAGCATGCAATATTAATATAAATTGGTGGGATAACTTTAGCGACCCGCTTTTAAAAGAATATATTTACCTTGCAATGGAAAAAAACCATGAACTAAAGCGAATAACCTATGTGACGGAACAATACCGCCAGACAATAAAAACCGAAATGGCAAAAGAGTTCCCTTCTCTTATGATATCTCCGACTTTTGCAAGGATAAAAACAGCTAAGCAGCAGCTTTTTGATATAGAAACAGCTACCATAAGAACAAATAATTATGCAATACCGCTTGTAGCATATTATGAAGCCGACATCTTTTTAAAAAACCATGACAAAACAAAATCAGCCAGAAAAGAATTTGAGGCTTACAAATACAAAGAAAAATCTGCGGATATTTCACTGGCAAGCGATGTTGCAACAGTTTACATAAACATACTAAAGTTTGACAAGCTTATAAACACCCAGCAAAAAATTACGGATATAAGAAAAAAGATAAAAGACCTCACAAACGACCGCTACAAACTCGGGCTTGCTTCTTTATACGATGTAACCTACACAGACAAGCAGCATACTCAGGCACAAATTGACCTTAATGATTTAAAACGTGACAGAAGCCTGCTTTTGCATCAGCTTGCAGTTTATACGGATTTTTGTCCCTGTGCTGCAGAAAACTTAGCTAGAGGAGATTTTGATACTCTTGAATACACAGGCTGCATTCCTGAGTGTATTTCTTCTGATGTGGTTGTGCTGCGTCCTGACGTAATGAAGGCGGAAGCTGACCTGCAAAAAGCAAAAATAGATGTTCGTGTCGCTCGTAAAGATTTTTTGCCGCAAATACAAATCCTCGGAATTGCGGGTTATAATGCGCTTTTGTTGAAAAACCTTTTTAACTGGGAAAACATTTTTGCACTTGTCGGGGTTGCAGCAATGCAAAAGCTTTTCACCGGAGGATATTTGAGCGCTAATCTAAAAAAGAAAAAGCTTGTTTATCAGGAGCTTTTTGAAGCATATAAGCAGGCGGATTTAATTGCCATACAGGAGATTAACGACGCTTTGTGCAAGATAAAACACGACACTAAAAAGGATAAAGACAACTTAAAAAAAGTTCAGCTGGAAACAATAAATTTTAATCTCATTAAAGAACGCTACAAAGCGGGTATAGAATCGTATTTGAATCTTATTCAGTACGAAGAAAACCTTTTGAGCCTGCAAAAAGAAAAAGACACTTCAAAAGCTCAGAGGCTGGCCGATTATATAACACTTTACAAGGCAACGGGGACAAGGCTTTAAGCTGATACATACAAAAATATTACGAAATATTAAGAAAAGTATATACTAATTAGGCAATTTTTATATACTCTATGTTTTTATATATATGTAAGCAAAAACAAGAGGTCAGAGAGAAAATGATTAGAGCAACAAATCCATTCGCAAATTATACATTAGCAATCGCAGCACAATACAATGAAACTAAACACGGTATTGAAGAAGCTGAAAAAGCACCCTCTAAAAAAATATACAGATCTTTGGATGCAATGCTCGAAGAATGCGTTTTCTTAGGTGCAACAAGATTCGGCACAAACTTCATCGCATAATCTAACATTTTCGAAAAAAGAATTAAAAAAAACTGATACGGCAAAACTAGACATTATTTAATAAAACCTGAACAAAAGTTCAGGTCTTTTTATATCTGATATTTTATTGTTATTTTTTTGCAGCATCCTTTTCTCTGTACAAAAGCTCTCGTTTTTTCTTCATTTCAGGATTAAGCATGTATTCTTCATACTTGTAATAAGATTCAATCCAGCCATTTGGCGAGATTTCAACAATTCTGTCCGCAACGGTTTGGATAAACTCGTGGTCTTGGGATGTAAACAATACTGTTCCGTTAAAGTCTATCAATGCGTTGTTCAAAGCTGTAATTGCTTCTAAATCGAGATGGTTAGTCGGTTCATCAAAGATAAGTACATTAGATTCTGCAACCATCATTTTTGCGAGCATACAGCGGACTCTTTCACCGCCGGAGAGTACATTGGCACTTTTTTCAGATTCTTCTCCGGTAAAGAGCATTCTTCCAAGGTATCCTCTGATGTAGCTGATGTGCTGCTCATCGGAATACTGTCTGAGCCAGTCAATAAGACTTATTTTTGTATCGAAATAAGAGTTATTGTCTTTGGGGAAGTATGAACGTGTAGCTGTTACGCCCCATTCCGCTTTGCCGGAATCAGGTTCAATTTCACCGGCAAGTATCTGAAACAGAGTTGTCACCACCATAGGGTCACGGCTTAGAAATGCAATTTTATTGCCCTGATAAACATCCAGAGAAAAGTTCTTTATAAGCAGCTGACCGTCTATTGATTTGTTCAATTTTTCAATATGCAAAACATCTTTGCCGGGGATTTTTTTGTAGTTAAAACGTATCCTCGGAAATTTTCTTGAGGACGGTTTTATGTCTTCGAGGGTAAGTTTGTCGAGCATATTTTTTCTTGATGTTGCCTGAGCAGCTTTTGACGCATTAGCACTGAACCTTGCAATAAAAGCTTTTAGCTCTTCAATTTTTTCTTCCGTTTTTCTGTTCTGCTCTTCTTTTTGTTTTTGAATCAACTGGCTTGCCTGTGCCCAGAAGGAATAGTTGCCCGTATAAAGCTGTATGTTGCAGTAATCAATATCTGCAATATTTGTACAAACTTTATCAAGAAAATTTCTGTCGTGAGAAACAACAATAACTGTGTTCTGGAAGTTTATCAAAAACTCCTCAAGCCACTTGATTGTCGTAATATCGAGGTGGTTTGTCGGCTCGTCCAGAAGCAGGATATCGGGATTGCCAAAAAGCGCTTGCGCAAGGAGAACTCGAACCTTTTCGCTGCCGGAAAGCTCGCTCATAAGTTCATAGTGTTTTTCATCTTCAATACCCAAATCGCTTAATAGAGTTGCGGCCTGAGATTCCGCCTGCCAGCCGTCGAGTTCCGCAAATTCTGTTTCAAGTTCCGAAACCTTCATCCCGTCCTCATCTGTAAAATCAGGCTTTGCATAGAGGGCTTCTTTTTCTTTCATAACGTCATAAAGCCTTTTATGTCCCATAATGACCGTATCAATGACCGGATATGCGTCATAAGCAAAGTGGTCTTGTTTTAAGACGGCTATTCTCATACCCTTTTGTATATGGACTTCGCCCGAGGTCGGCTCTATGTCGCCCGCTATAACCCTCAGCAGCGTAGACTTGCCCGCACCGTTAGCGCCAATTACGCCATAGCAGTGGCCGGGGACGAATTTTATGTTTACGTTCTCAAACAACGTCTGAGAACCGAATCTTACCGTTAAATTCTGTGTAGTTATCATTTTTCAGCTTCCGTATTGTGTAAATAATCTGTCTGAGCGGGAATGTTCGCATTACTATAATTTTTACATGAATACACAGGAAATCAAAGTTTACGCGAACAACAAGCTGCGCTACTAATGCTTGTATGTATTGTAAATATAATGTTTGATTCTGCAGACCGCTTACGTATTCTGGAGCAGCGCCTCTCCCGCCGCTCGGCTTTATATAACAAAAGGTATAAATCTGTATTTAACCTTTTTTGTATATTCTTGGTACTCGGGGTCTTTTATAAGATGCCGCTCTTCAGTTAGTGCACGCATGTAATATATGCCGGCACATCCGCATATTGCGCACAATATCAAAAGTGCATCAATTATGTATTTTTTTATACTGAAATCTATACCGTTGAAATCGACAAATAAGATGGGCAATGTTGTAAGTATCCAGAATATATTTTTGGAAATATAAGCGGGATGCCTTACTATGTTATAAGGAAAACAGCTTACAGTACCGCGATTTGTAAGGTTGCTGCCTTTAAAACCGAGAGCAACGGAAGCGCATACATATATCACCAAAAAGAGTATTGCAGCAATACGAAAACACCATGTAACAGGTGAATTTATATCACCAAACGCAAGTACATTATCATTTTGAGGAAGCCTGATAAAAGCATTTGATATTGCAATAAAAGGAGGATAACATATAAGGCAGAAAAATATTCCTGCCGGAGTTGTTTCAACTGTTCTTATCTTGTTTTTCAGGAAAGACAGTTCTGTTAAATACCCGAATGAGAATATTGTAAGATCAATTGAAAACAAAAATAAAATTGCGTTGTTATACAAAATATTCTTGTATTCTGAAAAAAAGTACTTAAGCCCCGAAAAATCAAATTCCCCTAAAGTGACAATTAACGATTCCAATACGTTATTGTAAATATCACTTCTTTGAAACATCACTTCAATATTCCCGACCAAAGAGCTTACCATTATTATCCCGAAAAAAGCTTTAATAAAAATAAGCATTAATGATTGGCGCTCTGTATACCCGGGTACAAAATGTTTAAGCTCATCTTTAATTTCTTCCGCGCTAAGAGGTCTGAATGCCGGCAGGTGCAGAAACACCCTTTTTACATATTCGCATATGGTTATATTGTGTGATATCCACAGTGATTTCGGTCTGTAATAAAAATATATTATCGGAGCAATACAAATATAAATAAGATAAAGCCGATTAAAAATAAATTTTACCTCCTGATTGGCCATAGACTTAAAAAAGGGGTTTGCATACAAAAGCAAAAGCAGTGTGCCATACACAAGCAGTGAACAAATGTAATGCTTTAATATAATTTTATTATCTGCTTTAGGCAGACTTTCATCAACATAACTTATGTTATAGTTTTGATTAAAGAACTCTTTTTCCTTTATAGTGTCATCATCCATAAATAACAAAAACCTTATTCCGTAATACATTAAACATTCTATCAAAAAAAACGGGCTTCTGAACAAAGAAACCCGATGTCTGGAATTAAGAATAGTTGGAAGTATGAAAAAGATTTATTGATTATATTTAATATAAAATATTTAAGTTGAACAATTAGCAAACCGGCTGATTTTGCTACCGGTAATATGGGGAATTTACAAAAGTCCGTTATATTTTTGCGGGGTAAAACTAAAGAAAATTTACATTATAACACGGCAGGCGTCCGGAGATGCCAGTAAACAACGGCAAAAGCCTCGTTACATTTGTTAATAAATGCTATTTTACCACTTATTTTTTTTATAAAAATATGTTATACTACAAGTGTAGTAACAAGAAAGAGTAACAACATGCACCGGGTACTTTTACTTAATCAAAAAAACGAGCCGTTGCGCATCTGCAGTTGGCAGCGGGCTTTAAAGTTGTTACTCAAGGGCAAAGCCCAATGCGAAAAGAGTATTACAAGCATAGAGGATTACATCAGTATAAATAATACTGAAATACCCAAAGTTATAAAGCTTAACTATGATGTGGCAGTTCCATACAAGGAACTGCCATTTTGTCGAATAAACGTCTACGTAAGGGATGATTATACCTGCCAGTATTGCGGGAAAAAACTTCCGCCATCGGAATTGACACTTGACCATGTGTATCCCAAATCCCGTTTTGGGCCGGACATTTGGGAAAATATTGTGACCTGCTGCAAAGAATGCAACCAGTATAAAGCTGATAAAACACCGAAAGAAGCGGGCATGAAACTGTTGCGTCGTCCTTTTAGGCCGAAAGAATACTTTGAATACGAGATGAAAAAGTATTCCTATACGGAACAAATGTACTGGCGCAGATGGACATACAAATCCGCATAAAATTTTATTTTAAAATATACCCTTTTGCCTCAATATTTCCGTTTTTATAATAGAGAATATAGTATTTTGCATTTGTGTTATCAATGCGTGCTTCCATATTTGCCTGTCGTTTTCTTTCAGTCTGGTCAAGCGGGCGTTTTCTGGGATTGTTTTTATATTTTTTGGCGATTTTTTCCTGTTCTTTTATGCGTTCTCTTTCTTCTTCCTGTGATGTCATTTTTTCCACCAGACTTGCTACGGGGATAGAAGCTTTAATTTCATTTGATTCAACAAAATAAAGCATTTTTCTGTCGGGAGAAAGCACAATCTGGTAATGCCCGGGAGCAAGAGTATTACCCTCATAATCTTCAAGAATATAAGGCATATTAAGTATCGGATATCCCGTAGACGGATATCCGAACTTTATGTGACCCTTGTCTTCATCTTGCAATCCCGATTTGTAATTCGGATATGGCAAAATATCATCGGGATTGTTTAAAGCTATATAATTACAGTCCAAAATCATTATTTATTAACCTGATTGGCACCTTTTTGGAAGATTAAATACAAGGTGATTATCACTGATGTAACCCTCAAAAATGTGTTAACCCAATACGTTGCAGGGACGACAAAACTGCCCATAAACGAAAGCAATGCAATACCAAAGGCTATTAAATAGCTGTTTCTCACTATATTGTCCGCATTGCCCGCAATATCCATAATCCTTTTTTTGGCTACAATGAATTTTAAAGCCATTAATACAAGTACAAGAATAGCGAATATAAAAATTTCATGCTTTGGCGCATTATTTAACAAAATGGCAAACTGACTGTAATTATTAGTCAACAGCGGTTCTCCAATATTTTTGATAAGCGTCGGGCACGAAAAATATAACAACACGTGATAAAAAATCACCACCAGTGTATTTGTTATAAAAAATCCCAATCTTCCGATAGTACCGAAAGGATAGAACGGATTGTTGTTTTTTTCAAAGTTTTCTTTCATTTTGTTTCATCCTCAAGTTTTATGTACTGCGTATCTTCCCATCTAAGGTCGATATATTTTATTTTTTTCTCAAGAGTTTTTATCTTTGGCAGAATTGCAGAAATATTGCGAATTCTGGACAAAGCCATATAATTTAACTCACCGAGCCTGATATTCACCTCCGGAATTTTTATGTAAATATCTTTAGGGTTTCGCATATCGATGTATTCTACCGGCTGACCGGAAAACTGTTCCATTGCGTGTACAATTGTTTCAATTTTCTTTATCTTAACCTCATCCCAGTTTCTGTAATCATCGCCTTTTGTTCCATAAGTTAAAACAAGTATTGTTTTATCAACATTTTTCAAAGGAAGATAATCCCTGCCTATAAGCTTTCCGCCTTCCGCAAAAAATGCAATCGGTGCAACATCCGGTGCGGGCGAAATACTCAATATAGGGCGTCTTTCCACAATAATTATAACAAGCCTTGCCGGAAACCAGAGTCTTTTTATATAAACCTTTTTAATCGGCGGAAGTTTTTCTATCTCTTTTTCAATTTTTGTTGTATCAAAAAGATATATAGGCCGCTGCGGCACAGGATACTGGCGCAGCACGGAAATAATTCTGTATGTCGGGGTTATGTTGTTGCCGATAATTTTCAGTGTATTATTGCTTGCCGAACTAAAAACGTTTTTATTAAGATACCATTGCGGAAGTTTATAGACTTTGTAAGCTGCAAAAATCAAAAGGCAAACAAGCAAAAATCTTAAAACCGCGCGCAAACGCTTAAGGCCCATCTGGCTGCGCCTGACGTTTCTTTGCATCTGGTTAATTTTAACCCTGCGTTCTATATTGAGATTTTCGCTCGCTTCGTTAAGGTTTTCGTTATCCATATCAGCTTATTTGTTTAGGCTTGCACCGTTGAGTATAATTTGCACAAGTGTGTCGTAATCTATACCCATAGCTTTTGATTGAGCCGGCAAATCGCTTAAATCCGTCATTCCCGGGCTTGTATTGATTTCCAGTACATAAGGCATATCATCAGTAACCAAAAAATCAACCCTGCTTACCCCCTTGCAGGCACAAGCATTGAACGCATCAATAGCGATTTGTTTTACTTTTTTAGTCATTTCTTCTGACAATTCCGCAGGCAAGACAAATTCAGTCATACCTGCCGTATATTTTGCCTCGTAATCGTACCATTCTGTTTTTGTTCTGAATTCCAGAATTTCTGTGGCAAACATCTTTTCACCGTCTTCTAACACACCGACGGTAACGCTTTTTCCCTCAAGATATTCTTCAACCATAACATCCTGACCGTACTCAAGGGATTTTTTGAAACATTCTTCCATCTCATCAGGAGTATTCACCTTGTACATTCCGAGGCTTGAACCTTCAGAAACCGGCTTTAACATAAACGGGTATTTCAAACCTTTAATTTTTTCTTTATAGGATTCGTCTTTTCTGACAAGTACGGATTTTATAAGCGGAATACCTGCTTCTTTCAAAACATTTTTGGTGAATTCCTTGTTCATGCAAACAGCACTGGCCATAACACCGCAGCCGGTGTATGGTATTCCCATAACTTCGAGCAAACCCTGTATGCAGCCGTCTTCGCCGAATTTTCCGTGCATAGCGTTATAAACAAGCTCAATATTTTTTTCGCGCAGCGTTTTTGCAATATTTTCGTCGACTTCCACAAGTTCTGCATTAATATAACCAAGATTTTTTAACGCATTAAATATATTTTTGCCGGAACGTCTTGAAATTTCAGCTTCGCTCGAGGGGCCGCCCATAAGTACCGCTATTTTTGTATTTTTATCTATTTTTGATTCAACATTGTATCCCATAAATCTTCTTCTTCCTTGCTTTTTATACCGATGAATTTTACCTCGGGAATAAGTTTTATAGTATATTTTTCTTTTACCATATTATACATTTTATTCATAAGAAGTGAAACATCTTTTGAAGTAGCATTTTCTACATTTACAATAAAGTTTGCATGTCCCAGCCACACCTGAGCCCCGCCTTCTTTAAGCCCCTTTACTCCCGCTTTTTCAAGCAGCCTTCCTGCCGAGTCGTTCGCCGGATTTCTGAATATACTTCCTGCATTAGGAAGCACAAGGCTGGGCTGTTTGTCTTTTCGAAAATCCAGATTTCTTTGCATAATGGCTGTAATTTCTTCTTTTGGAGCCGGTCTTAGCTCAAATTTTGCGTCAAGAAGGATATAATTTTTTTCCTGCAAAACAGAATGTCTGTAGCCGAATTTCATCTCATCTTTATTTAATTCAACGACCTTTTTTGTATCCATATCAAACACACGGCAGGTTTTAAAAGAATCAGAAACAGACTGAGAATGAGCGGATGCATTCATTACAACAGCGCCGCCCACAGACCCCGGAAAACCTATCATAAACTCGAATCCGCTGAGCCCGAGAGCTTCAGCCTCTTTAGAAAGCATAGGCACCTTTACACCGCACTGTGCTGTTATTATGTTATTTGAAACATCAAAATTCTTGAGCTTTGATGTCAATATTACATCCTGCTCAATCCCCTTTGAAGAAACGAGAACGTTTGAACAATTACCCAAAACAATAGGATTGTTTAAAGTTTTTAAAAGCTCACACAAATCTTCAATGTTTTCAGGGAAAAACGCACGCTGCGCAAGCCCGCCGATTTTAAAGGTTGTATGATTTTTAAGTTCGTAGTTTTCAATGTAATTACAAGTCATAGCTTTATACCCGCTTATTTTGTAACCTGTTTTAATTTTTGCCCGCAAGAAGCTCCGTGCCGTTTTCAACACACTGCGGCAGCATAGCTTTATGGAGTTTCAACAACTCTCCGCCTATTCTTGTGACATCGCCGGCTCCAAGGGTTATAACCATATCACCTGATTTTAATAACGGGAAAATTTTTCTTGCTGCATTTTCCATACTTCCGCTAACATAGGTGACATCTTTGTTTTCGAAGCATCCTGCAAAAGTTTTTGAATCTATGCCCTCAATAGGATTTTCAGATGCTGAATAAACATCTACAACAATAAGCTTGTCCACTGTGTTAAAACTGTGCAAAAAGTCATTCCACAATCCTTTAAGACGTGTGTATCTGTGCGGTTGAAAAATAGCGACAAGTCTGTCTTTTTCACAAAGCTTTGCGCTCTCAAGAGTGGTCTTAATTTCTGTAGGATGGTGTGCATAATCATCAAAAATTCTTATCCCGTCAAATTCTGCAACTTTTTGGAATCTTCTTCCCATACCAGTGAAGGTTTCAAAATGAGGTCTGATTTTTTCCAAATCCACACCTTCCTGATGAAGAGCTGCAACTACAGCGAGAGTATTGTAGATGTTGTGTTTTCCGGGAATAATCAGTTTAACCGGAATGAGTTTTGTTGTTTTATAATAAACATCAAATTCTGAACCAAGCTCGGTAAAACGTATGTTCTTAGCTGTATAATCTACGTCCCAGCTATCTATCCCGAAGGTTAAAAAGTCAATATCGGTGTTTGCTGCAATAAGTTTTTTTATGCCGTTGCAATCCCGGTTAACAATGATTTTTCCGTCCTTTGCTCTGTTATCAATGTGAATACGAAAGGTTCTCAGCAAATCGTCAAACCCGTTTTTGTAAAAATCAACGTGGTCAACCTCGAGATTGTTTATTACGCTGATATTTGTATGGTATTTAGTAATTGTGCCGTCGGACTCGTCAAGTTCGGCAACAAAGAAATTTCCTTTACCGAATTCCGCATTTGTGTCCAAATCGGGAATAATTCCACCTACGCAGTAAGAAGGAGAATATCCTGCTTTTTCAAGGACATAAGAACACAATCCGCTGGTGGTGGTTTTTCCGTGTGTACCGGAAAATCCTATGAACTGCTTGATATCGTGTCCCAAACCTTCCGAAATCATTTTTAACACGTCAGAGCGGTGCAAAACTTCAAGCCCGAGTTCTTTGGCTCTGATTTTTTCAGGATTATCGTCTTTTATTGCAGTTGACGCAACAACAATCATATCAGGCTCGATATGTTTTGCGTCATGTCCAATATAAACTTTTGCACCTAAAGCTTCAACCTTTTTTGTGTATTTGCTTTCTTTTATGTCAGAGCCGGATACATTGCAGCCCATTTCAAGCAAATATTTTGCCAGACCGCTCATACCGATTCCGCCTATTGCTATAAAAAAGAATTTTTTATGAAAATTGTTATCCATAAATCTACCCTTAATTGTCTTTAGTATTTATTTTAGTACAAAAATAAGATTAAAAGGTAGTAATAAAAATTTGTTAATCTTCTAACAATGGCCGGATTTTTATTTATTGGTTATGTTTTTTATGTGCATACCACAAAACCGAACAATACATCTAATCTAGTGTCGCAGTTGCTGCCGGCTGACCGCAGCCAGCACCTGCTCACCTTTTCAAGGTGTCACTCGCCTACACTTAACTTCGTTAAGTTCCGGTGACAGGCTCACAAGTATCGCTTACGCTCTACTGTTCGCTTTGTCAAAAAATTCGTTCACGTCGCTTACCTCTCACAAAACCAGCCACCGGCTGCTTTTGTTCGGCAGAGCCTTATCACAAATTTTTCTCGAACAAATTATTTAATATTCCAAAAATCGGGATGTAGCATTGCCAGAAACGGAATCAACTCAAGCCTTCCGACAAGCATATTAAAAATACATATCATCTTTGACACCGGATGCATAAAATCAAATGATCCCATCGGTCCAATTGCTCCAAAGCCGGGGCCGGAGTTGCCAAGAGTTGCAATGCTTCCTGTCACGCCGATAAGGGTACTATTTTCCAGAAGAGAAATTATGATAGCAGAAATAGCAAAGATAGCAAAATAAAATAAAACAAAACCGATAATTTGTTTTACTACCTCGATTGGAATTATTGTTTTATTAATTTTTATTGGATACACAGCGTTCGGGTGTAATATTTGAGCAACCTCTTTTTTCATATATTTAAATAGTATTATCCATCTGACAACCTTTAAGCCGCCTCCTGCAGATCCGGAACAAGAGCCACAAAATAGTAGCAAAAATAATAACATTTTTGCTGGCAGTGTCCATTGTGCAAAATCAGCGGAAGCCGAACCGGCTGTAGACATAATGCTGCATACTTGATATGCGGCATGTGTTATGGAATTTAAAAAGTTGTATGTATGTTCAAAATACAATACTGCAGCAATCATCAATGAAAAAGCAATAACTATAGCACAGTATGTGACAAACTCTTCATCTTTAATAACAAATGATATTTTTCTGTTAACAAAAATTTTATACATTAATGCAAAGTTAATACCTGCACAAAAGAGAAATACTGTCATAATCCAGCATATTGGTATAGAATGATAGCCCATAGTACTTATTGCATTTGGAGAAAATCCACCGCCGGCAAGCGTAGAAAAAGAATTGCACACTGCATCGAACAGAGGCATGCCTGCAATTTTTAAAAGAATTACTTCAATAGCCGTTAGAATCACATATATAGTCCAAACAGCAGTGGCAGTATGTCGTATTCTCGGTGTAATTTTGTCCTCTGTCGGCCCCGGGGCTTCTGCGAAAAACATCTGTCGGCCTGCAACAGCAAACTGCGGCAAAATGGCAATAAACAAAACTATTATTCCCATACCGCCGAGCCATTGACTCATTGAGCGCCAGAAAAACATTGTTTTAGGGTAATCATAGCTTGTTAATATGGACGCTCCCGTTGTCGTTATGCCGGAAACTGATTCAAACAGGCTGTTTATCGGACTCAAACCGTAATAAAGATACGGAATCATGCTTATAAGCCCGAACAAAATCCAGGAAAGCGCAACAACGCACAAGGCCTCGGATTTTTTAATATCGTTTAAGCTTTCAAAAGTATTTGAGCGTGGTGTAAAAATAAAACTTAAAACAATACTTATTAATGCCGGAGTTACAAACGGAGCTATGGAATCAAAGTCCCCGTAATATAGTGCAACAGCAGCCGGTACAAGTATTACTATTGCAATACATCTTAATATTAATCTCAGTGATGTAAATATATAAGTCAGCCGCATTTCTTATTTACCCTCTGAAAAAGTCTATTATTTTCTGCGAGTTTTCTTCTCTTGTAAAAATTAAAAGAGAATCTCCGCCTCTGAGTTTTGTCATACCGTTAGGAATAATAACGCTCAGACCTCTTTGAATAATTGCAATAACAGCTCTTGACGGAAGCTGAAGCTGAGAGAGTGTGATTTCATTGAATTTTTCAGGAACAAGAGTTTCTATAATTCTGCCCTGTCCGCCTTCTACTGTAGCAAGAATGTCAATATCTGTTTCGATTAAATTTTTTCGTATTTCCGTAATAGAAGCTTCTTTTGGGGATATTGCAACATCTATACCGACTTTTTCAAAAAGATGAATGTTTGCGGATTTGGAAACCCTTGTGATAACCTTTTTGGCTCCGATTTGTTTTGTTAAAAGAGAACAGAGAAGGTTTTTTTCATCATTGTTTGTTACACTTATGACGACATCACTGTCCCCGAAGTCCTCCTGTTCCAGAAGCTCTATATTAGTCCCGTCACCATAGAGTACAAGAGTTTTCTTTAGCTGCTCTGTCAGGTATTCGCAGCGTTTATAATCCATTTCTATAATTTTTGTTTTTATATTGATTTTTTCAAGGTTTTGAGCAAGCATAAGCCCGACGCTGCCGCCGCCTATAATGGCTGCTGTTTTTACTTTTGAGGTGCTCTGGAAAATATCTCTTGCAAGTATATCCAGAGAAGTGGAAGAACCCATAAAGATAACTTTGTCATTAAGTTTAAATTCGGTTTCGCCGTCAGGTATAAACAGACTGGAGTCCCTTGTAATCCCTACGACAAGAGTATGTTCCGCAAATTTGCAGTCACGGAGCTTTTTGTTTAACAAAACAGAATCTTCTTTAATACGGTATTCCAAAAGCCTCGCTCTTCCGCCCGCAAAGTTTTCCACGTCAACAGCCTGCGGAACAGTTATGATTCTGAAAATTTCTTGAGTCAAAAGTTCTTCAGGCCATATTACATAGTCTATCATCTCGTATCTTGTGTTTTTAACAAGGTTTAAAGATTCTATATACTCCGGCTTGCTGACGAAACATACTGTTTTAGCACGGCTGAGACGGCTTACGGTCAGGCATGACACAATGTTTGCTTCATCAAATCCGCTGCATGCAATAAACACATCTGCATCATCTATGTTTGCGGCTTTTAATGTATTAATATTTGAGCCGTTGCCGCAGATAAAACTTATGTCCAATTTATTCAGTGCATCAGTTTTATTTTCTTCTTTGTCTATAATCGTTACATCATGATCTTCGAAAAACTCTGTAGCTATCAAAAATCCGATTTCGCTCGCACCAAAAACAACTATCTTCATAATATTTTCCCAATAATAACTTTGATTATTATAATACATAAATTTAATTAGCAAAATATATTTTTGCCGTAGTTGTTATATCAACTGACTACGAAATCAAAGCCTCTCATAAAAATAAAGCCTGACATTTAGTCAGCTTTTATTCGACAGAGTGGAAAAAGAAGGCAAAAGGGAGCAGGCACTGGCTGCGGTCAGCCGGCAGCAACTGCGACACTAGATTAGATAACCCGTATCAATATTTTTTTCAAAGACACTCCGAATGTTTTGTGCTACAATTCATTTGCAGGACAAACACTCTTCAACAACAAAGTTTCTGCCCGAACACAAAACAGGGGACTAAAATGAGCAAAAAATTTTCGGTTGCTTTTATCTGGCATATGCACCAGCCGATTTACAAATCGGAACAAAACGGAATCTATCTTATGCCGTGGGTGAGACTCCATGCGATTAAAGATTACCTTGATATGCTTCTTATTATGGATAAATTCCCCGATTTAAAGCTCAATTTTAATCTTGTGCCTATGCTTATCGCTTCAATTTATGATTACGGGTACAATGCAGGCCACGACATTTATTCAAAACTCACGATAACACCTGTTGAAGAGCTCTCGGACGATGAAAAAGAGTTTATTTTAAATCACTTTTTCGATGCAAATTATCCCAACATGGTTTTGCCCAACGAAGAATACAAAAAACTGTATGACAAACGTTTTGATGCGCGCCATACGGGTATAAAAGATTTTTCCAATCAGGAATATTCGGATATTATGGCCTGGTTTAATCTTGTCTGGTTTGACCCTGTTTATCGCGAACACGAGGAAATTAAATCCTTTTTCAACAAGAAAAACGGAGAATTTACGCTCGAAGACAGAATTCGTATAATTGAGCTACAAAGAGAAATAATAAGAGAAATTATCCCCGCATACAAAAAATATCAAGACGAGGGAAGAATCGAAATTTCCACAAGCCCCTACTACCATCCGATTTTGCCTGTATTGCTTGACATAAATGATGTTAAGGCAACAAACCCGAATGCGGATATTGTCGAACTTCATTCCGATATGACCGAAGACGCAAGATACAACGTGCAATATGCCCTTGACCGGTTTGAAGAAATTTTCGGCAAACGTCCTCAGGGTATGTGGCCGTCAGAACAATGTATAAGCGAAAAAACCCTGCAACTTTTTATGGATGCGGGCATAAAATGGACAATATCCGACGAGGGTGTGCTTGAACAGACTCTTAAAAAAGAATTTGTAAGAGATTTCAGAGGCTACTTAGAAGACCCTTATGACCTGTCTTTAACATACAAATATAAACACAACGGCAAATGTATAAATCTGCTTTTCAGAGATGCCGTCATACCTAATTTGATAGGTTTTGAATACCCGCATCACGACCCGATAAAGGCTGCAAATGACCTTTACGACAGAATCAAAACAACACAAAAAAAATTGCAAAGCTCGCCAAACCCCAAACACCTGTTAACAATAGCAATGGACGGAGAAAACTGCTGGGAAAGCTACGCAAACGACGGACATGAGTTTTTGGAAACCTTGTACGGGCTTTTGACAGAGGACAAAGATATAGATGTTGTCAGGGTAAGCGATTACATTGACGAAGTAAACGGAACGGATAAGGACGACAACGCGTTTGTGTTAGACCACGTCCATGCCGGCTCGTGGATTAACAGAGATTTTATGTTATGGATAGGCGAACCTACCAAAAACCTCGCCTGGAGCTATATGGATAAAGCCCGCTGCGACCTTAAAGAGTATGAAAAGATACATCCTGATTCACAGGAGGTTCAGCTTGCAAAAAAAGAACTGTATGTAACACAAAGCAGCGACTGGTATTGGTGGTACGGAGAACCAAACGATTCCGGTCAGGATGATATTTTTGACCACATGTTCAGAGAACATTTAAAGAACATCTACAAATATATAAACAAACCAATACCGCCATATCTGGATTCACCGCTTTCTAATTACATAGAAACGCACTCCAGATACCCAAAAGCCGCGTTCGAAAATTTTGTTTTAAACGGCAAAGACCCGTTGGAAAAATGGGAAGCCGGCGGATGTCTTGAAATTCCGGCAACTCCTACGATGCAGGAAAAAAGATTCTTTAACAAAATATATTTCGGCTACGATTACGACAATTTGTATCTCAGATTCGATATAAACAGCTATATTCTGGACAAAGACAAGGGGTTTAAGGATTTTAACCAGATATATATTTACTTTAAAAACAAACCGGATTCGCACTATTTTGCATCTCCGATAAGGACAATAAATAAAACGGAAACAATTATCCCGCTTTTGAGAGAGCAATATAACAGCGAGGTCAAACTGACTTTGTTTAAAGATTTTTACTTTAATGCACAGCTTGCACACGCAACCCGTGACAACCTGTGGGTAATTCAGCTTAAAAACGGTATTGAACACGTATTTGAAGATTTTCTGGAAATGAAAATCCCCTTCAATGATTTAAGAGTTGCGCAGGGAGAACTGCTGGAATTTTTTATAATACAGGGGCCTCTTGGTATTGTTGATGATTTTTATCCGCAAAACTCTCTTCTGCCTGTAATAAGACCCAAAAAACATAAAGATTAAGGAGTAGTGTATGAAAACAAAAAAATTACTTGTATCAATTTTAGGTTTATTTTTAACGGCAAACGCAGTCTGGGCCGCATTTAACTATGAAGATATCAACTATATTTTTACAACCGTGAACGCAAAACCCGGAAAATTCGAATGCAAGGACAACAATGTTAACACATGTTTTGTGCAAATGGATAAAATAGGCGGCGGAACATACGGCGGCTGTTACCAGACAAAAGAAGAAATCGCTCAAAGAATCTTAGACGGAAAATGCACTTACACACCGGATAATACAGAATCTTACTCATGCAAAGTAGACGCTGTTAACAAATGCTACATAAAATTCGGCAAAGCGTATTATACAAATTGCGAGATAGGCGAAAGAAGCTGGAATGCAAACTTCGATACACAGGCCAGACAATATATACAAACTCACGAATGTGAAAAATTGTAATAGAGAAAATAGTTTGCAGGTAAAAATTGGTTAGCATAAACAGTTTGAAAAATATTTATTCATTTGGAGTAAAAGGCATAAAAGGGCAGATGCTGCCTATGATTAGGGTGCCTTTTACTCTTAGCGGTAAAATACCGCAAATGAAGAAAATGCTGACAGAAGATGTTACGGAATTTTCTGCTCCGCTACGGTATGTAAAACCGGAAAAAACATCTGTGCAACAAGCTTTTGGGAAAAATATATTTGCGTCAACCGTGCCTGACGGAAGCGACACTGTGCAATTTTATGCAAAACTTTCTGTGCAGGACATATTAAAACCTGTTAAAGACATCAGATTTTTTTGTGCGGATGAATCTGATAATATAGAAACTGCTGTTTGTTCTTTAGGTGAAGACGGGCCGGAGTTTAAGGCAATGCTTGATTCATTGATTAAACAAAAAAAAGAACAAATCAGCATAATGAGCCAGGATGAAACAAATATAAGCGATACCCTGTGGTCATTAATGTCCGTTCAGGATTCTGCCGGTGCAAAAAACAAAAATGTTTTGAACGTTATAAATAAGTTTGCCCGAAACAAAACAGCCCTAAAAGATATTAATACTTTTATCGATAATCTGTCTAATCCGCAAAACAGCGATTTTCTTAAAGAAATAGACGAGCTCGAACCGGTTTTGATAAAACTTTCTCAAAATTTAAACATAACGGATAAAGATTTTTTATCCTGTGCGCATTGTATATTAAAAAACGATGCGGCCTTCAGTCAATTTTTCTTTGACAATCCGTTATTTTTAAAGGCATACAATTCAACCGGTCTAAAGCTTCCGGATGAAGACATAAGGCTTATGATAAAAAATTTCAATCAAAAACTATCCGAAGATGAAACATCGGCTTTGATGCTTTATAAAGCGGAATCAAAAAAAATAAATACAGGAGAACTACCCAAACAAGCACGAATTGTCGAATCTTACCTCAACAAACAAATTTTAGAGGAAGAAATTAACGTTTTCAGAGGCGAAGACTACGGTTTTGTTGACAGTGTACAAATAGGTGACAAAACCCTAGGGGATATTTTAAGAGCGAACCAAAATTCATCTCCTGAGCAGTTAAAAAAGCTCATTGCAACAAAATTGAGCGACTACCAGATTATACAAGACCGTTTTATGTCCGCAAGCTTTGACCCGAATCTTGTTGAATCCGGCAAATTCGGCTCTAAAATAATATGGAATCTGGCTTTGCCAAAAAATACAAAAGCTGCATGTCTGGATATGCATTTGCCTCAAAATGCAATGGCTACAGAAACGGAAGTGCTTGTGCAAAAGAACTCTCAGCTCTTTATAACAAATTTACAATTTGAAAATAACAAATGGTATATAGACGCTATTGTTATACAATAATAAAGAAGGATTGTTAATATGGTAAAAAAAATTGAAATTATCAACCCCAAAAATTATGAAACATACAGACAAAAAGTCAGAAAAGCGCCTTATATAGCGAGCAAAGAAAAATACAAAACCGTTGTTGCAAACAAGGTGGAATACCCTAATCTTAAAAAAGTCAACACAGAACTTAATTTTGACGAAATTATAAAATACAAACAGGATTTGCTTTTCAAAAAAGAATATATACATCAAAAAGTTTAACCCCAAATTGCCCGTTTGTTAACGCATCAAGGCGTAACTCCGTTTGCAGGAACACAAAGTTTTTTATCGTTTATTTTCATAAATTCATATTAAAAAGATATAAGGCTTATAAAGTTTGAGCAAAACTTATGCTATCATAATTTTATAAACAAAAGGCTTTTACTCTGGGTCTGATTTTTACCGGTATCAAACACATCCGGGTGCATTATTAATTTAATGAGGCTGGAATTATGAAAAAAAATATGCTCGTTATTATTTTAATGCTGACCATACAACTGTTCACTGGTTGTGTGTATGCAGAAAACGAAACACCAACTGACGAACAGGAAATTATAAAAAAACAAACAATCCAATCACGCGTTAATGATATAGGTTCAAAACTTTTAAACGCAAATAAAATTGAACAAAGGATTGTATTTGTTTATAACGAAAAAGAAAAAGAATCTCTGTTGTCAATTGATCCGTCCGTACTGAGCAGAGAGGTTATCTTGTATGACGGTTATTACCAGTATACGCAAAATGATGACGAGCTTGCAGCATATCTTGCAAGAGGGATATTGACCGCAATGAAATCTTATCACGGATTTTTTAACGGATATTTAACGGCGCTGCAGATAAAAGCAGCCCCCAAAAAATTTGAAATTGTAGCGGACAAAAGGGCTGTTGATTTTATGGTCAATGCCGGTTACAACCCGCTGGGGCTGATTACCTTTATACAAAAAAGCTGCCCGCAAAAAAGATTCGATGCAATTTCAACCAAAAACCTTGCTTCCAGAAGGCTTGCTATGGTATACGAATACATTTACACAAAATATCCTTATTACCTGCAAAACAACACTTATTTAGAAAACGAACACTATCAGAATTTTCTTTTAACTTCACAAGAAAACAGAAGACTGCTTGCAGAAAAAATAAAAAACCAATCTAAAGAAAAATTGAAATATGATTAAATTGCGAAAGATTTTTATATTAATAATAACAGCACTAACAATTTGCTGCACCGCACCGTGCAAGGCTCACCCCACCATACAAGATGAGCTTGTGGAATCCACTTTAAAAAACAAACCTCTGCAAAACCCTTATAAACCCTACAAATACAACTACGAGGACTTAAAAGTTGTTCCGATAGAATTAAGGGTTATGGTAAATATAAAATCGGAAAACGATATTGAAGAGGGTGAAAAAATCGTCTTTTTGGCCTGCCATGATGTGTATGAAAAAGGACATAAAATTCTTGAGAAAAACGAACAGGTTTATGCAACGGTAGAAACCATTATAAGCAGCGGTATGAACGGAATTCCGGCCAGCATAATCTTCGGGGATTTTAAATTTAACAATATAGATTCCTCTAAAGTTACGGATACTTATGAAGTCTACGGGCAGGACAGAAGCCTTTGGGTGTATCCGCTTAAGTGGGCTTTGACATTTTTGCCGCCGACAGGCTCTTTAACAAACTTTATTAAAGGCGGGCATGCAAAACTTAAAGACAGAGATACTATTGTGCTTTATTACCACCCAAATTGGTAGTTTAGCAGGGCACACAGTGTAAGCTGCCGCGTCGGGCTTTAGCAGGCGGCACGCAGAAATATAGCGCAAATTTAATTTTGTTCGGGTTTTAAAATTCATAAAACAAGAATAGTTATACATGAAAACAAGGCAGCTATCATTTAAAAATAATCCTTCTTTACTCGAACGATTAAACAGCGCAACTAAGACCATGCCTGCAGCATCGAACGTGCCTGTGTCAAAACGGGAACAGTCGCCGCCCGCGGTTAACAACAGCAAACGGAAATATGCTGCATATACGTTTGGTGCACTCGTCTTAGGCGGTGTATCGTTTGCCGCTTTCAAAGGAAAAAATCTTGCGGGCCTTTTTGAAAATTTCTTTAAAAACTTGTTTAAAAATTCGGCGGAAAAATACAGATTAAAAGAAAAAAGCACAATATCCCCAAAAAACGTATCCGACACAGACAAACAAATAGAGGCGACGCTGAAAGAGGTACAAGAACAGGCGCTGTATGTAAAAAATTTAACAAAAGAAGTTCTTGCCGCCGCAAAAAAGGAAATTGAAGTAAACTGGAAAACAGCTTTTGAAAATAATGACTTTGTTAACGCAATCACAACCGACAACGCATACGAGGCCCAAAGACAGGTTATTGCGGCACGGCTTTATTCTGTTTTAAATATAAGGACTCATGACTTTAAGCTTTTAGGCAGCCCCCGGAATCCTCATGGTATGTATATTCAAGTGTTCGGAAGTTTAAAAAATACAGGTGAGGATGTTTCTTGTTGCAAGAAAATATCCGAAGATTTTGCCGCGGATGCTTTTGCTGCTAACAGGGATGTGCTGAACTCTTGCAGGCTGGATAAGTATAACAATATTGTCAGGTTTGACCTGACAGAAACCTTGGGCTATAAAAAAGATGGTGAAAAAAATTATTTCGGTACCGTTGTAGAAGAGCTTTCCGACTTTTTTGACCCTGAAAAATTTCCTGAAAATGCAAAGCTTTATGCGGACTTTACACGTGATGACTTAATAAAATCACTTGAAAAATTTACAAAAATTGGTAACAAAGAACTAAAAAGCTATTCCGTTACAGATGCTATGACCGATTGCGGAGAATTCTGCGAAAAACAATTGTGTGATATCTTTCTCAGAAGAAAAAACTTTATTTCAGAGTTTCTTGCGCAGGCAAAAAATACCCCTCAAAACAATGAGGATATGAAAACTTATACACAGCATTTAAAAATCAACACCATTAAAAATTTGATAAAAAAGTCAAACGATTATGCAACAATAAATGATTTGCGCCAATCAATATACAATACGGACAATATACATGACCTGCAAACAGTAAAAGAATTAAAAACTCTTGTTGATAATAAAATACACGAGCTGTCTTCAACCGTGGACTGGAAGTTATCAATGTTCAACGTTGAAAGACTTCTGCAAAAGTATACACGCGGAAACGGTCTTGATGAAAAAGAAAACGCCAAATTGAATGAAAAATACGGTTCTTATGCCGGACATATAAAGCGTGCAATCAACAGCGCAATCGACAGCGCACAAATAAAAGAAATTACGCAAATCGTAAATATGAACGACGGTAAATATATTGAATTTTGGAAAAATAACCCCGAAAAAATGGCTTTATATATTAATTCGCAAACCACTACCGCAGGTCAGCTAAAAAATTTTTCTCCGGAATCTTGGGATTTTGTTATAAAAAATTTCAAACAGCTTTGCGAGAACGTTTTTGATAAAGAAGCAATTGATGCAGCCGTATACTATGCTGGGATGTCGGGATATGACAGAATTAACGGCATTTTACGCTGTAATTACAAAGCTGATAAACTTATCAAAAAACTTGCCACAGAGCCCTTCGATAGTGAAGCAGGGATGATAAATTTTAAAAACGAACTTGAACCGTTAAAGTACATTATAAATCGTTTGTACATAGGCAAAGACTTTGAACAACAATGCCAAAACAAACAGTTTGCTCTAAATTTGCTGGACAATATTTTAACAATGCCTGATACCCCGAACAATACAGCTTATAAAGAACAAATTTCGGATTCTTTAAATAAATTAAAAGATTTTGTAAATAAAATTGCAAGTGAATGCGGATTGGATAAAAAAATTGAAGCACTTAAAAATCATGCTTCCGTGTCTTCAAAAGAGGATAGCCGGCTTATTTTAAACAGAACCGAAAGTATTTTCGGACTCGATTCGCTTGAATATAATGAAGAAACCGCTGCATCTTTTCTTAATCGGTTTAATGACAACCCTTTTATGAAACGTAAATTTGTTGTTTATTTGAATGAAACACAGCCTGTTGTTTACCAGCCCGGGTTTATATCAACTTCCATTGCTCCGTACAAAACCCTCGACGGTAATGTCAAATGGACTTTGAGTCTGGGAGAAAATGTAAAATACAATTATATAAACGACATTGACCATATTTTTGGCAACGCAGGCGACGGAACCGAAGCGGAAGTACTGATAAACCCCGGTCATTTTATAAAGATAACCAATGCAGTAAATTTAGGTAATGAACTGCGTTTGTTCGGAGAGATTTTGCCGGGGCGGCTGCCTATGTGAAGAATTCTTAAAAGTTAAGGCCAAAATTGCCATAAAATTTTAATAAAATAACAAATTATTTTATATTTATAATTATAATTAAATAAAAAGGAAACTCATTTATGAAAATATTACCAATATCTGCATCTTATTCAAATAATCAGCATCAAAGTAAAGTAAAACAAAATTCCGTCGTGAAAAATTCTTTGCCTTTGCAAAACACAATTTCCGCCGTTTATCCAAAGAATTATTACCTGTCGTTTAAGGGTGAAGAAAAATGTGACAAAATAAAAGTATTTGAAAACATTATAGACGAATTTTATAAAAAAAATGAAGGCCAACCGGCAGAATACAAAAAACTGCCGAAATATGGAACACCTGAATCCTCAACTATATCAAGGTTTATTAACAATAGATTTCCTGACGAAATGAACAGATTAATTAAATATAAACCAAGGGCTTATGTTAGTGAAAAAGATTTAATTGACATACTTGATAAATCAATCAAGCAGACAAAAGAAAGAATGAGCCATGTTGATATTCCGGAGCATCAGCTTGAAAAGCTTGATATTTCCGCACAAAAAATTATTGATGGATTAAAACAAGAGAACAAAATTCCGACCATAACCCGCTCAGAAATAGAAGGAAAAGAGGTCAGAAATTTTAATGCCCAAATTTTTAATTATATAGAATCAATAGACCTTGGAGACGAAGACACAAATGAAATCAATTTTTCATTTTTTATAGATTATTACTTTGACAATTTAAAAAAATATGATATACCGCGTGTTGATAAAGAGTTATATGACGCAATGAAGGATTTCCTTCTCAATGATAAAGATTTAAAAACATTTAATCAAAAAATGTTAAAAATAGAAGCACAAAACGCAATAAATTCTTCTCCGTCATTAGCTGAAGCCGCTGAGTCCATATATAATGATATAACGGAAAATCATATTAATCCGTTTGATAACCCCAAGATGTACGATTACGTTACAAAACACGACGAAAGCCTGGACTATCTGCTGGAACAAATTTACGGTTACGGAAAGACTGAGTACGATGATATGTTTAAAGACTCAGGTATGGACAACAAACAAAAAGTTTTGTTAATAGACCCGGCACTGGCTTCACGTTTTGAAGAATTCGTCGATTTTGTAAAAAAAGAAGAAGTTAATACATCGGATATTGAGCCGTTTGAGTTAAGAAAGAAATTTTCTGACTACCTGGGTACAGAAACAATTTATCGCGGAATATACTTTGATAACCCGCAAGAGGGTATTGAAAATTTGAAAAAACACGGAGCATTTTCTTCCGTGTTTAAAGACAGGGAAAAAGCTTTGGCATCAATCAAGTATTATCTGTCACCCGAAGTAAAAGAATTTGAAACAGTGAGGGGCGAAATGTCGCAAAAGATACAAAATCCTCAAAGAGGAAATGACTTTTTGTCCGTAACCTCGGAATATGATATTGCCGCTGCGGTTCCAAAGAGATTCGACAACCCCCAATGTCCTGTCGTTGTTATAAAAAAAGAACTGCCAAAACTTTCAATGATAAAACAACAAGGAAGGTTTGCCAATATCCAGCATGGCCCTGCCAGAGTATTAAACGTAAACGACAAAAAATATCCTTACGAAAGCCAACAGGATAAAATAGAAGCATTTGTTCCGTTTTATATGTCAACGGATAATGCGGAATTTATAACGGATACAACAACAGACGGTTTTTACTGGTCTGATATTTAAAAAGAATCAGGCGGGATTACGTTATTTGCTGCAATTAAATAAACTGCTGTATAATTACCTTATACCATTCCTCGAGCTCAGCTTTAAAATAATAAAGGATAAAATAACAGTGGAAAATGCAGAGTTTAAATCAATCATTGAAAGTATTAAAGCAGCAGAAGCAAAAAACAAAATTAAATTTAAAAATTTAAACGACCGTGCATTACAGGCCTTTAAAAATAGCCGTACAAATGAGTTTGTTGATATTTATTACAAAAATTCATTATCTGTTAACGAAAAAATAACCGCCTTAACCTCATTAATATCGGAAAATTTTGAGCCGGAAAAGTTTATTGCCTTCAGGCGAACAATATTAGACAGTGATGCAAACCGAAAAGATTTTATATATTTATATGATTATGCAATGTTTCAAAGCGGAATAATTTCGCCTGAAGAAATATTTAAAACCGTTGAAAAAGGAATGGCTAAACAAAGTCCGCTTGCTTATGTTTTAAAATCACTCTTTTACAAAGACGGGCTTGATACTTATGAATCGGCAAAACAAGCCATAGAAAGGGTCATACTGCTTGAGCCAGGGAATCTTGAATATAAATCAATGCTTAAAGAATTGGAACGGGAAAAAATATAAAATACATTGATAAACAACAAAAACTGTATATAGTTTTATATGAGTGCGGTTTGAGAATAAAAAAGAAAGAATACTCTGTTTTATAAAAAACAATTTTTTGTCTCAAGAAAATAAAGAAAAGCCCGAAAATTTAGATTTTCGGGCTTATATAATTTACACTGAATTGAAATTTAATTATAATTTGTCAGCAACCATTTTTGTAGTTTCTGCCAATCTTGTTGAATAACCCATTTCGTTATCGTACCAAGAAATGATTTTAACTTGATTGCCGCCCATTACACGTGTTAACAAAGCGTCAACTGTAGATGATTGAGAAGTACCAACGTAGTCAGAAGATACGAGCGGTTCTTCAGTGTAGCAAAGAACGTGTCCGTCAGCGCCTTCTTTTAATGCTGCGTTAACTTCTTCAACAGTAACGTCTTTTGAAAGTTCGAATACAACGTCAACCAAAGAAACGTCCGGAGTAGGAACACGCATAGCGAAACCGTCCAATTTGCCTTTGAGTTGAGGTAATACAAGAGCTACAGCTTTAGCAGCACCTGTTTTTGTAGGAACGATGTTCAAAGCGCCTGCTCTTGCACGACGAGGATCTTTGTGACCTGCGTCTAAGATTCTCTGGTCGCCTGTGTAAGAGTGAACAGTAGTCATCAAGCCTTTAACAATACCGAATTTTTCATCGATAATTTTAGCAACAGGTGCCAAGCAGTTTGTTGTGCAAGATGCCATAGAAATAACATTGTGTTTTGCAGGATCGTATTCTTTGTCGTTAACGCCCAATACGATTGTTTTGTCTTCGTTTGTAGCAGGAGCTGAAATGATAACTTTTTTAGCACCGGCTGTGATGTGAGCTTTTGCTTTTTCAGCATCTGTGAAGAAACCTGTAGATTCAACTACAACTTCTACGCCCAAATCTTTCCAGGGTAATTGTGCAGGATCTTTTTCTGCAAAGAATTTAATTTTTTTGCCGTTTACGATGATACCTTCGTCGTAAGCTTCTACTTCACCGTCAAATTTACCCATTACAGAGTCATATTTGAAAAGTCTTGCTGCATCAGCAGGTTTCAAACCGGGGTCGTTGATAGCAACGTAATCGATTTGATCAAAAATACCTTCTCTGATAGCGGCTCTTAATGTGTTACGGCCGATTCTACCGAAGCCGTTAATTGCAACTTTTTTAGCCATTTTATAGCTCCTCTCTATTTGTACAACGTACTAAATACACACATGTTATAAATTAAACATGAAAGTTAATCAAGCGTTTTATATTGTCAATCTGTGTATATATATTACGTAATTCGGTAATAAAAACACGTTCCCTTGAGGGAGTGAAACGACCGAAGCAATCCGGACATACGGCAAGGTTTTTTGTTAGCAGTCTTTTGGTTTTACATCGCAAGCCTTGGACTGGATTGCCACGTCGGCTTGCGCCTCCTCGCAATGACACTAATGTATTATTGTATAATATAAATCATTCCAATTAGAATTTGTTGATTCAATCAAATCGATTTTGACCTTTCTGGAGCCGGCTTTTATCTGTTTTTCTCTATTTATTGCATCAATGATGTTATTAAAAATTTCAAAGTAACCTAACTTATCCACTGAATATTTTTTTGTAAAACCATCTGCGAGCTTGTTTTTATGTTCATATATTCTGCGCACTAAATCAGAGGTTATGCCGGTATAAAGTGTTCCGTTTCTCTTATTAAAGAGAATATAAACAAAGTATTTTTTATCAGTCATTGCGAGAACCTCAGTCTATATTTTATTTTAATGATTATTCTTGTTCGAAGCAATCCAGACAATCAACCAGGATTTTTGTTAGCTTGCTTTATTTTTTACATATAAATCTTAACTGGATTGCCGCGTCGGCTTGCGCCTCCTCGCAATGACAATGAAAGGCGCAGGTCGGGCTTTTCTGAAGTGTACCCTTAAAAATGTAATTGATGAGTAGGACAATTAATTAATTTATAAAAAATGTAAGATAAAAAAACAAAAATTACTGCATTATTTGCACCCCATTCTTTGAAAACAAAAAAAATATCAAAGAAAGCTAAAAACGTCGGAAAGATTCTGAACACAAACGATTGGTGTATACCTCAAAAGCCCTACCTTCGCATTGACAGCACAATTTTTGCTGCGGATTTACGGTCAAACAGTGCGGTTAAATATTTTTCAAATCACGTACCAAATTATAAACAATCTCCAATTTTTCAGGAGACAACCCTTTTATTGCATGAATGATTTTTTCATTCAACAGGTCTGACTCGCTGACACTTTCGTCTGCAAATAACGCAGAAGGAGGAACATTTAAGGCCTCGGCTAATTTTTCTATAGTTGAAAAATGTATTGCAACCTGTCCCTGCTCCATAGAAATAATTGTACTTTCACTCATATCAGCCATCTCTGCAAAATTTCTCTGGCTGATTTTAGAGGACTTTCTTATTTTCTTTAAATTTGTACCAAATAGTTTTGATAAATCATTCATTCTATTATCGTACTTTTTTAAGAAATATAAATATATTATGTAGTAGCATAGTAAAATACTTGGCTAAAGACTAGTATTTTGGTATAATCATTTATTATGAATCCGATTGACGAAATGATAAAGACCCTTGATGAGCTTGAAATCAGGGTAAAAAATACAGAACAAATCAGAAATATAACCACCCCCATTTCTCCGCACGGCCACAATCCCCGTAACACATTGTCAAACAACGATTACACCGTAAAATTCTCCGACTATATTCTTGAGAGCATAACAAAACTAAAAAAATGTCTTTTGCTTTACAATGTGCAATCAATGCGCGAAAATGCAAAATTGCAAACGCTTCTTATACAGCAGTACAAAAAATACGAAAAACAACAAACCAAGCTTGAAACTTGTATACCAAATTCAACCCCAAATGACTAAAATTACAACTTCTCAATCAATCCGCAGGAATTTCATCCGTAAACTCTCTTTTTGCAATAGGCTTACCTTTTGCGTTGTAGCCGGTATCTCCGACCCAATGCGCTTTTAGCTTGCCGTTTTTAGTATAAGCGTACTGTTCATCCTCGGATATATAAACGCCGATAGAAATGAGGTTTCCGGTAACAGGATTGTACTTACCAACACGATAGGGAAAATCCTGCCCGAACGCTTTATTTACATCAACAGCTGCAAGGTAGCCGCTTGTGGTGTAGTAAAAAGCGTATTCCGGCTTGTCGTCGTATATAACAACGTAGCCTTTAACAATCCCCCGTATATTAAATGACATAATACTGCGTCCGGGTATCTGGCGGCCTTCTTTAAGCGCTTGGCGGTTTTCTTTATTGTTTTCATCTTCAAGGTAGTCTTTGAGCATTTTTTTATCAAGTTTCAAATCCAAACCTTCAAAGGCAAGCTTTCTTGCGGATTCTTCGTTATACAAAACACTGCCCTGAAGCACGGTGGTGTTATTGTTCTCCTGAGAAAATGCGGGCATGGCAAAAGCAAAAATTGCAAAAAGTATCAGTAATATTTTTCTAACCGAGTTCATCTTTAAAAACCCCTTTTGTAAAGTAAAACAGCAGATAATAGAACGACAAGAGTATATATATCTGTACAACAGGTGTAATCGGGCTTATTTGTAATATATACCACAACGCGGCGGAGGGTACAAAGCACAACAGCAAATGGAATATTCTTTTAAACGGAATCTGCCAGTTTAGCCCCGGTATAACGACAATATTTGTCAAAACAAAATACAAAATGTTTGCCGCAAGAGTGGCAACACCTACCCCGACAAGGCCCATTTTTTGAATAAGGTATATATTCAACACAAGACCTATAATTGCCGATACAACCTTTAATGTAGTCAATACATAGGTTTTGCCCGACAGGTGATACTGATATGTTGTGTAATCAGTAAAACTTAAAAAGAAAGCACTAAAAGCAAGGTATGGCAACAAAACAAAAGCATCATAATATTTTGAGTTTGCAAACAATACTATCAAATCCTTTGCATATACAGACATTATCACAACAACCGGCAGAGAAATAAGCATGTAATATCCTGTTAGTTTGGATATCAAAGGTCTTACATCCGTTTTATCCTCATAAAGGTTAATCAATCGCGGATAAGCGGCTATTGTGATTATTGCGAAAAGTGTCATAAGTATAGGGAATGTCAGATTGTAAGCAACACCGACCAGACCCGCATCAACAAGACCGTAAAAATGACTTGTTATAAATTTGTTGCTCTGGTTTATTATCCAAAGGCTTAAAGACGCCACGGCAATGGGTATACCGTATATAAACAGGATTTTTATCATATTAAAATCCGGTTTTTCAAACCGCAAGAGCCACAATATGTCTGTTTGAAAAACAAGTATTATATCAATTAATGTGATGGAAATTGCCATTGCCGCGAGTATGGATACAGCCCCGAGGCTTGTATATTTCAAAAACATCACGGCTATTACAATGGTTAATATCTGGTTAATAATTGTTGTTACGGTAAACGACCCTGGTTTTATCTGCGCTCTTAAAATTTGAAACAGCAACGCCCTCATTGCAACGGGAACGATTAAAATAAGTACAAACAAAAATATTTTCGGTGAAATATTAAAATAATGATAAAAACTGTTGCGCAAAAGCAATGCAACAACAAACATTACGCAAAGGTTGCTGCCGAGTATTATCGCTAAAGTAGAAACGTACTTTGGCAGTATTCCCTCCAATTGATTCTGCCTGAAGAATCTTAAACCGGCAAGACCAATCCAATCCGAAAAAAGTATGCACAAAAAGCTTAAGACAGCCAGAGATATTACATATACCCCGTACTGTGACGGAGACAAAAGGTTTGTATAAACAGGAACCACAGCAATGTTGCCTAACAATCCGAAAATTTTTGAAGGCGCATATTTCAGCATATCTTTAAAGATTGCCTTCATGGGCAGCACAACTTCCTGTATGTATTTATTTACAACTTCTGACATTGTCGTTATTTTACCTCTTTAATGACATCTTTTGTTATATTATCCCCGCCGTACAATACTGCATCCGAGGTAAGAACCAAATCGTAGTTTTTGGTTTTTGCAACTTGTGCAATGTCCGTTAAAATTTCTTTGTTAACTTTTAAAAGGTTTTCTTTATACTTTTGGTTATATGTTTTAGTCATATATTGCAGGTCATTATTCAATTTTTTCTTTAATTCATCTTGTTTCTTTTTATCTTTTTGCGCGGCAATTTGGACATTGGCATCTTTTATAAATTGCGCAACCGCCTCATTTTGCTGATTTCTTTCCTCTTTAATTGCTTTAACGCTTTTTGAGCTGTTAACAACCTTTTTTACATCGACCACCGCATATTTTTTAGTGTCAGCAGATGATTCCTGTGCTGTTGAAACATTGTTGGCAACTAACACAAAGCCAAATGCTGCAAGAAATAATACAAAAAATTTTTTAATCTTCATAATAATCCATCTCCGCTATTAAAAATCCGTTAATAAATAAAGAAATTATAACATAAAGCCAAAATATTGGTTTTTGTTTTATAAACGTATTTAGTGCAACAATCAAAGGCGAAGAGCCAGAAAGCGCAACGAAAAAACAAAAAACGCCGAAAAATTCTGAACACAAACGATTTGTGTGTACCCCAAAAGCCTGATGTTTCAGAATGACAGTATTAAAGGGAGACTAAAGTCTGCCCTGCAACCGGTTTCGGGATGGGGAGGGTATACAGAGACATTAAGTTAATATTTTAAACATCAAAAATTATGCCCAACAGTAGTGCGCAACCCGGTATGAATCGCACTGCAGCAACATTTTTTACCGTTGGCCTTGCAAACAAAAGCTAAACTTTTACACATAGCCAGGCAGATTATACACAATAACCAATTTTTATATAACTATACGATATCCTGTTTAAGCTCTTTTTCACCTAGTATTTTAAGGTGTCTGTCCTCACCCTCGCCCAGGCTTACAGAGGATAGATTATGCTGGTCAACAAGGTCATGCTGGAGTTTTCTTATATGCTGGCTTTGGGGGGAAAGTTCAACAGATTCGCCGGTTTCCATAACCTTTTGAATAGCCTCTTTGGCTTCATCAAGAGCTTCTTCAGTTTCATCATGGAAAACAATCCTGTTGTCGTCTTTTAAGCCGAGCGCCTCTTTTAATACTTTTTGCACCTGAGATGTGGAGTTTGAGCGCACATAGTAAATAGGAAGCCTGTATTCATTAGCAATGCTCAATATCTTATTTCCGCCTTTGGCAAAGTTTTTGTGTGCAATAATTATATCCGCATCGTCAATATTTTTTGTAAGTTCAGCATTAAGGTTAAGACGTTCTATTGATTTGTCCATAATAGAGCGGCTTACGGCATAAATGTATATTTTTTTATAACCTTTTACCTCTTTTACATATTTTTCGCGTGAAAAACTGAAATTGAGCGCATTATTGGCCGAGGTGATTTTGTTATCAAGCTGATTTATTTTTTCTACAAGATTCGGCTCTTGAGCTTGTGTCATGTCGACTTTTCTTATTATAGGTTTAATTGGCCAGCCCCTTAAAATACAATCCACAGCCTCGGCCGTATCAGGATATACAGCCAGAGTGTTTCTGTCAATAATTTCTATAACAATATCAAAAGTAGGCTGTTTTTCTCTTTCAAGAACAGTTTTTTGTGAAGCTCTCCTTTTGGCTTCATCATCCCCGAGAGTAACCGACTGTATTCCGCCGACAAGGTCTGATAAAACAGGGTTTTTAATTAAGTTTTCCAAAGAGTTGCCATGAGCTGTAGCGATAAGCATTACGCCTCTTTCTGCTATTGTTCTGGCGGCCTGAGCCTCAGCCTCGGTACCTATTTCATCCACAACAATAACCTCGGGTGTGTGGTTTTCAACAGCTTCTATCATGATATCTTTTTGAAACTCGGGCTGTGTAACCTGCATACGTCTTGCGTGGCCTATTGCAGGGTGTGGTGTATCGCCGTCGCCGGCAATTTCATTCGATGTGTCCACAACAACGACTCTTTTATGCAGTTCGTCAGCAACAAGTCTGGAGATTTCTCTTAACTTTGTTGTTTTGCCTACCCCCGGACGTCCTAAGAACAAAATACTTTTATTTTGTACGACAAAATCCTTTATGCAAGCGATTGTACCTGTAACAACTCTCCCTATTCTGCATGTAAGTCCGACAATTTTTCCCTGTCTGTTTCTTATTGCGCTAATCCTGTGAAGCGTGCCGGGGATTCCAGAACGGTTATCTTTTGTAAACTCCTGTACTCTGTCGGTTATATATTTGATGTCCTCATCAATAACATTGTCCTCGCCGAGGTAGTCTATTGTGCCGTCAGCGTGCCGTATTTCGGGCTGCCTGCCTAAATCTAATACCAGTTCAATTACGTCATCCAATGCTTCATGGCTCAAACATTTTGTAATCTTTGGCGGTAGAATTTCAATTAACCTATCCAGGTCACTGTGAAATTGTACTTTATTCATATAATTTTATGCCCTTTCAATCGGCTGATACTTTGTTGTTTTATCTCCCTGTTTTGCTTTTACGATTATGAATATAACTTACATGTACATTATAACATCTTTTTTTATACACGGCATTATATAAACGTACTACTTCTGTAGTAAATTTACATATCTTTATAAAAACAAACATTTGTTTTTTCCCCGCGCCTCACACGAGTATCCGTGATAAATTCTTAAGTAAAAGCTATATTCTGCATATGAATGTAATTATATAATATATTATGTAAAGAAAAAAATACCGCTCAATCAAATTTTTAAGTTTCGCAACAGCTCAACATGAAATTCTGCTCTCTCCCGCAAGGGCGCACTAGTGTTCGAGATAATTTTAGAAAAAAAAGAACATAGTGAGCAAAAATCCCGCTGTCATTCTGAAGCATCAGGGTTTTGATGCTCGCGCCAATCGTTTGTGTTCAGAATCTGAACAATGGGTGAATCTGGTTTTAATTTTTTATGCACTAAATGTATGCATTATTATACGATTAATTTTCTTATGTTCATTTTCTTTATTTTTTGCAAGAATGGAGTGAAAATAAAGTATAAATCTTTATTTTTTTTATCTAACATTTTTTTATAAATAAATTAATTGTCCTACTTATCAATTACGTTTTTATGGGTACACTTCAGATTCGTAGTTACACTTGAAATTCCGCCATCTCTCAAGAGACGAGGGGTGTGCAGCGACTAATGAGGGGCCACAATCCGACAAGCGGAGGGCTGAAATCTGTTCATATTTTATACTTCTAAAATTATCCCGGACACTTGTGCCGCTCACAAAAAGCAGAGATTACGCAAAAGCGAGGTTCCGCTATAATGACTTTTATATTCCGACATGAACATAAAATATAATGTTGATGATAAAATCAGCCGCAAGCAGATAAAATGTAGACAAAATAGCGGATTGAGTGGTGGATGTCCCCACATCTTTTGCCCCGCCATGTGTTTTATATCCCTGTGTTGCACAAACGAGAGTTATTAATATGCCGAAAACAAAAGCCTTTAAAATACTTATATAAATATCTTTAGCTTCCAAAAGCAGCCATACCGTATTCATAAAGCGGTTGGGATGCAACCCGATTGCAAAATACGCAACCATCATACCGCCTACAATGCCGATAAATTCAGCAAGAATAACAACCATCGGAACAGTCAAAGCAGAAGCAATAAGCCGCGGGGCAAAGTAGTAGCCGACAGGGTCAACTCCTAATGTTTTTATTGCATCAACCTGCTCTGTAACCTGCATATTAGCAACCTCAGCGCAGATGGCTGTACCTGCTCTGGCACCTATTGCCAGTGCTGCAAAACCGGGAGCGATTTCTCTCACAAGAGCAACTGCAATAAACCCGCCTACATAGCTTTCTGCACCGCTCATAAGAAACTGTTTTGAAATTTGCAGAGAAATCACTGCTGCAGCAATAAAAACAATTGTCAAAGATATAGACAGCGAGTCATAGCTAATCATTGCAGCCTGTGATATGACAGAGCTGAATTTTGTGCTGCCGCTGAAAATATATTTTAATGTTTTTATAAAGTTTTGGACACAAAGCCCGAGAAAATTAATCATAATCAGTAATTAATCGTAAATTGGTGTGCACCATTTTTTGTATTTTTCAACCTTGCCTTTAACAACATCAAAATACAGTTTTTGAAGCTCTTTAGTATGTTCGCCGACAGCACCGGTTCCGATAGGTCTGTGGTCTATTGAGGTAATCGGGCTTACCTGTGCACCTGTACCGCAGTAGAAAGCTTCATCAGCAACATAAAGCTCTGTCCTTGAAATTTCTCTTTCGCTTACCTTCATACCGAGTACATTTTTGCCCAGTTCAAGTATTGTGTTTCTTGTTACACCGACAAGGATGTTGTCCGTAGTTTGAGTTGTGACGAGAGTGTCGCCTTCAACAAGGAACAAGTTCATAGCGGAACCTTCCGTAACTTTACCGGCCTGATCAAGAACGATTGCATCATCAAATCCAGCCATCTTGGCATCTGTGACAATCAGCGCGGTGTTTGCATAAGAACCTGAAACCTTGGCTCTGGGCGGGATTGCATTGTCGTCGTTTCTTCTCCAGTTTGAAACACAAACGCTCAAACCTTTGTCCAAATCAATATATTCGCCCATAGCAAACGAAAAGATTAAAACAGCATCAGGGTTATCAAGAAGGCTCGGCCCGATTTTTAAGGCATTCTTATAGACCTGAGGTCTTATGTAAACGTCTGTCTTGTAGCCGTTCTTTTTCAATAGTTCTTTTGTCAGGCCGCAAAATTCTTCAACGCTGAATTTAGAATCCATATGCATAATTCTGCAGCTGTTCACCAGTCTTTCAAAATGCTCTTTCATTCTGAAAGCATACAGCTGGTCTTCTTCCTTGTTGTAATATGCGCGAATCCCTTCAAAAACAGATGTTCCGTAGAGGAAAGCGTGGTTTCTGACAGGTATTGAGGCTGTTTTAGCGTCAACATATTCACCGTTTAAATAAACATATTCTGTTGTCATCTGGAATCTCCTTTCGGCTGTGACAGACTATTGCTTTTAATTATTTTATTATCGCGATTTTTTTGTATGTTGGCAAGAATTTTTATAAAATTTTTACACGGCGGAAAGAAGTTTTTTATACGGAGCCGTTATATAATCCGGCAGGCGTCTGAACATTTTATTTGTTTTAGTATCAACTGCAACGCAAGTGACAGTTGCTACGATATTAACAACACCTGTATCTTTGTTTTTTAACGTTTGTTTGAATATGATAGCGCTTGGGCGCAGCTGTTCAATTTCTGTTGTTAAAATAAGGTTGTCATCCAATCTTGCTGAAACTTTGTATTTAACGTTAAGTTCCACAACCGGCAGCACGCAGCCTTCTTCCTGCATTTGTTTTAAATCCAGACCGAGCACTTTATCGGTGAACTCTATTCTGCCGGCTTCCAGCCATCTTAAGTATGCACCGTGCCATACTACACCATAAGCATCAGTATCTGCATAGTAAACTCTTATTTCATTATTTTGCTGCATATATAAAAACCTTTTTATTAAGAATCAAACAGCCCCTGTATTTTGTCTTGAATTTCCTGCGGGTCAAGCTCATTGGTTACATTATTTAAGTCCATTGCGACCTGATAAAGCTTTGCTGCCTCTACCTTATCGCCTTTTATTGCAACGGAACGCCCGAGATTGTAATGTGCAAGAGCGTAATTTGGATTGTATTTTATTGCTTTTTCAAACAATTCAATTGCCGGCTGAACCCTGCCGAGGTCATCAAGATAAATAACCCCGAGATTGTTGTATGCAATGTCGTATGTCGGGTCATATTTTATGGAAAGTTCATATTCCTTGATTGCTTCATCTATATCGCCTTTACCCCAGTGCAAGAATCCAAGGTTGCAATGAATTTTTGCATTAGTCGGGTCAAGCTCGAGCGCACGTCTGTAAACAGTCAGTGCGTTGTTGTATTCCTGCTTGTCGTAAAAAGCACTGCCGAGGTTTATAAAAATATCGATATCGGTAGGCGTCAGCAGATATGCACTGTGATATGCGCTGATAGCGGCATCCGTATTTTTTTCCGCCTCCTGAAATACATAACCTAATGTTTGAGCAATAACACTTGTCCACTCCGGCCGGGGGTTAAGAGTAATTGCATTTTGATAATAAGAAATAGCGGCTTTGGTTTCACCTTTTAGGTAAAGTATGTTGGCAAGATTGCTGTAAAATTCTGCAGCATTCGGCTGGATTTCTATAAGTTTTAAATATGATTCAACAGCGCTGTCCAAGTCTCCGAGTTCTTCATATACTGAGCACAAAGAACGGTACGCAGTAATGTTAAGGCTGTCAACAATAATTGCCATTTTGTATTCCAAAATAGCATCCTCATACCTGCCCATTGCCCGATAAATGTCACCTAGCAAACAGTATAAAAGAATAAACCCCGGAGCTTTTTCAAGCGCCCCGCGATACAAGTCAACAGCTTCATTTATATTATTTCTTGCAACAAGCAGCCAACCTTTAAACAGCATAGGCATAAATTGCATGTAAGAAAATATTTTGAACACACTCTTTAATGCATATTTATCAAAAGGCAAAGTTAACAATGCGAGCAAAAATTCTTTTTGCCTTTGCAGTTTGACCTTAAAATTTTTAACGGACATAACCCTATACAGATTATATCTTAAATAATGCGCCCTCGAAGAGGAAAACGGCTTGAGGTTAATTGCCTTTTGCGCATACTCCATTGCATCCGGAAAATGAGCTTTTCTTGTGTGGCAGCATGCAAGCAGATAATAAGCTTTATCATTTTTTTTATTTTTTTCAACTGCAAGATTAAAATAATTTATGGCTCTGTCAATCTCGTTTTTGTAATAGAAAGCCATGCCTATTTTAAAGTATATGGCATCTGAGTCTATATAAGATTCCAAAGCTCTTTGGTATTCCGTGATAGCCTCATCAATATACTGGCGGGCCTGATGAATATCAAGATGCCATTCAATGTACAAATCACCAAGTTTGACATGTAATTCCGCATTAGTCGGGTCTTTGGCAAGCTCAAGCTGGCAATTTTCTATTGCGCGCTGAAGATTGCTTGTCGGTTTAACATCTTTTTTTGCTCTGTCTCTGTATTGTAATAATCTGAACATGGTTACTGTGATTTTTTACTCTATATTTAATATTAAAATACTTATTATATTTTTGCAAATTCGAACATTATTGGTTCAAACGCTGGGCGCGCTCTATAGCCAAACATTTTTGGATTATTTTATCACGGTCTTTTTCTTCGATTTTGGAAAACTCCATTACATACTCATTACTCCTGTAAAAATTTTTCTTTAATATATTGCCTTCAACTTTTATCATGGGTTCATAAGATTCAAGGCGCAGCTGTGCTTTGTAAATTTTATCCGGCTCAAGCGGAGTTTCGCACAGGAATCTTACACCGCCGCCGCTTAAATCAACGGTTGCTGTTTTAACATTGCCCTCTTCTCTTATTACAAAAAAGTCGGAAATAAAAGGCATTCTCAGATATTTGCGTCTTTGTATAACCTGATGATGCTCGCTGAATTCAATGACCATCCGTCCGTCATAGGGCGGGTCAAAAACAATCGAATCAAAAATCATTATCCCAGTAAAACTGTAGACAAAGGCTTTTATTTCTGTTCCTTCGCTCAAATACGGAGTATATTCGTTTTTTGACGGCGGGAACGAAATAGTCAGCCTGTCCGATTCGGGTTCAATAATATAGCAATCAATAATGTTTTTTTTGATTCCCGTATCTACTTCTATTTGAACTTTTTGTCCTCTTTTTACTGCACTTAGGGCCATTTTTATATCTCTTTCAAATATTGCTGCGGAGCCAGAACTGTTAAAACATATTTATCAGTAATGTAAGTGTTTGCAACACGTTTTATATCTTCTACACTGACAGCCTTAACCATTTTGTTAAATTCCTGTTCGAAATCGGCGCCAAGGCCCTTGTCCTCATAATAAGCCATGAGACTCGCCTGTTGAAGGTTTGTTTCGCTAAAGAACTGACGTTTGCCGAGAAGGTTGTTTTTGGCATTTTCAAGTTCCGTTTCGCTGACAGGTATTTGTTTAACTTTATCAAGTTCAATTTTAAAACCTTCGAGCGAGGTTTTTATGTTTTTGGGCTCCGTGGCTATATAGACGGTAAACAGCGCGCTATGGTCGTAGATTTCATAGCTGCTGCGCACAACATAAGCCAGCCCCTTTTTATCTCTCAGTTCCAAAAACAATCTTGAAGATAATCCGCTTGAGCCGAGTAACGTGTTCATAACCATGATAGGCGCGTAATCCTTATCAAAAATCGTAGGAACCCGCCAGCCCTGAATAATTTGAGCCTGAGAAGCATCGTCTTTTGTTACTTTTACAATCTCTGCTTTTTCAAGGTTGGCTACTTCGTTGTTTATTTTGCAGTCTTGGTTGTTTTTTATGTTTGCAAAATATTTTTTTAAAAGTTCCTGCACGTTTTCTCCGTTAAAATCGCCGACAAGGCTTATAACCTTCGGTGATTTTTCAAGCAGTACGTGATAAGCGTTCATTACATCGTTTTTGGTTATTGTGTCGATATCTCTTAAAATATTTGTATAAGTGTGTCCGTACGGATGATTTTTAAATATATTTGAATAAAAAGCGTTCATAGCCATTGTTTTTGGCTCATCCAGTTCTGCTTGAATTTCGCCTTTTAGTTTTATGACCTCTTTTTCAAAATCCTCCATTGTGGAATTTTCAATAACATCGGAAAGAATCTCAAGGCCTTTTTCAAAATCTTCATTAAGGCACTGAAGTTTAAAACGGATAAAATCCTGTTTCATCTCACTGTAACAATCTATGGCATTTTCATCCAGTTCTTGAGCAAGTGTATGAGCATCGCGTTTTTTTGTGCCCTGTAAAAACAATCTGTTCAAAAGTGTATATACACCGGCTTTTTTTTCTGGCTCGGTTATTTTAAAATAAAAACACAACGCATGACGCGGAGTATTTTTGTTTTCTTTTAATACAAGAGGTATATTGTTATCTAAGATTATTTTTTCCATTTTTCTAAAATCCTTTATTTATTATTCCGGCAGCAATACAGTTGTAACAGAGTGATTTAGGGCAAGATACCTGTTAGCTATTTTGTTTACGTCATCCATTGTGATGTTTTCAAGTTCTTGGGAATACTGTTCAACGAGATCCAAATCATCGCAAACAGTCATATAATAGCCGATATTTTCCGCTATGTCGGATACTGTTTCGGCAGACTCCGCAAATCTTGCTTTTAGTTTTTTCTTGGCCTTGTTAAATTCGCGCTCTGTCATATCGCCGTTTAAGAAGTTTGTCAATTCCGTTTTAATAAGCTCCAGAGCCTGTTCCTTTTTATCGGCCTTGTAATTTGCCTGAACAAAAAAGTTGCCGCCGTCTTTAAAATTGTAAAAATCGGTAGTAACTATGTTAAACACAGGGTCAGCGGCCTTTTCAATCAAGTTTTGATAAAGTCTTGAGCTCTGACCTTCGCCCAAAATCACGTTAACAATCTCGAGCGCAATATTTTCTTTCATATCTTTGGCAACAGGCCCGAGCCAGCCGGTTATTGCGAATCCGGTGTTGATTTTACCTTTTAATTCTATATATTTTGGCTCATCAACAGGTGTATCAAGCTCGTGTTTTAGATTTTCAAAGTTTGCTCTGTCCTTAAAATCAAATTCTTTGCACACAAGCTCAAGAATTTCGTTGTGGTCAAAGTCCCCCGCTATAACCGTTGTAATATTGTTCGGGGTATAGTGTGTTTTGTAATAATCAAGAATGGTTTCTCTCGGTATTGAGGCAATTGTTTGCGGAAACCCTATTACATCTCTTTTGTAAGGATGTTTTGTGTACATATTAAAGTTTGTTGAGTTGTAAATTTTTGTCCAGGGCTGATCCTGACGCATTCTGATTTCTTCAATAACAACGTGTCTTTCTCTTTTTTGAGAAACAGTATCATCACCAAGCGTAAAAGCCGGGCCTATTTCGTCCTCCGGTATCACGGGGTCAAGCATCATATCGGCGTGGAGTTCGATTGCCTGTTTCAAATATTCACAATCATTGCCTTTGGGCAGAGTTACATAATAAAAAGTGTAATCCTTCCAGGTAGCAGCATTGACTATCGCGCCTTTAGCTTCCAGAGTTTTGTCAAAATATCCAGCTTTGTGTTTGTGAGTTCCCTTAAACATCAGGTGCTCAAGGAAATGCGAGATACCGTTGTTTTCGTCATTTTCGTTTATAGAGCCGGTTTTAACCCAGCTGGACACATTGACAAGCCCCCCCTCTTTGTGAGCAAGTACTATTTTATGCCCGTTTTCGCGCTCGTATATTTCAACGGGTTTTGTAAGATACGGATAGTTTATTTCCCTTTTTATTGTTTTTTCCACCTTATTTACCTCTGTAATACTTCTGTATATGATAGTTCTTTATTTGCCTGAACTGTCAGCTTTTTGTCACAAGCTCACACAATAATTGTATCAGATAATAACCTGTTTTACACATATATACGGTGGATTTTAATAATTATAAAAAAACAAAATAATAAATAAGCCGGCAGCCGCATCTTAGCGAAAAATAAACAATATGAAAAAATTCTGGATAAAATTTCTTTAGCGTAGATAATATAATCAGAAGAAACTTTATTACGGGAGATAAATTATGACAAACAATAAAAGAGTTTTGTTGTGTATTATGGACGGATGGGGAATAGCAAAAGACTCTCCTGAAGACGCTACCAAAACAGCTAATACACCAAATTTTGACAAACTTAAAAAAGAAGAAGTCTATACACAAATTAACGCCTCAGGCGAATACGTTGGTTTGCCTGACGGTCAGATGGGCAACTCGGAAGTAGGACACCTTAACCTCGGTGCAGGCAGAGTTGTTTATCAGGATTTGACAAGAATCAACAAAGAAATAAGAGAAGGCAAATTCTTTGAAAACAAAGAGTTCAAAGCAGCAATAGAACACGTTAAAAAGAACGATTCTTCTCTTCACCTGTACGGGCTCGTTTCTACAGGCGGAGTGCATAGCTCTTTTGACCACTTAAAAGCATTAATCAAAATGGCTGCTGATAACGGACTTAAAAAAGTTTACGTTCACGCTTTCTTAGACGGCAGAGATACTCCGCCCAAAAGCGCTGTTGGCTTTTTAGCAGAGCTTGAAGCTGAACTTAAAAAATACAACCTGCCCCAAATTGCCACAATATCCGGCAGATACTGGGCAATGGACAGAGATAACAGATGGGAAAGAGTTGAAAAAGCATACAACGCTTTGCTGCTGGGTGAAGGCGTTAAGGCCGCAAATTCAGATGAGGCAATCAAAGCTTCTTACGACAAAGACGTAACCGACGAGTTTGTTGAACCTACAATTACAAATGCTGATGCTGACTCAAGAATAAAAGACAATGATGCTATAATTTTCTTCAACTACAGACCTGACCGAGCACGTGAAATCACAAGAGCAATGACTTTTGAAGAATTCTCAGGCTTTGAAAGAAAAGCAGTAAGAAAAAATCTTTACTATGTCTGCATGGCACAGTATGACGAAACTTTCCCGCTTCCGATTGCTTACCCGCCCGAAAAACTGACAAATATTTTAGGCGATGTGCTGGACGCTAACGGTATCAAACAGTTCAGAACAGCGGAAACTGAAAAATACGCACACATCACTTTCTTCTTCAACGGCGGAGAAGAAAAGTCAGGCAAACTCGAGACACGTGCGCTTGTTGCATCCCCGAAAGTTGCAACCTACGACCTGCAGCCGGAAATGAGTGCTCCTGAAGTTTGCGAAAACGTATTAAAAGCCCTTGATGACCCGCAGTACGGATTTATCCTCGTAAACTTTGCAAACCCTGATATGGTAGGCCATACCGGTGTTTTTGAAGCAGCTGTTAAAGCCTGCGAAACAGTAGACACCTGTGTAGGCAAAATTGCTCAAAAAGCTAAAGAAAACAATGTGATTATGCTTTTAACAGCTGACCATGGCAACTCCGAATATATGGAAGATGCTAAAACACACGCACCATTCACTGCTCACACAACCAACCCGGTTCCCTTTATTTTAATAAACGGCAACGGCAAATATCAGCTTAAAGATACCGGTGCACTGTGTGACGTTGCTCCAACAGTTCTTCAACTGTTAGGTATTAAACAACCTGAAGAAATGACAGGACACAGTTTGATAAAATA
>CALUQO010000001.1 GCA_944322935.1 Candidatus Gastranaerophilales bacterium | reverse complement strand
TTGTTCTTTTAATAGTGAACTGGGGCGAAGCCCTGATGGAATACAGTTAGAGATTTTTAAACGAAGGAATGAAAATTAGAAAGACCTGTCTTGAAACACGGACGTTTCGGGCTCCTGAACGTAGCCCTTCACATAGGCACTGGGCTCGGCTTTGCCTCGCACGGCGTGCCTGTCCGGTTTCGCAGTGGACGGAAATTTTCGTTTCTGAGTTTTAAAATCTCTTTTGAATAGCGCCGGTATTCTTTCTTTTGTGATACTTTTCTTTCTTTGCCTGCGCAATACAAAGAAAGAAAAGTATCTAAAGAAAATAAAGCGTATAATAATGCACACATTTTAGTGAATAAAAAATTTTACATCAACAATTAAGTCGGATTCCGCTACTGGTCAGATTCTGAACACAAACGATTGATATGTTACCGCAAAGCCTGATGCTTCAGAATGACAGCAGGATTTTGCGTTGGGCAGGTATGCCCAAGCGACCTTCCATCATTGTTTTTGTCGCTCCTCACCTCCGGCCCCCCACAATTAAAAAAAAAAGTCTTGCATTATTTGCCACCCATTCTTTGGTAAGAATGGGTGGCAATTCCACCATCGATAAGATTCTGAACACAAACGATTGATAAATACCCAAAAAACCTGATGCTTCGCAAATGACAGCGGGCTTTTTGACTATAACAGAACGGAGAGTAAGCAAGGCAGACAGAAGCCAAACCTGCGATTCTCACCGCCGGTCTGCGCTGGAAAATCGGACGGGAGTAATATTTTTTGTAGCGGTAGACTGAGGCGTATCCTACTGGCAACAGCCACAAATCCCTTACTACCCCAATCCCGGTCTTCTGTCCTAATACCGTTTATATAACAAACTGACCGTCTTTGTATATTAATTTGTCGTCAGCATATATTTCGCCGCCGTGTTTCATGTTTTTAATCAAATCCCAATGCAAGCCGGAAACATTCTTGCCGCCTGCTTCAGGGTAAGATGCCCCGAGTGCCATATGGATTGCACCGCCGATTTTTTCATCAAAAAGAATATTGCCGGTAATATCCTGAATCATATAATTTGTGCCAATTGCAATTTCGCCGACAAAGCGCGAGCCGTCATCCATATTAATCATATCAAGGAAATAGTCTTCTCCTTTCTCAGCGCTTGCTTCCACAACTTTACCGTTTTCAAGGCGCAGTCTTACTTTTTGTGCTTCATTGCCTCTGTAAATTTGAGGGAAGTCAAAATAAATTGTGCCGTTCGCGCTATCCTCTACAGGTGAAGTGTAAATTTCGCCATCGGGGAAATTGCACTGTCCCGAGCAATTTAGCCACTTTCTGCCTTCTGTATTGAAAGTAATATCCGTTTCTTCCCCTATGATATGCAGTTTCGTCGTTGAGTTGAGATAATCAGCTATTCTTTGCTGTTCTCGGTCGATTTCTCTCCATTTTTCAATAGGATTATCAAAATGCAGGTAGCAAGATTTTATTAAAAAGTCCGTATAGTCATCCAACGACATTTTTGCCTCCTGAGCAAGCGCGTTAGTCGGATAATCTGCGATAACCCATTTTAAGCTGCCTTCAGCCGAACGTTTTAGCATAAGGTTTGACAGCTCTCTTGTTGCAGCCGAGCGTTTTGCCATTTTTTTAGAATCTGCCTTTGCCATAGCTTTGGTATTTGTAGGCGCACCGATTGAAATAAATTTATTTGCGGTTTTATATTCCAGTTCCGTCATTGGATCTATATAACCAAGCTGCTCATCCGACGCGTATTTTATAAAAGTTTCGCCAAGACCTTCCATCGCTGCATGAACAACGGGATGTCCGCCTTTTTGCAAAACCTGTTTATATATCTCTTTTACAAGCGGCTGTGCCTCGTGGCTTGTTGCCCTTATTATTGTCAAATCCCCGGGTTGGACATCAACGGAATATTCAACAAGAACCTGTGCATATTTTGACAAAATTGTATTATCCATCGTTAAAACTCCTTACTTTACTGATTAATGAGTAAATTATATTACTTTTTGAGGATATAGTAAATTAGCTTATTTTGCATTTCTAACCCAAAATAGGAATAAGAACTAGTGTAAAAATTTTTAAAAAATGATATACTATTTCCAACAGAGAAAGAACAAAGGAGAACTATATGTCAAGAGACGATAATTCCATAATTTTTGGTATGGGGCTGCTTGCAGGTGTAGTTGGCGGCATAGTTGCGGCTATCCTGTATGCGCCGAAATCAGGAAAAGAAACCAGAGAAGAGCTGAAAACAATTGTCAATGACTTTGCTCAAAAACATGCACCGGAAATTAAAGAGGCAAAAAAACAGGCTTTAGAATCGCTTGATGTAATGAAATACAAGCTGGAAAAGCAGTATAACAAAATCAACGACCATATAAAAGCCAAACAAATGGCTAAAGCAAAAAGAATGGAAGACCGTTCTTATGATTACACAGAATTAGAGAATTAGGAGATTATTATGTCAACAGCACTCACCGCAAGTCTTATATTGCTAGTATTTGTTATTATTGCTGCTATTATAGCACTTGTAATATACGTTGTTAAGTTTCTTATTGAGTTGACTATACTTACAAGAAGCCTTAACGAAACAACGGTTATGGTAAAAAAAGACGTGGAACCTATACTTGGAGAACTTTCCACAACTTTAAAACACGTGAATTCCTTTGCACAAAATGCTGATGAGCAGCTTACAACAGTAAGAAAGCTTATTTCTACAGTGGTTGGGGCTATTGCTATATTTGCGGGGAAATTTAAGTTTCTTTCAGGGAGCTTCATGAAGGGCTTTCTGGCTGCATTGGCGCTGTTTAGAAAAAAATAATTTTCATCAAAATGTTTAAATTTGTAACGATTGTATAGTAAACACCCAATTTTATGTTTAGAATAATGCAAATTTGGGTATTTTATATATATAATGGTGAGAATTGTTTTTAATAATTCTCTCACGTACATAAGTCCAAAGGAGAACAATTATGTCAACAGGAAAATTTTTAGCAGGTTTCATAGTCGGCGGCGTTGTTGGTGCTATAGCAGGTTTGCTTTTGGCTCCGCAGTCAGGTGAAGAAACCAGAGAAATGATTGCACGAAACTCTGAAGAAATGAAAAACAAAGCAGAAAAAACAGTTAAAGAAATTCAGGGCAAAGCAGAAGATATCGTTTCCGATATGCAGAAAAAAGGGGACGATATTATGGAAAAAATCCAAACAATGATTAATTCCAAAAAAGAAGAAAAAGCCGAAGCTCCGGCTGCAGAAGCGCCTGCATCAGAAACACCGGCGACTGAAGCTTAATTTATAGTTATTAAAAAGAGTTAAACAGACACCCCCAAAATCAGGGGGTGTTTTTATTTGCAATATTTAAAATTTATGCTGCATAAGATAGGCTATTGTTCTTGGAAAATTCTCCTGCAATTGCATAGCCCTTTCTGTTATCCATTTGGGAATTTGTATTTCCTGCGTAAGGCTGTTTGCTTCCGCAATGGCTTCTCTCATTCTGTTAACAATTGCCCCTCTTAATGGAGTATTACCGGTAAAATACTGGGTTCTTTTTCTTGCATGAAAAGGAAAGGTTTTATCGTACATTCTTTTTTCTTCTTCAAAAATTCTTTTTAGTTTTGCATCATTGCTAATTCTGTATTGAATAATACTTTTGTCGATAGATGCCATTTTTAGTATTGACTCTTTGGTTGCATTATCTTTTGCATGTCCGAGTTCGTGCTCAAAATTAAATATGTCAAAATTTGTAGATAAAATTCTTTCAAAGCCCCTGAATGAAGATCTGAAAGCTTCACTCATTTCCAGAGAAGAAACAAATTCGTTAAGAGCTGTCAGCTCCGGTGCGGAAAGTTTTTTAAGAAACTTCAAAAATTCTTCCGTATTATCGGGAGCCAGTTTTTTTATATCAATAACGCTCATTTCACCGGTTAATTCATCCAACACCTTTATTGAATCTGCGCTGCTGCTTATTCTGTAATGGTGTCCGTTAATATTTTCTATTGTCACGTTATCGGAAAGTCTTGTTTTGTAGTCCGTTTTTTGCGCAAGTATATTTCCGTCTTTGTCCGTAACCTGATAGCCGAATGCCTCTTTTCTTAAATCATTTGAGCGTATATACCGGACTTTTGTAACTGTTCCGTCAGGGCTTACAAGATTTTTTACAACACGTAAATCTTTTGATGTTTTTTCCGTGGAAATTTTTGTATGTATTTTACCGTTGGCATCTATTGTTTTGACGTTCATTACTCCTTCCATTGCCGAAGGCTTTGTAATTTCTACTTCCAATACTTTTCCGTTTTTATCTTTTTTTATGCGTGTATTCTGAACGGGATACCAGAGTTTTTCCCCATCGTCGTACAAGCTTTTTGAATAGTAGTCCATACCTTTTTCAAAATCCTGAAAACTTGTATTAAGTGTTTTTGTTCCCATAGCGTTGCGGCCTTCTATACCAGATGATACACCGGTATTTTTCATTGCTCCGTCATAATAATCAACACGTTTTACTATTAAATCTTCACCTGCGCTGTAAGATGTGTGGATTCTTGTTTCGCCTGTTGTATAATCATAATCAAATGTCAGCTCTTCTTTGGGAGTAAGGTTATTTACTTTTTGCTTTAGAGTTTGTAATAGTTTGACCATGTCTCCGTTATACAAAAATAGCGAGGGATTATTCATGTCGATTTTTTGCAAATAATTATCGTTTTTGTACGCATCCGCAAGCAATGCAATATTTTTTTCAACAACCAAATCCGGTGTTTTGGAAAACAGAATTTCAGTAAGTTTGTCATTTTTTATGTTGTACGCAAATTCTTCAAAATTAGGATTTTCAAGAATAGAACGCAGGTTATTCAGCATTTTTTTACTTATATTTTTTAAAGGATTTTTCGCGTTTATTACAATATCCGCAAGCAGTTCATCGCCTGCTTGTTCAACTATTGCATCATTTGCGCTGTCTGCAATGAATGAAGATAACTCGCGAAGAGCCGGAAGTCTTTTTGAAAGTTCAAAATCGGGCGTAATTTTAAGGCTTTCTATTGCATCAACAAAACTTTCTAAGTCTGACATTGCATCCGTAAACTCACCGGTTATTTTTTTTAAATTTGCATCCTTGCTGCAATACTCTGCAATTTTTTTTAAATCCTCTTTGACAGAGTTCCTCTCACGCCTTTGTATGGCAATAAAAGCCTGTGTTGTATCTTTTACGCACGCTGATGCTTCTTTTGAACAAATTTCTGTTTGTATCGAAGAAGAAGGCGCAGCAATAACAGCCTCTTTCCGCTTTTGCATTTGAGGCTGCGGTGCTGCTATGGGTTGCGTTATGTTGTTATTTACCTTCACAAAAAAATACCTTCCTTAGTAATAATAAAACAAAAGGAAGGTATTTTTTGCCTTATATTAAATTTTTACCTGCCGCAAATTACTCTGGCAGCATGTACACCTGATGCTGATGCCTGTATTAAGCCTCTTGTAACACCTGCACCGTCACCGATTGTAAAGAGGTTTTTCACCTGTTCCGTTTCAAGCTCTTTTGTCAGTTTTACACGTCCCGAGTAGAATTTAACTTCTATACCGTAAAGAAGCGTGTATCTTGAAGCAACGCCAGGAGCAATTTTATCAAGAGCCTGAAGCATTTCTATAATAGCTGTCATTTGTCTGTACGGCAATACAAGGCTTAAATCTCCGGGTGTGGCACATTGCAGCGTAGGTGTAATAATACTTGCTTTAATTCTGTCAGGAGTGGAGCGTCTGCCGTCTAACAGGTCGCCGAAACGCTGAACTAAAATGCCGCCGGATAACATATTTGCAAGTCTTGCCACGTGCTGACCGTATGCAATCGGTTCTTTGAACGGCTCAGTAAATTTTTCGCTAACAAGCAGCGCAAAGTTTGTGTTTCTGGTTCTTTTTTCCGCATAGCTGTGTCCATTAACGGTTGCTATACCGTTGTAATTTTCAGCAACAACTTCGCCGTACGGGTTCATACAGAAGGTTCTTACCTCGTCACCAAAGGTTTTTGAGTGATAAACAAGTTTTGATTCATAAAGCTTATCCGTAATATGCGAGAATACCGGTGCGGGAAGTTCCACTCTGACACCTATGTCCACCGCATTGTTTACCATACCTATTTTGTTTTTCTCAAATTCTTTTGTAAGCCAATCGGCTCCTTCTCTGCCGGGAGCAATAATTAAATATTGTGCGCGAATTTCTTCTCCATCCGTTGTGATAAAGCCCTTTACCTGTTCATTTTCCACGATAAGGCTTGCTGCTGCTTTTTTGTTTAAAATCGTTACGTTTTCACTCAGATAGTCCTGCATGTTTTTTAACACACCGAGGCTTCTTTCCGTGCCTAGGTGACGTACAGGAGAGTGTACAAGCTTTAATTCCGCAAGGGTTGCAGCACGTTCAATTTCAGCAAAGTCATCTCTATTTGTGCCGAAAACTTCGTCGGTTGCACCGAATTTTAGATAAATATCATCCGTATATTTAATTAAATCTTCTACCTGCTTTCTGTCCATATAATCAAGCAAGTGACCGCCGACGTCAGGTGTCAGTGTAAGTTTTCCGTCAGAAAAAGCTCCGGCACCGCCCCAACCGCACAACAAGCCGCATGTTTTGCAGTTAAGACATTTTTTTACGCCTTCTCTTAAGAAACATTTTCTTTCTTCTATTTTTAAGCCTTTTTCTACAATAACAACTTTCCAGTCAGGTTTTAATTTCATTATCTCAAGTGCAGCAAAAATCCCCGCCGGGCCTGCACCGATGATAGCAACGTTATAGTTAGAAGTTACATTCATTTAACAATTCCACCTTTTTCTATGAATCCATACAAAAAAATTTTACCTTAAAAATTATTTTTTTTATATCCGATATAAAGAAAATATTTACATCTCGGGTGAATTTTCAAAAATATGTTATAATTTTTGTCACAATAGAATAAGACCCGACAAGGTCGAGGAGTGAGCAAAATGGAATACTTAAACGAAGTACTTGACAGACTTAAAACAAAAAACGCACATGAGCCGGAATTTTTACAGGCATCTTATGAGGTTTTAACAACTTTGAAACCCGTTATTGAAAAGCATCCAGAGTTTAAAAAACTTGCCCTTTTAGAAAGAATTACGGAGCCCGAACGCCTTATATCATTCAGAGTTCCATGGGTTGATGATAACGGACAGGTACAGGTCAACAGAGGTTTCAGGGTACAGTTTAACGGTGCAATAGGCCCTTATAAAGGCGGTTTAAGATTCCATCCGAGTGTTAATCAAAATATTATGAAATTTTTGGCATTTGAACAGTGTTTTAAAAATGCTTTAACAGGACTGCCTATCGGCGGAGGTAAAGGCGGAAGCGACTTTGACCCCAAAGGTAAATCCGATATGGAAATTATGCGTTTTTGTCAAAGCTTTATGTCTGAATTGTACAAACATATCGGTCAGGATGTGGACGTTCCGGCTGGTGATATCGGAGTTGGCGGAAGAGAAATCGGCTATTTATTCGGACAGTACAGAAAATTAAGAAATGCATACGAAGCAGGCGTTTTAACCGGTAAAGGACTTGAATACGGGGGTTCTTTAACAAGAACTGAAGCAACAGGCTACGGTTTAATTTACTTTATGAGAGAAATGCTCAAAGCTGACGGTAAAGACTTAAAAGGCAAAACGGTTATTATTTCAGGGTCCGGTAACGTTGCCATTTATGCTTGCGAAAAAGCAACGCAATACGGTGCAAAAGTCGTTGCGATGAGTGATTCAAACGGCTGCGTCTATGACCCGGCAGGCATTCAACTTGACGTGGTTAAGCAAATTAAAGAAGTTGAAAGAGGCAGAATTAAAGAATACGCAAGCCGTGTGCCGGGTTCTGTTTATACGGAAAGCAAGGGCGAAGAAAGACCTATCTGGAAAATTAAAGCTGATATTGCACTGCCGTGTGCAACACAGAATGAAATTAATCTTGAAGATGCAAAAACACTTGTTGCAAACGGAGTATTTGCAGTAGGCGAAGGTGCAAATATGCCGACAAACCTCGAGGCAATTGAATACTTCCTTTCAAAAGGAGTTCTGCTTGCACCCGCCAAGGCTGCTAACGCAGGCGGTGTTGCTACCTCCGCATTGGAAATGAGCCAGAACAGCATGAGATACAGCTGGACGTTTGAAGAAGTGGATGCAAAGCTTGACAACATTATGACCAACATTTTTAATGCCTGCAAAAAATCAGCCGATGAATACGGACTCGGCAAAAATTATGTTGCCGGTGCAAACATAGCTGCTTTTGACAAATTATCAAAAGCTATGATTGCCCAGGGTATTATATAATTAGTCTTTTTAATACAAATGCCGTCTGCACAGACTTTTGTCAAAATGCAGACGGTTTTTTATTCAAAATCATATAAGCAATGTTTTGTGCCGCATGTTGTTATACAAGGTCGAAATCACCGTGTTTTTTAAGATGTTCTATCAATCCACCGTCGTGCAAAAGCTTAATCATAACATCAGGCAGAGGTGAAAATTTAATCTCTGTGTTTTGTGTAAGGTTTTTAACAACACCGGCTTTTAAATCAATTTCAAGTTCATCCCCCGCATTAATCTTATCAGTATCGCATTCAATCAACAAAAGCCCGATGTTGATGGCATTTCTGTAGAAAATTCTTGCAAAAGATTTGGCAAGTACAGCCGATACTCCAGCTATTTTTATAATTTGCGGTGCGTGTTCTCTTGAAGAGCCCAGCCCGAAATTGTTGCCAGCAACAACAAAGTCACCCTTTTTCATTCTCGAGGCAAAGGTTTCGTCTGCATCTTCAAGAACGTGTTTTGCAAACTCATTTAAATCGGAGCGAAGGTGGAACAGTCTTCCAGGTGCAATATGGTCCGTTGAAATGTTGTCGCCGAATTTGAATGCTTTTCCTTTGTATTCCATAGTTTTTGCTCCGATAAATATAATTACATTGCAAATTATAACATTTTAAACTAACTCTAGCAAAAAAAAATTTGTTTGTTTATTTTATATATACGTACAATGAAGAAGGAACTATAAACTATGCGTATTCTTGCAACAAGCGCAATAAACATCAATCCAACCAAAAACAAAGCAAAAAATACAAAAACAATTTCATCCCCGATAAATAATAATAACCATCACCAATTGTTGTCATACAAGGATTTTAATATTAGTTTTTATCCCAATTTTAAGGCACGACTTAACAGAACTCCGGAAAACTTCTACGACCAGCAGTTTAATATAGACAACATGCCAGATACAGTCAAAAAATATCTTTTTGAAGACTTCGAAGAAAGACATCACATGCCGCCTGCTCAATTGCAAAGAGAAGCTTTTGAGTACTTAAAAATAGCTGACAGCGTACGGGACATAAAGGATATGTATCCTGATGAACCGCTGTTTGCACATTTAAAAGAGCTTAAAGACACAAAACCCTCTCAGGGGATACTGCTGCTTTTAAAATGGGATGCACAAACCTCACAGACTCCGATTTTTAAAGACCCACAAAACAAAGATATTACAACATATCTGTTGAAAAAAGTTTATCTCGAGGGCAAAACTACAGAAGAATTGAACAACGATTTTGATAAAGATGCGACAGATGAAATAAAGCGAGAACTGGGTGTAAAAGACAAAAAATATTTTTCTCCCACAAACATCTATACACTCGGTATAAGATACCCCAAACTACCTTATTACAATTCTTTTCTTGCAACAAGAAATGACAAAGAATACATTCCGCCCGTGAGAAAATCAGGAATAACACCGTCTGACGAAACAAAAGAAAAGCTCTCTTCTTCAATGACAAAATGGTGGGCCGGTCTTAATCAAATGGAACGTTCTGAGCAGATTCAAAAAATGCTCAACGGAAAAGAGATGTCAAACTCGATATTTGCAAAATATCAGGGGCAGATTATGACAATAGCCGCTGCACAAATGGGCTTTAGTGAAAAGTTATCGGACATTTTTGCCGAAAAATATGCAGACGAAAATTTTACAATAGATTTCCCAACGTTTTCGCAGCAGCAAAGGGAAATAATGCTTGAATTCTGGAACAAAGACCCTGAATTCAGAGCCGGATACTCCAAAGCACTGCAAGATACTATAACAGAGTTTGAAACAGCTTACTACAGCGAAGATAAAAAGCAGCTGGAAGAATTGTTAAACAAGGCACTGGAGCTTAAAGCAAGGGTCTTGAACAAAGCAAAGGAAAAAAGAAATATAAAACGTGAAATGCAAAAGCTTGCACAGCCGTCTTCTTCTCAACCGGAAGGAAAGGATAAATCCCAAGAGCTTCAAAAAACGCAGGAGCTTTTTATTCCCCAAAATGAGCAGCAGTTAAATCTGGATTCATCAAATACGGTTAACAAACTGTTTAGAAAATATGAAACAGGCGCAATGGCATTTTTCCCAGACAATTTTAAAAAAGTGTTTATGGACTTTTTGATGAAAAACACAAACCTTCAGACAAGAAAAGAAATAGTTGCACTTTGCCAGAGCAACCCGGCTAAACTTCTCAATGTTGACGAAAACGGACTAAAAGAAATACAAAATAAATTAGAAAATCAAAGAGAGGAATTAAACGACCTGTTTAATCGCACCCACACTATGACAGCCAAAACAAATGATTTTTTATTGAACAAACTTTTATTTGAACTCACGGGAGACCCTTTGGTATTTAAGTTTGAAAGAGGGGATGTCATGAAATATATACAAGAAAATCATCTTGAGTCAGATGTGTTAAAAAAACATGACCGATTAAATGCGGAGATGAAAAAATTTGCAACCACTTCTTCTTCAAAAGAGTTGGATGATTTTAGTCATTTAGATTTTGATACTGCTGTTATTTTGAACATTAATCAAGGATTCAAATTTTATCCGCAATTTAGCAACACACTTTGCAATATCGGTTACATGCTGGATTTAAACCACCAAGAACCGGACAAATACAAAGAATTTTTGAAGAATTACAATGCTGCAATAAAATACTACAACAATGATAAAGCAGACAAAACAGCTAAAGATGTAATAATGGAGCATATGATTGTTGATTATATTAACTGGAGGGTGAAACAAGATAAAAACTCTGCTGTTAATTACTTCGACAAATCATCCGCACAAGCCCAAAATGTCAGACGAAGCAATGAACTCGATAAAAATTACGATATAGATTTTACTTCTTTGGATTCATTAAAACACGCTTTTAAGCAGTATCTGCACAAAAGCACGACAAAATACTGGGCAGATGCAAGTGAGAATCAATTTTTGGAATATGCAGACAGCTACGAACATCTTCATCAAGAAGTTATAGCAACAATTCTTGTTCTAAAGCTTGATAAATTTAAGTCAAAATTAAAGAACAATTCTGCTGCGGATAAACGCAAAGACCAAATTTTTGCCAATACATTAATAAATTTAATGTATGATAATTTTGCACAAAAATATCCCCAAACAGCCAATGCAAACAATGCTGCCTTGAATTATGTACTTTATGAACTTACACAAAAGCCTAAGGCTTTGACTCTTCAGGCTATTAATGCGGGGGATTTTATACAGGCAAACCACATGGAAAAAAGAATAAGAGAAAAGCAAAATTTGTTGAGGCAAAAATATAACGAATATTTGCAGCCGATTTCTAAAGAAGAAATTGATAAAATTTATGATTCGGACTTTCTACCAGGGCTCATTGAGGTTTTAGAAAACGACGCAAAGTATGATGCAATGTATAACCCGCAAAACTTTAAAAAGGCACAAAAATTTATACTTAACGAACTTTATATATCAAAAGATAAAACAACTGAAATGTTAAAAAAATACCTGGCCAATCAAAGCGCATTTATAAGACTTATGAGAGAAGATGCAATACCAGAAGATGATAAGGAAAAAATACTGGAGAAAATGGCTGTTGATTATGTACGTGCTCTTGCCGGAGACATAAACAAAAATGAAATAAATAAACAATAAAATTCAATAATGTACTTTGGATACAGCAGGTTTTGTTGTAAAAATTAAATATTAACTTGGTTTCAAATATCGAATGCTAAACATTGGTCTGCAGTTTAGTTCCGTCTAAATAGCAAAGCAGACCTCGTTCTTCCGGTACTAAAACTCGTCATTCTTATATATGTTACAATATTTATCGCCGAATTACGTAACATATACAATTCACGGACGCAAAATGTAAAAAATACATTAGACACGTATACGTACTGGCAATTTTTATTATTTAGATGTTTTGTATTTGTATGGAAAAGCTTCAAGTTACAACAAAATTAATAAAAGACTCAAGAAATTTTTTGCCGGCAATTCGGCAAAAAAATGTCGTGACAATACCGACGCACTATACATTGAATAAAAAACCGCAAGCCGGTGTGCCGTCTGCCTCAATCAGTGCACAATTCGCAAAGCTCCTGCGCCCGTCCGAAAAAATAGCAGCAAAAACGTTTTTAACAAACAGACAAACAGGTCAAAAGATTCCGGTCTACGTAACAAAATTTGAGCGCGATGATAAAATTCATCTCTACATAAAGAACGAGCAGGCTGACAAATTGGGCTACGCAGCGATGGTGTTTCCTTACGGCGGAGTTTTCAAAAAGCCGATAGGCAACGACTATATTTACAATTCCGTCGAACTGGTTTCGCTGGAATCAAAAAATCAGGCAAGAAAGTCGTCACCATTCAGAGGTATAGGCACAGAACTTTTAAAAGCGGCAGTAAAAGAAAGCATTGCAAACGGCTATGGCGGACGGATTCATCTTATGGCGTATAATTCCAAGCCGCCGACGATTTTTTATTACAAGAGCGGGCTCAAATTTTTGAACAATGAAAAAGATAAACTGATGCAAAAATATTTAAGCACACCTGCCGCACAAAGAGACGAGCTGCCGAAAAATCTGCAAAGCGGTTTGATGTATTTGCCGAAAGAAAATATCAAAAAGCTGCTTGTTTTGTAATTTTAATTTATGCTTCTCCGGCTTCCACTTCCGTATCTTCAACCGGATGGATAGGCAGGCGGAAACCAAATGTCGAGCCTTCACCGGGTTTGCTTTTAACAAAAACCTGACCGTGGTGATGTTTTTCTATGGTAATTTTTACAAGATGCAGACCGAGCCCCGTACCTTTTACAGTGTGCGTATCATTTTCAACACGATAGAAACGCTCAAAGATTTTTTTCTGGTGTTCTTCCGTAATTCCACAGCCCTGGTCTTCAACGGAAATTTCAACATACTCAGGGTCGCGTGCAATTTCCGCACGCACTTTGATTCTTCCGTTCTCGGGAGAATATTTTATTGCGTTTGAAATTAAATTATTCAACGCTCTTTCTATGCTGTCCGCATTAATTGGTATTTCCGGCAAATTCGGTTCTTTTATAAGTGAAAAGGTAATATTTTTTTCTTCCGCCAGAACCTGCATTGATTTAATTTCGCCTTCAATAAGCGGAACAATATTTGTAAGCTCTTTTACAACTTTTACGTTGCCGGCTTCAAGCCTTGAAAAATCAAGAATGTCATTAACCATTTTTTGAAGCCTTGCAGCTTCTTTATTGATAACTTCAAAGAACTCTTTGTTTGTTTTTTCATCAAAATCATCGGAGTGATTATATAACGTATCGATGTATGTTCTTAAAACCGTTACCGGAGTCCTTAATTCATGACTAACATTAGAGATGAAGTTGCTTTTCATCTTGTCTATTTCAACTTCTTTTGTAACATCGATGAGCACTATAACATAGCCTACATAATCCTGATTGTTAGAAAACATCGGAGAGATAACAGATTTTATAACTCTGCCGTCAACCTCTATATTGAACTCGATAGGTTTATTTTCCATAATATCAAGCGGGGTGTCTTTGAACTGCTCTATTTTTTCTTTAAAACATAACTCTCCGTCCGTATCGCAATACATTTGAATTTTTGTGTTAAGAATTTGCTCGTCCTCAACTTCGAGCATCTTTTTAGCGGCATTATTGACCAGCACAACATTGTCAAAGTTGTCACACACAACAACACCGTTTACAATACTCATCAAAACAGCTTCAAACTTGTTGCGCTCAAGAGTAAGTTCATCAATATTTTGCTCCTCATATTGATGCAATCTTTGTGACATGTCATTGAACGCATGGATAAGATCTTTAATTTCGCCTGATGTATTTTTATCATCCAGAGTGTAGCCAAAGTCGCCCGTAGAAATCTTTTTAACGCCGTGGTGGAGTATACTCAGTTCTCTTGTTATAAGGATAGTGTTAATCAAAATCACAAGCGTAAACACAAGCCACGCAACAGTAAACACAACAAGCATGGAATTTCTTGTTGCGTGAGAAATATCTTTTGATGCACCGCCGGAGAGGCCCACCGTAACCTTGCCGATATTCGTTTTTTCACCGCCAATATCCGCAATCATCTGTGCAAAGCTTGTTATCTTAGTCTTTTGGGCCCTTTGAGGGTAATCATTTTTTGTTGAATAAATTACGTTATTTTGATTATCTCTAAATTCAATAAAAGCAATTTCGTTGTTGCTGTTTATTATCGAACGGGAGTGATTTCTCAAAATATTAAAACGGTCAAACTCCTGGATGTCCTTTGTTACTTCCACGCTTTCTATTGCCAGTGTTTTTGTAACAATTTCCCCAAAACCTCTGTAAACCTCAGAGATTTTTTCCTGAATATTTGTGATTGCAAAAACAGCCAACCCGACTATTAAAAGAGTGCTGACCACCAACCCTAACAGGATTAACTTATTTTGTGTGCTAATACTGAGTTTCTTATCCATTACAAAAAGCATTATATCATAAATCAAAAATATATAACTATAACTATTATTATATATTTTTGTTGAATAAAAGCGTCCACAGTGTTGACTTTTATCTGTTTTTAAAAACTAAGGAGTTTTTGTGCTGCTGGTTTAACTTAACAATACATACAAAAAATATTCTATGTCAGCCATATTTCTTACGCAAATAAAACTGTTTTAAACAACAAAGCCCTCCTTAAATATAAGGAGGGCTTGTTATACAGGTTGCGTAATTATTTTTAGAAGTCTAAGCCGGCTTCTCTTGCAGCTTCAGCAAGAGCTGAAACTCTACCGTGATAAAGGAATCCGCCTCTGTCGAAAACGCATTCTTTAACGCCTGCTTTTAAAGCTTTCTTAGCAATAGCTTCACCAACTACTTTTGCTGCTTCAATGTTACCGCCGTGAGAAAGTTTTTCTCTCAAGTCTTTGTCAATAGAAGAAGCTGAGCAAAGTGTAACTTTATTTACGTCGTCAATCAACTGAGCGTAAATGTGTTTTGTGCTTCTGTATACTGCCAATCTCGGAGATTCTGCAGTACCGGAAATTTTTGTTCTTACACGCTGGTGTCTTTTTCTGATTTGTTCTTTTCTGTTTCTTGTTTTAATCATTTTTCTTTCCTTTCACCGAAGCCTTCTTACTTGGAATTTTGATTTCATTCAAAATATCTATAAGGGCTTATGCCGGCTTTATTATGTATTTCAATATTATTAATATATTTATCAGTTTCTGAATGAAATTCAGGATAAGACATTTGCACGGCTCAATTATTGCGCCGGTAACTGTCTTACTTCTTACCTGTTTTACCGGCTTTACGTCTAACGTATTCGCCTTCGTATCTAACACCTTTTCCTTTGTAAACTTCAGGAGGACGTTTGCTTCTGATTTCAGCTGCAACGTCGCCAACGAGTTGTTTGTTGGAGCCTGATACAGTGATTTTTGTGTTAGCTTCAACAGCGATTTTGATGCCTTCCGGAGGAGTAATCAAAATCGGGTGAGAATAACCCAAAACGAGGTTGAGGTTAGAGCCTTCCATGTTAGCTCTGTAACCAACGCCCTGGATTTCTAATTTCTTAACGAATCCGGTTTTTACGCCGTCAACAGCGTTGTGGATTAATGTTCTGGATAAGCCCCAGAGTGCTCTTGATTTTCTGTCATCGTGATTGTGAACATCAACGATGATTTCATTACCTTCGATTTTTACTGAAATTTCCGGACGAACTTCAACTGTTTCTGTACCAAGAGGTCCTTTAGCAGTCAATACATTGTTTTCAAATTTTACTTCAACGCCATCCGGTATTATAACAGGTTTTTTACCTATACGTGACATTTTTTTATCTCCAATTTAATTATTAATATCTTTTTAATCCTTACGTCATTGCGATTCAAAATTGAATAGCCCGACGATTACCATACGTAGCAAAGAACTTCGCCGCCGAGGTTTTCTTTTCTAGCTTTTCTGTCTGTCATAAGACCTTTGCTTGTAGAAATAATTGCGATACCGAGTCCGCCGAATACCTGCGGAAGGTCTTTAGCTTTTGAATATACTCTCAAACCTGTTTTAGAAATTCTTTTCAAGTTAGAAATAACAGGTTTGTTTCTTTCATCGTATTTCAAAGTGATTGATAAAACTTTGAATTTGCCTACTTCTTTTTCTGTGTAATCGGTGATGTAGCCTTCTTCTTTAAGAACTTTAGCCAATTCTAATTTTAATTTTGAAGATGGCATTTCAACTTCCGGATGAGAAACGATGTTAGCGTTTCTGATTCTTGTCAGCATATCTGCTATTGGATCTGTAAACATATTTATTTTCCTTTTCTTCGGGGCTTGAAGTTTCTTACAACGTCTATCATAAAAGGGATTGCCCTTTTTTTCGTTTTCCGCTGCCCTCGCAGCCCCCTTAACTACTTACTTGAACAATATTGGTTATGAAAATTTGTCGAGCAGTATAGTTAAGCGAAATCCGGCAATTACTACCAGCTTGCTTTAACTACACCGGGTAACAAACCTTCATGAGCCATTTTTCTCAAACAGATTCTGCAAAGACCGAAATCTCTGTGATATCCGTGAGGACGTCCGCAAATGGAACATCTGTTATGAAGTCTTACTCTGGGGTATTTGCCCTTTGATACGAGTAATTTTCTTCTTTCTTCTTTAGCTATCATTGATTTTTTAGCCACGATTTTCTCCTTTTTATGCAAATTGCATTGATTTTTTTCGTTTTAGTTTATTAAAGCCTGTAGTTTTAGGCTTCAAACACTCACGTTTACACGCTTATGAGTGTGATTTTTTCTTGAACGGCATACCCAAATCAGCAAGCAAAGCTCTTGCTTCTTCGTCAGTTTTTGCAGTAGTGATGATAGAAATATTCATACCAAATACCGCATCAACTTCGTCGTAAGAAATTTCAGGAAACAGAGTCTGTTCCTTCAAACCTAATGTGTAGTTGCCTCTGCCGTCAAAACTTTTTGAAGAAATACCTCTAAAGTCACGGATTCTGGGTAAAACTACGCAGATGAGTTTTTGCAAAAAGTCATACATTCTTTCGCCGCGGAGTGTAACCATACAACCAACCGGCATACCTTCTCTCAATTTAAAAGAAGAAATTGACTGTTTTGCTCTTGTGATTACAGCTTTTTGACCTGCAATTTTTGTCAATTGTTTTACGATTGTTTCAGCTAATTTTGAGTTATGGCAAGCTTCGCCAACACCCATGTTTATAACGATTTTATTTAATCTAGGAATCTGGTTAACGTTTTCATAACCAAATTGAGATTTTAAAGATTCTTTTACTTCTTCTTCGTATCTTACTTTTAAGTCTTTAGTTAATGTAGTCATTTTTCTTTCCTTTTCGTAGAATGTACCTTCATTATGCCACAAACATAATATTTACGACTAACAAGGCACCCATACTTTAATACTATGAATCAATTTGTTCGCCGCATTTTTTGCAAACACGAACTTTTTTGCCGTCAACAATTTCGTGTTTTACTCTTGTTGCTTTTTCGCAAGCCATGCAATAAATCATAACTTTTGAAGAATCAACCGGAGCTTCGATTTTGTTTAAGCCGCCCTGAATACCAGCCATCGGGTTAGGTTTCTGAGCTTTTGTCACCATATTTAAGCCTTCAACAATAACTTTGTTTTCAGACTTGATGACTTTTTTCACGTTACCGATTTTGCCTTTATCTTTTCCTGAAGTCAAGATAACACGGTCACCGCGTTTAACGTGCAAATCATGTTGTTCTATCTGTTTTTTAGTGTTTCTCATTGTTCTTTCCTTAATTAAGTTGTTTATCCGCCTGTCAAATCAAAGATTTGTTCGTTCCTTCGCTTTCGCTCCGTCACAACGGCGGGTTGGAACGGTTGCACCCACTGGGCTTCGAGTTCTCGAACCCCGACGGGTTCACACACCTTAAATAACTTCCGGTGCAAGTGAGATAATCTTCATGAAGTTTTTATCTCTTAACTCACGGGCAACAGGACCGAATACACGGGTTCCTCTCGGGTTGCCGTCTTTGTTTATGATTACGGCTGCATTTTCATCGAATCTGATTACAGAGCCGTCAGCACGTTTAATATCAGCTTTTGTTCTAACGATAACGGCTTTTACTACATCAGATTTTTTAACAGCCATATTAGGTGTAGCATCTTTTACAGCTGCAACGACAACGTCACCCACGTGAGCATATTTTTTGTTAGAACTGCCCATAACACGGATAACAAGAAGCTCTTTTGCGCCTGTATTGTCAGCCACTACTAATCTGGTTTCATTTTGTATCATTGTCTTATCCTTTTATTATTCAAGAAATTCCGTCTAAGTTTAGACATTTTGTCCTAAAATCAGAATCAATCCCTTATCTAGTTAGCCTTTTCAACAATTTCTGAGATAACCCAGCGTTTGTCAGCTGAGATTGGTTTTGATTCAACGATTCTTACCACGTCACCAACGTTGCAAACATTTTCAGCATCGTGTGCTTTATATTTTTTGTGAGTTTCGATGATTTTGTGGTATTTAGGGTGTTTATTATATTCAGCTACTTGTATAACAGCTGTTTTGTCCATTTTGTTGCTTACCACAACACCTTGTTTTTCTTTCTTCGGCATCTTATTTTACCTCTGACTTTTCTTTAATTAACGTTTTAGCCTGAGCTATAACTGTTTTTAACTGACGAATTTGTGCAGGGTTTTCGAGTTTTTGCAAAGCTTTTTGCAATCTCAAATCAAACAGCTGCTTTTTTGTGTCAGCAATCAGCGTATTAAGCTCATCTATTGATTTTTCTTTAAGTTCTTGTAATTTCATTGTTTTTTCCTTTAATTACGATTGGTAATTATTCACTTTATTAAGCTTCAGCAGCTTCTTTTTCAATAATTTTAACTTTGATAGGAAGCTTTTGAGCTGCTAATTTAAGTGATTCGATAGCAACGTCTCTTTGCGGGAAGTCCAATTCAAAGAGAACTCTGCCCGGTTTAACTACCGCAACCCAGTATTCAGGGTTACCTTTACCTTTACCCATACGAGTTTCAGCAGGTTTTGCAGTAATAGGTTTATCCGGGAATATTTTAATCCAAACATTACCGCCTCTTTTGATGTTACGAGTCATCGCACGTCTTGCGGCTTCTATTTGTCTTGATGTAATCCAGGCAGGATCGCAGGCAATAAGACCGAAGTTACCGAATTCGAGTTTGGTACCTCTGGTTTCGTGTCCTTTCATTCTGCCTTTCATTTTTTTACGATATTTTGTTTTTTTGGGCATTAACATTTTAGTGTCGCTCCTAATTATTGTTTTGTATTAATTTAACTGTTATTCTGCAGCAGCTTCAGCGTTTCTTTTTCTTCTTCTGCCGCCTACCGGTTTTTCCTCATGGTTTACGGCTGCTTTTTTGGATTTGATATTCATATCAGCTTTTTCGCCGGGCATTAAGTTGCCTTTGAAAATCCAAACTTTTACGCCGATTTTACCCATGATAGTATCAGCTTCAGCGAAGCCGTAGTCTACGTCAGCTCTGAGAGTTTGAAGAGGAATTCTTCCTTCTTTTACCCATTCGCTTCTTGCAATTTCAGCGCCGCCCAAACGTCCTGATACCATAATTTTGATACCTTGAACGCCTGATCTCATTGTTCTTTGGATAGACTGTTTCATTGCTCTTCTGAAAGCGATACGTTTTTCCAATTGAAGAGCGATGTTTTCTGCTACCAGTTGAGCATCGGCATCTGTTCTTGCAACTTCAACCACGTCGATTGAAACTGTTCTGTTAACGAGTTTTGCTATGTCAGCTCTCAATTCTTCGATACCCTGACCGCCTCTGCCTACAACGATACCGGGTTTAGCAGTTACAACGGTGATGTTGAGGTTTTGAGCTTTTCTGTCGATTAATATCTTAGAAATGCCTGCTGCATAGAGTCTTTTCTTAATGTATTTTCTTAATTTATCGTCTTCTTTAACGAATTCGGGATAATCTTTTCTCTTAGCATACCATGTGCTTTCCCAAGGTTCGATTATACCTACTCTGAATCCTTTTGGATGTGTCTTTTGTCCCAAGGTCAGCCTCCTTAATTCTTATTACTTGCTAATTTAACTGTTAAATGAGAAGTTCTTTTGAGTCTTCTGTAGATTCTGCCTTGAGCTCTCGGTTTACCTCTCTTGTATGTTTTACTTTCGTCGGCAAAGATTTCTGAAATTTTGAGGTCTTCAGCATTTGCACCGAATTTTTCATTAGCGTTAGCAATTGCTGCAACCAAGTTTTTTTCAACAACTCTTGCTGCGAAGTATGGCATAAATTTTAAGATTTTAGCTGCTTCTAAAGCAGTTTTGCCTCTTAACTCGTTGATTACTCTGCGTAATTTGCGAGCCGGCATGCTTATATTAGTTTGTCTTGCCATTGATTCTTGCATAATTTACTTCCTTTTAGCTGTTTTATCTTGACCTGCATGGCCTCTGAATAACCTTGTAGGTGCAAATTCACCTAATTTATGACCAACCATTTGTTCTGTAACATAAACAGGTACGTGGCTTTTGCCGTTGTGAACAGCAATTGTATGACCCAGCATATCGGGTACAATCATTGATGCTCTTGACCAAGTTTTTATTACTTTTTTCTCTCCAGCTTCGTTCATCTTAGCGATTTTCTTCTGAAGTGATTCTTGTACAAATGGACCTTTTTTTAGCGAACGAGCCATTCATTATCTCCTTACTTATTACGTTTTCTGCCTCTTACAATATATTTGTCAGAGTGCTTGTTAGATTTTCTAGTTTTATAACCAAGAGCCGGTTTACCCCATGGAGTTTTCGGGTGTCCGCCGGGACCTGTTTTACCTTCACCACCGCCGTGAGGGTGATCGCAAGGGTTCATTGTTACACCGCGGACTGTAGGTCTGATACCCATGTATCTTTTACGTCCGGCTTTACCGATTTTCATGTTTTTCTGTTCAGCATTGCCTAAAACGCCTACTGTTGCGATGCATTCTTTTCTTATCATTCTCATTTCTGAGCTCGGTAACTTGATGGTTACGTAGTTGCCTTCTTTAGCCATTAATTGGGCAGCAGCACCTGCTGTTCTGACTAATTTTGCACCACGTCCCGGAATCATTTCAACGTTGTGAACCATAGTACCTAACGGAATCAATTCCAACGGCAATGCGTTACCTGTGATAATATCTGCTTCCGGACCGGAAACGATAGTGTCGCCGACATTCAAGCCCTGAGGTGTTAAGATATATCTTTTTTCACCGTCAGCGTAGAATACTAACGAAATTCTTACGTTTCTGTTCGGATCGTATTCAATTGTTTTAACTGTAGCAGGGATACCGAATTTTTCGCGTTTGAAGTCGATTACACGGTAAGCTTTTTTTACGCCGCCGCCTTTGTGACGGCATGTAATGCGGCCTGTGTTATTTCTTCCTGCTGTTTTTCTTATTGGCTTCAACAGGGATTTTTCGGGTTTAGAAGTTGTGATTTCTTCGAAATCGCTCTTCGTCATTCCTCTTTGTCCTGGAGAAGTCGGATTAAGTATTTTTATACCCATTTTTCTTTTGCTCCTGTTTTCTAGGGTTTACATAACCATCGGCTGTTAATCTTTTGCCACCGTTATGTCCTTTTTGTGTACTTTTACTCAACCGGAACGATTACGCACCGATTAATTCTGAAATAGGTTCGCCCTCAATGGAAACAATAGCTTTTTTTCCTGATTGAGTTCTGCCCATGTTATAGCCGACACGTCTTGCGTGAGAAGGCATATAAACTGTTCTTACTTTTTTAACTTTTCTGCCCGGGAAAGCCAGTTCGACAGCTTGAGCAATTTCTACTTTTGTTGCATCTTTAACCACTTCGAAAGTGTATTGCTGCAATGAAGTTGCTTCCATAGACTTTTCAGTGATGATAGGTCTTTTAATGATGTCGTACAATCTTTCCGTATTGTTTTTCATGCTGCTCATTATTTAGACAACCTTTCAGTAATTTCATTTATTGCTGCTTCTGTAATAATTACGTTATCTGCTTCTAACAGGTCTTTCACGTTCAAGTTAGAAGGTAATATAATTCTTACATTCGGTAAATTTCTTGCGCTCAATTCGAGGTAAGCGTTTTCTGCTGCTTTAACGTCAGCAATGATTAAAACTTTACCTTCAACTTTAAGAGCTTTAAGAGTTTCAGCCATCAATTTTGTTTTAGGTTCATTGATTTCAGAGAAATCTTTAACCAGAACAGTATTTTCGATTCTTGCTGATAAAGCTGATTTAAGAGCGAGTCTTCTTGCTTTAGAAGGCATAGAGAAACCGTAATCTCTTGGTTTGGGTCCAAAGATAACGCCGCCGCCTGCAAACAGAGGTGATCTTAATGAACCGGCTCTTGCACGGCCTGTACCTTTTTGTTTCCAGGGTTTTCTTCCGCCGCCAGATACTTCGGCTCTTGTTTTTGTGCATGCAGTGCCTGCTCTGCCGTTATTCAACTGGCGTCTTAAAGCAAGGTGCATAACATGCAGGTTAGGTTCAACGCCGAAGACTTTTTCGTCGAGGGCGATTTGTCCTACTGCACTTCCTTTTGTATTTAATATTGAAACTTCTTTTGTCATTTTTTTTAACCTCAATTAAATTTGTTATGTTTGAGTTGTTTATTATAAAAGCGAAAATTCGCTAGTTCCATTTAACTCTTGAAGGGATTACTGTAACCATTTTTCCTTCAGGGCCGGGGACTGATCCCTTAACCAGAAGCAAGTTGCTGTCTTTATCAACCTGAACAACAGTTAACTTAGTAATAGTTACTTTTTCGTTCCCCATGTTTCCGGCCATTCTTTTGCCTTTAATTACACGGCTCGGAGTAGTACCTGCACCGATAGAACCGGGTTCTCTGTGGTTTTTAGAACCGTGTCCCATAGGGCCTCTTGAGAAGTTCCATCTCTTAACGGTACCCTGAAAACCTTTACCGACTGATTTGCCTGTTACGTCAACTTTTGCAACGTTTTCAAGTACAGATAAGTCGATTTGTTGTCCAACTGTATATTCTGATGAGTTTTCTACTCTGAATTCCTGCAAATGTCTGAAGTTATCAAGACCGTTTTTAGCGAAGTGACCGATTTGTGCTTTAGAAAGATGTTTTTCTTTAGCAGGTTCAAAACCGACCTGAATCGCATTGTAACCGTCAGAGTCAACAGTTTTAACCTGTGTGATAGTCATCGGGTCAACTTTGATAACTGTTACAGGAATTGCAAGTCCTTGTTCGTCAAAGACCTGAGTCATTCCTAATTTTTTACCGATAACGCCTAATCTGTTTTTGCTGGCAGATTTTTGGGCGCTTTTAGCGTTTGTAGTCATATTCTACCTTTCTCCTTGTGAGCGCTACTCTTCTTACTTCGGGCGGATGTCCCTGCCGCCTCTTTGTTGTTACGGACTGTAGATCACATTAAATCATATTCAATTGTAATGTGTTATTTGTTTCGGATTTATTAACCCTTAATGAAGCCTGAAAAGTTTGTGGCAGCTACAGGTCTTTCTGTTCTGAAAGCCTGCAAGCTTTCACACACCTTAGAGTTTTACTTCAATATCAACACCTGCAGGTAAATCCATTCTGCTTAACTCTTCAGTTGTCTGTTGAGTCGGGTCATAGATGTCGATAATTCTTTTGTGGATACGCATTTCAAAATGTTCTCTTGATTTTTTATCAACGTGAGGTGATCTTAAAACGCAATATAATCTTCTTTTTGTCGGAAGAGGAATAGGACCTGCAACCTTAGCATCTGTTCTCTTTGCTGTTTCAACAATTTTTTCTGCGGAAACGTCAATGAGCTTATGATCATATGCTTTTAAGCAAACTCTGATTCTTTGTCTTTGAGCTGTACTCATTTGTTATACTTCCTTTGCTTTTGTTATTATTTGTCGTAAGTCTTTGTTAACATGCCGGGGTACGCTTGTGTGATGGGGCTTTTTAATTTTATTAAAAGCGCACACATTTATGCGCACAGCCAGCTAGTGTAATAATAACCTTATATTAAACAAAATTGCTCGTCAACAGGTATATTTAAGATTTTATTTCAAATTTCAAAAAATTTACAAAAGTTTATAAAACATTAAACATTTATAACAATCAACCCGACAAGCATACCTATAATAACAAAAAACGCTGGCAGCTTGCTGCGATACATAAGAATAGACTGCGGCAAAATCTCGCCGAACACAACATACAGCATAGCCCCGCTCGCAAAACTCAAGCTCAACGCAAGCCCTAAAGGCCCGAGGTCGCCAATCCAGTAACCCAGAATCGCCCCGACAATAGTAGGTGCACCTGCCAGTGCTGTGACAAGTATAGCCATACGGCGTCTTACCCCGCCGTTAATCAGAGGTACTGCAATAGCCATCCCTTCAGGGATATTATGCAGACCTATCAACACAGCGAGCACAAGCGCCGAGCCCTGCATTACGCCGTTAGTGTTGGCAAAAGACGCACCGATTGTCATACCCTCAGGAAGGTTATGCAGCGCAATTGCACACGCCATTATCACACCTGCTATAAACAATGACACGTTGTCATCGTGCTTTCTTATGTGCACGGAAAGGTGGTTGCTGTGGATAATTTCATCAAGGTCGTCAGCTGTTTCCGGGTGGGATTTGTCAATGTGAGAAACCTCATGATTGGTTGTTCTGTCAATAAAAAGGTTCAAAAGATAGACAAGTGCAACACCCGCGCAAATACCTGCACATACAGTATATACACCTGTTTTTGTATCCAGTGCGCTCAATATAAGGTCAAAACAAACTATCGCAACCATAACACCTGCCGCAAAACTCAACAGCAGGCTGGCTGTTTTGTTAGAATCTTTTTTAAATAATGCGCCAATTATACCGCCAAGCCCTGTGCCGCCAATGCCAGCAATTGCAGTAGCCTTTATTAATAAAATTAACTGTTCCAAATTTTAAATACCTCTAAAATTTATTTTTTAATAAAATCAGAAGTATGTAAAGCCCTGAGCGAATTTAAAATTGCAATAAAAGTTACGCCGACATCGGCAAACACTGCGCCCCACATAGTCACAAAGCCAAACGCGCCGAGCAAAAGAAACAACAATTTTATCCCTATTGCAAAGACAATATTCTGCTTAACAATCCCCATGGTCTTTCTTGCAATTTTTATCAAAATACAGACCTTAGACGGTTTGTCATCCATAATCACAATGTCAGCAGCCTCGATTGCCGCGTCAGAGCCGAGAGCCCCCATCGCAATCCCCGCATCTGCAAGAGTCAATACGGGTGCGTCGTTTATTCCGTCGCCGACAAAGACAACGCTCCTGTTTTTAGATTTTTCTTTAATTAATCGTTCAGTAATTTCTACCTTTTGAGCAGGCAAAAGCTGTGCATAAAACGAGTCAAGACCGAGTTTTTGAGCAACATAGCACGCTGCGGATTCGGAATCTCCAGTGAGCATTACAGCATTTTTAACATGCTGCTTATGTTTCAAATCACTTATTGCGGCTGCAGCGTCGTCTTTCAGCTCATCAGCAATCACAACACAGCCGAGATATTTGCCATCTTTTGCCACATATACAAGGGTTCCGGCCTCATTCGCTTTTTCATATTCAACATTGAACATCTCCATCAAAGCAGCATTGCCCGCAAGCACCTTTGCCCCGTCAACGCACGCCTCAACACCCTTGCCGGCATGTTCTGTCACGCCATTTACAAGCGTGCCGTCAGCTTCCTTGCCGTAAGCAGCCTTGAGAGCACAGGCTATCGGGTGGCTTGAATAAGCCTCTGCCAGAGCAGCAAAGCGGAGAATTTGGGCCTTATCTTCACCGAGAATTTTGTTGACGCTAAACACGCCTTTTGTGAGTGTGCCGGTTTTGTCAAAAACCGCTGTTTCGATGTTAGAAACAATCTCCAGATAGCTGCTGCCCTTAACCAGTATTCCGCATTTAGAAGCAGCGCCGATGCCGGCGAAAAAGCTTAACGGAACAGAGATTACGAGTGCACACGGACACGAAATAACAAGGAAGGTAAGCGCCCTGTATACCCACACAGACAGCTGCGCACCCTCTATAACCAGCGGAGGAACAAAAGCCAGAAGCAAAGCACCTGCGACAACAGCCGGTGTGTAATATCTTGCGAATTTTGTTATAAAATTTTCGGTTTTTGTTTTCTTAGAGGCTGCATGTTCAACCATCTCAAGAATTTTTGATACGGTAGATTCGCCAAACTCTTTTGTAACAGAGATTTTTAACAGACCGTTTGTATTAATACATCCGCTCAAAACACTATCACCGGCCTTTGTGCTAACAGGAACAGACTCCCCTGTCAGAGCAGCGGTATCAACAAGCGCCTTTCCCTCTGTCACAATACCGTCAAGCGGGATTTTTTCGCCTGTTTTGACAACAATTACATCATTCTTCCGCACTGCCGAAGGGTCGACTTTCTCGATCCTGCCGTCTTTTTCAAGGTTCGCATAGTCCGGACGTATATCCATAAGGGTCTGTATAGATTTGCGCGATTTTTCAACAGCACTGTGCTGGAAATATTCGCCTATCTGATACAAAACCATAACCATAACAGCCTCGGGGTATTCTTTTATCGCAAAAGCTCCGAGCGTGGCAATGCCCATCAAAAAGTTTTCGTCAAAGACATCGCCTTTAAAAATATTCTTAACAGCACGAAACAGTACATCAGCGCCGGCAAGCAAATAAGCCAGCGCAAACACAGCAAACCTTAAAAAGCCCTCTGCAGGGAACACCATCGCGCAAACAAAGATTAAAATTGCAGCGGCAATCCTTATTATCACGTTTTTTTGATTGCCGTGTGCATGTTCGTGACAGTGTCCAGGGTCATTGTGTTCGCACATATATGCCTCTTTTCGTTTTGTTTTTAGTTTTTATTTTACATCTTTTGTTTTTGTTGAACATTTGTTCAACCATATAACTATTATAATTGAGCAACTGTTCAACTGTCAAGGGTGCAATTATAAAATTTTACAAAACTTTGACATTTGAACAATTATTCATATATAATACAATCAACAGGAGTACCAAAATGGACAACCCAAAAACAGACACAGAAGCCCTAAATCAGGAGATAATTAACAAAATAAAGCCCTCTATGCCCAAAAAAGAGCTTTTATACGATTTGTCCGATTTTTTCAAGGTAATGGGCGACAGCACGCGTATTCAGCTTTTATGGGCGCTTGAAGAAAGCGAGCTGTGTGTAGGCGAGCTATCGGCGATTCTGGATATGACAAAATCTGCTGTATCTCACCAGCTTAAAGTTTTGCGTACCGCAAAGCTCGTACGTTCGCAAAAAAGGGGCAAGAATGTTTATTATTCTTTAAACGACGAGCACGTGCAAACAATAGTAAAAATGGCATTAGAACATGTTTGCGAATAAAATTAACATTTGTCAACAATATGGCAAAAATAAATTTTCAGGATTTTTAAAGCTCACAGGAAAGAGTGAAAATCATGCCGCAACTGACTGTAATAACGACATCATCACCAACATCAAACTTTTATAACCCGTCACATAAGGTAAAAACAACAGGGGCATTGGAAATAAAGGAAAACCCGTTTGAAAATCTGATAAAAAACAACCATGACGGAAAAGTAAAAAGAGCATCGCTGGCAGGCAGCGCTGCAACTACACTTTTGTATCTTTTCGCGCTGGCCAAAGCGACACGTAAAGGTAATTTTAAACCCAAAGACATGTTTAAAATCAACTTTAACAGTGTACCAAGAGCCATAGGGCTTGCGACATCCGCTTTAATAGGCGGACTTGCCGGCGGTTTGATTGCAGATGAGAAAGAAAACCGAAAGCCCAAGCTAAAAGAAGCAATGCACCAGTTTTTAGGCAACATTGTCACCCCGATAAGCATCGTGGGGATAGGTACCTCTATCATAGAAAAAAAGAAACTTTCCATGGTCAAAAACTGCATTTACGGCGGACTTGCTGCTATAGCGGGCGTAGGCTGCGGCGTCACGGGAGGAAACTACATTGCGACAAAAGTTAACGAAGCCATATACAAAGAAAACGACACAAGAAAAGTCGGCCCCAAGGATTTTGGCATACACATAGATGACATACTGACAGTTATGGCAATGACAGACCTGGGCGATGCAGTGAAAAGCTTTGTATCAAAAGCCCTGCCGGCAATATTCTTAATCTGCGGTTATGAAGCAGGAACTAAAAAAGCTCACAAGTCTCGCGAAGAAGATTAACAGGCCTTTGTTTTATATGGGTATTTAGTATATAAAAACAGCTGTTTTAATCTTTAATCATATTTTCTTCAAATTCATCCCTCGGTAAAAACGGATACATGTCTTCTAAAGAAGGGGATATCATTGTTCCGTCCTCCAGCTTTCTTGAAGATAATTTCGGGGAGAATATGTAATTCGGATTAACCATTATCTCGCAAATCATCGGCTTTTGAGCAGTCAACATTTTTGTTATGGCATTATCCAGTTCTGCAGGTTTAGTTATTCTGAATGTTTCTATGCCAAAAGCATTGCCGACATTTACGAAATCAGGAACACTCACCCCGCTGTCAGTGCCAGCGCCGGTATTTCGACCTTCAAAAAAGTTGTTTTGCGTTTGTTTTATTGAGATATAGCCATCGTTGTTTATGATAAATATCTTTACGGGCAGATTGTTGTGTTTTATGGTCTGCAGCTCCTGCAAATTCATCATAAAAGAGCCGTCGCCGGTTATGCAAACCGTGGATTGCCTGTTATTTGCAACACAGGCCCCTATTGCAGCAGGTACATCATAGCCCATTGACGCATCACCGGAATTTGAAAAATACCTTTGATTTCTCTTTATAAATGCAGTCTGCACAGACGCGATTATTGCAGTGGCATTGCCGAGAACACAAACGGCATTTTCTTCCAAAAGTTCAGTGATTCTGCGTATTGCACCGTATGCGTTAATTTTGTCCGTATGCTGATATTCCTTTGTGTTTTTAAAAGAATATTTTTCTTTAAGGTTTTTACAAAACTCTAGCCAACCTTTTTTTTCAATCGCATAATCAGCCGCTTCCAACATTGGCAAAAAGTCTTCCAAATCCGCATTAATTGCCATATCCGGTTTAACCGTCGGTTTTTTAAGCTCTGCTTTATCTATATCAACAATTATTTTAAAAGCTTTTTTAGCAAAATTTTCCCAGTTGTAACTTACTTGGCGTATATTGTTGCGGGTGCCTAAAAACAAAACAACATCAGCGTTTTGCAGGGCAAAATTTCCGCATCTTTGTCCGATTGTTCCGATACGGCCGATAAAACACGGGTGGGTGTCTTCTATGATATCAAAACCGTTAAACGTTGTAACGACAGGAATCTTAATCTTTTCAATAAGTTTTAAAAAGGTTTGTTTTTGACCTGAAAGTCTTATCCCATGTCCTGCAACAATTAACGGCCTTTTTGCGTTTTGGAGTTTTTGTATTATCTGTTCAATTTTGCACTCACTTTTTGCAGGAACCGAAGCACAGCTATAGTCGCAATCAATCAACTCCGATTCTTCCACAAGCGCGCCCTGTACATTCATCGGTATATCCAGCCAAACAGGGCCTTTGCGGCCTGTTGTTGCTGCGTGTATTGCTTTGTCTAAATGATATTTTATTTCCTTCGGGTCTGTAACCATTTTTGCATATTTTGTCAGAGGTTTGACAACGCTGATAATGTCCGCCTCCTGATCACCTAGCTGTCTTAGGTTTATATCAGGGCAAGAAGCAAGTGTTGTGGAGAATTTGACCTGACCTGATATATATAAAACCGGCACAGAGTCTGTCCACTGGCCGAATACCCCGTTCAGACAGTTAAGCCCGCCGGGGCCGGTTGTAACATTCACTACGGCAAGTTTTTGCGAAGATTTTGCATAGCCTTCTGCTGCAATAGCGCTTGCCTGTTCATTATGGTTGCATACATAGGGGATATATTTGCCAAAGCTATCATTAAGATGCATTGCCCCGCCGCCTGACACCATAAAAACATTTTTTACGTCATAGATTTCTTTTAATCTTTTGGCTATATAATCGCTGACTTTAATTTTAGACATTCCAGTTCCTTTGCATTATTTACTGCGGCATTTGCGCAAGATTTAAGAGCCTCTTTATCAGACTCATATCCCCACAGAGCGGCAATTCCCGGTACTCCGGCAAGGGCTGCCGCCTGCATATCGGTTATTGCATCTCCAATCATAACCGTTTCTTCTTTTTTTAGTTTGTATTTTTTTATAATATCTTCTATCATTTCTGTTTTGGTAATCTTTTCCCCGAATTTGTCAATTGTGTAAATATCATCGAACATATCAAGCTTTAGTTTTTTAACTATGCGCATTGTCGGAAGCATCGGTTTGAAAGTCGCCAGAAAAATTTTTTTATTTTCTTTTTTCAGTTTTTCAAGAAATTCGTAAATTCCGTCGTAAAAATCAGTTATATCATTTTCATCATTGTCATAAATTTGACGAAAATTTTGCATTACTTCCGTGATTTTTGTTTCGTCTTTTAGATTTGGCGCTATTAATTTTATTATTTCAACAAGCGGGGGGCCTATCACATCGGTACTCAGTCTGTTTTCAGCTATTTGTACATTTGATGCAGCAAAGGCCTTTTTAAAACAGAGCAAAACCTCCTGCGAGGAGTTAACAATTGTACCGTCCAAATCAAATATGTAATTATTTATGTTATTCAGATTACTCATATTGACCACCCGCATCCTCTATGAGTTTTTTATATCTGGATTCCAAAAGCTGCAATCTTGCCTCGTCCTCTCTGTAAATCATTCCGTAGAATTCTCTTTTGTTTCTAAGCCACATCAGCTCAAACCCGACAGCCTTCAAAATTCCCTTGTCAGCATTGGGGTCGCAAACAGCTTTTTGTGCGTCAAAAATTATTTTACGTGTTTCAAACCGGTTTAACGCGCCTTGCGGAAGTCTTTTAAAAAAAGGGATTGATTGTGCGGAAACACCACCTCCAATTACCATTTCTTTGTTATTTGCAAGTGTCTTTTTGGCAACATCATTTGCTATTTCAAATATTGCATCGGTATTTATATCATCGCGTGAAAGTCCCATAGAGCCCGTCATGTCAACACGTCCAACAACAACCCCTGAAATATCTTTAAAATATTGTGAAGAAATCATTTCGTCAAGATTATTAAAGCCGGTAATTGTTTCTACGTTAATTAAAAACTTAATGTCTTTGTGTTCTTCTTCGGGGAACACATATTTTGTTGCCTGAACATATTTTTTCATTGCATAGGCCGTTTCTATCATCGGGGCGACTATTGTGTTTACACCGATTGTTCGGGCATCGAACATATCTTTAATAGCTTCGCAGCCGCCTATTTTTATGGTCAGTTCAAGACCTGCTTTTGTGACAACTTCCTTAAGGCGCAGCGCCTCTTCCATTCTTGTCCCTTCGGCTTCAAATTCCGCTTTAACCCCCACAACATGATGATTTTCTTTTAAATCAAGCAGGGTGTTTAGCATCTTTTTTTCCAGTTTATTCATAAATTCTCTCTCAAAATCTCTTAAATACTTATAAATAATATACATCAAAAACGATTTTCATATAGTGCTTTGCACGGCAGGCTAATTAAATCAAAATATTTCAAAATAATACAATTTTGGTTTTTATTTTTCTCTACATTATAATTATTTATATGAGAATATTGGGACTTGATCCGGGAATAGCAATAGTAGGTTACAGCATAGTTGATGCGATAGATGGCGTATACAATCTTGTTGCATCAGGCTCAATACAAACGGACAAAAGCCAATCAGACGCAGGCAGGTTGCTTGAAATTTCCCGGGATTTGGAACAGATAATAAACGAGTATAAACCGGATTGTGCAGGGGTGGAAAAGCTATATTTTTTTAAAAACCAAAAAACTATTATTCCGGTTGCACAAGCCCGCGGCGTTATTTTAATGCTGCTTGAAAAATACTCGATAGACGCATACGAATATACTCCTATTGTTGTAAAACAGACAATAACTGGTTACGGGCGCGCATCCAAAAATGAGGTTGCGCAAGGGGTAAAACGTATGGTTGAAACAAACGGAAATATCTGGCCAAAGCTCGATGACACAGTTGATTCTATCGCTATTGCCGTATGCCATGCCAGAAATGCGGAAATAGAATTGAGATGCATATCTTGATTTTTATTATAAAATTTTAATAAGAGAAAATAAACAAAGGAATAAAAATGCTTATAAAAGAAATTCTATTTAAACAAACGGCTGTACTATCCGGTCTGCTTGGTTTGGTATTAGGCGTGTTGACAGTAATACCTTTCATTTGTAATCTTTCGTTTTTTGCTTTGTTCATTCTTGCGGCACCTATAATAATGGTTTACATGAAGAGAATGCAAATGATGGGAATACTGGACATAAAACAGGGTGCAATGTATGGGGCTGTTATCGGATTTCTTTCATTTATCGGGTTTTCAATCTCGTTTATTCCGCTTGCGGGAATAATAGGACTTATTTATAAAGGTTCATTTTATCTCGGTATAAGTTTGCTGTTACGTTCCGGATTCTTTGTAATGATTACTTTGATATTTTTTGTTGCACTGCTTTCCGCTATAATGAATTCCTTTTCAGGGCTGGTTACAATGTATGTATACTCCCAATTGGAAACAAAACCTGAAGAATCTCAAACAGATATAGAAATTCAGGAGTAAAAAATATAATATGATATTTTTCTCTTCATTTAGTATTTGAAGGGCCGTGGATAAGCGGCAATATTAATTTTAGGATATTAATTTTTTAGAAAGTCTGAGGATAAAGGAATGGATTTTGATTCAAAAATAAAAACAATCGAATGGATTAAAGATAAAAATGTTTCAAGAATGGTGAATCAGCTTGTTATACCCTATGAATACAAGCTTGTTGATATAAAAACATCCGATGATATGTTCGATGCCATAAAAACCATGATTGTAAGAGGAGCACCGGCTATAGGTATTGCAGGTGCGCACGGTATGGCGCTTGCTGCTTTGGAAATAGCAAAAACAACGCAGAACCCGACAGAATTTTTGCAAAAATTAAAGCTTAAAGCTGATTTTCTTAAAAGTTCCAGACCCACGGCGGTAAATCTTATGTGGGCTGTCGATAAGCAGTATGACTACATAAAAGACAGCGGCAAGTCTGTTGATGAAATGGTGCAAATGCTTATTGACCATGGTATACAGCTGGAAAATGAAGATATTGAAATAAACAAAAAAATCGGCGACAACGGTGCACAACTTGTTCCTAAAAAAGGCGCAACAATTCTTACTCATTGCAATGCAGGCGCGCTTGCCACTGTCGGTTACGGTACGGCGTTAGGCGTAGTTCGTTCCGCTTTTGCTAATGACAATACTATTCAGGTGTTTGCTGACGAAACGCGTCCCAGACAACAGGGCGCAAGAATTACCACGTTCGAACTTGCAATGGACGGCATACCCGTAACACTCATTACGGACGGAATGAGCGGATATTTTATGAACAAGGGTATGATTGATATGGTAGTTGTCGGAGCGGACAGAATAGCCGCAAACGGTGACACCGCCAACAAAATCGGTACATACAACCTCGCTATAGTTGCAAATTACCATAACGTACCGTTTTATATTGCAGCGCCGCTGTCCACTATTGACACATCGATTGAAACAGGTAATGAAATACCTATTGAAGAAAGAAGTCATGACGAAGTTACGCATATAAACGGTAAATCGGTATGTGCAGAGGGAATAAATGTTATAAATCCCGGGTTTGATGTAACTCCCGCTTCTTTAATCAAGGGAATTATTACTGAAAAAGGTGTGCTTTATCCGCCGTATAAAGATTCAATTAAAAAGGCTTTCGGCGCTGATTTGTACGTGTAAGATAAATTTTATCAGAATAACCGCCTGGCAGGCTAAAGTCCTGCCTACGGTCACGTATCTTTTACATATCAATCCCCACCATGCCCTCCCTAATTAATGTATGAGAGCGAAACAGCCCGCAGTGTATGGCCGGTATTACAGAATTATATATGTCAGTTTGTTAATGGTAAACTAAAGAATAAAAAAAAGACCTCTTTCCGTATTTAACAAGAGGTCCTGAAAAATATTATGAGTGTTTATTTTCGGGTATTGTATCCAGTGAGATGGATTGACTATTGTTGAGGAGCTCGTTTGTCATGTCCCGGCTGGCCTTTCGGGCCTTTGGGGCCGTGATGCTTTTTCATCATATGCATCTTTCTGCCTTCTTCCTTCATTTTGTTGAATTCAGTCTTTTGCTCGGCAGTCAAAATTGATTCAAATTCTTTTGTATTTTGCATTCTAATTTTTCTTGCTTCCTGTTTAAGTTTTAGGATATCAATTTCCAATGCATTGATTTTTTTAGTTTTTTGTTCATCAGAAAGCTTTGTATTTTGTGCAATTTCTTTTATTTCCTCTTTTTTGGCTTTTATTTTTTCAAACACCGGTTTGATTTGTTCATGGCCTTTCATTCTTATTTCATGAGCCTTTTGTTTTTGTTCTTCCGTAAGATTGAGTCTTTCATCAATTGAGGGACGTTTTTCTTTATTGAATTTTTTATCGCCTTTTTGGGGCATTTGTTTTTCTGCTGCAAGTTGTTTATTGTTATCGGTATTTGTTGTAGTTGCGGCATTCGCAATTGATGATGTAAGTAAAATACTTGCTGCAAGACCTGCTATAACTAATGATTTCTTCATATTCGGGTAATCCTTTCTAAATAAGATTTTCTAACATAGCTGCCAGTTCCTTTTTGGCGTTATATAAACGGGATTTGACAGTTCCTATAGGACATTTGATTTTTTCTGCAATTTCTTCGTACGATTTGTTTTCGATTTCGTATAGCATAATTACTTCTTTAAATTTTGGTTTAAGCTTGTTTATGGCCTCGGAAATCGCTTTTTGCCTTTCTTTTTTTATCATCAAAGATTCAGGCGTATCTTTTTGGTCAGCAACAAAAGACAATACTGTTTCGTCATTTGTTGTATTATCCGATAATTTTTTTTGTGAAGATTTTAGATAATCTTTGGATAAGTTAGCGCTTATTGTTCTTACCCAGGCGTTTAAAACTCCTTTTTCTTCGTATTTGTCCGAATTTTTCCAAATTTTTGTGTAGACCTCTTGTTCCAGGTCCTCATTTTGTTCGTTTGTAATTCTTTTTATTATATTTCTTACGGTGTTACCGTGATTGATTATTATTTTTTTTAAATCCATCTATTTATTCCACATAGAGGAAGCCATACTCATCAACCGGCAGACCCAGTTCCTGAGCAGTCAGGGAGTTTTGTGCGACCATATTATCGTACATATTAACTCCTGTCATACACAAAGGAATGCTTAAAGTAGCGAAGGCAACAACAAAAACAGCCGCTGCACTTTTTAAAATGGTTCGCCTTTTTTGCTTTTCCTTTATATAGGGTTTGGCTTCTTGTATTAACTCTGACACCCGCTGCATTCTCGCATGTTCTTTTGCGCACTCTTCGCAAACTTTGAGATGTTCGTTAAAATCATCTTCGTTCAAGAAGGTGAACATAGCTTCGTATCCGTTACAAGTTTTTTGGTTTTCTTTGTTCATTGTTTTTTGTCCTTACATCATATATAACGATGTAAAAAAATTTTTGTTCATTTTTTATTTTCAAAAATATATAAATTTTCGTTAAAAGCTCTTAACGTATAGTTTTGCACCCTAAATAATTTTTCCAGTTTGTCCTTTTCGTACATTTTAAGATTATTTAATGTGTATCTGTCCATAACTAGTACGGCTTTAGATTTTTCTAAGTATTCAAAGATTTTATTATATTGTTCTTTGTCACTCCAGTCAACTACGGAATTAAATCTTAATGTATCTTTCTTATTTAACATTGAATATAGCATGCTTGAATCAAGAGTTATTATATCCACCATTTTTGCCGAATCCGTATTTTCCGTTATAAAACGATAATTCTGCATACAAATACCGGCTTCAGCAGTATTTTTTTTAACAATATCAAAGCTGAAATTTGGATTTTTAACAAAAACACAGTAAAGACAAGACAACGAGAAATAAGACACGGGCAGCATCAATAAGACCGGTTTTAGCCAATAGAATTTTGCCAAAAATTTGTAATCCTTCGGCATATTATACAACCATTCATCAGCGAAGCCGGCGAGTATCAGCAGGGCCGGGAAAGAGACAATAAAAAGGTTCAGTATATAGCTTCGTCCCTGATAATACACAAACAATCCCATGCCGGCAATAGCAAGCATAATATATATTGCTGCTCGATTTATTTGATCTTTATCACAATTTTGAAATGACAAAATACAATTTATTACCTTTGCTTCAGCTATTGCGTAAATAATAAGTATTATAAACCAAGGGTGAGAAATCAAAGGCATACGAAGCATATAATACCCTGATTTATAAAATAATGCTTGAAAATAAAAACATCTGTAAAAATCCAGCCACTGTCCGGTTCTCATATATGTCAAAATTTCAACACAAATAAAAGCAGCCAAAACCGTCAAAAATGGTGCTGCCATATACGGTAAAAGGATTTTTATCTTATCCTTAACAGGCTCATTATTCAACAAAAACAATTTTATATAAAAAAGAAAACAACTCCAAGCCACAAGCACAACAAGACCGCTTTCCGTGTTCCATAATATTGCGGCGCAAGAAATAATATAACCGCATACAGCCAAAAGATTTTTTTTGCTTCCGTTGTCTGTTTTTAAATATATTGAAGCCAGAGCAAAAATCAATGTTATAAAAAATATTCTGTGCGGCATAAATTGCAAATAAAAAACCGACTGTGTTGAAAATACATTAATCAGGTTATACAAATACACATAAGCAAGAAAAAATACAAGTGCTATAAGTTTATTTTTTATATTCAAGTATAAAGTCATAGCAACAAATATCACACTCAGGCATACCAATACCGTATTAATAACACTAAAAAACTGAATCGAAGACTTATGAAAAAGTTTAAAAATCAATTCATAAAAATACGGGTAAAAACCGTACAAATTGGTAAAATCAATACCTATTGTCTGCCCTGAGTAAACCTTATAAACAGGAGCAAAATAAGAACTAAAATGCATAACAGCCGCATCAGAAAAATCATAGGCCGGAGTGTAGTAAAGTTTTGAGAGAGCATACAAAATTATTAAAAGAATTATAATACCTATATAATTTAATACAATATCCGCTTTTTTTCCGAATTTTTGGTAAAACAAAACAGCCGCTGTTAAAAGAAAATAAGAAAACACATAGAAAGGTATACTTTTTACCCCCAGATAAAGATAATTTAGTGCATCTTTATCCATATAAATGCAGCTTATAACAGTCAAGGCGCTTGCAAAGAAAACCTCAACAAGTATTACAAAAGACAATTTGGATTTTAAACAATTACCCAAGAAACCAAAAGAATCAAAATCCAACCTTTTCATAAATTTTAAAAGAAAAAAATAAATTAGAGGGAAAGAAAAAACACAGGTATAAAACGCTGCTCTTTCAAAATGTTCGGGATTAAGGTATTCCACAAGGAGATTAAAATTTTGAAGGAAATACTCACTTATAAAATCCGGGAAATATGCCCCGATGAAATATCTTACCCAAACAACAAGAATTGCAACAAGATAAACACTCAATGTAAAAACAATACTCTCTTTTATTTTATCTATAATATTATATTCTTCCTCCGAGTGTTTGCTAATCATTTTGATTTCTCCGTGTAAAAAAGAAAAAGTTCTTTTAATAATATATGTAATGTTGTAATTCAAGTTTAAATTACTGTGTTATTCCGGTATTGCAGAATAATGAATGTGAGTTATCTTCCAATTCTCATCCTGTAATACTAAAAATTGAGACTCTCTGCCTTTTGTATGGCTCGGTGTGTTATCAGTTCGTGAAACAGCATAGAAGTCCCATTCAAATTCAATAAATGCTATATCGTTGTATATAGAATATTTTTTGTTTTTAATAACAAGTTTTCTTTCTAAAAAACGCTCTCTCATTGTATTAATATAAAAATGATTAACTATATCGTCAAACGAATGTTCATAACCGTTAGGGTGTATAAAAGAAACGGCATTTTCCCGGTTCCAAATCGTTCTTGCAATATCTAAATCACAATTGTTAACAGAAAGAGCATATAATGCTAAAAGTTTGTCAATTTTTACAGATAAAATATTATCGGGCATAAAAATCTCCTTGATTTATATAATTAATTATAATATATAATTTACCAATAATATTGACTTAGAGCTGCTCTCATTTTTTATAATAAAAAACAATAATAAAAATGGGAGAAACACATGAAAAAAAGATATTTAGGACAAAACAAACTGGAAGTTTCCTGTATAGGTCTTGGCTGTATGGGCTTCACTCAGAGTTATCCGCCATTTCCGGAGAAAAAAGATTCAATCGCTACAATCCGAAAAGCGGTAGAACTCGGTGTAACCTTCTTTGACACGGCTGAGGTCTACGGCCCGTTTGAGAATGAGGAAATCTTAGGCAAAGCACTTGAGCCTGTCAGAGATAATGTAGTTATTGCAACAAAATTCGGCTATGATTTTGATAATTACAAACTCGATGCTTCTAACCGCCCGACAGGGCTTTCAAGCCGCCCTGAAACTATTAAAAAAGCTGTTGAAGGCTCTTTAAAAAGATTGAGAACCGACCATATTGATTTATATTATCAGCACAGAGTTGACCCAGATGTACCGATTGAAAATGTTGCAGGCTGTGTTAAAGAACTTATTAAAGAGGGGAAAGTTCTTAATTTCGGTTTATCCGAAGCAAGCGCAAATACAGTAAGAAAAGCGCACGCAGTATGCCCTGTCTGTGCTGTTCAAAGTGAATATTCAATGTGGTACAGAAAACCGGAGGAAAGTCTATTAGACACTTTAGAAGAACTCGGAATCGGATTTGTTCCGTTTTCTCCTTTAGGCAAAGCCGTTTTAACCGGAAGATTCAACAAAGATACAACTTTTGATAAAACGGATTTCAGAAGTACAATTCCACGTTTCAGCCATGAAAACTTACAGAAAAATATTGTTCTTGTTGATTATGTAAAAGAATTGGCAGAGAAAAAGCAAACAACACCCGCAAGAATAGCTCTTGCCTGGCTTTTACATCAAAAACCATGGATTGTACCTATCCCCGGAACCAAAAAGGTCGAAAGATTGCAGGAAAATATCGGCGCAGAAGATATAACTTTCACACCTGAGGAACTGGCGGACATAAGAAAACACATTGAAAGCATTAAAATCACAGGCGCAAGATATCCCGAAGAACAGGAAAAACTGACGGGGCTATAATAAAATAAACCTGATAAAAAAACCAAAGAGGTGTTAGCGCACCTCTTTTTTATTATTTTAGTCATTGCAAATTCTTTTTAAGGTAAATCATATCCCTTAGCAGCACACCGTTTTCATATATCGGATGAGGATAGTTTTCCGTAAAAAAATTCTTTACCCTTGTATATTCGTCAAATCCACGTTTTTTATAAAAATCGAGTGTTTTAGGATTTTCGCCCGTACCGAGTATCAGATATTTGAACTCTTTTTTATATTTATTACGGACAAAGTCTATTAATGCCGTGGCATAGCCTTTGTTTTGATATTTGGGGTACGTTGCAAGGTTTTTTATTTCAATTGTATCAAAATCCGCTTTTACAACCGCACAAACAGAGATTAACTCATTATTGTCGTACAGTGCATAAATGGTTGATTGGTCTATGTATCTGTTAATCATATTTTCGTCTTCATCTCCGATTAACAAGAGCTCCGTAAAATCGGACTTATTCGAGGTTATTTCTTTAATCAGCATATTTAACCTTTTGGCGTTATTTTTATCCTTACATCTATGATAATATATGCACGTAAAGGGGTAAACAGATATAAAAAAATATGTTTGTTTATTATCTTTTGTGGTAATCAGCGTTTTGTCTACGGGGCTCAAGTTTTTTGCGGACGGATTGGGATATAAAGTTTGAAAAACGAACATTTTATATCATAAATCGTTCAAATAAATACAGACTCAAATTGTTGTTATGTAATAAAATATTAAAATAAAAATCGGGACAAAAAGAGCGGTTGACGTAACAGGAGAAGGGCTTAAAAACTGAGAACCCAAATAAATCGGAAAGGATTTGCGTATGATAAAAAAAATATGTATTACGGCTCTGATAGCTCTATGCTCCATAAATTTTGCACAGGCTGCAAATATGAGAGTAAACCCTGAGGCAAAATCTTTTAAATACAGTACAACCGTTGAAAAAGAACGCCCACAGCTTGATGAAGCAACAAGAAAACTCATTGCAGCATATCAAAAGAACCCTACGGCAGCAAATAAACAGGCTTTAAAAAATCAAATTGCAATAAACTATGACAAAGTTGTTGCAAAGAAAAAAGCCAAACTCGAAGAACTGCGAAGAACCGCAAGAGACCAATCTAAAATTGACGAGATGCAGGTAATAGTTGACGAAATGATTCGTGACAGAGAAAACAGAATAAATCAAACCCTGAGACGTTTTACTGATTCCCGTCTGAAACCCGGTGTTCGCACGACACGGGATGGTTTTTTGCCTGTACTCGGAGCAGCACAAAATGTTTCCGTATCATACACTCCAGTAACAAATGCCCAATATCAAAACTTTTTGCGTGATACAGGTTATAAAGCGCCAAGCGGCTGGACAAACGGTATGATGCCGCAAGGTAAAGCTAATTATCCCGTTGTCAATGTTTCATATTACGATGCAGTTGCTTTTTGCAACTGGCTTTCTCAAAAAGACGCAAGCGCAACGTACAGGCTTCCTACGGAAAGAGAATGGGAACAGGCTGCTGGACATATGCCCAAAGATGCAGATTTTAACAGCGGCGAAAACAGAGGAATCACGCCAGTAACAACTTATTCGGGAACCCTTTCCGCCTCAGGAGCAATTGATATGTGGGGCAACGTATGGGAATGGACTTCAACCTCAAGAACCGCACAGACAAAAGCAGTAAAAGGCGGTTCCTGGGACTCTGCAAGAACGGATTGCCGTACGGAAGAACGAACACAAAGCCGTCTGCTGAATAACGGTTACAGCAACGTCGGTTTTCGGGTTGTCAGAGAAAAATAAATAGAAACTCTTATTTTACAATTTCTAGCCTTGCCTTGAAATCACTTTTTTGCGACCTTAAATACTCAAGTCCGCTTTCAACTTCGCCGAGAGGAATAAGGCTTTTATCCATTGTATGCCCGTGATCTTTGTAGAAAATGCCCATATTGCCCCACGGTGCATAAATAAACATTTTTCCAGCAGTTGCCACCATTCCTCTCGATGCATTATCAAGGCTTAGAGGTTTAGGAAAATTAGTAATCTTTTCTTCACCCGCAAAATCACTGAATTGAAATTCTGCGGGTAAAAGGGCAATAACCTGCTCAGATGCAGGATTGTCATACATATTAATAATTACTTCGTTATTGTTAAAACTCATTTTTACTTTCATTTTTGTGTTCCCTTCCTGCGCATACAAAGGTTCTGAATTTGAAGAGATTCCATTATGTAAGACAAATCCTGCAATAATTATTAAAACTGCTAAAAGTAGAATATTTATAACTTTTTTCGCCATAAAGATACCTTATATATTTTTGCCTAACTCATAAGCCTGTTTGGGATATTGGGTATTGTTTACGTCCCCTGCCATCCAGACACCGGAGGCAATAACTTTTCCAGCATCAGACCAGCCGAGGTAATTTAACAACGCTTCATAATGGTTTATGATAGGCTGTGCTTCTTTGGCAGAAGTGTCAGCATATGTCATAAGCAACACGGCCTTTTTAGGAACATGAATTTGTCCGTTAATAGCATAAAATCTGTCTATTACAGCTTTTATCTGTGCAGAAATCCCAAAATAATACATAGGAGTGGCAAATACTACAGCATCCGCATCAACGATATTTGCCTTTACAAATTCAAAGTCGTCTTTAAATACGCATTGTCCGTTCATACCGCATTTGTTGCAGGCAACGCAGGGGTGAACATCTTTGAAGGCGGAATCAAAACGCACTACGTTATGTCCTGCTTCCTGCGCACCTTTTATAAAATTGTCAGCGAGCGTATTGGAATTTCCGTTTTTTCTCGGACTTCCGGTAATCACAAGTATCTTCATATTTTTATCTCCTTTTGTATTTGCAATTTTGTTGTTTGCGCACCCCGCCGAGGCACCGACAAAAACAGCACCGGCAGCGGCAATAATTGTATTTTTTATAAAATTTCGTCTGTCCATATTCTATTTTAATACTCTGTAAGTTCTTACTACTATTTTAGGATACAACCTTAGAGTTACTCTAAGTCAAGCAAAAATATAAATATCCTCAAGATACGAATATTTTTGCCAGAATTCTTTTATGCTATAATCTGAACAATCAATATAGTAATTATAAAGTCATTTTCAGACTTGCAGGGAGAATAAAGAATGTTTGACAGTTTATCTGATAAATTACAGGAAATAATAAGAAAAACATCGGGTAACGATAAATTAACCGAAGACAATATGCAAGACGCCCTGCGAGAAATCCGCCGTGCACTTCTGGAAGCAGATGTTAACCTTAGGGTTGTAAAAGCTTTTGTTGCCTCAATAAGAGAACGAGCAGAAGGCGAAAATGTTGTACAAGGCGTTAACCCCGCCCAGCAGCTTATAAAAATCGTTAATGATGAGCTGGTAAAATTACTCGGTGAAAAGAATGAACCTCTTAATCTGAGCGGGCATCCTTCAATAATTATGATGCTCGGACTTCAGGGGTCAGGTAAAACAACTTCGAGTGCAAAACTTGCCGTTAAACTGAAAAAAGAAGGTAAAAATCCCTTGCTTGTGGCCTGTGACGTATACAGACCTGCTGCAATTACCCAGTTAAAAACTTTGGGCGAACAGATAGGAACCGAAGTTTTTACAATAGACGGCTGCACGGATGTGCAAAGAATTGCAACGGAAGCCCTTGAACACGCAAAAAATAACGGTTACAACGTTGTTATCTTAGATACTGCCGGACGTTTGCAAATAGATACACAGATGATGGCAGAGCTTTTGCTGTTAGACAGAGTCTTCCACCCGCAGGAAAAACTGCTTGTAATAGATGCAATGACCGGTCAAGAGGCTGTTAACGTTGCCGAAAACTTTAACGAACAGCTGGAAATTACAGGGCTTGTGCTTACAAAACTCGATGGCGACTCAAGAGGCGGTGCTGCGCTGAGCGTTGTTTACTGCACCAAAAAGCCGATTAAATTAACAGGTGTTGGCGAAAAAATCGATGCACTGCAAGACTTCCACCCCGACAGAATGGCAACAAGAATACTCGGGATGGGGGACATCGTTTCTCTTGTTGAAAAAGCTCAGGAAAATTTTGACGCCAAAAAAGCGGCAGAGCTTGAGAAAAAAATGCGCAAAGCGGAATTTTCCTACAACGACTTTTTGAATATGCAAAAAACAATGAAAAACTTCGGCTCATTAGACCAGTTACTCGGTATGTTGCCGATTCCCGGACTTAAAAAAGACGACAGACAGCTTATTGCAAACGAAGGCGAAAAACATATGAAAAGGATAGAAGCCTTTATTCAGAGTATGACTCCCGAAGAAAGAGATAACCCTTCGTTAATTAATTCTAGTCGCAAAAAACGTATTGCAAAAGGCTGCGGGATGGATTTGCATGAGATAAACCTGTTTATCACCCAGTTTGAACAAATGAAAAAAATGATGCAGGGATTTACTAAAATCTCTGACGGTGTAAAATCAGGCAAAATTAAAATGCCCAAACTGCCGAAAGGTTTTGGCAAGCACAGCAAACTTCCTTTTTAAACTTTTGAGTTATCAGGTTTTATCTTTTCCTCGGTAAAATCTTTTATTCCTTTAAAATTAAATGCCTGTTTGATGTTTATATTCTGAAAATCTATGGAATCAATAGCATCATCCCATTTGTCATGATATTTTTCTGAAACTTTCTTGCCTGCATAAGAACCTACAGTTAAAGCCCCAAAAAGAGCAGGATATTTAATATACCATTTTTTATGCTCAACAGCCAACGAAACTCCTGATATCAACACTGTTGGCACCAGAGAATTTGCAATAAGCTCTTTTGCGGTTCTTTTAATTTTGTTATTGTAACCCTCTGTTTTGGCAACGGACATGCCTGTTAAAGCTAACATAGGAGCTGCGGTAAACAAACTCATATTAGGCAGCGATAACACAGTAAAAGCAGTTTGCTTAAATTGATCATTTACGTAATTAAAATTTTTAAATACGCTGCTTTCAACAAGAATTTTATTTTTTTCGGCTTGTCTGTCCAGCTCTTCCTGCTTTTTAAAATACGGTCTGTTAAGAATAAATTTGTGAGCGAATGAGTTTGCCCAGATTGCACCTAATATCCCGCCCAGCGTAACAGTAAGCGCACCTACCGTCTGCCTTGCAATATATTCAGTTTGTTTAAGCACAACTTTGTTAAAATGATTTTTGTTGCAAAATGCTCTGGCTATCGGATTTGTTATGATAAAACCAAGCATTGAACCAGTTAACATAGCACTATCCTTAACAAGCACTGTATTTTTTTTATAAGGTTTAGCCTTTTCGTAATCCTGCAGCGTTTTGCCCGTGCTCACGGCAAGAAACACGGTCGGAGCCAAAAATCTCGGGCTTGTTAATGCTTTTGATACCTGTTTAATATTCATGTTTGTCAGTAAACTCGCTGTGCAAATATTATTAACCCCCAAAATATATTTTTTTGCCAGCATTTAATATAAATATAAAGAATTGTAACAGTATATACTAAAAACTGAAATTTTAAAGTTCGTATATACTTTATATATATGTAAGCATTAAATAAACAAAACGAGAAACAAAAAACAAAAATTATAAAACATTTTAAATAAGATGAGACTTTCACACTAACACTAACTAACCTACCTAACTTCCTAACCTTCCCTTCCTATTAAAAGTATTGCTCTAATGATAAATTAGAGCTTTTTTTTGCGTTAAAATACTTAATGTATAATATTATTAAATCAAACAAATTATTTAAAAGGTTAGGCAAAGGTTATATATATGAAATCTGTAAAAGAAGTAGTAACGGAATCAAAAATACTAGATAGATTAAAAAACACACCCCAGTGTCTTAAGCTTGTTCAATACCTGTTTGAGGACGAAGAACTGCAGGAAATGCAGGAATACGCCAACAATGTTTCAATAAAAAGACTGGGCTACAATGACCACGGTCCCGTGCATATGCGTCAGGTTGTTGGCAATGCAATAAAAATGCTCAATATTTTGCACGATTCCGGCATACAAACCTCGCTTGAAAAAGAAGAAATAGGCACCTTTGAGGACAGTATGTCAGGCGTAATTCTCGCAGGCATGATGCACGATCTTGGTATGGCAATCGGACGTCAGGGTCACGAAGAAATGTCCGTAATCCTTGCGCAGCCTATTATAGAAAGAACATTGCTGGCAGTATTTCCCGATAATTTACACAAACGGGTAATTATAAAATCAATTGCCACGGAAGCAATCATCGGTCACATGTGTTCACGCAAAATTCATTCAACTGAAGCAGGCATAATACTTATTGCGGACGGATGTGATATGACAAAAGGCCGTGCAAGAATACCGCTGGCAATAAATAATACGCCAAAAGTCGGAGATATACACAAATATTCCGCAAATGCAATCAATCGAATAGGCATTCATCACGGAGAAAAAAAGCCGATAAAAATTGATATAGAAATGTCTGCTGAAGTAGGCTTCTTTCAGATAGAAGAAGTGCTTTTAACAAAGATAGATTCCAGCCCCGCAAAACAGTATGTTGAACTTTACGCAGGAGTTGCAGGGCAGGAAAGAAAATGCTATCTTTAATAAATTTGCAGGTGTTATTCGTTGTTTGAAGACACTACAAAAAAGTATTCTTTTGTATGTTTACAAAACGGGCAGATATCAGGTGCCTGCTCTCTTTCGCAGCGGTAACCGCATTTTGAGCATTCCCATACAACCGGCTCGTCTTTCAGATAAAAAGTGTTGTCCTCAAGCTCCTTTAAAAGCTTGTTATATCTTGACATGTGCATTTTTTCAATGCCTCTGATAGTTTCAAAAAGGGCTGCTATTTTATCAAAACCTTCTTCCTTTGCCTCTTTAGCAAAGCCTGCGTACATATCTTGCCATTCATAGCTTTCTGTTTCCGCGGCCGTTCGTAAATTGTCTTTAGTTTCGGGGATTTGTCCGTTATTTAACAGTTTTAGCCAAATTTTTGCATGTTCTTTTTCGTTTTCAGCTGTTTTATCAAAGATATCAGCAATATGGATATATCCCTCTTTGCGTGCTTTTTTTGCAAAAAAGTTGTATTTGTTTCGAGCCTGTGATTCACCGCAAAATGCCTCCTTTAAGTTGCTTTCTGTTTTTGTACCTTTTAAATCTCCATTTAAACATGAAGAAAAATCAAAATCCTCGCTAAAACTCATTAATAGCTCCTTTCTCTTTTGCATAATTAGAGCATAAATTTGTATGACAGTTGTTATACTATCGGGCTAGTTCAATCATGCTATTTTATAAAATTTTGATTAAGTGTATTTCTTACCATAAATAAATATAGCAAGCTTTTTAAGGGGATTAATCCCTTTAAAAGTGTTACAAAATATTAAGCTCAAAACCTGCTTTGTGATTGATTTTTTAAAAATAAGTTACATTAACGATTGAGATGCTTATCCAGATATGTTACAATAGTAGTAGAAAGGATAAACTAAAGAGTTAATCATTATGAGCATTACAGTAGCCTACAATTACAAAAGTATAAGAAAGATGATTAATCATTCATTATACTTTACTGTATTGTTAAGTGTATTTTGCTCTCAATCTTTTTTGATTAACAATAATCTTTTTGCGAAAGCGGACGAAGCAATTAATACAGGAGCGAATATAAAACAGGTCGAGGAGCAGACGAGGAGTCTGACTGAAGAAAAACAGCGCTGGGAGTCGATGTTACGGCAGCGATACCGCAACGGGGCGATTCTCACCATTGCTGACGGGGTTAAACATATCCGTATGGTGAAGTATATAAATAAACGCCCCGTAAAAATAAACATAGTCGAAGTCAACCGCAACCTCAATCCTAATATCGAAATCGCTCCGCAACTCGCATCCACATCCACAAAACTCAAACAAAGGGCAACTATCAGAACTATTGCCTCCCGCAATAATTCTATCGCCGCAGTTAACGGCACATATTTTAAGTTCCAAAACGGTGTCCCTTTAGGCACACTTATGATTAACAAAAAGGTTTATACAGGCCCCTTGCACAACCGTGTTGCAATGGGTATCGGTAAAAACGAATTTAAAATGGCGCAGGTACAGTTTAACTCCACAATCAGCACCGGACGAGAAAATGTTAAAGTGGACAACATTAACCAGCCGCGCATACTATCTACGCTTGTACTTTTGTACACACCTGACTGGGGACAAACGTCACCTGTCGCACCTAAATACGGTATCAATTTAACAATCCAGGGTAATAAAGTCACTGCATTATCACAAGCCCCCGCTTCTATTCCTCAGGACGGATATGTAATATCCGGGCCTAAGTCTAAGCTGGGGGCGTTTTTATTGAACAAAAAAGTTAACCTTGATATAAAGATGACTCCGGAGTGGGAAAACATAGACCACATAATAAGCGGCGGTCCTTATCTTGTTAAAGACGGCGGGGTATACATTGATGTCACCGCACAAAAATTAAACGCAATCACAGGCAAAAACCCCAGAACCGCTATCGGCTATACAGCCAATAACGAGTTTATAATGGTTACGGTTGACGGAAGAGAACACGCTTCTGTCGGTATGACTCTCGGAGAACTTGCAAGAATGATGAAATCCTTCGGATGTATAAACGCTATGAACCTTGATGGCGGCGGCTCAACAGTTATGTATGTTCAGGGCAGAATCGTAAACAGTCCCGCTCAAAAAGGCGGAATACCGATATCAAATGCTTTAACAATAACAGAAAGGACGAGGTTAGCTTATGATGAGAACAATTCGTAAACACTTAAGGAGAATGAAACGGCGTATTATTAAAAGTATTAAACAAAGCTGGAATTATTTTATTTCCACATATTTTTTGTTGATTTATTAGACAGAATTAGTATTTATTTCCGGAAAAAATATTGGGCGGCTTATTTTAGCCGCCCTTTGGGTATTAAAAAATAAATAATAAAACCGTTCCAAGGCGGAAATTGAGTTTTTTCAATCCTCTCATGCATGCATAACTCATTGACATTCGCACAACTGCCGCCCTCTATTAATGCAGAGTGCAAAGACCGCAAGGCAGACTTTAGTATGCCTTTAATACTATAAACCACAGTGGAGCAAAAATTCCGCAGTTATTCTTGTATATGTTACGTAATTTGGTGACAAATATTGTAACAAAGTTTACTCATATTCACCTAATTTTTTCTCACAAAGTTGTGCCGGCTTCATTCCTTTTATTCCTTGATTCGATCTGTGTTCATTGCAATAAACTATAATGCATTGAAAAAATCTGCTGCTTCATCCGCCCTGATAAATTTTTGCTCGGGAAATTTTTTTACAAGGTCATCAAAAATTTTATAATATGCATCATTAACTATTACATACTCTATGCCGTCCGCACTCAAGGATTTGTTTTTGCCGGATACGAGTATAAAAGAGCCGTCCCTGTATGCGTGCCCGCCTGCGGTACCTAATCCGGCACCGATTCCAGCGCCATCCTTTACAGCTAGCGGCGCCGTGTAAAAATCTTTGCTTTTGTTTATGCCTTTTGAAAGTAAATTGTTAAGCTGCTCAAGCTGATTGGCAACCCCGCCTTTGGCAAGACCATGAGCGTCAAATTTGCACGCAATTTCAGGGTTCAGACCGTTTAAATAAACAAAAGCATCGTAATTTACCCCCGACGGAACCTTGACACCACCAAAAGCCCTTTGACGGAGCAGATTAAGTTCTTCAGAGCTGAAAGCCCCATTTTGGGCTGTCAGTTTTTGCAAAATATTCATTTTCCAGCCATTCAATATTTTATTTTCTTTTTGAAGATTTTCAACACCAACAGAGGCGTTTTGTGCTGATTTATGCAAAAATTTAGAAAACAGACCTTTTTCTCCGTTTTTTAAAAACTCCGTATAAAGTTCTTTCAAGTTGTTGTTTTCCAGATAAGCAGACAGCTCTTTTTCCGGTAACTTTGATTTCAAGGCATTAAAAATATCAGCGAATATGTTTGTTTTTGAAGAAATTTCATCCAAAACTCCGGCGGCTTCGGTCAGAGGTTTTGATTCAAGGTATTTTTTCGCTTTTTCAGAGGCATTTAATACAACATCATCGCAGCCGTCAAGGATGTAGGGATTCGAAAACGAGAATTTCGGATTTTCAAACTTTTGCACGCCCTTTAAGTTATAAGGCGTAGCTCTTGATATTGACTGCAATATCTTTTTGCCTACCGTTAAATACATGCCATACCTTTCTAAAACCTATATAAATATAAACACAAATTCTTCTCAAAAATTGCGCGAACAAGATTTTTCTTTTATACCACTTCACAAGTTGCTATAAATGTAGTAAAATAATAGTAGGAAGTGTGTTTCATCATAAATTATAGTTAAGGAAGAAAGCAAGGGGCATCGGTGTGTTAATCAACAGTTTTTCAAACTCTTTTTCTACTCCGCTAAGAGAAAGACAAAAACAAAAGGATGATTTAATTCAAAAAAATTACAATCACATATACGCACATGAGCTTGCTCATAAAATGGCGGGCGGTTCTTTTGCAGGGGCAATCTCCATTGAAAAAAATTCCGACGGAATTCCTGTTTCAGGCCATGTGCCAATAAAAATGCCTGTTTTAGACAAAAACAATCCTCAAAAAACTATTGATCACGCTAACACCGTGATAAAAGCAGCAATGGCACCTTTTGATCCTTCTTCTCAGGATTACAAGGTTGCCTCGGAGGCTGCAAATATAAAAAATCAAGCAGAGGCTTTGAAAAAAACAGGACAGGGACAAAAACTAAACATTATTGCTTAGATTTTATTGACTCATATGTTTTTATTGCGTACTTATCTGTCATACCCGAGATATAGTCTACTATCGCCTGTTTGTAGTCTTGAGGATTCTTAAGGTCGTATATAACAAGGTTCTTAAATTCTAACGGGCGGTATTTGTTGCAGCTGTATTTTACAATCCAGTTTCTAAAGTTATTTGTATATTTGTCTTGACTGTATTTTGACAGATTTTCAATTGTATTTACTCCGTTGTACAAGCCTTTGTAGTGATGGTATATAGTGCCGATTATTTCATCACATTTGGTTTGCGGAACTTTTTTTACATTCTGTTTAAGATAAATATTATTGTAGTTGTATTTTTTTATTTCATTCATTAATTCAAATACCGGTTTTGAAAAGCCTATGCCTTTTTCCGGTGACGAATTTTTGACAAGATCGTTTACAAAGAGGCTTATTAAAGATGTATTGTTAACTTCCCAATCAGAGTTTGGCATATGCTTTTGAAGTATTTGCTTGAGTTCCTGACGATTTTTTTTATTCAATATACCCAGTTTTGTTGCATCTTCAATATCTCTACCCAGATACGCGATTTTGTCGGAAATCTTTACTACCACTCCTTCCCAGCTATAGGGTTCAACCTGCCCCGGACGGGTTATTGAATAAAGGTCAATTGCTTTGTCTCTCGGCTTAATAAAGTTCTGATCAACTTCACCGCAGTGATTTATTATTCCGTCACGTACCGCATAGGTTAAACCAAGATTGTTTTCCTTACCCTTGCTGTTTTGCAGAGTAAGGATTTTATCCACCATTTTAAGGCTGTTTTTTTCATGCCAGAATGCCGGCAGCCCTTCTTTTTCACAAATGATTTTTAGTGACTTTTCACCGTCATGTCCAAAAGGCGAATGACCTATATCGTGCCCCATTGCAATTGTTTCTGTCAAATCTTCGTTTAAGCCGAGCTTTTTTGATATATTTCTTGCAATATCAGAAACCTGCAAAACGTGTGTGCTGCGAGTTGACACCATGTCGTTATCACATACGGGGAAAACCTGCGTTTTAAAACGCATCCTGTCAAAGCCCTCGGAGTGCATAATCCTGTTTCTGTCCCGCTCAAATTCCGTTCGTATGTCATTGTTTTTTGGCTCTACAGGCGTGTACCTTTTGACAGCGTTTATCCATTTGGGATTGTTTTCAATCATTGCACAATCACTAAAAGCTGCAGCGTTTTTGTTAGGCAAAGCTTTAAAACTTACGGTGTCAACAATAGGAGTCTGCAGCGGATTAAGCGGAATATTTAAAACAGCCTGTTTTACCGTCCTTGCTGCTTGCAGCCTGCTTTTATCAGAAAACATCATAACAGGTAATATCATAATTTATTTATACCACATTTGTAGCATTTATTCGGCTTTTATAAAAAATTTGTAACAAACTATTGTGCAAAGTCAAAACAGGTTTCATAATAAAGATATCGGTCTTTATTTGTGGAAGTTGAGTGTATGAATAATATTGCGATTTCACCGTTTTTGTATGTTGTAAAAAAACACATATCTTTCGGGACAAACCCTAATGACTCTTATCAAAAACAAATCCCTAAACCCATTGTAAAAACCCCCAAAAAAGATCATCCGGTTGCGCTTGAGGATGTTTCGTTTTTTGTTGCAAAAAAAATTGCGGAAAACGCTAACAAACTAGGGCTTTCCCGTACGGAATACCTTATACAAAACATAAAATCTCTTGCCTACATCCCGCAGGTTATTCCCGAAGATTCAAAAACAGCCATTGTAGGCAGAACAAATGTTACCACCCTCATAGACGGCGGACAGATTTTTGACAAAGCCGTTGAATACATAAAAAGTGCGCAGGATTCCATCCAGATAGAAATGTTTGAATTTCAGCACCCTTCAATTGACGGACACAAATGGCCGTCCAACGGCGCCGAAGCCGTTGACGGTTTTGAAGAACACAACAGCCTGCTGCCTATGATTATCAAAAAGAAAAAAGAAAATCCTAACCTTAAGGTACAGATTATTCTTGATGCGCACAAATGGTATATGGACGGAACAGGCGCCCCGACAAGGCATTACAACAATCAGGACATGATAAGATACCTCAAGCTTAACGGCATTGATGTTGTTCCTTATCCCCGCCCGGCGCAAAGCGGTGCTGCGCTGCAGCACGTAAAACTCGTTGCCGTTGACGGTAAAAAACTCATCATAGGCGGTATGAACTGGGGCACGCATTCCACGGCAAACCACGACGCCTGCGTTGCATTGGAAACCCGTGACGGATACAAAAACTCGGAAGTCGACAACATCCTTACTGAAATTTTCAACAAAGACTGGGCTTTCTCATGGCAAAGGCTCGGGCGGACAAAGATTGTGGCAGGTCCTTTAACAGAGGACGAACAGCAGTTCTACAAAGGGTTGAACAAGGAAATAAAAGACGAAAACGTAGAGTATATGAAAATAGTGGGCAAACTCTACGACAACGAAAAAGACAGAAACCGCTACGACGAAAAAGACCTTTCCAAACTGGATATTATAAAAAGAAACCCCGTTGAAAATCCTGCAATAAAAGTTCTTTCAACAAAGCCGAGAGAACTCGCCTATATAGGAGAGCAGGGCTCCGAATCCATCCGACAATACGTCATGGACAAGGTTAAAACGGCAAAGAAAATAAGAGCCGAGCTGTTTGTACTCTCGGATAAAGAGATTATCCAAACAATAATTGACAGGGTACACAAAGGAGAGCTGGACGCAAAAATCATTGTCGACCCGTCCATTATCGAAGAGTTTCCGTATTGCAACACCGCATACCAAAAACTTGTGGAAAACAACATTGACGTCAGACAGTACAAAACCGATGCAAAAATCACCCAGCGCATGCACGGAAAATGGGCCGTGTTCGACGACAAAGAGGTGCTTATAGGTTCTTCCAACTGGTCTGCAATGGCAATGAACCAGAACCTTAAAAAAGGGCAAAGAGAAGATTACGAAAAATACACGGAAGAAATAAACCGAGAGATTGTCGGTTACTTAAAAACCGTGGAAAAATACGAGGACGCACTCGGTCTGCCGCCGTTGATAAGAAAAAAACTGGATTACAAAGAGGTGCTTTTAAGACGCAGAAAAATAAAAAAAGCGGTCAACGAAATTAACGAAACAGGCTCCGCAAAAATAAGACTGCAGGATAAAATATACGAGTTCGGCGTAAAAGACCGCTCGGACTTAAACACAGTAAAAGGCTATTATAAAATAATTATTGACAGAAACAACGCAAAAGAAAAATACAAACGCGGCAACAACGAGGCTGCAATTGCCTTTGAAAAGCCGATTCTTGCAAGGGTGTTTTTAAAACAGTTTGAAAAGGACTGGAAACACTCGGAATCCGAATACGAAAAAGTTAAAAACAGGTTCTATGAGGCTCCGCCAATGATAGCCGGCGGCACTTCAAAACTGGATTTGGTAGGTTAAGTATGAAAATTTCCGCTGTTACGTTTTATACAAACAACAAAACAAATTTGCACGTGCGCAAAAATTCTCCCGATACTCCCAAAGAAAACGGAGGCAAGGAAATCGAGGTTGATATACCTTATTTTACACCGGTCTTAAACAGGTTTGTCCCCACTTTTAAGGGCGACTTTTTCGAAAACAACTTCACCAGAAAAGTTGAGGGCAAAGAGTATCAGGGGCTCGGGCTTATGGAAAAGAACGAAATAGGCTCTGCCGAGTGGTACGATTTTTCAAAAGTCGGGTGGGAATATTTAAGCAAAGAGCCGCTCGATTGGAGAACAGCAACCCCGAGGGATTTTTACGTATTTTTGCAGGCAAATGCGCTGGCAGAGGGCTACGAGTCTGCCTGGGTGCGGCGATTTAACTACACAAACCGTAAAAAGATGCTTGCGACCTCTCATTCAATAGATTCCCGTACGGTAAAAGAGCCGCCATCAAAGGATTTAAAATATGACATATATAAGGACAAATCTTTTGCATCTAATCTGGAGGAGCTTTTAGACACAAGGCGCCACAAGTCTTTGGACAAGCCTATTACGGACGCAGACGGAAACCTTTGCCTTGATGCGGTTGTGTTCGATACGGAGACAACAGGCACAAACACCTCTGACGAAAGCAGACCTCTTGATAAAATCATTCAAATAGGCGCAATTCAGGTTAAAAAAGGAAAAATCGTTCCCGAAAGCGCAATGAGTCAGCTTATTAACCCGGAACTTCATATACCTGAAGCCGCCTCAAACGTTCACGGCATTTATGACGACGATGTAAAAAATGCTCCGGTTATGGAACAGGTGCTAAAACCATTTGTAAACAACTATTTGAACAAGAAAAACGGCATAATCGTCGCTTACAACTCGCAGTTTGATATTACAATGCTCAACAACGCAATACGTGAACATAACAGCTATTCGGCAGACGAGCTGAAGCCCAAAAGATACTTTAAAGTAATAGATCCGTTTTTGCTGATGCAAAGAATCCACCCCTATGTCGGTGCGTCAAAGCGGCTGTCCAACCAGTACAGATACTTCTTTGCAAAGAATATGGAAAATGCGCACGATGCTTTTGCTGATGTAAAAGGAACGGTAGATATACTCAAATACACGCTTTATTATCTTGACAAACACCGTGTTGACAAGACAAAACCGCTGACGATAAGAGAGGTTCTGCTATTCCAGAACGGTTTTGAGGTTCCGAATATTGATATTCCTTTAGATGCGCAGGGCTGCAACGCAAACGTTAATTTCCGCACCTCATACAGACCGGTATCCATAAGCGTGGACAACTATCACAACGGTTATATGCTTACAAAACAGGACATAAAAGAGCTTGAGCCGATAATCGGAGAAGAAAACGCCAAAAAGCTCCGCAATGAGGTTCAAAACGAAAAAATTGACATGAAACAGCCTTCGGGGCTGCCGATTAACGCTGCGGAGACAAGACCCGTTCCTGACGGAAAAGGTATGGAAAATGCTTTTTACGTAATGAAAAATAATTTTAAAAAGGTTTTGGAATTTGCCCAAATAGACGCCTATCAGGACAAATCAAAAGAGGAAATCATTGAACTGATAACGGACAAAGCAAAAAATTACATACACAAAGATTCCATTGACTTTTGGATGAAAAACCCAAACCCCTTTGACATAAAAGAGGGCAACGACCTGCCGGATTTTGAAATTTCCAAAAGGGTCATGGATGAAGCAAAATAACGACTAATCTATATAATTTAAGAATACGAAACTCATATTATTTGTATTGGGGTTTAGCACAATTTCCCTGATACAACACGTTCTATGCCAGTTACATCGGTTAAAATTTCTATCTTATCAAACCCATTAGACTCCATAATTCTTTTTACGCTGTGTGCCTGCGCTGCCCCGACCTCAAAAGCCAGATAACCGTTGTTGTTAAGATATTGCGGAGCCAAATCCGTAATTTTTTCATAAAATTCAAGCCCGGCCTTATCCTTTGTAAACAATGCCGTTCCCGGCTCAAATTCCCGAACTTCGGTTTGAAGATGCGGTTTTTCACTATATGGAATATACGGAGGATTGGAAACTATGATATCAAATTTTTCTTCATTCCTTATTTTAGAAAATAAATCAGATTTTCTAAAAATGGCCCTGTTCATCAAATCCATATGCATAGCATTATTCAGTGCAATTTTTAATGCATCGTTTGATATGTCCGTGCCTAACACCTGAGCCTGTGTGTTTTTTGCTATCATGCAGGCAATACACCCGCTGCCCGTACCTATATCAAGAACCTGTTTAAAATCGTTATTTTTAATAATATCTGCGGCTTTTTTAACAAGCAGCTCCGTTTCCGGTCTCGGTATAAGCGTATTAACAGATACTTCAAATTTGTATCCCATAAAAAAAGCAAATCCGAGTATTTGAGCAACCGGCTGGCATGTTGAAAGCCGTGTTTTTACTGTGTTATATAGCTTTTGAATATCTTTTGGCGATGGCATAATACCGATAATTAAATCTTTCGGGGTAAGTCCGCTTATAATCTCAATTGCAAAATCAATCTCGGCACACGCTGTTTCCGTTGAAAAACCGGCATCTGTATAAGCTTTTATTAAATCAGATTTTTTTAATTCCCGTATCGTGTTCATCAATAATTTTCCCTATCATATTTTTTAAATCAAGACGTGACAAATTTTCAACAGGCTCTTGATTAATTTTATACTTTTTACAGAGCATATCATAATAATAAAGCTGTTTTTTAGTCGGAGGCTGTTTTGATAACTTAAATTCAGCCGCTTTTTTTCTCTGTTCTTTGGCCAGTGCCTTTTGTTTTTCAATAAATGGTTTTTGTGCTTCTTTTTGCGCAAGCAATTTTTTATTCTCATTTATAAGCACCGTCAGTTCTTTTAAAAAGCTCTCCTTTTCGAACTCGGGTATAATCCATTCAAAATGCGGATTTCTCTGCTCGTAGTAATATTGTTCATCTTCAACAAAAAGTGTAAGAATTTCTTCCGGTGTTTTGGATTCATGTTTTTTGACAAAACTTTTAATGAAACCAAACAGCGCTGCTTTTTGGTTCTTGGTTAATTCTAAAAAAAGAGTATTTTTCAGGTAATACATTATCTCAGCAAATCATTAATATCAAATTTTTTGGACAAATCAGCATTTTTAAACTGCATGAATTTTTTTAAAATAGGATTTGTAGAATTAGCCGCAACAACGGAACGGTTGTCGGTTTTGTCCTCATCAACCTTTTTTTTACGTGCCAGCTTCTCTTTAATATCTGTTATGTTATCCATTCTTTTATTTTAACCCATTTTGATTGCTAATGCTATATATATAAAAACAAAAAATTTCATTTTATTGCTTTCAATGTTAAAGAATATTTAATTGTTTAGCATAATCAGCAGCAACAAACTGAATCAAACTATATATTTTCTTTTGTTTCCTGCTGCTCGGGTTCTTTAATTGAGAACAAATCCTGTCCGCCTGTTGCTTTGTACAGGCTTATTGTCGAGATAAGACAGTTGATTTTGTTGGAAACCTCTTCTCTTTTGGTCATCAGCTCTGTTTGTTTGTTATAAAGCAAATCAAGATCAGAAGCCGCACCTATTTTGTTTTTGTGATCCATCAAAACGTATCTTCTGTGCTCGAGATTGTAGCGTTCAACGCTTTCGTCATAATTTTTGAGGTCGGTTTTTAACTGCGCAGTTGAGTCGTTAACCTCTTGCAAGCCAGTAAGCACTGCTTTTTCATACTCGTGTCTGGCTTCTTCGTAGCGGTATTTTTGGAGTTTCAAAATGGCCATTTTTCTTCCGCCGGAGAACAGGTCAAACGATGGCATAATACCGACATTGGCAAGTTGTGAATAATTATTAAACAATTTATCCCAGTGATATGCATTTAAACCGATTTGACCGTAGATAATAAATTTTGGTAAAAATTCTTTTCTTGCCACACGCACATCGTATCCTATTTTTTTAATGTTATCCTCGGATTGTATGTAATCTGGTCTTTTTTCAATAACCGTTCCGTCCATCTTCAACGGAAGATTCTGCATTATTGCAAGGCTGTCGCAGTCTGTGCGCTCAATTGTTTTTGAGTCATCCGAAAGATAAACTTTAAGCTGATTTTCCAATATTGTGCGGGTGTGCTCAAGGTTGTTCAATAGTTCCTTTTGAGTTGTCAGCATTTTTTCTTCCGCAATAACTTCATTAACGCTGCACAAACCTATGTCAAACTTCTTTTGAGTTTTTTGTACAATGTCCGTTTGTATATCAACAATCTGCTGCTGAATTTCAAGCAGCTTGTCGGTTTTAACAAGGTTAAAATATGTTGAAGCAAAAGCAGAAGTTAAGGAAATGTAACTTGCACGCTCAGCCTGCTTGATAATATCAAGCTGTTTTTCTACACTTTTGGTTCTGATTCTGTTTTGTCCCCATATATCAACTTCATAAGTTGCAGTAAAGGGGAACTGATATCCGTATTGAGCATGGCTCGGGATAACCATGTTGCCAAAATGCTGGTCACTGGATCTCATTACTCTGCCAAGATTTCCGTCAAAAGTTATTTGAGGCAGCTCGTTTGCTAAGGAAACCTTAACCATTTTTTCGCCTTCCATTACCTTGAGGGCAGCAATTTTAAGGTCGTGGTTTTTGTCGTACAGCTCCTGCAAATACCCCGTCAAAATCGGATCGTTGTATTTTTCCCACCATTGCAAATTCAGATATTGAGTATGCAGTGCTTCTTCATTTTGTTCTTTTTTATTTTTTCTTGCAAAAGCGCTTGTTGAAGCAAGCGGTGCAAAAATTTGCACGACAAATAAAAGTGTTATTAATGCGGTCAGTAATTTCTTCATAAAAATTAATCTTCCATTTTTTATTCTTGTGTTATGATGATAACACAAGAAAATATTTTAGTGCAATATTTCATTAAATAAATGTTAAAATGTTCGAGAAAAATTCGTGATAAGACTCTGCCGAACAAAAACGGCCTGTGGCCGGTTTTGTGAGAGGTAAGTGACGTGAACGAATTTTTTGACAAAGCGAACAGTAGAGCGTAAGCGATACTTGTGAGCCTGTCACCGAAACTTAACGAAGTTAAGTGTAGGCGAGCAACACCTTGAAAAGGTGAGTCTTTGAGCTTCGAAAGCTCGAAGCAAGGACTCCGTTAAGGGTTGACTAAATGTCAAGCCTTAATGGACGGGAAGACGACACTAGATTACAATAAGATATTTTCGTGTGGTTAGAATCGTAATGATTCCTTGTGAAAGAACACTATGCAAGAAACAGAAATACAACAAAACAATCTTTTAAATAAAAGAGTGGGAGCGATGCTTGTCGCAACCGGTGTATTTTCGAGAGTAATGGCATTGCAAAAATATGCCCAGAAAAAATTTGAAATTACACCCGAACAATATCTTGTGCTGTCTATAATCATGGACTCGGGCGGTGAATTATACCAAAGACAAATTTCTGAAATTTTATATAAAGACAGACCTAATGTAACAAGGATTATAAATATACTTGAACAAAAAGGTCTGGTTAAAAGAACTGAAGATGTAAATAAACGAAAAGTGTATAAGGTTTCTGTAACACAAGACGGAATCGCAATGAGAAATAAAATTGTACCTACAATGTGGGAATTAAGAGCAATCACTGCACGGGGAATAAGCGAGGAAGACCTGGAAAAAACACTAAAAATTCTCGAACAAATGCTCAAAAACATGAAAGAAAAAGTAACATTACAAATTTAAGATTAAATAATCAGAAGGAAAAATATATGAGTAACGAAGAACAAAACCAACAACCGAAACAAAATGACAACATTACTCCGGTAGAGGAAAACGTAAAGCCGGAAAAAGAAAAAACAGAAAACAATGATGAAGAAGACGACGGCGAAGACCACCGTCCGAGTTATAAAAAGAAAAGAGTAATTGTTCCTGCAATTACTGCCGTTGTATTTTTCCTGACCGGTATTTACTTTATGGTGCACGCTTTGCATTTCCAATCAACAGATGATGCTTTTGTTGAAGGGCACATAGTTTCCGTTGCGCCGAGGGTATCCGGCCCAGTCATTGAAATGCTTATAGACGATAACAAACCCGTCAAAAAAGGCGACTTGCTTATTGTTATCGACCCCAATGACTACGAGGCAAAACTTGCACAGTCAAAAGCACAGCTTGCGCAGGCAAAAGCAGCCTTGAACATTTCAGAAAAAGACATCACAAGGTCAGAATCGAGCTTGGAAGAATCGGCACACGACATAGCTTCCACAACTTCAAAACTTGATTTTGCCAAAAAAGATTTCAAAAGATATTCAGCTATGTACAAAGAAGGTATAGCTTCAAAGCAGGATTACGACTCCAGCAAAACCGCTCTTACCGTTGCAAAATCGAACCACAACTCCGCAATAGAACGTCAGAGAGCTGCCAAAGCAATGCTTGAAAGTTCTAAGGCAAAAAAGGAAGCTTCCCTGGCCGATATTGAAAAGCTCGAGGCACAGGTTAAAACAGATGAACTGAACCTGTCTTACACAAAGATTTATGCTCCGCAGGACGGTCTTATCACCAACAGAACGGTTGAGCTTGGCAACTACCTTCAAACAGCGCAGCCGATGTTTGCGATTGTTCCGCAAAAGGTGTGGGTAGTTGCAAACTTTAAAGAAACGCAGCTTACCTATATGAAGCCCGGACAGCCGGTGTCGATTAAAATCGACACATACCCCGGCAAAAAATTCAAGGGCAAAGTGGACAGCATACAGCGTGCAACCGGTGCAAAGGCAAGCTTGTTCCCGCCTGAAAACGCTGTGGGCAGCTACGTAAAAATTGTACAGAGAGTTCCCGTAAAAATCGTGTTTGAAGAAGATATTTCAAACTACAACATAGTCCCCGGCATGTCCGTGGTACCGGAAGTAAAAGTCAGATAAGGGAGCGTTTTAATGACCACTACCGAAGTTGTAACACAAACAGGCAATCCGCTGCCTAAGATAAAAACGCCTAAAGAAGCACCGTTGTGGCTGGTAGCTTTTACAATACTGCTGCCTACCTCGTTTGCGATGCTTGCAACTTCCGCAACAAACGTTGCAATACCTTATATCGCAGGGTATTTCGGTTCCACTGTCGATGAAGCAAACTGGGTTATCACAATTTACATGATAGCCAACGCAATCCTTATTCCGCTGACAGGGTGGCTTGAAAACTACATGGGCAGGGTATTGTTTTTAAAGGTATTTATTACCATATTTACAATAGGTTCCGTCATATGCGCCTTTGCCCCGAGTTTGAACTTTCTTGTTGTCGGGCGTCTTATTCAGGGTATAGGCGGCGGGCCGATGATGCCTATCTCTCAGGCAATTTTGATAGCGAGTTTTCCTTATAACAAAAGAGGTCAGGCAATGGCGTTGTTTGCGCTTGCTGTAATGGTATTTTCCATTATGGGGCCGACCTTCGGCGGGTTTATTGTGGACAACTCAGCATGGCAGTGGATTTATCTGGCAAACATCCCTGTCGGAATCTTTTCCGTAGTGCTTGTTCACTGTAATGTTGCTGAACTCAAAGACAGGGTTAAGCCTGATAAAGTTGATTATGTTGGATTTATTGCACTTGTTTTGTGGCTGATGTCAATGCAGATTGTACTGGACAAAGGACAGCAGTACAACTGGTTTGACTGCACCTGGATTTGCTGGCTTTCGGGTGTTTCGTTGTTTTCGTTTATTTTCTTTATCATCTGGGAGCTTGAATATCACAGCCCGATTGTCAACCTGCGTATTTTCAAGGACAAAAACTTTTTTATAGGAACGATTCTCGGGTCGTCTGTTAATATGATTATTTACGTAACTATTGTGCTTTTGCCAAGCTTTTTGCAAAGCCTCATGGGCTACACCGCTATGCTAAGCGGTATGTCTCTAGCCCCCAGGGTTTTCTCTTGTATAGTTATGCTTATGATAATAGGTCCTATGGTAGAATTTTTGGACAACAGAATTTTGATTGCTTCCGGGTTCTTTTTCCTCGGACTTTCTACAATAATGTATGCAAATTTAAACCTTGGAATATCTTTTAACTACGTTGTTTTACCTAACATACTTATGGGGATAGGTGTAATCCTTGTATTCATCCCCGTATCGGCGCTTGTGCTGGGTACCTTGCCAAAGTCACAGCTTTCCGCAGGTGCAGGTTTGCACAGTTTGTGCAAATGTGTTATGACAGCGTTTGTTGTGTCCATGTCCTCAACCCTTGTTGCAAGGCTATCACAGGTACACCAAACATATCTTGTACACAACCTTTCTAACTTCAATCTTGCGTTCCAGATGAGGCTGCATTCCATGGCGGGAAACTTTATGCAATTTGCATCAAATTACGCAACGCACAAGGCAGGCGGGCTATTGTACAGACAAATGCTTTCTCAGGCAAGGCTTATGTCATACGTGGATGTGTTTGAGATGTTTGCGCTGATTGCGTTTATTTTGATTCCGTTCGGGTTCCTGCTTAAGGTGCCTAAACGTGATTCCGTTAAAAAATAACGGCTGCGCGGATATTCAACAGTATTGTACCCAAAGATTACAAACAACACCAGAATAAGGTCTGCAAAACAGCTTTTTATTGCCGCCCATCTTAACCGGCAGCCTTGAATTTTAACAGCAAAAATTTTTGCAAATACTTGAATGACGACATTTTTACCCTCGTTCGGTAAGATTTACATGTTAAAAGAAAATAGTTTAACCGGCTCCGAAGATTTTTGTGGTAAAGCATTGTGCATCTTTCTGCACGCAAAACAGCCTCAAGCGCAAACATTGCAAGAGTATATGCCTGCTCACGGCCCCTGTTACAATGCATACATAGAATTGTTACAAAAAATAGGCACTGATAACATTGCTGAGACACAAAATTTATAATACAATTGTAACATTTATCTTAATATTCCTTAACAAATTAGCAAAAAAACCCATGCTTGATTGTTTAATGGTTATTGAGAGAGTATTGTGTTAAGGATTATTTATAATGAAAGTTACATACATTAGCCGCAGCTATTCCAATAACAGAGGAATGCCTAAAAGCCAATATATTTCACGGCCATATGCACGGGAGAATAAAGAATATTTGTCCCCGTCGTTTACCGGAAAAAGAATAAATGACAGATATATAGCCGAGGAATTTTATAGAGATTTTCTAAAACTTATAGACAGCGATATTGATGTAAACAAACAAAATCTGGTCAAAAATTACGGCTTTGATGCAAAATCATTTTTCAACGATTTAAATAATCAAAACGACACTGTTATTTCTCATTTTTTACTCTCGCGCAACGGAACACCGGAATCCCCTTTCAGTATGGCTCTTGTTGAAGGGAAATTACATATAGCAAATAGCTTGCTTGATATAGCGGAAGACACGGATGATACAACAAAATTCAAGTTTCTCGTTCCTGATAAAAACAGAATGAACGGGCCGCTGATTATGTCTGTTAATTACGACAAAACTCTGTTAACAACACACAAGATTTTTTCACTCGTCAAAACACTAAAACCTGAACAGCAGGCTGAATTTTATTACATGCAGCCTAAAAACACCTTTGGGATTAACACTGATATTGTTGAAGAGCTTAGAGAATCCGGCTATCCTCAGGTTGCTCAGGAGTTTGAAGCGGAAAGAGCTCAATTTGAGCTTGATAATCCGATAATTGCAGGTAAATATCAGAATGCACTTAAAAATACAAACAAAAAAAATGATAAAGCCCGTCTCTCCGACGAGGAAACAAAAGAAAAAACAAAATCAAATTTCAAAGTTTATTCTCACGTAAAGACCAGATTTTCCGACGTCGGCGGTATGTTCAATGTAAAAAAACAGATTCAGGAAGAACTGCTGAACATATTGAATAATCCTAAAGTAAAAAATGCTGACAAACCTGGCGGTATTATCTTATTCGGCCCTCCGGGAACCGGAAAAACTCTTCTTGCTACCGCAATTGCAGGAGAAGCCGGCGTGCCTTTGATTAGTACTAACGGCAGCAGCTTTAACGAAATTTATGTAGGAGCCGGTGCCAAAAATGTGCGTGAGCTTTATGCACAAGCCCGCAAGCTTGCACGCGCAAGCGAAACAAAAACAGCAATAGTCTTTATAGACGAGGCAGATGCCATTGCAGGCAAAAGAGGTGCGTCTTCCAACAGAGAAGGCGATGCAACCTTAAACGCACTGCTCGGGGAATTGGATGGGGTGCAGTCTAAAGAAGAAAACGATATAAAAGTTATAACCATATTTGCAACAAACAGACGTGACCTGTTTGACAATGCTTTTCGCAAGGGGCGTATCGATATGGAGTTCAAAATTGACGACCCGAGGTTCAGCGAAAAAGCAAGACGTGAAATTTTGGCAATTAATGCAAAAGATAAGCCGTTTAAAAATGACACGGAAAAAAATAAGCTGCTTGATGAACTGGCAAAATCTTCCGCAGGTATGTCCGGCGCAGAACTTGCTGACGTTATAAAACGTTCTTACAGAAAAACTCTATACAAAGACAGACAATTGCCCTACATAACCGCTAAAGATATACAGGAAGCCAAGCTGGAAGCTATTGTAGGCATAAAAAACGACAGCGAAAAATCCGACTATGAACTGCAAAAAACGCGTGCACACGAAGCAGGCCATGCAATAAACCAGATTGTATTAAATAATGTATTCAAAGACGAAGCACAAAAATCAAAACAGCCAATGCAGGCGCTTGACTTTATTGTTAACGAATCAAGGGGTGATGCGGCAGGTTTGACAATGATGAAACCAACAGACAACAACAGAATTACCGTAGAATCTCTGCTGAGCAGGCTTGCCGTAAACTACGGCGGTTACAGTGTGGAGGAATGTCTGTTTGACTGTCACACTGACGGTGTGTCCAGCGACCTCAAAAATTGCACCGACTTGATTTTACAGGCAACAACCGAATGGGGTCTTGGTTCTAAAACAAAGTACATCGGCTGTGATACAAACGGTGTTACTTTTGAATTGTTCAAACCGGATATCAAAAACGACATCATCCGTTATTCCAATACAGGTATGGAAATTGCAAATATGATTACCGAGTTTACGGAACCTTTTATAAAAGAATATATTGATAAAATCACAACCGGCCCTCTGGCAAATGCAGATATAATTACGGGCGAAAAATTCGAAAAAATGTTTGACAACTGGGTTAAACAAAACAACAAACAAAAAGAATTTGAAAAACTCAGCCATAATATTAAGCAAGCAATGAAAATATTTAAAGAGGATATGAAACAGGCAAGCATGCCTGATTACACAAGAGGCTCGCTTGCATAACCACGCAGCGATGTAATTGACTACCGATTAATTAAAGCTGACTGACAGTATTTCAATATATTTGTTACGCATATGGCACATATATATTTTTTACGTACTCAAGCTTCATACAGCATTTGCGCAAGGTAAATATCTTTTTTTGTTGTGATTTTTATATTTGAATAGCTGCCTTCACTAATATAAACAGGTTTTCCAAGTGCCTCAACAAGTCCTGCATCATCAGAAAAGCCTTGCCCTTCAAATTGTTTATGTGCCTGCAGTATAAGATTGTAATCAAAAATCTGCGGGGTTTGCACATACCAGAGCGTTTTTCTGTCAGGCGTTTGGGTTATTTTATTATTTTCATCGGTTTTTTTTATTGTATCTACAGCTCTGACACCTACTATTGCTGCTTTGGTTTCCAGAGCTTTTGTAAGACATTTTTCAATATCTTCTTTTTTAATAAGCGGCCTTGCCGCATCATGTATTGCAACAATGTCCGCATTATCACAGGCCTTTAATGCATTAAAAACAGATGCCTGTCTTGTTGAACCGCCCAAAACGACTTTTACGTCCGGCATGTTGTTTTCTTTTAAAAGTTGTATTAATACCGGTTCAAAATCCTTTGAAGAGGAAACAACAATTTCAGCCGGATAAAACGGCAAAAATGCTTCTATTGAGTGAAGTATAACCTCTTTATTGTTAATCTTTTCAAGGAGTTTGTTTTTTCCGTATCTTGCGGAACTACCGCCTGCTGTAATAACTACCGAAAATTTCATTATTCTTATCCTTTAAAAGTGCTTAAAAATTTTATTTTCAAATTTTTGCTCAATCTTTTGCGCTATTTCTTTTGTAATGGGTTTGTTTGACACAGTGCCGATTTTAAAGAATTTTGTTTTGTCCAATTTTTCAAATGCGAATTTATCAATACAAAAAACGAGTTCAAAATCTTCACCGCCCCACATAAGCAGCTCTTTCCATTCGTCCGGAAATGTTTGTTTAAGCTCCTCATCCGCAGGGATTGATTCAAAGTCTATGTCAAAAAGATATCCGCAGCCAGTTGATAACTTGTACAAAGCATCGCCAAGACCGTCCGAGGAATCCGTCATTGCAATATTTTTTAATTTGCATTCAAAGGCGCATTGCATAATCAGCTCGCTTTCTTCTACCCTTGCAGAAGGCAAAAGATGTTTGTTTATAAGAGTTTTAGGCTCTTTTTTTCCTTGTAAAAGCAGTTTTAAACCGCCCGCGCTGCTGCCGTGCGGGCCTGTAAGCACAATTATATCACCTGCTTTTGCATTTCGTCTTGAGACATTAACATTGTTGTATTTTTTACCAATTGCACAAATTGAAATAAAAAATTTATCAGCACCGGTGAGGTCGCCGCCCGCTACTTTAACCCCGTATTTTGAAACAGCCGTTTCGATACCTTTATAAAAATTTTCAATAAAAGAATTATCAATACTTTGAGGAAAGGACAAAGAAATTGTTATATAAAGAGGCTTTGCACCCGCCGCAGCAAGGTCGGAAAGGTTAACATTTACAGCTTTTTGGGCCAACGTGTATGCGTCTGTTGTTTCAAGCAAAAAGTGCACTCCTTCTATGAGTGAATCTTGCGTTATGCAAAGGTCAAATTCTTTTAAGTATGCACAGTCATCACCCAGAAAAGAAGCGTCGCCGAGAGTTTTATTTATAATATTCAGATACTCTAGCTCTTTCATAAGTTTATTTTAACAGGAATTTGTTTTTTTAGAATATTTCATATAGCCAACTGCCCCGATTCCGCATTGAATTGCCTACGGTCTGAGAGTAAGATTAAAAACGCTTACCGGTCGTATTCTGACAAATTACACCCTCATGTCCTTATATTTTTTATAAAAACCCCGCCAATCAAGGTCAAGAATACTCTCGTATATATCGTAGCCGACAAGTTTTTTGCAGACCTCTTTTTTTAATTTTTCTTCTTTTGTCATCAAAAGACGGGCTTTCATCTCGTCATAAAACCTTTCCTTTTTAAAATAGGGGGTTTCAAAAAACAAAAAGGAATACTGTATATATTTATGCTGAAAAAAAGCATATTTGTAATCTTCGTAATTATTTGTTTTAAGCAAAAAAGACTCCATTTTGTTTATTATTTTAAATATATCAAAAACCTTGTCCCCGAGAGAATTCATTGTGGAAGAGTAATTCTGCCTGCGATACATATACATCGGGTCATCACTTATAAGAATAGATTTAGCCTTTATAAACGATTGAAGATAAAAAAGCTGATCCTCAAATATTAATCCCTGACAAAATTCTATATTATTGTCAGTGAGAAAGCTCTTTCTGAATATTTTGTTAACAGCGGACATGTTACCGCTGAACGGGTTCATGCAATCATCGAACCTGTGCAGAAAGTTTGTGTATTGAAAATTTTTCCATTCCGTTATCTCAAAAAATTTGGATAAATAAATTGATTTTGGTTTATCAGTGTAATTGCAAGCATTAAAAAGAAAAATATCAACATCGCGGTTGATTTTCTTTAATCTGTTGACAAATTTTTGATAAAGCGAAAGAGATATCCAGTCATCCGCATCAACGAAGGAAATGTAATCTCCTGTTGCTTGCTTTAAGCCTGCATTTCTTGCTGCGCTTTGCCCCTGATTAGTTTGTGTAATAATTTTTATTCTGCTGTCATTTTTGGCGTACTTTTGCAGGATTTTCAGCGACTTGTCCTTGGAACCGTCGTTTACGCAAATTATTTCAAGATTTTCATAGGTTTGCAAAATAACGGAATCCAGACATTGCTGCAGATACTTTTCGCAGTTGTAAACAGGTATAATCACGGAAATTTTAAGCATTAGCCCTGCTCCCCATTTGTTTCAGTGTTTCCATAACCTTTTTAAAATCTTCATAATTTAAATTTACAATCATTCTCAAAAACTGGAATGTCTTTTCTTTTCTCAACTGTTCCATATTAAACATGGAATAATCTCTGTCCCCGTAATGCATTTTTAACAGTTCAAACATTTGTTTTTGTGTTTCACCCTGAGTGACGGATATTTTCTGAATCAAATCTTTGATTTGTACGGACATAATAGCAGTTTTGTACTTTTCATACTTTCCGTATTTTCTGAAAACCCCGTTTCTTATCTGCTGTATTTCAAAAATATCAGTAAATCTGCGATCCGCACTGTAAATGATAGAACCTTCTCTTAACACCCTGTAAAAATAATAAGGATTAAAATCATATGATATCCTTTTAGCCGCCAGATAACACTGTGCGAAATACGGCACATCCTCAAAAATCAATCCGCGCGGAAAACGAAAATCCTTCACAAAATCGTATCTGTACAACTTTGCATAAGCACTTACATGCATGTCAAAATACAATTCAGGGGGCATGTCTTCTTCACAAAAATAATTTTTTGTGACATATTTAAAAAACTTTTCTTTGTTCAAAAAATCCCAGATTTCAGGGATATTTGAGTCTGATTTTATCAAACACAGATTGCAAAAAACAAAATCGCTTTCATTTTCTACAATATTTTTGTGTAAATTCTCCACCATTAAAGGAGAGATATAATCATCGGAATCCACAAACATGATATATTTGCCCGTGGCTGCTTCAATGCCGGTATTTCTTGCACCGGAAAGGCCCTGATTTTCCTGATGTATCACTTTTATGCGGTCATCAAATTTTGCGTATTTCTCAAGAATAATTCCGCTGGAATCCGTTGAGCCGTCGTTTACACAAATGACTTCAAGATTTTTAAATGTTTGCATAAGTATTGTGTTCAAACAAACATCTAAATAATTTTCTACATTATATACAGGTACTATTATCGAAATTCTATCCATTAATTTTATTTTAGCCCGAATAAAATAATTTTCATATAGTTTATTTTTGGGATTTTAGCTTGGCTTTAACATATTGTCACATATACAAATCCTTGGCACGTTTTTAACAATACGTCCATATAAAAAAACATGCCTGTTTCCATTATAAAATAGACATTCAGCATACCACGCCGCATTGCGAACAAAAAGTTTACAATAAAAAAGGCCAAAGCCGAAAGCTTTAACCTTTTTTATTGTCATAGTTTCAATTTTTAGTTGTGTTTGTCAGTCATAACAAACAAGCTGATAAGATCGTTGAGAGCAACAGCCTGCTTTTTGTAATCCTGTACCTGTTTTTCAAGATTTTTGATATGATTTCTGTATTCAGCAATTGTGGACATACAAGCTTTTGCACTTGCTGTTATGCTGTCTTGCCCCTGTTGAGCTTCTTTTAATACACTGTTCATTGAAATTCCCAGTGCTTCCATTGTCTGACGTATAATTTGCGCACCGGTCTGTTTGGAAACTCCTTGCGGAAGCTGCATTATAAGTCTTTTAAGTACAGCAACATTAGCCGGCATTGAATAATTGTTTTGCGGCTGAGTCATGTTCAGCTTTTGGGTAGGTGGAAAGGCTTCTTTTTCTTCAAACATATGCGTATCCGTTTCTTCAAAATTAATCTTAGGTGTAGTCGGGAAAGTATCATCAAAACTGTCATTTGATGAGGAATCCAAAGACAGTTCCATGTCAGGCAGGGTATTTATCTCTGAATTATCATTCATTGAAAAATCAGAAAATTCATCGTCCAGGCTGACATTATCACTTGCAACATTGTCATATATTTCCGGCTGAATAGTTGCTTCATCCTCGAGTGAAACAATATTTTCTTTCTTGTCCGGTACGGGTTGTATTTCAATTTCCGCTTGTTTTTTAAGTGCCTGAACTATTTTTTTACCAACACCTGATGGAAGTTTATTTTCTGCCATTTTAGTAACCTTTTCTTTTAATTGATTATCTAAATTATATATAAAATATAAAATCATGACAAAGATGTTTACAATTTATTAAGAAACGCTTTAGAATTGTTGCATAGCTGTTTTAATTTCATACTCATGTAGGAGTTTTGGGGTCGGGACTGGATTTTTAAACATTTTTTTTATAAAATAAGCAGGTACAGCAGAGCTGCCCCAATTGTCGACAATCACCCCATAAAAGCTCTGATAATGAGGAAATATATGACTATATTAATATTTTTACTTGCTGCATTATTTTTGTATGTTGCCGTTTATTCAGTATATTATGCTGTTTGTGTTTTTTACAGTACAAAATCAAAAAGATTTTTGTTGAAACAGAAATACAATGCGGCAGCACAACCTCACAATATTGTTGTTGTTATTTATGCAAGAAATAATGAATCTACGATTGTTCCACTTTTAGAGGCATTGAATAAACAGAATTATCCTAAGGAAAATTACCAAATCCACATTATTCTGGATCATTGCACCGATAATTCATCTAACATTCTTGAATTTATAGGCGGTGCAAAAATATGGCGTGTCGGAGATATTGCCCCAGTCGGAAAAGATGAATCCGTATCCTGGCTTTTGGAAGGATTGTTATCCTATCAAAATATTGATGCCTTTTTATTCTTGAGTGCAGACAGATATATTGACGAAAACTTTATTTCTTCCGTAAATTCCAACCTGCACGGAGAAAATATTGTAATCGGCTCCACCGATTATATTGTGCGGCGCAAATGCCTGCTTAACGGAATAAGAACAACATACCGTTCTTATGTTGACAGAATTTTCAACTGCTCAAGGTCTTTAATGGGGCTGGCAAGCATAGTTGATTCCGATATATTTGTTATCAAAAAAAATGTACTTGAAAAAATTCAATGCGTTGACTTTAAAGATATCAACAGCGAGCTGAAATATACAACACTGCTGGTGCGCAATGGTTTTATACCAAAATTCTGCCCGCTTATAAAAACTTATACATCAATAGACAATTACAAATGCAGAAAACAGGCCGTATCATTTAAATTTTCATTGGTATGGAACTGTCTGCCTTTGATAATAAAATCGACACCAAAACTCGGAGAATTTTTGATAAATATTCTTGCTCCGAATTTCTGGCTGCTTATGATTATATATTTCGGACTTTTGAGCTTTACATCATCTTACACTATTAATATAGAGTCAAAAGTATTCAGCCTTTCCGCTTTGCTTGCGGGATTAATTAACTTTAACCTGATTTTCGGTTTTGCTTTTATACTTACCGCCGCATTTCTGGTATCGTTGTTTACCTCAAAAATCGGAAAACAAAATATCGGTTATATTCTTGTTTACCCGATTTATTCGCTGCTGAAAATATTTATGCACATACCGCTTGTAAGCCTTCTTGTTAATAAAATTACACATAAAAAACCTGAAGAAGAGCGTGAAATTTCAACAGTTGATGTTATGGTTACAGACGGCAAAAACAATTTAAAATGCAAACTCGATTTAATATCGGAAAGCGGGCTTGTTAAGGCTGTTTTTCGATTTAAAAAGAAAAAATACTCTTCATCATCACAGATACGTATGCTCGACGCAATACAGGAAGTATCGAATAAGTTGAACGAGCATGGTTTCAGAATAAAAATTTGCCAGTCCTGCGGTTATTTTAATTTAAAAATGGATGGTTCAACAAATATGGTCAAAGGATACTGCAACAGACTGGTTGTACAAAAAGAAACCGATGTGCCGATGGATACAATCTTGTGGAACTCTTGCCCGTATTATGTTCCGCAGGAGGTAAACAAAATTATAGACCTGAATTCTTTTAGAGAAAATTTATAATGACACAAGAAGATTCTAAATACTGGCTGGCTTTTGCTTCTATAGAAAAAATCGGCAGCGTTTTTATAAAAACACTATTTGAGCACTTCGGCTCAATAAAATCTGCCTGGTGTGCCGGTGCAGATGAGCTTTATAAGGTAGAAAATTTGACTAAAAGTCAGATAAATGATTTTCTTGAAGCAAGAAAATCGACAAACCCGGATGAGTGTTTGGAATACATAAAAAATAAAAATTTAAAGTTTATCAACTATACGGATGCTCAATACCCGTATTTGCTTAAACAAATACACAATCCGCCAATGACACTTTTTTATAAGGGTGATTTATCAAGGTGCAATTTTAACAGGACTCTTGCGGTAGTTGGCTCGCGCAAGGCCAGTGAGGCGGCGAAAACCGTATTAACAAAAATCATAGATGAATTTTTTAATACTGATATATGCATTGTGTCAGGGCTTGCAATAGGTATAGATACCTGCGCGCATCAGGCGGCAATCAAAAACAATCTGGCAACAATTGGAGTAATAGCAAGCGGTTTTGACTTTGTATACCCGAAACAAAATAAATACCTTTACGATAAAATAGAAAATGAACGGGGTGTTATTTTTAGTGAATACTGGCCGACGTTTGACCCTTTGCCGTGGCGTTTTCCGCACAGAAACAGAATAGTTACAGGCTTATCAAGAGGAACACTTGTTGCAGAAGCTGCCATCAAAAGCGGTGCATTAATCAGCGCAAATTTGTGTCTTGAACAAAACAGAGAATTAATGTGCATGCCAGGTCTGCTAACAAACCCGAACACCGAGGGTATATACAAGCTTATAAAAAATGGGGCTGCTGTTGTGACAAGAGCGCAGGATATTTTAGACGCACTTGAGTGGCAGATAGAAACAGTACAAGCTGACAAAAAAGAATGTGCTTTTGAAAAACTTGAGTTGACAGAACAGGAAAAAACAGTGCTTGAGTTTATTGCTGTTGACGAAATGACAGTGGATTCTATTGTCTCGCGCACCGGTATAGATTACGGAGTGCTAACTGTTATATTAATGAATCTTGAATTAAAAGGATATGTGAAACAAACCAACGGCGGAAAATACATGTCGCTTGTAAATTTGGGGTAAAGTTTTTTAAAAACAACTCTGTTTATGTCCGCAACTACATGGTAAAAAACACAAAAACGGACATGTTTTCATATCACCAAGCTGCTGAGTTTCCGGTAAAAGGTGCTTATTTTTTTATTCTTGCTTCTTTTAGGGTTTTTGTAAGAGTTTCATTCAGCATTGCAAGTTTTTCGTCGTAACTGCAGGGTGCCAAATCATAATTTTTGTTGGCAAATTTTAAGTGTTCTGCTTTTTCTATATGTTTATCTATATCATGCGCTGCCTGCTTGACAGTTTTTTCATTAAAAAGAGAGTATCTTAAATATTGCAAAATATTGATTTTTTCTTCATTTTTTTTGTTCTGCAAAAATTTATGTAAATCCTCTTTTTTTAAAACGCTTAAGCCTTCCATATTTTTGGAATAAAACTCGTGGGCCTCTTTCAACTGATATGGATTCTTATTGTTGAGCGCTACCTCTCTGGTTAAAAACTTGGGGTTTAGTATTAAATTAAAAAACTTTTGAGTTTCCGGAAGAAAAGAAAATTGTGCATTTTTAGGAATTTTTCCGGTGAAAAAATTAATCGGAAGGTAAAATGCAAACCCTTTGATTTTTGCATTTGACATTATACGGGCATTCATGGTTGATTGGCTGCCTTTGGCTGTGTCTGCCTCCAAAATATCAAGCCCTATCTTTGCACCGGAAGTTTCCTGCAACACGCGTTTGAATGCGGACGGCTTTATTTCCCTTTTTACAAATTCATCCTGCAAATTGTCATAAAATTGCAAATTCAGTTCTTTTGCTTTTTGCAAACGCTGGCCCAACGTACCCTTTGATAGGGAAATCGGTAAGAATGTTGCTGCTTTATCAATACGTAGTCTAATCATAATTGTACAAAACATGTGAACAAAATTTTTTGCCAAAATTTTTGATTTTTTTAAATATTGTAAAACAACGGGAAATAAGATTAATGATGACACAGTGTACGCAGGCAGTATGCGCTAAAACATGTAATTTACCACAAAAAAATGTTTCGATAAAGTCTTATCCGGCAAGAGAGCTGGCTCAAGGATTTAACAGAGCGAATATTTCATTTGTCGAATAAATATCTTTTATCACAATAACCTTGCACGATAGCTCCTGTTGAACCTGCTCAACTGTAATGTTGTCCAGAAAATCATTACTGAAAGGCCTGAGCATTATAGAAGGGAGTACAAGTGTTTTGATATTTTTTTCTTTTAACTGATTTATTAAATCCTGTCCCGTAATAAGGCCTGCAACAGTTACGTTATCCCCAAAAAATCCGTTTTTAAGCTCTGCAATTTCACAATGACAGTTTTCTACACTGTTTAAGGTTTTTATTATGTCTTTGAAAATTTTTACAGAACTTTGAGCCACTGCAAAGGTCAGCTCGAGTGGCGTTTTTAACTTTGAGGGAAGTTTTTTCTTCCTTTTTTCAAAATCATCCATCAACAGCCTTAACGCTCCGACTCCGTCTTCCAGCTGGGAAAAGCTTCCGTAATACTTTTTGTCAGGGATAGGGTAATCCGCTTTTAAGAAAAATTCATCACTCGCCATAGCAAGATGTTTTTTTACTTTTGTGTTGAAGTTTTCTACCTGCTTAATCACGTGCAGCGCGTTTTCTTTTGTCAGGGTTTGCAGATTGTTTTTGTGGAATCTGGTAATTCCGACAGGTACTATCGCAACTGATTCAATAATCGATTTGAATTTTTCAAAATCGTTAAATGTCCGCTCCAGTTCTGCTCCGTCATTGTATCCGGGGCACAGTACAATCTGGGCATGGATAGGAATACTCGATTCTTTCAGCCATTTTAAATCTTCAATAATATTGGCTGCTTTGGGATTAGAAAGCATTTTTACTCTGAGCGTCGGATTTGTTGTATGGACTGACACGTACAAAGGCCCAAGATGAAGGTTTTCAATGCGTTCTCTGTCTTTTGGGGTAAGGTTTGTCAGTGTGACATAGGTTCCCTGTAAATAAGAGAGCCTGTAATCATCGTCTTTTATGTATAAAGATTCTCTAAGCCCTTTTGGCTGCTGGTCAACAAAGCAGAAAATACAATGGTTTGTGCAGGGTTTTATTCTGTCGAATACTGCTGATTCAAACACAACCCCGAGGTCATCATCAAAATCTTTTTCTATTTCAAAAATTTCTATATCACCGTTTGTGCGTTCGAGTTCTATTTCAGTATCTTCTCTGCACATCATATAGCGGTAGTCAATCATATCCTGCGGTTTTTCACCGTTAATAGAAAGGATTTTATCTCCTTTTTGAAAACCCAGCTCCTGCGCGATGGAGTCATTAAGAACTTCTGATATAACAGCAGCCATCAGCTTTTCCCCCCTAGAGTGCTGATAAGTGTTTTAAAGTTTTCTACGTCCTGTATGTTTTTTTTCAAAAGCGCAAGCTGGTATTGGTCATAGGTAATATACTCGTCCTCAAGCGCGTTTTGCAAATCCAGCAGAAAGGATTCCATTTTAATAGAAATATCATCAATAAAAGTTTGTTTAAGCTCTTCATCCAGCAATGACAGGACAGCAATGCGGGATTGCACCTCTGTAAAAAACTGTGTAGGGTTTTCACTCAGCGGGGTAAAAAACAGGTCATGGAATTTTTTTGTCCAATGCATTGCGAGTCCGTAATAGGTCGATTTTTTTCCTCCCTGCGAGTAGTCGTTTCTCATAGTCACTATATTGGCTTTGAGCAGACGTTTGAGCGCGGGGTAAATCGTTCCTATGCTCGGTTTTGTAAAGTAGCCGAATTTTTCTATAATATCTGAACGCAGGGAATAAACTGTGCGTTCACGATTTTTTAAGCTGTATAAAATCAAAAGTTCAATCATATTTATAGAATAACACGAAATAGTGTTAATGGTCGACTAAAGTCTGCCGGCCCTGCATCTGGCACCTTTTACACGGAGTTCTTACAAAGGCAGGATTTTATTATTTATGTTAAGAAAAAATTATTTTTGTCATCGAATTGCGTAACATATACAGCAATGACTGCATTTTAATGTCGGGATGTCTTTTAAGCATCACACGGTCAACGTCAAAAACGCACATCATAAATAAAAAAATATCCCCTGTTTACTCAACAAATACAACCTGAAAAATGTTTCAATCACAATAGCTTGTATGTATACTTATTAAATTTACCCGGCAGGCTAATTGGTTTTTTAAAATATTTTCTGTTAAAATATTTTTATATCAGATTAGGGATAATTCTGTATAAAAAGGAAAGTTTAAGGCATTTAAATGAGCACATTTTCTAAGAGAGATGCAAAAACCTACAATAAATTTCGTACAATTTTTCAATGGATTACCTGCCATCTGTGCTTTGGCAGTTTTATAAGATTAATGTATGATTATTCTGTAGAAGGAAGAGAAAATATTCCGAGAAATGATAAATTTATTGTGGCGGCAAATCACATCTCCGGCCGTGATCCTTTTTTACTGCCGCTTGCACTTAATTTGCCTATAGCTTTTATGGCCAAGGAAGAATTGTTTGAAAAATTTTTCTCAAGAACTCTTATGGATTTTTGTGGTGCGTTTGCCGTAAGACGTGACAAGGTAGAAGTTTCTACAATTAAAACAGCTTTGAATATAAAAAACACAAAATGGATGCTGGGGTTATTCCCGCAGGGAACAAGGGATTCCAGCCAAAAAGTGGAAAAGATAACAAAAGGCTTTGCTTCTTTTGCCAAAGCAACCAAAACGGGTATTTTACCGGTAGCGATTATTGGAACTGATCAAAAACCTAAATGGCCATTCAGCCCAAAATTAACTGTAAAAATAGGTAAAGTAATACCATACAGTGACAATATAGATGATATGATGCGGCAATGGTGCGACGCAATTTCAAGTATGACAGGAAAAGAGTACGTCTTAGAATAGTTTGAAGTAATTGAAGGAGCTTTAATGTCTAGGAATTATGCAAGAAGATATGCTTACGAATATAATACTTTCAGAATGTTGTTTCAGGCCTTATGGTGTATATTTATAGCCATACCGATATTTTGGTTTTTTTACAGGTTTGAAATCCGTGGCAGAGAAAATATTCCGAAAAGCGGAAAATTTATATGTGCAGCAAACCATATATCCTACCTTGATCCGTTTCTTGTGTCGATAGCTGTAAGAAAACCTATTGCTTATATGGCAAAAAAAGAACTGTTTGAAAACTTCGGCTTTTTTACTCTTAACATAGATTGGCTCGGAGCGTTTGCCGTAAACAGGCAAAAACTGGAAGTTTCAACAATAAAAACAGTTAAAGAACTCACTAAAACAAACTGGCTTTTGGGAATATTTCCGCAGGGCGGAATCAGAAGAAACCATACCATTGAAAAAATCAACAAAGGTTTTGCGGTAGTTGCGAAAGCTGCTAAATGGGATATATTGCCGATTTCTATAATAGGCTGTGAACAATATAACTGGATACCGTTTAAAGGTAAAATTATTGTGCAGATAGGCAAACCTATTTCCTGCGAGCTTTCTCAGGACGAAATTATAAAACAATGGGGCCAACAGGTTGCATCCATGTGTCACTATCAATATGTTGAGACAGAAACAGAAAACAATGAGGTTCAAGATCAGCAAGAATTCGCGGAAGCATAGTTTGTTAACTAATGTAAAGCAAAAATAAAAAAACAAAAAGTGTCAAAAACACAATTTATATAAAGGTATACAACTGTTTATTGTATACCTTTATTTTTTCTTTAGCCGTAAAGGTATTGACGAAATTTAAAACAAAGTGTAGTCTATAAAATAACAAACAACTACTACCAAAGTAATAAATTGATTCAAAGGAGTCTATATGTTCTGGCATACGCTAAAATCCGAAATTGTACATTGTGTGCGTTTTTCCAAACGAATGTTTGCGTATGCGGTTTTGATTTAAATTGTTGTACAAATCACACTTATTATTAAATACAACCGCTAATCAAAATCTTGATAAGCGGTTTTTTTTGAGGTTATTAATACATAAATAATTATTTAAAGGGAGAACTATTATCTATGCAAATTTCAGCAATCAAGCCTTACATTACACCCGAAACATACAAAAAAATTTATAATACAAACAAAAACCAAGACGTAACTCTGGAAAAGCAGCAGGAAAATGCTCCTAACGTTCAACTTGCAGATATTCACTACAACAGACTGCTTGTAAAACCCAAAAGTGATGAAATTTCATTCAAAGGCGTGCAGCAGGTCGGTAAGGTTCTTCCGTCCGTGATAAAGAGTATTCCTTTTGAAGAAAGACTTGCTTCGCTTGTTGAAATCATAGATACAAATGATTTAATAGTTGCGGCTAAGAATAAAAAGACGGCAAATAAATTTTTAAATGAATCGATTGATGCATTTAACAGGGTTATAAAAAGAGTATTTTTTCTGCCGGAAGAAAAAATCCCAGAGGCTATAGCTATCTCACGCAGCGATGTTGCGCCGGAGCTTATTAATCTGGGGAATGCTCCCATCCTTGTAACAAATCTTGAGGGGAAAAATTATGCTGTTGGTAAAAAAGCAGGTGTATGGATTACGCCAGAAGCCACTGTTAATTTGAATAACAAATTCCACTTCAGTGTAAAAGAAAGATCTAAAGAAAATTTGAGCTTTATGCGTGCCGAATTCAGCGAGCCGTACAACTTTACTGAATTTGTTCAGCCCTCTATTGTTAACGTAAATAAAAGAACTTTTAAAAATATTTTTCTTGATGATGTTCAGGCTGCCAAATTCGGACTTGCTGATGTAGGAGGTATGGATAGCGTGGTAAAAGAATTAAAAAAGAATATACTTTACCCGATAAAAAAGCCGGAGGCATTCTTAAACAGAAAGGTTAACCACGGTATTATTCTATACGGCCCGCCGGGAACAGGTAAAACTTTTGTTGCCAAAGCTCTGGCAAACGATGCGGGAGCCAATTATTATGAAATTAACGCCGGTTCTTTAAGAGGAGGGCTTGTCGGACAAACCGAGGCCAACTGGAGGAACTTGTTCAAAGAAGCTGTTGACAATCAGCCAAGCATTCTGCTTATCGATGAGTGTGATGCTGTTTTCAAAACAAGAAGCGCACTGCAACCATACGCTGCTGATGAACTTAATCAGATATTGGCATTAATCAGTGATCTGGAAAAAAATAACGATCAGGTGTTTGTAATCTCAACAACAAACAGACCGGAGCTCCTTGACGATGCTGTGCTGAGAGCAGGCAGGCTTGGTAAACAAATTGAAATACCCGTACCGGATTTTGAAGGAATAAAAGATATTTTTTCCAAACAGCTGAAAAAAGTTAATGTTGAGAAAAAATTCAATATAAATAATTTTGCCAAAAAGCTGTATGAAAACAAGTTAACAGGTTCAGATACAAATCAGGTAATAGATAATGCGTATGATATCGCATACGACAGATTGGGGGTTTTTGACAAAATTGAGCAGGGCACCTTCGATACAAACGATATTAAAAATCTTGTTTTAACATCGCAGGATTTTGAAAAAGGTCTGGAAAAACACCTTGCTCAAAATCTTAAAGCATCGGGTAAAACCAAAAGACGTCCTATCGGCTTTACTGCAAAAGATACTGATACTTCGGCGTCAAAATATACGGAAATAAAACAGCAAAAGCTTAATGAAGAGCCGCAGGTAGCGGCTATGGGCTAACTCCTACACTAATCCACATCAAAACAACGGCTTTGTCTAAAACTGAGCCGTTTTTTTTATTACTATTTTGTAAGCAGCCCAGGGAGAAGATTTTGTCGCAACTAACATAGCGTTATTGAAGTGTTCCCCTTAAAAACATAATTAATATATCTTACTAGTCGATTACGTTTTTGAATGTACATATCAAGTATGACCAGAGTCTAACTCAAATATTGGGAATGTATAACATTAATCGTTGTATACCAAAACAAAAGAAAAACCGCCTTGTTTTCAAAGCGGCTTAATAAGTGTTCTTTTCCCCTGTTAAATTTATTTTTAAGCTTCAGCTTCTGCAGGGGCTTCGGCTTCCTGTGCTGCAGCTTCTGCAGCAGCTGCTTCAGCCTGAGCTTTTGCTTCTTTTTCAGCTTCCAATTTAGCTAATGCTTTTTTGGAAAGTTTCTTTTCTGTTTTTTGTGTATAGTTCAATGTACCGTCTTCATTGCAATTGTTGATAAGGTATTGAACTGTTTCAGACGGTTGAGCACCTTTAGAAATCCATTCCAAAGCAGTAGCTTTGTCCAATTTCATTTCTTTTGTCTTAGGATTGTAATGTCCTAATTCGCAGATGGGTCTGCCTTCTCTTTTTTGTAAATCGTTTATAACAACAATTCTAAAAATAGGGTTCTTTTTATATCCCAGTCTTTTTAATCTTATTTTAACCATTTTTGGCCTATTCTCCTGTTTTTAAAGTTCTTATTACTTTTGCCCTTTGGCGGTCTTTCAGCCATAAGACCCTTTGCGAGAGGATTATTCCGCAGGGCTCTCGTTAATTTAATCAAACCACAAGCATATTTAAGAATCAACAGGAACTTTAAACAGTTTTGACAGTAAAATATATGACGAAAACTTTACAATTAAAAATAAAATTTTCTTATCCCCAAAAAGATATATATTTCTGCTTTTTGAAGAACAATACCTGCACAAAATTCTCCCAATGATATAAATTTCACCTCATTTTTTTTAAGTTTTGTAACAAAATAACATTCTTTTTGAAATTTCAATATAAAAAAATACTTTATATAAGTGTGATTCATGCAGTATAGAAAAAAGGGGTAGGATAGTTTATATGAGTGTACCGTATCCAGACAATTTAGGTTATTTTATGTTGAAACTAGTAGAAAATCAAGTAAAACAGACATTGAACAATGCTGACGAAGTGATGGACGCAATCAGGTCAGCCAGACGTGAGATTAAAGAACGTATAGAATTTTTGGAATCCCAGCTTTCTAACGACAATCTTAACGCCGAAAGAGAAATTGCAGTGCTCATCCGACAGGATCAGTATTTTGAAAACCTTGAAGGCAAACAAAAATCCGAGCTTAATGCAATATTCTTCTCGGGCAGAAAACTGAACGATAATTGCATTTATCCGGATGTTCTCCAGTGGTATCAGCCGCCTGGGGATTAACACCAGCATTATTTTAAGACCAGCAGATAAAATGTCGGAGTTATGCTCCGGCATTTTTCTGCTTTTTGCCTTAAAACCTCAGGGGCGATAGGGATTGTCTCCCTATGCAGCCAATTCTGCTACGCCCTTGTTAGGTTTTAGTTATCTGAAAATATGCATTCTCAGCGTGTTAATGCTTCCCATGTTTCTCGGAAAAAGCCGAGATATTCAAAACTGCTCGGCGGAACAATTACGGATTCTCCTCTGTAAAAAGTTGGATTGCCCCAATCTTTGTACTGGTGCCCTGCTTCGTCACCCGTATCTTTCCATTCGAATTCCAAATCATTGTAATGTTTTAAAATTCCGTCGGGAATGTTGTATAGTTCTTTTAGCTCATCTGCAGTAATATCCTGCTTTAAATTAATTTGAACATAACCCGATTTTTTATTAACTGTCAGTCTGGCAACCTGATCTTTTAGTTTTTTGTTTGTTGAATTTGCCAGTGCAATTTTTTCTTCCGAATATTCTGAATTTTCTTTTATTTCTTTTTTAGAAAATTTATATTTATCCAGTTTGTTGTTTGTGTAATCATTGCTGAATTCCGGCTCGGGAAAGGGTATTATAAGTTCTGTTCCAGCAATGATATTTGTCCCTTTTAAGTTGTTGGCCGCTTGAATTGCTGCCACGGAAACTCCGTATTCTTCCGCAATTTGGCTCAGTGTCTGGCCGTTTTGGATGGTGATGGTGTCACCGTTAATAGCTGACATATAGTTTTTCTCCTCAAAAATAATATTCCCAATTATAAAAAAAATTTTTTTAACCGAAAATTGCTTAATTTTTTATTTTTGTTAAGAATTACTTTACAATTCATAAAAAATTAACAAAAAAATATCTGTTGTTTTTTTAGTTATATGGTATAATAAGCAATTATAATTGTGTGAGTACAGCATTACTAAGGTGTATAAACTTGGAGGTTCCTCAAAATGGCAGGCAAATCTGCATCAGAAATTACATTTGAAAAATTAGAAAAATCAGAACTCCATCGCATAGAAATTAACCAGCTTCCAAAAGAGATTCCTGATTTTAAAAATACATTTGAATCAAAAGATTCCATAATAAAAAAATGGTTGACCGATTGGATTGTATCTGGTATACAAAAAGGCGGAATCCGGCCTAACTCACTGCTGCCTAAAAAACAGGATCTTGCATATTATTTGGGGGTAAGTGTCGGTACTGTACAAAATGCGGTAAGATGCGTGGAAGATGCAGGACTGCTGGAATCTAAACAACGCATCGGTACTATTATCAGGGGCGAAAGTGCCTCTAATCCTATTATACGAAAGGCCTCTTCAAAAAGAGAAAAAGTAATCACCCAAATAAAAAAGTATATCGTTGACAACAATCTTGCTTTAGGCGATTCTCTTCCCTCTGCCCGTTTTCTAGCTGCAGAAATAGGAAATTCAACAAATACAATAAGACTTGCACTGGATTTTCTTGCGGCACAGGGCGTTATAGCTGCTAAAGCATTCCGTTCAAACGATTCTAACTGGATATTAAAAAAATATCCAGAATTTTCCGAAGAAGAAGAGTCGGTTCTGCACAATGAAGCGGAGGAAATAACAGCAGATACCCTTGTATACAAGGTTGAGCAGGAAATAAAAGACTACATACGAACAAATTATAAAATTGGCGACAGACTGCCGGCGCATCAAGAATTATCCGAGATTCTAAAAGTAAGCATAAAAACAGTTCACGATGCAATGAAAACGCTTATTGATGAGGGCTATCTGCTGGCACGGCGCGGACGTTACGGTACAACAATAATAAAAATTCCCGGCAATGACTCCACGCAAAATATCATGCAGCCTCTTAACGAAACATCAATATTCGCTTCAGCAGCGGAAGCAGCGTTTTATAGTTATCAAAAAATTGAAAATGAAATAAAAAAATTCATTTCTTCCAATTATGATATAGGGGACAAACTTCCTTCCATGGATGATTTAGCAAAGCAGTTTGATGTTTCTTCAAACACAATACGGAAAGCCTTGCAAAATCTTGCAAAACAGGGTATTGTCAATTTTTCAAGAGGAAGATACGGCGGCACATTTGTTGTTGACCTGCCTGAAAATGATGAGCAGGAATCTTTCAGATGGCTGGCTGTAAGTCCTGATTACACGATTTCTTTTGATGATAAAAACTAAATTTTTAAAAATAAAGAGTAGGTTTTATGGTTCCCATTTCGCCTGTATATGCAAATATATCCTCTTTTGTAACAAAATACAATTGGAAACCGCAGCAAAATGCATTAAAACCCAAGGAAATAGATTTTCAAAAAGACTTGCCCTGGGTGCGTGATAATGTGTTAACAACAGCGTTGTCCGAAATAAATGAACTGACGTTTGCCCCTGAAGATATAAAATATATGGAATCAATCGGAATCAAACTTCCTTTTAAATCGGGCAGAGAGTGTGTTGATTTTATAGAAAAAGAAAACATCCGTCTGCATTTTGCAAAACCATATGAAAAAGGGGTGCACGCACAGTATAGTTTTGACCGCAACGCAATAATGATAAATAAAAAATACCAAAATACAAAAGATTTCGCTGTTATGCTGGCGATAGGCGAGGCTATTTTGCACGAGGCAGGACACGCTAAAGATAAGGACGGTCAAAGTTCTGTCCAGGAGGAGTTAAACTTTTTGGGGATGAATGCAGTTGCACATCGTGCTTTTATAAAGAAGTACGGAAAAGTTTTTTCCAACTCAACTGCACCTATTGTTGCGGACGGAGTCAGCATATACGAAAAACTGTTTTTTGACCCCGACCCCGACAAAAAACGCCTTATAGCTCGTATGAAAGAAAAATACGGAGACTTGCCTTCCGGCGACAGACTGCATCCGCCGGGAAAAATTGCAAGAGCGGTTTTGCAATAATTGTTATTAGTACACTAAATGTTAAGATGTGTAACGATACAAAACTTAAAAACAGCTTGATTTTTAGCAAAAATTTACCTTTACAACTTTTACATTTATAGTAAATTTAATGACAAACATTGCAAAAGTATGCTATAATAAAATTCATAGGTCTAGGTTTGATTTATATATATTGTGTTTATTTAATCCCAAAATCCAAAAAGGAGGCCAATTATGTCCACAAAAACTGCATCAAAGGAAGAAAAAAAGGTTAAATCCAAATTTAATGATGAATTCGAATGCTATCTGAAAAGACAATGCTTGAAAACAACATTTAACGGACTTGAACTTGAAACTTTCAGCTGGTACAAAAAAATGTTAGGTTTGGTATAACCGGCATTTACTAAAATATATTAAACAAAGAGGGGCTAAACCCTCTTTTTTAATATTGATTAAATCAGTATATTCATTGTTGTTGCAAAGATATGCCGGACATTAGTAACATTCAAAGGCGCAGACCAATGTCTGCCCCGCGGCCGCTGCTGATGCAGCTCTAAGAATCATCTGCTGCCGGAGCTTTTTTATAACTCCGAAAAAACTGCTATTTGTGGCTTTGTTCCAGCTCTTTTAACTCTCTCTGGTATGGTGAAATATGATTGAGCTTTTTGATTACATCCGGCAGAACATCAAGAACATAGTCTATTTCTTCTTCTGTCGTGAACCTGCTCAGGCTGAAACGTATACTTCCGTGAAGTGATTCGAACGGTACGCCCATTGATTTTAGAACATGGCTCGGCTCAAGGCTGCCCGAGGTGCAGGCGCTTCCGGAGCTTGCACAGATGCCTAAATCGCTCAAATGTAAAAGTATCAGCTCGCCTTCGATGTACTGGAATCCTATATTTGTCGTATTAGGCACCCTGTTAGAGGTTGAGCCGTTGACTTTTGCATTGTATATACGTTTTAAAATACCCTGCTCAAGCTTATCTCTCAGACGTTTTACCTCTGTCATTTCATAATTGAGCGAGTTTTTCGCTATTTCACAGGCAAGACCGAGCCCCACAATATATGGAACATTCTCCGTGCCGGCACGTTTTCCGCGTTCTTGATGTCCGCCTATGATGAACGCCGGAAGCAAAGTCCCCGTTTTAACGTACAATGCGCCTATACCTTTAGGGGCGTGTATTTTATGCCCTGCTATGGTCAGCAAATCTATGTCGCTGTTTTTTACATCCAGCGGGATTTTTCCTGCAGCCTGTACAGCATCAACATGGAATTTTATTTTAGGATTCTTTTGTTTAACTATTTTGGCCGCTCTTTCAACGGGCAGAATTACGCCTGTTTCGTTGTTTGCATACATAATGCTGACAAGCGCTGTATCATCGGTTATCGAATTGCTCAGCTGGTTCAAATCCAGATTGCCCTGAGAGTCCACATCAAGGTAGGTAACTTCATATCCCTGTTTTTCAAGATATTTGTATACGTTTAATACGGCCGGATGTTCGATTTTTGTTGTTATGATGTGTTTTTTACTCTTGTTTGCTTCTAAAACACCTCTTATGGCCATGTTATCGCCTTCTGAACCGGAGGCCGTAAAGATAATTTCTTTTGCGTCTGCTGCTCCGAGAAAGTCTTTTACCTGTTCGCGCGCTTTATCGACAGCCTTGTGAACCTGACCGCCGAAAGTGTGCATGCTCGAAGGGTTTCCGTATAATTCACAAAAATACGGTTTCATTGCTTCGAATACTTTAGGGTCAACCATGGTGGTTGCGTTGTTGTCAAGATAGACAACTTTGTGTGTATTATTTTCAGGCATGATTAAACCTCCACAACTTCAATATCAGGTGAAATGTGTTCTTTTAGCGAAGCTTCCACAAAGTTTTTTAAGGTGTTTGAAGAAAACTTGCAGGATTTGCACATTCCTTTGAGAGAAACATAGACCTTGTTATCTTTTACGTCAATAAGTTCAATATCTCCGCCGTCTTTTCTCAGTTCGTTTGAGATATATTTTTCTATAACGTTGTTGATTTTTAAAACAAGCTGTGTGACGGACATATTTTTTATGTCGACTTTTTCTTTTTTGTTTTTAAATTCGTCAATGATTTTTTGCACGGCCACATGGCATTGCCCGCAGGCACCGCCGGCTTTTGTGTAATTCATTACATCTTCAAGGTCTGTGAGGTTGTTCTGTTCGATTGCTTCACGTATAACATTTTCCGTTACGTGATAGCATTTGCAGATGATTTTTTCATCACAGTGCATTGCCGCATCCTCACCCTTGTAGTTTGCAATAGCGGATTCAAGCGCCTCATGCCCCATAACCGAACAGTGCATCTTTTGAGGCGGCAGACCGCCCAGTGCATCGGCTATCTGCTGGTTTGTTATTTTAGAAGCCTCATCAATCGTCATACCCTTAATCATTTCTGTTAAAACGCTTGACGATGCAACGGCAGAACCGCAGCCGAAGGTCTGGAACTTTGCGTCTGTAATAACACCTTTGTCATCTACTTTTAAATATAATTTCAGCGCATCGCCGCAGACAAGTGAGCCTGCTTCGCCAATGGCTGAAGGGTTTTCTATTTCTCCGACATTTCTCGGGTTTTTATAGTGATCCATTACTTTATCTGTATAATCCCACATAATACATTCCTTTTCTTTTGTTTGGCAGGGCTGTTAAAGCAATACCCCAAAATTTACACAAATATTTTAGCTCAAAGGATATTAATATTAAATAGAATTTTTATTAATCTTTCTTAACATAAATAACTAATTATTAAAGTTTTGAATGCAAATTGCCGATAAGAAAAATGAACAAAAAAAGAAGGAGTATAATTTTATGGACAAATATTTCTGGCCCGGTGCTTACAGTTTTAAATTTGAATTAAGAGCGCTGCTCGAAGGGCTAAAAGAACAAATCGATATTATTCTTTACAAAATTGATAAAGCGGATAAAATGGCTCAAAAATGTAATCTTTAAAAAATATCATTGCCGACCTTTGTCAGGACTCCGCGAGCACGATTATAGTCTACCTTTACGATGAACAATGGATGAATCTGCTTTTGTTTGTTGCGTAAAATACGTTTTATTTTCTTATGTTCATTTTCTTTCTTTTTTGCAAGAACTCTGTTCAAAATGATTAAGTATCATTTTGAATAGAGGCAGGCTAAGTCAGATACGAAGTATCTGCGTGCAGTATAAAAATTAAAAACGAACCATACCCAAGGGCATCCTGATTCGTAAGGCTCGCCTTCGGCTTGCCTACGACTCAAGCAAAGAAAGAAAAATACGCAATCAAAACAGACTCTAAAGTATTTATCTTCAAAATTTAATTATTTTACTGCTCACAGAAGCTTCGCTTCTGACTTTGCATACCTCCATTCAAAACTTGACATTTAGTCAACTTTTGAACGGAGTCCTTGCTTAACGAAAATTTTGTGCGTAAATACCAAGAGTCTGTAATCAGTTCCAGCGGCAGAGCCGCAGACCGCTTGCGCGGTAAAGGTTGTTATTTATTTCCATTTCCGCGTGCGGCAATACACAATAACGGCTCACTTTGTGAGCCGTAGGGGGTTGCCTTCTTTTGCCGTTGAGCTGTGGCGAAACGTGCAAAATGGCTTCACGACTTCATTATGATATTGCAAATACGCTTGTTCTTTTAATAGTGAACTGGGGCAAAGCCCTGATGGAATACAGTATCGTAGGGTAGACTTTAGTCTACCTTTACGCTTAATCATGCTTGTGGAGTCCTTACAAAAGTCGGCTATGATGTTACAAATAATAATGCTTTTATCTTAAAAAAGTGCTGCTGATTCAGTTTTTTGGGGTGGGTGTATAAAAAGTACGTAACATGTCAAAACGGAACTATCGGTTATTTTTTTGTTAAAATTAGATAGACGAGGGAGTATTTAACATTTAAGAAAGTTTTATTATGGATGAAAACATTTATGCACTAACCGATACACTTGATAAAGACTTGCTTGAAGATAATTTAACAGAAAACGAAAAACAGAGTCTTGCCATACAAATACAAAAATATATTCCAAAAGATGCAATAGCATTGGCTCAGATAAATCCGACCTCGGGTGATGTAAAAAGCAATGCAATAAAAGCATTTAAGTGGATAAAATGGGCACAAAGACTGAATCTCGATGCCGTTGTGTTTCCTGAAATGTATTTAATAGGATACCCTATCGGAGATTTTATTGACAGGTTTCCGATTATAGTAGAAGAAAACATTGAATGGTTAAAAGCGCTCGCCGCAAAAACAACCGGTAAAACAAAAGTTATAATGGGTTTTGCGGAATTTAACAAAACAAAAGGGGGCAAAAAATATTTTAATTCAATTGCTGTTTTGTCAGAAGGAAAAATAGAACGTATTATAAGAAAAACTCTGCTGCCAAATTATGCGGAATTTAATGACTACAGACATTTTGAACCGGCACCTGTTAATAGCGAGCAAAGGATTACAACAATAGGGCAAAACAAAGCGGGCATAATAGTTTGTGAAGACGGTTGGAATGATTTTGACTTTTTTGACAAAAATTTATACGGCGTTGACCCTGTGGAAACTGTTATCAAAGAACAGCACCCCGACTATATTGTTAACTGTTCTTCTTCAATTACAAGAGCCAAAAAAGAACAATTAAAGCACAATATGCTTGCTTTTGCTGCAAAAAAACACGCAACCCCTATTATATATGTAAATCAGGTCGGCTCAAACGAGGGGTTATCTTTTGAAGGTGCTTCAAGAGTTTATGACCAAAACGGCAGGCTGTGCGCTATGGCAAAATCATATCAGGAGCAGTTTTTTATCGTATCACCGTCAGAAGGAGGGAAAATATACCCTCTGCCGGACGGGCTTGAAAAAACGCTCAATTCCCAAAAAGCTTTTACGCTGGATCATGAACCGGACTTAGAGCGTACATATCTTACTATAGTACAAACAATTCGTGACTATTTTAAAAAGACAGGTTTCAAAAGAGCGGTGCTGGGACTGTCGGGCGGGTTGGATTCTACAGTCAGCGCCGTATTACTGGCAGATGCAATAGGAGCTGAAAACGTTTTCGGTATAAGTATGCCGTCTAAAATAACAAGCGCTGAAAGCAAAAGCGATGCGCGCGAACTTGCGCAAAACCTCGGTATAAACTTTGCGGAAGTTTCGATAAAAGATATGTATGACTCAACGCGTGCAAAGTTTGATGAAACTTTTAGCGCTGTGGAAAGTAAATGGAACTGCCGCTACAGTGAGTGTTTTACCAATGACAATATACAGGCGCGCTCAAGAGCCCTGATACTGTGGGGGATTGCTAATGAGTTTCAATCCTGTTTGCCGATAGCAACGTCGGATAAATCAGAGCTTTATATGGGTTATGCGACCATAAACGGGGATATGTCTGGCGGATTTGCTCCTTTGGCAGATGTTTCCAAAACAAAACTTTTTGCACTTGCAAAATGGCTCAACAAAAACAGAGAACAAAAAAATGCCATACCTGAGACCATTATTGCAAAACGTCCGGGAGCCGAACTTGCAATAAACCCTAAAACAGGCAAACCATTGCTTGCGGAAGAGGCGCTTATGCCATATGAATTTTTAGACGAGGTAATATGGCGCGTGGAAAACTTGCAGCAAACAATAACAGACATGATGCGGGCAGAATTTTTATACGAAAAACACCTTAAAGAACATGGTGAGGAACTTAGCATAGACAAAAAACTTGAATGGTTAAACAAATTTTTCAGAAGGATGTCCACTGCTTTATACAAATGGTTTATTATGCCACCGTCTCCGATTGTGGATGCGCGTTCAATTAACAAAACAGAATACCGGCATCCTATAATTGCCTCAAGGATAAATTATAATAAAACAACCTATGAAGAAAAACTAAAAGAATTACGTTAAATACAAAAACAAATTTGCTTTCCGCATAATCCGCATATTCCAAAAGATATTAAATATGCTATGATTGTTTAATATTGATGGAGCAAAAACATTGCAAAAGGAAGTAAAATCCGTAGGCTTAACACAAACTAAATTTTTTAATATCTCAGATAAAATTCTTCTGGAATCAAACGTAGAATTCGGTCCAATACATGTTGCTTACGAAACATACGGAACTCTGAATGAAAAAGCGGATAATGCCATTTTGCTTTTACACGCACTTACGGGTGATGCTCACGCAGCAGGCTACCATGATGAAAAAGATAAAAAACCGGGCTGGTGGGAGGATATGGTTGGTCCCGGAAAAGCTTTTGACACTGACAAATATTTTGTTATCTCTTCAAACATGCTCGGCGGCTGTTCCGGTACGACAGGGCCTTGCTCCATAAACCCTGAAACAGGTAGACCGTACGGTTTAAGTTTTCCCGTAATAACAATTGAAGACGCTGTTAAAGTGCAAAAAAAACTTGTTGAATTCCTGGGGGTAAAAAAACTCATTGTTGCCGGCGGTTCAATGGGCGGAATGCAGGCTCTTGAATGGTCTATAGCAAATGCTGACATGGTAAAAGATGTAATAATAATTGCCTCCACAAGCAGGCTTAGTGCTCAGGGAATAGCTTTTAATGCAGTGGGGCGCAACGCTATATTGTCTGACCCGTATTTTAACAACGGAGACTATTATGACAAAGAAAAACAGCCGGAAAAAGGGCTGGCTATTGCACGTATGATTGGACATATTACCTATCTTTGTGAAGAATCGATGCATAAAAAATTCGGCAGACGTTTTCAGTACAGTAACAGGCCAAATTTTGACTTCAATATTGATTTTCAGGTAGAAAGCTATCTTGAGCATCAGGGCCGTACTTTTGTGGACAGATTTGACGCAAACAGTTATCTGTATATAACAAAGGCAGTAGATTACTTTGATATGGCACAAAAACACGGCTCTTTAGAAGCTGCTTTTAAAAAGACTAATGCTCGCTTTCTTGTGATGTCGTTTACCTCGGACTGGCTGTTTCCGACCGAACAGTCGAAAGAAATCGTACATGCACTTATACAGGCAGGCAAAGACGTATCTTTTTGTGAAATAGAGTCTCCCTGCGGGCATGATGCATTTTTGCTCGAATTTGAAACGCAGACAAAAATTATAAAAAGTTTCCTTGCGAAAGGAGAAGAAAATGTTTAACCCGTCAGAATCCTTGCACTTAAACTATGCCGTAATAGCCGGCATGATTGAAGAACACTCTAAAGTACTGGATTTGGGCTGCGGAAACGGTGAGCTTTTGAAAATGCTTACGACAAAAAGGCATTGCAGCGGCATTGGCATTGATATAAACCAGAATAATGTTATAGAAAGTATACAAAAAGGCCTTTCCGTTATACAGGGCGATATTGACGAGGGGCTTAAAGAATTTACGGATAAAGAATTTGACTATGTAATTTTGAATCAAACCTTACAGTCAACCGAAAAACCCGACTTTGTAATTGAAGAAATGCTGCGTGCCGGCAAAAAAAATGTGGTAAGTTTTCCTAATTTTGGTTACTGGCGTGTGCGGTTTTATCTTTTTTTCAAAGGACGTATGCCAAAATCCAAAATGCTCCCGTTTAACTGGTATGACACTCCAAACATACACCTTTTAACAATCGAAGACTTTTTTGACTTTTGCAAAGAACATGACATAAGAATTTCAAAGTCTATTTATATAAAACGGGGTAAAATCAGCAAGAACCCTTTCAACAGAATTTTGACAAACCTTTTGTGTGAAGAAGCTATATTTGTTATTGAAAAATAATTAACGCAAAAGTTTGCAGACCTGTTATGTTATTTTCCATGCCAGAAACAGTTGATATCTTTTTGTTTTTTGTATATAAATATCAGTAACAAAAAGGTTTAACAACGGGGATATGTCTGAGAATAAAAGCATTGATTTTAACATAGTTGCTTCTGAGTGTTTGATAGCACAGGATACTGAAGACGCTCAGACGATAAATTGCCTCGAAAATCTTAAAAAAAAATTTTCAGAAATCGAATTAATAGCAATATTCAATTACTTTTTAAAAATAGAATATCGTTGCGATGTTCTTTGCTGGTTAATAAGACAACTGGACAAATACAGGGATTCTTCTTCGCTTGCGCCATTGACAGAGCTTTTGCTGATGAAAGAGCATACCCCGCACGCTGATTACAACAAAGACTACTATACAAATGTGCGTGTGCTCTGCGCAAAGGCGATTTCCAATCTCAAAGACCATTCTTCTGTGCACGCGCTTATGTATTGTTTAAATGACAAAGACGAAAACTACAAAGTGAGGCTTAGCTGTGCGGATGCGCTCGGCCGTCTCGGCGACAGATACGCTGTTACATCGCTTATGAGTGTAGCTTCTGATGAATCGGAAAAATCCGTATATGTTAGGGAATCCGCAGCTACTGCTCTCGGACTTATCGGTGATATGAGGGCTGTTGACTCACTTGTAAAAATTCTTGAAACAAAAACAGGAATTATGGATAAATTTACCTACCTTAAAGAAAAGGCAGTAGAGGCTCTTTGCCGCTTGAGTCCCAGCGATGACAGAGCTTTTAAAGTTCTGAAAAAATCTCTAAATGACGAAAACCCGCAGGTGCGCATAAATACAATTGAAGCACTTATGGACTATGATACCCAAGAAGCTGTTGACCTAATCAGAGGCATGCTCACTGACAGAGATGATGAGGTTAAGCGAAATGCAGTAATTGCGCTTTACAATATTCTGGGCGAAGAGGAATTGAACAGAATTATAAACAGCGCACAATATTGTGATATATGCAAAGAAGAAGCAGAAACTATACTGAGAGAAGAACAAGATGACTAACAGCAAAAACAAAGCCGTAATATTACTTTCGGGAGGTTTGGATTCAGCTGTATCAATTGCTGTTGCACAAACAAGAGAAATTTATTTTGAACTTGCTTTGACTTTCGACTACGGACAAAAGGCATTTGAAAAAGAGTACACTTCCTCTAAAAATCTTGCGGCATTTTATAAAATACCTCACAAATGCATAAAACTTGATTGGCTTAAGGATATAACAAATACCGCGCTTGTATCGGCGGATATTGTACCTGATGTAGCTGAAACATCTCTGGATAATGAAAAAATTACAACAGAAAGCATGAAAAACGTATGGGTGCCAAACAGAAACGGACTGTTCATAAACATTGCAGCATCATTTGCCGATTCTCACGGGTATGATTATATTGTTATCGGAGCCAACAAAGAAGAAGCAGCTACTTTTTCCGATAACTCAAAAAAATTTATTGAAGATATGAATGAGGTTCTAAAAACGTCAACAAATAAAGATATAAAAGTAATTGCGCCATTGATTAACTATAATAAGAACGAAATTATAAAAAAAGCTTTGGAGCTTGAAGTTCCGTTAAAATTTATAAACAGCTGCTATAATTCCGTAAAAGGACATTGCGGCAAGTGTGAATCCTGCAGCCGTTTAAAAAGAGCATTGGAAAACAATGGCTGTGATACAATAATAAAAGAACTTTTTAGTTAATACAGGTTAAAACATGAAATCACTATTTATTGATAAAGAAATAAAATACATAGGCAGCCAGTTATCACCTCATTGGATTTATAAAAATTTCCATATATTAGGGGATGCAATTGTTGCGTTTACAGGTGAGATGGATGTAAAAATCACGGAAATGGTAGATATCGAAGATGTTATATCAAATTCTCCGATATACAGCAAAAAAATGGTAAGCTTTATCATTGAACAATTCGGCATCACTCTGCCTGAATGTGTTTTAAGACAACGATTTTTAATATGTATTATTATTGAAGAACTGCGAAAAATTCTCGGCAATAAATTTGAAATAACACGCAGCGGCGACGATATTTTCGTAAAAATAGGCGGTGTTAACAAAAAGCTGTCTGTTTCAATTGCCACAAAATCAACAACCTCCGGCCTTATTCATACGGGGTTAAACATCGACCCGTCGGGTGCGCCCGTAGATGCCTGCGGCTTAACAACCGATTTGGGTATTACGGAAGTTGAAGAATTTGCCAAAAATGTCATGAAACGATATATTGAAGAAAACTCAGAAATTTCAGACGCAGTATGTAAAGTCAGGGGAGTATAAAATTTATGGCAAACTCAAGTAAAATTAAGCAAACCATAGCACTATTTGTTGTAACTTTTCTGGTTTCACTTATTGTAATAACTTATTTTATAAAAAGCATGTCTCCCGATGTTGACGTGGAAATCGGCGGCGGTGAAGAGAACACAATGCAGCAGGATGACACGGACAGCGAGGTTAAGCAGCCTATAGATGATCGTTTAAGATGGATTCAAATGGAAGACAACATGCCGGGTGTTTCCAAAAGAGACGACGGACAATCCGAAGAAATAGAATATAAAACAACGGATAATCAAGACCAAAATCAAGAGGAAGAAAAAGTCAGAGAAGCAGAAACACAGACTTCTGACGAAACAACGGAACCGGGTGCACTTGCCCCTATTGAGTATGTTGCTCCCCAACAAACTACCTCTCCGGCCCCGCCCGTACCGGTGCAAAGCTCTCGCTCACAGACTGATGAATTCAAAATGTCCAAAGTATTTGTCGGGTCTTATCCAACAATAGAGCAGGCAATACAGGCACAAAACAGACTTATGAACACGAATATATCCGTAAGTCCTTTCGTAAAAGAGGTTAACGGAAGTTATGTGCTTCAGGCAGGTTCTTATGCAAACGCCCACAAAGCAGAAGCCGTGGCAAAAGAAATTTCAGCCGCAGGTTTTCAGGCGAGGGTAGTTAAAGAATAAAATAAATATGCAAAGCTATATACTGACACCTGTTGTTTTTTTAGATATTGCAGTGTAATAAGCTTGTGTATAATTAACCGGTTTTGTGTATTCTTGTTTGAGAATAACTCTACAATAAAAAACCCCTTAGTTTTTAATCAACTAAGGGGTTTTTGTATTAACAAATATTTTAATTACTTGTTATCCAATGCATCAACACCGGGGAGCACTTTACCTTCGATAAATTCAAGAGAAGCACCTCCGCCTGTTGAAACGTGAGTAAAATCTTCTGCTTTGCAGAACTGTTTAGCAGCAGAAACAGAATCACCGCCGCCAATAACTGAAACAGCACCGTTTTTGGTTGCGGCAACGATCGCTTCCAATACAGCTTTTGTACCGTTAGAGAAAGCTGCTGTTTCAAAAGCACCTACAGGGCCATTCATCAAGATTGTTTTTGAATTTTCAATAACTTCCGAGAATTTTTTAACGGATTCGGGGCCTGCATCAACACCTTCAAAACCGTCAGGGATTTGGTCAATAGGTGTGATTTTGTTGGTGCCGTTACCGGAAAAATCATCCGTAGCAAGAACATCAGTAGCCATAACGATTTTAACACCCTTGTCAGCAGCTTTCTTTTCAATAGCTTTAGCAACATTCATCTGGTCATCTTCGCAAATAGAGTTACCAATTTTGCCGCCGTTAGCTTTTACAAAAGTATAAGCCATACCGCCGCCTATTATCAGGTTGTCCACTTTATCGATTAAGTTTTCCAAAACACCGATTTTAGAAGAAACTTTTGCACCGCCTACAACAGCAGTAAAAGGTCTTACAGGATTATCAAGAGCCTGTGACAGGCATCTGATTTCTTTTTCCATTAACAAGCCTGAAACAGCAGGTTTTAACACTTTAGCAAGTTTTGCCGTTGAAGTGTGGTTCCTGTGAGCAGCGCCGAATGCATCGTTAACATAGAAGTCACCAAGTTTAGCCAGTTCGTTTGCAAAAGTCATATCGTCATCTTTTGCTTCTTCTGCTTTGTAGAAACGTATGTTTTCCAATAGTGCAACCTGACCGTCTTTTAATGCCTCGAGTTCCTTGTCTGCGCCTTCACCTACCGGAGATTTAACAAACAATACGTCTTCACCCAAAAGTTTAGACATATATTTTGCAACAGGTTCCAGAGAAAATTCTGCAGGTTTCCATTCTCCTTTCGGTCTGCCAAGGTGAGCCATAAGGATAATTTTTGCACCTTTATCTTTTAAAAATTGTAATGTCGGCAATATTGCTCTGATTCTTGTGTCATCAGTGATGTTTTTGTTTTCGTCCATAGGAACGTTTACATCAACACGTACGAGAGCTCTTTTACCTTTGATGTCGCCTAAATCGTGAATAGATTTTTTCATAATACACCTCTTTTTTGTATCATCCGTACAATCTTATTTTCTTAAAAACATGACAAATAGTAAAGATACTATTCGGGCGGAATCATAAACAAAATCTCACTAAGAATAAGCGGAATAATCGTAAAATTCGCAACATACATGCTTACACGCCACGATAAACGTGGTAAAAGGTTTTGCACCGTGTTATATTTGGTTTGGGTAAAGTGATGTACCCGTCCAGGCAGAATACTTATTTTAATCATCTATCGGCATAGTTATTATATATTTATGCCCTGACTGTTTCTTGACCACATTTTCCGTATCAATATCTTCCGGCAGAACAAAGCTCTGCGAAAATGAGTATACCCTGTCTGAATGTTTTCCGGATTTTTCACCCAGCCCGTTTATGCTTACCTTGTTTTTTTGCACATCAATGCTTACATTGTTTGGGCTGTTATTAAAGGGTTTCAGGTCAATAATCATTTTGTATGCATTTTGTGAATCGTCTTTAAACGTTTCTACGGGTGTTTTCATATGCATTAATGCGCTGTTATGCATAGGCATTGCTCCCATAGAATCAAACATTTTTTCCTGTTCGTTAATTATTCTGTCTATATTGTGCATTGGCATAGGCGGCGCATAAAAAGCATGGCGCATCTGGTCAAGTACATAATACACAGCTAAGTAACAGGCAATAAATAACACAAAAATAACAAGAGCAAATTTTATCCAGTGTTCTGTTTTGCAGCCGCATTTGTTTTCAGGTTGATTTTGATTGTTTTGCGCGTTTTCATCCATTTTTTTATCTCCTTAATCGCTACGCTTAAACATTATATTAAGGCTTAAAAAAGATTATATCAGACGTTAAGAGTTTAAGTCGGGTAATATTTTTCTTAGTCTTTCAATCATGTTTTCCAAAATTAATATTTTCCCGTCGTTCTCCGCTTTAAAAAGTTCTGTTAAATCTTTTTCAAAATCTTGCGGCAAAGATTTGCAATGCTGTTTTGCGTATTTGATGAGTCTTTTTTCTCCGGGGTGAAATATCTCGTTTGCAGCAAACAGCACATCAAAGTACGAAGCCAGAAAAACTGTTATCCTGTGATTTATGCTGACAGGGTCGTTTCTTTTTACGGCCAGTTTAATCTGTTCAAGATATGATGCGCTTTTTTTATCCTTTAAAAGCATCATATTCCTTTTAATAATATTGTCACGCAATTCTTTTGGATACCCGCAGCTTATTTTAACCTGAAGATTTTTGAACCAGTTGTTTTTATCATATAGAATTTTTGATGTTGCAACGTTGTGTAAAAAGCAGGTAGTATAGCCATTTGATGCATAATGTTTCACGTAAACATTTTCTATACAGTCTTGAATCCAGCTCTTTGAACGGAACATGAAATCAAAACCGTTTCCGTCTTTCAATATCCATTCATCACCGGTTTCAAAATACTGATTGTTGATTTCGTAATTATTGGAGTATACCTTTGCCAGCTCTGTTCTAAAATCTAGCGGTATTTCCATATCGGAATAAACATAAATATCGTAATCGGACATTTCATCGCCCTGTCCGGAGGTTCTTGAGCCTGACTGTACAACAGCATAAACGCAATCAAGCTTTGAATACTGGTTTGCTATTTCTTTTAGTATATTTTCCATAAATTTTCTCCAAAGATGCATAATTATTTTACAATACTTTGCACTAAATTTCTTCCGTATAATTTATATGCTATAAAATATATTATATGAAAAAATTGATTGCGAGTTTAATAGTTCTGGCGAGTCTGGTGTGCATTCCTTGTTCTTTTGCCGATGAAATAGGACTGGATAACGTAGACAAACACAAGGTTGAATACACACCTAAGGTCAAAAAAGAGACAAAAGAGCTGACCGTGGACAAAGAAGAAGCTCTTAAGAGTATTGCTGACATGCAGCAAAAAAAAGACATTGAAGATATTGAAATGCTCTGGGAAGCTACGGTTGAAAACAACAGTCTTATAAAATTCGCAATGAAAAAATTATCAATACCGCCGGAACAACAGAGATATCACTCTTCACTGCTGGCAAAATCAGCGGCGGCACTGATTAACGGAGCTTCTTTTGTTCCTGCACTTTTTGGTGCCAATTATATGGTGCAGTCAGCCTCTTATGCAACGGGAAGGCTTGCTAATAACTATCTTGCCAAAGTAAATAACCCTAAAGAAGTTCCGCTTACTGATACGGAACTTATTGAACTTGCGGGAATGATTGAATCTTTGCAGGATCAGATAATAAATTCGTATTACAACTATAAAATGGCACTGAGTCAGGTAAAAGATACAAGGCAGCGTCTGGTTTTGTATAACAAAAACTACTCAACAGCCCTGAAAAAAGCGCAAAGCGGCAACCCTGCGGATAAAATGGAAATGCTTGTTTCGGGTGCACAATATGATGATTTATTGTTTCAGGAATTTGAACAAATAAGAGAAGTCCGCAGATACCAGATGGATTTGGAACGGCTTGCCGGAAAAAAGACAGTACAAAATTTGAATTTGTATCAATATGCTTTTAAAAATGAGCTCTTTGGCTCAAGCGACAATGCAAAAAGTAATAATCAAAAAGGCAAAGGGGGAAATGATGATAAAAAATAAACTTTTTCCCGTTTTGCTTGCTGCGGCTTTTACACTGCAGACCTGTTACGCAATTTCCGTTGAAGAAATAACCGAGCCCCTGCCTCCTGCTTATCGTCTGGGTGTAGGTTCCGCACCTGAAAACAAATACAAGGTTTCTGAAGCAAATAAAGAAATAAAGGCAAAGGACGCAAAACTTGATAAAGAAGCAGAGGCAATAAAAAATATCACTTATGCTGATTTGAGTCTTAAAAAAATTGCAAAAGAAATCAGCGACGATGCCGAGCTGGAATCAGCCGATATGCTGGCGGATATCCAACTTTTGTGGATAGGAGCAGCACAAAACAGCCAGACTGTTAAATTTATTGTCTACAAACTTTCTAATCCCGATGAAGACAAGCCTGACGAAAGCATTGTAAAAAAAATCATTCAGCCGATATCCACAGTGGGTAGTCTTGCCGGTATAGGTATAGGCAATCCGATTGCCGCAATTTCGTCTATCATGGGCAGCAGTGTGCTGGGATCTTTGTCTGTGGATGACAAGGATTTAAACTACAAATTTTCTAAAGTTAACGATGCAGATATGGTTGTGTTAATCAGAAAGATTGAAGAACTTCAGCGAAAAATTATATTTTATTATTTTGATTACATGACCTCGCGTCAAGCCTTACAGCGTTCTGATTTGCTTGTTGCAAAAAGGAGAAAGGATTTTAGCGACACAAAAGGGCTTTCGGATTCTCAGATAATAATGCTGGATGTTTTTTACAGAGAGGCATTAAACAAACAAAGCAAGCTGCGTTCTGATTTTTTATCAAAACGCTCCGCTCTTGAACAGCTGGTGGGAATGGAGGCAATGGCTCAGTTTGAAGAGACTCTTGAAAAAAGAGAAGAAAAAATATCAAAGACAAAATAGTTTGTCAGAGTGAACCATCATTTTTGTATGCAAAAAGGACATCCCGCAGTTTTGCCCTGTATAAGGTGTTGCACTTTGTTGCGTGATAATTATTCTGTGGTGGCTGTTGACTATAAGAAAGATATTACAAATTCGGCATATTAAGTTTTTCCATATCACTTTTGTCTATTGCATAATCCTTAGGCGGATACAGAATATCTTTAGTATTTGTATTTTGGTATTCTGCCTCTGTTGTCATTAAACTCTGCAGACGTTGTTTTACTTCCGCGTCATTGGGTCTTGCATTTATTGCTTTTTGATAATGATATTTTGCTTTTTCTATATCATTTAATTTTTCGTAACATACCCCGAGTTTGTAATTTGTTTTGAAATCTTTTTGGTATCCGTTCGAATACGCCCAGGTATAAAAATCTATAGCCTGAAAGTACTCTTGCTCCATAAAAAATGCCTCGCCAAGATAAAAGCTTACTTTGGGATTCTTTTCGTTAACATTTAGCGCAATCATAAGCGCATTTTTTGCATCTTTGGTTTTTCCCTGATAAAGAGAAATTCTTGCCATTCCGACAAAGGAATTCTGATTTGAAATATCAACCCTTGCCGCCTGATAATAATAATACTTAGCAGCAATCAGATATTTATTCGAGTCTGTTTTGTCTGAAAGTTTTTCATAGTAATCAAGGATTTTGTCGCCTTTTGCGCAGTAAGAATTTGCAAGGGGTTCATTTTTTAAGGGCTCCGCTGTTTCTGCGTTTGTTTTCGGCGTATAATAACACAACAGAAAACATAAAAGCATTGTTATAATAAAAATATTTTTTTTCATATAAAAATTGAACTTAATAATTCACAACATTCTAATTATAACATCATCAATATGTGGTATAAATAAAAAAGACACACATTACAGGAGTGCAGAGTGGTTACAAATTTGATATATTTTTATTTTCTGTTTTTTGGAATCATCTGCTCTGCATTTGGGATAATATTTGCACCAATGATGTATCTGTCTGCGATATCTTTATTTTTGTTTGTGTGTTTTTCTAGCCTTATATATTTATACTTAAACTCTGTTTATCTTTCGGTGTTTCAGTTTATACTTTGCGGATTGTTTTTGTCTGTGTATATTTTCCTTTTGATAAAAAAAATAGGACGAATAAATTTAAGATTGGGGCTTGCACCTTTTTCCAAAATACTTGTAAGCAGTGTGTTTGTCCTGTTATTCGGCGGATTGTTTGTATTGTATTTCTTTCAGGAATTTGACAGCTCGCTTTATTCTTTTTTCAATGCGGTAGTAGAAAAATCTTTTGACACGGTGAATTTCAGGCATTACCTTTATCCATTGAGTCTGGTCGGGGTGTTTGTGCTGGTGTCGGCAGTCGTTTTGAGAGTCTTTTTGGATAATTCGCTTTCTGTGGAGCAGCCTAAAGAGCAGGAGGAAAATAAGTTATGATAAATTCATTGCTTAATATAGGTCTTGCTCATTTTTTAATTTTGTCTTTGATATTGTTTTTGACAGGATTGTTGGGAGTTTTGATTTCCCGTAACATGTTAAGGACGGTAATGTCGCTTTTTATAATGTCGGTTTCCTCAGTGATAAATTTTGCCGCATTCGGCTATTATTGCGACAGAAGTATGGAAAATGCCAATATGATAAGCGTTTTTGTGCTTATTCTCGCTGTAATACAAACAATCATTGCGCTTGTAATTTTGTATAAAATTTATCAGGCAAACGAGTATCTTGATGCTGAAAAAATTAAAGATAAGGAGAATTAATGGAGTTTTTTACGGATAACATAAATCTTGTTGTTTTTCTGCCTCTTATTATATGTTTGATAATAGGGTTTAATCGTCTTATTTCTAACAGAATTGATAAGGCAACAATTTTTTCAATAAGTATAATATCTGCATTTATATGTATGATATTTTCTGCTGCGGTGTTTGATTTTTCTGTAATGAAAAATCTGTCATTAACCCAAAATTTTCAATGGATATCGCTTGAAAATATCAGTCTTTATATGGGAACATACATAGATAAAACAGCTGTAAGCTTTGTTTTACTTACTAACGTGGCGGCATTTTTTATACAGAATTTTGCGTTTTTCAAGCTTAGGGAGCATAATGATTTTTCACGTTTGCTTTTGTATATAAACTTTTTTGCCCTTGGTTTGAATGGTATATTTATCAGCTCTAATCTGTTCCAGACATATTTGTTCTGCGAAGTTGCTGGGGTTGCAAGCTACCTTTTGATAAATTTTGATTTTGAAAACAGAGCAGAGTCTAAAGCTGCAATAAAATCTTACATCTTTAACAGAGTCGGTGATTTAATATTACTTTTGGATGTTCTTGTCACAATGTATTTTTCCGTTGTGTATAATGAGCTTTCCGGATTATCTGCTCTTGCTTATTCGAATATTGGCAATATTGCGGGAAGTATCCATTCGCTTATGGCCGAACCTGTTTTTGTATTTTTCTGCTCGCTGCTTATGTTTGTAGTGATAATGAAATTTATGCAGGCATTTATTTATATAACGTTTGAATCCAGTAATAAAACTGACACTTCAAAAATAATTCTGTATCAAAACAGCCTTTTTGCGCTTGTAGGTGTGTTTTTGTTTATCAGGCTAAACCCGTTCTTTTTTGAGCTATCCAAGAATTTCTGGTGGACTATTCCTGTTCTTATTTTTATATTTGTGTCTTTTGGTATAGCCAACAGGTTTTTTATTCCGCTTTGTCGTGTTGCGGGTTGGATAGAAAAATATGTTGTTGAAACATTTATAAATTTGGTTGCATTGCTTTTTAGGGCGCTGTCTTATGTAAGCGGACGCTTCCAGGGCGGCAATTTTCAGTCGTATTTAATATACTCGCTGCTTGGGCTTGTAGCAATACTTACATTTGTTTTGATATTTTATGTTTTACTTATAAAGGGCTAATTAAGGGGTTTTATAGATGAATTTTTTATCTTTAATATGGTTAATATTTCTTCCTGTTATAGCGGCAATATTGATAATGCTGCCTGTGTTTCCTAACCATCAGGTTAGAATAAGACGTTTTGCAAAGTGGTTTGCCGGTCTGCATTTTGTATATTCCCTTTTGTTTTTGCTGTTTTTTGATGCAAGTATGTACGGAATGTCTTTTGAAAAAGAGCTTACGTTTTTTGGTATGAGCTGGCTTAAGACACTTGGTATCAGCGCAAAGTTTGCTGTTGACGGGATGACCTTGCTGTTGTCTGTACTAACAACGTTTATTGTATTAATTGCACTGTTTATGAGTAAAATGCACATAAGAACAAAACATAAACTCTATTATTCAATGGTGTTTTTGCTGGAATCCGCTGTTCTTGGCATATTCTGCGCTAAGGATATGTTTTTGTTCTTTGTTTTCTGGGAACTTTTGCTTGTACCTGTTTATTTTCTTGTTTCTCAGTGGGGGAACTCAGAGGCAAGAGGAGCTGCGATAAAATTTACGCTCTCTTCTTTTGTTGCCAATATGTTCCTGTTTTTTGGTATGTTGATTTTGTATTATTACAATTTTGCAGTAAGTAATGTGCTGACAGCAAACATCGAATCACTTAACATGGATGAAAAGATTTATCCGATGTGGTTTCAGGTAATGGTGTTTGTAAACTTTCTCATAGGCTTTGTTGTGAGGATACCTCTTGTACCTTTTCACAATTGGTATCCTGATATACAGAGCAAGTCTGCAGCACCTGTAAATATATTGCTTGCCGCTATGTTAAGTGCAACGGGTGTTTACGGGCTGATTCGCTTTAATATGCAGGTATTTCCAGAAATATTCAAACTCTTTGCACCTGTTTTAATGGTATGGGGACTGCTTAATATCATTTATTGCGGGGCTTTATCCGTTATTCAGGCAGGTGTAAAAAAAATGGTATCGTATTCTAATGTTGCAGCGACAGGCTTTGTTATGCTGGGTCTTGCAGCATTAAACCAAACAGGATTTAACGGTGCTGTGTTCATGACAATAGCGTGTGCTGTTGTGTACGCTGCGCTTTTTGTGGTGATTTCAAGCGTAGAGTTTAGAACCAAAACCACTTATATAACAGCTCTTGGCGGTTTGGGACAGGTTATGCCAAAGTGTATGTATCTGGCGCTTATAATCTGCTTTGCCGCGATAGGAATACCGTTCTTGATGATGTTTACACCAAAATTAATGGTGCTTGCAGGCGCAATGTTATCCAACCTTGATCAGCAGCTGCTTGTCAAAATCAGTGCAGCAATAGGGCTTGTGGCAATGATGGTGTCTGCTGGGTATATTCTATATTTCTTCTATAAAGTATTTTGTTCTGTGCTTTTGGAACAATGGAAAGGGGTTAAGGATCTTTCTCCTCAGGAAACAAGCGTACTTAGCGCCTTGTGTCTTGTGATTGTGTATTTTGGTATAAATCCGATGAGTATAATTCAAATTTATCAGTCTGTTTCCAGTATAATTTTGGATATACTTCAGGTGTGAAAATTCTATAGGTGTGAGAGGAATAATGTCAGAACTTGTAGCCGCATATTTGCCCGAATTTATTATACTGATATTCGTCGTTATAAATCTTGTGTTCTCCTTATTTGCAGGGATGTCGGTTTATCGTATATCAAAATGGACAACGCTTCTTGGAATTGTGCTGGCCATAGGCTCCACAATATATTTACAGATAGATCCCGAGGTGTTTGCGTTTGACAATATGTTTTTAACAAACATTTATACAGTGTTTTTTAAAATACTCATTTTAAGCAGCGGTTTCTTTCTGGTTCTGCTTTCACGCAATATGATACGGGAAAAGCGTGATAGGGCGTCCGAGTATTTCTGTGTATTTTTGTCGGGTCTGCTTTTTGCAATGTGTGCTGTCAGCTCGGTTAATTTTGTGTCTCTTTTTGTTGCGCTCGAGGCACTGGGACTGAGCTGTTATCTGCTTTTGGCTTTGAACAAAAGCCCTAACGCAAAACAGCTTACCTTCGGATACCTTGTGCAGGGGGCAGTGGTTTCGTCTTTCTTTTTGATGGGACTGTCGATTATATACGGAATGTGCGCACAGCTGGATTATGCAAAGGTCAGCCTGTGTTTCAGCCAGAACCCTTCTCAAATACTGCTCACCTTTGCATTGATACTGATGATTTGTACCATGCTGTTTAAACTGGGGCTTGTGCCTTTTTCAAGCTGGCTGCCCGATACGTTTGAGGGGGCGAATTATCCTATCGGCGCATATATGTCTTGTATTCCGGTGCTGGCATGTTTTGGGGCTTTGTCCAGAATACTTATGACTTTTTTGACTTATACTTTTACAATGAAAATAGTACTGGCGTTTATTGCTGTGTTAACAATACTTTTTGGCTCTTTGTCCGCAATAAGGCAGGAAAACCTCAAACGTCTCATGGCCTATTCAATGAGTGTTCAATCCGGTATAATGCTTTTGGGATTATGCGTGTTTTCTGTTTACAGTTTGTCGAGTGTATTGTTTTATTTGTTTTGTTATATGTTCGTAAATATAGGAGCCTGGGCGGCAATCATATTGCTGTATAACTCTGCAAAGCTTGAAAAACTGGACGACTTGAAGGGGATATTGTATCACAGACCGTATTATGTAATAGCGTTTACAATAATACTTATCGCACTTGCAGGGGTAGCTCCTACGTGTGGTTTTGTTGCTAAGTTGTATGTTTTTTCTGCAGTAGCTCGTTCCGGATTTGTGTTCCTTCCGTTTTTGCTGGCGGCACTTGTTTCGTCAGTAATTATGATATACGCATACTGGCGTATAATCAGAGCGATGTTCAGACGTATAGAAACAGAAATTGTGACGGATACAAGACTGATATCCTCAAAGTATATTCTGTATGCTTGTGCAGTGGCCTCAGTGCTGATTTCTCTTTTTGCGGATAAAATAATTCGTTTGTGCCAGCTAGTTGCGTATTATATGTAAAAATCAAACCCGCTTCTGACGCTGCGATTGTGATTTTTGTGTGCAACAAAACAGAGAGACTTAAAAGTTTTTGTGCGTAGGGTTTAGCAACATGTGAAGTTTGAATAAATTTTGCATACGCGGGAGATTTTGGTATGTTTTTATATTTATACTGATTTCTCGGCTGCAAAGTCAGTATAATTTTATGTCGGCGTTTTGTTTTATTTTGTACGATTAAAAAGGTAGCAAACTGAAAGTTGAAAATATGGATAAAAAAAAGCTGCTTGGTAAACGTATAAAAGAATTAATAAAGCAAAAAAATATCAGTCAGGAAAAACTTGCCGAAATCATTGGTGTAGAGCCGACCACTCTAAGTAATATTGTCACAGGCAGAAATTATCCGTTAATATCTACTCTTGAAAAAATTTTAATTGTACTTGATGCAGATTTTAGTGATGTTTTTCAGTTTGAGCATCATAACACAACAGAAGATTTAAAGGCGGAAATTGAAAACATTCTAGAAAATAATCCCGAAAGAATGAAAGATTTTTATAAAATAGCCAAAGCACTCGTAAAATAAATTATCAAACAAAACTGCCGTCAGACTTTTTATTTCTTAACGACAGTTTTGCAAATTTAAAATCACACAACTTGTTTCATGTCCGTAAACTCTATTTTGGGATAATCAAATTCAATCCCCCTGTAAAGATTCCAGGGTCTTCTTTGAGTCGGGTCAATCTGACCGTTTTGTACAAAGTGTTGAAATTTTGTATCGTATTTTATATCAGCTCTGCCCTCTGTTATGAGTTTGGGCATAATTCTCAGATGTTCTTGTATTTTGGGTATAACCTCACCAATAAATTGTTCCGGAGTTTCGCCTTTGTCGGGCCTGTATATTTTCCCGACACCGATGGTTTCCGTAAGTGTATTCATAAGCACTTCGTCTTTTCTTTTGAAACCTTTTAAATATTCAGGATCCAAAAATTTTGGCAGTTCTGCATCGGACATAAATTTATTATAGAATCTTTTTGCGTCAAAATAATTTAAATCAAATTTAAGCCCCTGATCGGGTTTGCTTTTAAAAAGATCCAGAAACCCTGGTTTTTTTTGGGTACCGCTGATTGTTATTATCAAATTGTCATCATCCAGCCTTTGCAAATAAGGTATGATTCTATCCGTTAATGTTTTTAGCGGGCCCTTGGTTATGTCTATTAATTCATTGGAAACAACATCTTTTACAACATCAAAGTACTGTACCTTAGCCCCAAAAGCAGGTTTATGTTTGTTGTTATTTTTGCGGGAGTTATGAACTGTCAGACTGTTATTTATTGAATTTATTTTCATTATTTTTTACCTCAGACCATTTACTGTTATCTATATGTTATTTGTTATTGTTGAACCCTCGTTTTCATACATATATCTTATGACCGAGTCCTGATTGTTTGTGCGTATAAATCTCATAAAACGGTTTGTTGCATCCGCTTCACCAAGTTTTCCGTATTGCATTTTTAGCATAGGTGTGTAATTTTTTCCGTCCAAAAATCCGGCAAAATCATCACTTCCGTACCTGAAAGAATCTACAATATAATCCGGTAATTGGAACGTTGAGCTGTTTTTGTTAACAATATAATTTTTCAGCTCATGATCCATTGCTTTGTTTCTGATAAATGAAACATTAATATCACGGAAATAATTTCTGCCTACCTGAATAACCGTATGAAACATCGGAAATTTTTCTTTTAAATAAGGAGTAACGTTTTTTATCATTCTCCAAATGCCTGGCCCGTCTTCATACAGGTTCAAAATATCCTGTTGTTTTAGACCTTTAACATAAACACCCTCAAAAGCCGGATTATTCTTCTGATTTTTTCCAGCACAATTAATGCGATTTTGTCCATTCGCAGAGACAGCAGTAACTTTCATAAATCTTTTTCCCTTTTTTTATTAAATATTACCACTTTTGTAGTAAAGAATGGAAACAAATTTTTATATTTGTTTAAATTTTGTTACAAAGATAATTTCAAAAAATATACGTCAAACCAAAAAAATTCAAAACAAACTCTGTTGTCCCGAAGGGTTTGAGGGTAATTTGTATCCAAGCATTCTGTAACCTTCCGGAGAAACTCTTCTGCCTCTGGGGGTTCTTTGTATAAAACCTTCCTGCAAAAGGTACGGTTCATAAACATCTTCGATTGTTCTTGAATCCTCACCAAGTGCAGCGGCAATAGTTTCCAGCCCGACGGGGCCGCCGTCGTATTTTTCGATAATAAGCTTCATCATCTCTCTGTCGGTTGAATCCAGACCGCTTTCATCAATGTGCAGATTGTTAAGCGCTTCTATCGCAACGGGTTTTGTAATTTTGGCGTCAGCTTTTACAAGAGCATAATCCGCAACCCTTTTCACCAGCCTGTTTGCAATTCTCGGAGTGCCTCTTGAGCGGCTTGCGATAGTTTTTGCACCTTCTTCATCTATATCAATTTCTAAAATTTTTGCTGTTCTTGATATTACCTGCGCAAGCTCATCAATTGTATAAAACTGCAGCCTGTGTATTATCCCGAACCTGTCACGAAGAGGACCCGACAATGCTCCGGCTTTTGTTGTGGCACCGATAAGCGTAAATTTCGGCAGAGGAACTCTCAGAGTTTTTACGGTTTGCGCCTTGCCTGTTGTCATATCAAGAAAAAAATCTTCCATAGCCGGATACAAGATTTCTTCCGTAACCTTGTTTAAGCGGTGAATTTCATCTATAAAAAGAATTTCGCCGTTTTTTAAAGACATCAGTATACCGATAATATCTCTCGGACGCTCCAGAGCAGGGGCAGAAGTGATTTTAATTTTGGTTTTTAACTCGTTAGCTATAACAGAAGCAAGCGTTGTTTTACCAAGTCCCGGGGGGCCGTAAAACAGCATGTGGTCTATTTGTTTATTTCTTTTTTGAGCAGCCTCAATCGAAATTTTTAAAGTACTTTTCAGTGCGGTTTGTCCTATGTACTCTTCAAGAGTCTGCGGACGTATGTTATTTTCAAAAGCCCTATCATAGCCTATTTCTTTAGACTCAAGGTTTTCGTTTTTTTTATCACGTTCAATTTTTAATGTTTTTTGAATATTATCGTTATCCGAAAAAATTGCCAACGTTAACCGCTCCCTCTGTTTTGTAATATAATTATATCAGAATTAAAAAGAAAATACGAAAGAGTAAAAATAATGACAAAAACAGCAATCATCATACCTTCAAGATATGCATCAACAAGACTCCACGCAAAACCGTTAATCGAAGTTGACGGAAAGCCTATTATCCAATGGGTTTACGAGAAGGCATCAGCCGTAAAACAGGCAGACACTGTGATTGTTGCAACAGACCATGAAAAAATTTACAATTCTGTAAAATCCTTTGGCGGCAACGCAGAAATGACAAGAGCAGACCACAAATGCGGTTCCGACAGAATTGCAGAAGTAGCCTCACGCCATGAAGACTTTGAATACATTGTTAATCTTCAGGGCGATGAACCTATGATTACCCCCGAAGCCATAGATGGGGTTATAACCGCGCTAAAATCCGGTAAAGATGCTGATATCGCAACACTTTTAAGAGTTATAACAGATAAAGATGAAGTTGAAAATCCGAATCTTGTGAAATGTGTTATTGACAACAACAACTTTGCTCTTTATTTTTCACGTTCAAAAATTCCTTACGAAAGAAATATTGGCGAAGCTGTTTTCTACGGTCACATAGGACTTTACGGTTATAAAAGAGAGGCTTTGTTTAAAATGACTTCTCTAAATCAAACAATGCTGGAAAAAGCCGAAAGCTTAGAGCAGCTGCGTGCTTTGCAATCCGGCATGAGGATAATTACTTCAATAGTGAATATAAAACCAATCGGCATTGATACCAAAGAGGATGTGGAAGAGTTTAAAAAAGCAATTACGGCAGCTCATCAATAGTTAAACTCTTTTATCATCTGCTCAATCCAGTTGAATATTCCCAAAAGCTCGTATGGCTTTGGCAAATACAAATCTGCTCCGGCATTAAGCGCCATTTTCTTATCATGAATTATTGTTGAGAGTATTATTTTTTTGTCTTTAAACTTTTTATCCTTTTTAAGTTTTTTGCAAAGCTCAAGCCCTTTAAGCGTATCAGCATCACCCGCATCAAGCACAATAAGAGCGGGATCAAAAGTTTTAATAAGATTTTGTGCAATAGTATAATCCTGCGCCGATGCTACTTCGTATCCTTGCATTTGAGCAGTGGTTTTTAAAAGGTAGTTCAATGCTTCATCAGGTTCTACAACGAGTACTTTATTGTTATATTCCTTGTGCAGAACGGCATTATCTGCACTAAGTTTTGTTCTTTCAACAAGGTATGAAGAGTCGGTTCCGGATGTTGAATACTGAGCAAGTTTGCAGGTAGCATAAAGAGCATTTAATGCGGAATTTACACTAATGTATGTCTGATATTCGCTTGAGATAATACCAATACTTGTGGAAACAAGATTCACGCGTTTTCCTGCGTTATCATCACCGTAAAGAGTTATATACCCGCATTTTGCATCTTCTTCGCTGTAAAACTTTTTTACTATAGCTTCAAATGCATACACAAGAAAAGATGCAATATGTTCCGCTTTAAGCGGGTTAGTTAAAATTAAAAACTCACCCTGAGAAAGTTCTCCGAAGAAATCTTGTTCGTCAAGCGCAGAACTGATTATAGCCGTATAAGTCTGCAGCATTTTATCTGCCGCAAGTTCTCCGTATATTTCTTTGTAAGCTTCAAACTCATTTATTCGAACAAGCATGCCTGCCCATTTTTCATTTTCGATAATGGTTCTTTTTAACGTTTTTAAAGAAAATTTGGTATCAGGCAGACGTGTAACATCATCCAGCATGCTTTCAAAATGTCGTCTTAAATGGGCGTTTATTCTTGCTTTAAATTCTTCGGATTCAATAGGTTCACTAAAAAAATCGTCGGCACCTGCATCTAAAACAGAGAGTTTATCTTTCAGGTCATCCGATTTAGAAACTGCTATAATACAAGGTCTTGCAGGATAACCTAACATTCTTAGTTTTTTTACATTGTCTGCAAGCGGAGTTTCCAGACTGTCTGACACAAGTATCATATCCGGTTCATAGCTTGTTAAAATTTCAAGTCCTTCTTCAAAATTTTCAGTTAAAACAGCACTTACACCGTTATTTTCAACGAGTTTTTTGTATTTTGCCGGTAATTCTTTTCTTTTATCAATAATCAAAACGAGTTTGGATAACATTATCTGTCCTCCAATCTTTTCTTACTCTGGTTTGTGTATGACGCAACAGGCAGCAGAATTTCAAATACAGAGCCGCTTTTTGGCAGTTCTGTTGAACTTTCAACAAATATTTGTCCACCCATTTTTTCAATCAAATCTTTTACTATATAAAGCCCCAGACCGCTGCCCTGCGTTTTTCTAGTCAGATGGTTTTCTATCCTTGTAAATTTTTCAAAAATGCGCCCCATATTTTCAGGCTCAATACCTACTCCGTGATCTTTTACCTTTATGCTGACGAAATTTTCTTTTTGCGAATCAGCAATTTCTACGATTACCGCACCTTTTTCATAAGAATACTTTGCAGCATTATCCATCAGGTTAATCATTATCTGCTGGAATTTGCTTTCATCAACGAGGATATTCGGCACATAAGAAGCGCACTGAATTTCAAACGGATGCGTCGGATACTGATTTTTTAATATATACGCAACCTGTTCTATCACTGATTTTGCGTTAACTGATTTGAACACAAGATTGCTGTGTTGAACCTGAATTTTTGAAACGGATAAAAGATTTTCCACCAGTTTTATAAGCCTGTTAGACTGCTCCTTTATTATCGTCAAAAACTTTTGTATCTGTGCTTTATCAAGCTTGTCATAAGACATTAGCATTGTATCGGCAAAGCCTCTTATACTCGTAAGCGGTGTTCTTAATTCATGGCTTACCGTTGAAATAAAATCCGAGTATATCTTTTCCATTTGACTGTCCGCAACACTCAAATAATAGTAAGAATAATACTCATCATCGTATTTTGTTATCTTATACGTATAATTTTTAATCACAACAGTATCTTTGTCCTCAGGCAAAAAGTCATACAGATTTTTGCCCGTTATCAATTCGCAGTTTGTATTGAACAAAGAGCAAAATCCGGTGTTTGCATAGACTATTTTGTTGTCATCATCAACAGCAAGAACAGGAGAATCAAGTTTTTCTACAATTTTTTTAAAATTAACTTCTATTTTTTCCATACCTTTATTATATCAAGTCCGAAACTTATACGTAAAAATTTAAGCTTTTCTTAATCTTGTCCGCAATAGTTCGAGATAAAGTGCGAACTTTTTACGTAATGCTTACAAGGAATTAGGCGAATTTTCACTCTGCTATAGGTCGTTTTCTTATTATGCTATTAAGAAAAACAGGTTCTGCGTGATTTGTATACAAAAAAAAGAAGGGCTCCTTCAGACTGTTGTAACAACAACGGTCAAATTTATCAGACAACTTGCAAATTTTATATTATAATACTTCTATGGATTATGAATTATTTAAAACAACCATACAAAATGCCAAAAAGATATTGATTATTTCCCATGTAAATCCCGACGGAGATACACTGGGTTCGATGAGTGCATTATATGGGATTATTTTAAACAATTTCGGGTTTTCTCAAGATGATGTTGATATGGTATACAACGGCATTATTCCTGAGATTTATAAATTTATCCCTTTTATTGAACGCGCCAAAAAGTCCGCAGAGGTGAGCACAATACAGTATGATTTGGCTATATCTGTCGATATTGCGGCAAAAGACAGGATGGGAGATTCTCTTCCGTTATTTGAAAAAACAAATATACGGATGAATATTGACCACCACAAAACAAATACAAATTTCGGCACAATAAACTTTGTACGCGGAGACGCTTGCAGCTGCGGCGAAGTTCTGTTTGATATTTTTAAAGCACTTGCGTTGAAAACGGATAAAAATACAGCGTGGGCATTATTCGCTGCAATATTAACGGATACCGGCGGATTCAGGTACGAAAATACTACAGCACAGACACTTCAAAAAGCAGCTGAGTTAATACAGCTTGGCGCAGAACCCGCTACAATTTCACGATATTGCTATGAATCAAAGCCGAGAAATATGGTACTGCTTCACGCAAATTGCATGATTAACGCGGAATTTAGCGACAATAACAAAATTGCAGGAATTTGTATTACAAACAAAGATATGGAAAAATTCCATGCAACAAACGATTACACGGAAGGCTTAGTAGAGGAATTACGCCGTATAAATACAACAGAAGTATCTTATGTTATTAAAGAGGTGGATGAAAATACGTCTAAGGTAAGCCTGAGAAGTAAAACTGCAGATGTAAGCGTTGTTGCTCAGGTATTTGGCGGCGGCGGTCACACTTTTGCTGCTGGATGCACAATACGCAAACCTCTAAATATAGCGAAAAACAAACTTGTTGAAGAAATCAGAAAAGTTTTGGGATAACGTAAATGGACTTCTTACAAAAGACATTTAACTATTTAAAAAATCTGATAAACCGTATTATCATTGATGATTTTATGGGTATGGCGGCAGAAATGGGTTTTTGGTTTGCTATCGGAATATTTCCGTTTATGCTGTTTATGATGTCCTTTTTTACGCTGCTTGGCAAACGCTCGCAATTTATGCCGATTATCCATTTTTTAGATTCCGTTGCCCCGACAGATTCGGTTAACCTGATAAAAGAAGTATTAAATGAAGTCCTTATTTTTCAGCACGGGGGGATAGTTGCTGTTTTCGGTTTTATAATAACAGTGTTTTTATCATCAAACGCTATATTTTGTATAATCAAGGGTATGAATCGAGCTCTTGGAATAGAGGAACACAGAAATCTTGTCGTAACAAGGACAATATCCGTATTGATGGTATTTGTTAACATATTTTTTCTGTTTATTATCATAAACATGGTTATATTCGGCAAAGTGATTTTGCAGTTTGTACTTAATTTTGTTAACCTGTCTACACTTTTTATTGCGGTGTTTATGATTGGCCGGTGGTTTTTTGCTTTTATGGCATTATATTTAACCGCATATTTAAACTATTTTCTTCTGCCCGCATGGGAAGGATCTGATAAACTAAAAAGCAAGGCAGCACTGCCTGGGACTTTGTTTTTCTGCTTTTGCTGGTTGTTCGGCTCATGGTGTTTTTCAGTTTACATTAACAACCTGCATACATATAACAGGGTTTACGGTTCAATCGGTGCATTTGTAATGCTTATGGTATGGCTGTATTATTCATCTTTGATGATGCTTGTCGGAGGCGAGATAAACTCTCAGGCATACAGAAAACTCAAAGAAAAGGGGCAGGAATGATAAAAGCTGTAATCTTTGATTTAGACGGCACCCTTCTTTACACACTGGAAAATCTTACGGAAAGCACAAATTACGCTTTATCATATTTCGGATACAAACAATATGATATTAATGACATAAGAAATTTTGTCGGAGACGGTGTGCGCAAACTCATTGAACGGGCAATACCGGAAGGAGAGGCTAACGCTAATTTTGAGGCTTGTCTGAAAATATTTAAAGAACATTATTCAAAAACAATGTATGAAAAAACACGCCCATATGATGGAATTGTTGAAATGCTTAAAACGTTAAACCAAAACGGTATAACCTGTGCTGTTGTGTCCAACAAATTTGATTCTGCTGTAAAAGAATTGTGTATCCGTTATTTTGGAGATTTAATAAAAATTGCTAACGGGGAGTGCACCGGTATAAGAAAAAAACCCTGCCCGGACGGTGTGTTAAATATTGTACAAAAACTTGATTGTACAAACAGCTGTTTGTATGTCGGTGATTCTGAGGTTGATGTACAAACGGCAAAAAATGCAGGTATCCCTTGTATAAGCGTAAGCTGGGGGTACAAAGATAAAATTTTTCTTAAAGAACATGATGCCAAAATAATTGTTGACAGCATTGATGAGCTTACAACAATTATTTTGGCATACAAATAGATTTTGAAGTATTTATCTGTTTTAGTAAGATAATCAGCTTACTTTGTTTACGCAACGAATTATTTGACATTATTGTCAAAATATTCCTGCGCTTGATTAATTAAGTTTTGATACTGCTCTGCCGGAAGCTGACCTATTTTTTCATACCTGTCAAAAAATCCTGTATGCTTGTATAAGTTACCGTCCCTGTCAAGTTGATAATCAAAACTCGTATCTGAAATATTTACTCCCGGTACTTCAAAGCAAATATCTTTTACCTGTCCTTGTTTATCAACTTCTATATACATTTGCCCTTCGGTTTTGCCGTACGGATTGTTATTTTCTTTCTTTATAACAGACAATCCTGTATAAATAACTGGAGAATACGAAGTTGATTTTGATATTACAAATTTGTTATTTTTGTCGCTCAGAGTTTTGTCCCAATAGCCGACCCCAGCCTGCGCATGTTCTTTATACAAATCCTGCGGAATATTTTTTATATTCTGCAAACGATATAGCGCTTTCTGGTTATATGTTGCATCGCCCTTAGGAACAATGATATCATTAATTTTTTGCGAAACATCAAACGCATTTTCGACAGGGTTATTAGAGCTTGACGGCTTATTTTTCCCTGGCAGATAAATTATTTCATTAACATCAAGATTGTTAGCAGCTTCAATAGAGCTTTTGTTGTTAAGTTTGGCTATTTTATACATCATATCCAAAATTTCGGCGTTTGATGCATCTTCTTTTTTAAGATGCTCCTTCGCAATATTCCATAAATTGTCGCCTTTTTTTATAGAGCGTGCAACTTTATTATCGCTGTTAATTGGTGTAGAAGCATACGTTGATTCATAATAGTTTTGTGCTTCCTTTGAATAAGATACAGAATTAAACATTAATAATCTCCCCGTTATCCCTATATATTTTTATAAAAACATTTACAACAAAAAAATTGACTTTTTGTAAATTTTGTTAACAAAAAGCCTGCTTAAAATTAATTTTTAAGCAGGCTTTTCAGTTGTTTTTTTATTTTATTTATTGAACTTTAGCACCGTCAAGCATTTGTTTAATACCGTCAACAGAGCTTAATATACCTGTTGCTTCATAAGGCATATAAACAACTTTGTTGTTTTCGCCTTCCACCATTTCTTTTAAAGTATCCAGATATCTTACTGCAATAAGGTATTTATCCGGCTGACCGTGGTCTTGTATAGCTTCGATTGTTTTGCCGATTGCGGTAGCTTCAGCTTCTGCCTGTTTTACTCTTGCTGCAGCCTGACCTTCCGCAATAAGTCTTGCAGCTTCTTTTTCACCTTCGGCTTCAAGAATTGCTGATTGTTTTTGACCTTCCGCTTTGTTGATTGCAGCGGTTTTTTCACCTTCTGCTTTTAAGATTGCAGCCTGTTTCAAACCTTCTGCTTCATAGATAGCAGCACGTTTTTCTCTTTCTGCTTTAACCTGTTTTTCCATTGAAGCTTGAACATCAGCAGGCGGAGTAATTTCCTGCAGCTCGATTCTGTTAACTTTTACGCCCCATTTATTGGAGGCTTCATCAAGCGTTTCTCTCAATTTGGCGTTGATTGTATCACGGGAAGAAAGTGTCTCATCAAGCACCATATCACCGATTACGTTTCTCATTGTTGTGAGAGTAAGTTTTTCGATTGCTTCGGGCAGGTTTTGAATGCGGTAAACAACGCTTTTTGCATCCATAATCTGGAAGTAAATCAAAGCGTTAATTGAAATTGACACGTTATCTTTTGTGATTACGTTTTGTCTTGGGATGTCCATTACGGATTCACGAAGGTCAATAACAGTTTTTTCCGAATAGAAAGAGTATGTTCTTCCGTCCGGAGTTTTTTGTGTATCTTTCCATTGAATCTTACGGGGATATTCAAAAAACGGTATAATCAAATGAAATCCCGCATAAAGAACTTTTTCAAAAGCCCCGAGTCTTTCAATAATCATTGCTTCTTCCTGTTGAATAATTTTGATACCCGCAAGGAAATAGCATACTATCAATACCAGTAATACAATTAGTAAAATTCCCATTTTCTCTCCTTTTCTTTTTACTTATACTTATTACTTATCCAAAATTTTGTCTTACTCCGTTAGTGTCAGTAATTTGTTTGAGTTCAAATTTTAAAATTTTTACCCCCCATTTTTGAGAATATTCATTTGCAGTTTCTATCACATTTTGGGTAAGTTTGTGAAGATATTCTATCTGCTCAACCCCGTCCGGTGCATCTAAAAGCCTGCTTTGTATAATACCGGCACAAAGCTGATTAATTGCATCAAACAAATAATCCACCTCATATACGGCTTTATATGAATCTTCAATCCTATATGTAATTTCAGCCCTCATCTGCAATTGGGACTTATCTTTTGCAAAGAAAATCCTGTCGTCTTTCGGAAAATAAAAAATCTCTTCGGGTGTTTTAATTTTGCCGTTATTAATAAATTTTTTAGGATTTGCAGGATCCTGCAGTCCTCTGACTTTTTCCACAAAAGGCAGCAAAAAATGAACACCTTCGGTTAGTTTCCTGTGGAATTTTCCGAATTTTTCCACAATTATTTCTTCATTTTTTTCGACAAAAACTATACACATTAACCGGCATTCTTTCCTTTAACATACATAAGCATGTTTTCTGTTTTTTCAATAATAACGAATTCACCTTCATTGAACACGTCATTTTCGTTAAGAGATACAGCCGGCCATTCTTCATCAAAAATATAAATACGTCCGCCGTCTTTTGTAACTGTTTTTAAAACTTTTGCAGCTTTGCCGACATACATATCTACGGTTTCGTTTTCGGGTTTGTTTTTATATTTTACAAGCACGGGTCTGAGCCAGATTAAAAATATTACGGAGAATACCGCAAAAATTATTACCTGAACAATTGGCAAAATCCCGCAAGCAGCACATATTGCAGCTATAAAACACGCAAGTGCAAGATTAAAAAAGAACATCACCGGCGTAAACATTTCTATAATAAAAAACACAACCCCCGCTATACACCAGAGCTGCCAAGCATTAAATATATCCATTAAGACCTCATAAATTATGTAAATACATATTTATTATAAAGTCCTTTACCGGCAACCGCAATATCAATCCCCCATATAGCGTAGAGCATCGGGGGACTGATAAGACTTTACAATACTTTTAATAACCGCCTTCCGTTATGCAGTAATGACCTTCTTCAAGATCGTATTTGTCATGGACTCTGCAAACATTGCAAAGGCAGCCTTTATCTTCGTCTATGCATCTGCTTTTTGTATAAGCACAAAACAGATTTTCAAGCCCGTCAACGTTTTCTATGCCCTTTAACATATCCACAAGGTTATGCGGCACTTCTTTAATTTTGCACGAAGTTGTGTATGAAGGACATTTTAAACAATTGCACATTTCCAAATTTTCTTTTGTTTTTTCTACCTGACTCATAAAAATCTCCTTTTATTTCGGTTCTTTTTTGTCTTTCATCATATCTTCCACCTCATGAGCACCTTCGGCATAGTATTTTGCTTCCTGAGGGTCAAGAGTGATGAGCAGTTTAAAAAGTTCGCCGGCATGTTCTTTTTCCTCATTTGCAATATCAGTTAAAACCTTGTGTACAAGTTCGTTGTCCGTAGATTCCTTAATCTGTTCATAAAGCTGTATTGCCTCGTATTCTGCAGCAATGTTAAAACGGATTCCGCGAATAAGTTCTTCTTTTGTCAATTTTTTATCACAACGCTGCACATTGCATGAGTTGTTAAATTGCGGCATATTCATATCTCCTTAATCTGTAGCAATGGTATTTTAATAAGAAATTATGCAAATTAAATTGCCCGACGGATTATTAAACTTGCCTGTGCAAAATATCTTTTGCAATTTGAGAATAAATTCTATATATTAAAAATTCTTCACCCGTTACACTTAAAAAATATTGTTATATTAAACAGTGAACCGACGTCAACTGCCCTGATGCTTAGAGATTACTCAAAATAACATAAGAAGTATAACTTGAATTGCAACAATGAGAAGTGTTTGCAGACGCTGCCTCTCATAAAGCTTCCACAATCTATGCATAAAAAAGATTCTCAGCACGCAACTAACAATTCCGAAACACTAACGTTTCCGGAACAGAAGCTTATTCTATGCCTGAAACAAAGCATAGCCAGCAATTTATGTTGAAGCAGAACCCATTGCTTTTGCCGTAATATCAAGAGCAAGCATAAGCCGTATTGAATTACGACAAATTATGCAACAGAATTTATGCTCTTTTTCTGTTGGGCGTTGACTTCATCAATAAAGCCCATAACAGATTTTGCATAAGCAAGCTTACGCGAGCTTCCGTTATAATTTACAAGAGCCTTATGAACATCTCCGTCTGCTGCATTCAATTTAGCCTTAAAAAGATATGCGCCAAGCGTTATATTCAACTGCGAATCTTTTCTCATCGCATTTCTGAGTTTTTCCCAGTCGCCGTATTTATAGAGCATTTCTCCGAAGTTTCCAAGGTTCAAAGAAGGGTCTTTTTTCTTTGCTGCAAAAATCTTTTCCAGACTGCCATATTTTTTCATCAGCTGCTTCATTTGCGGATCATATACATTAGGACGCTGATACATATCTTTTATGGATATTGAAGTCAACTGCATAATTCCGCTGCCGTTGCCTGTAGGAACATTCTGGTTGTAATGAGTTTCCTGCTTTGCAATGCTTGCTATAATTATAGGGTCAACCCCTGTTTCATTAGCTGCATTCATAATCATATCCGTCATTTTGTCCACATCCAGGTTCTTTGGAGCAGCCTTATCATTCTTTATCATATTAGAAACTGTTTCATATTTTTGACGGATTGCCGCTTCTTCTTTTTTGCTTTGCTCAACCTCTTGTTTGCGCCTGTTAATTGAGTCCGCTAAAATTTCCGCCTGAGCCTGTGTTATAAAATCCGTACGAACATAAGTCGCATCTCTCGGTGCTACAAGTGAAAAATCAGGCAAAGTAATTTTGTAATCGCCAAAAAGGTCACCCATAAACTTTTGTACACTCCTCTTTAATTTTTATATACTCTCTTAAATATATAAAAAATATATATTCTGAATAATTGCTAAAACACAAAAAAAATATTAAGAAATGTAACTTAGTGTTTTTATTGCGGAATTTTGATATTACAAACTTTGTTAAACAGTTTCATTATTACATCCGGATAAGTATCACCGTTTAATTGACCCGACGTAATTTCCGCAATAAATTCACTTTTATTTTTTGCCGCATTTTGAGGGATTACCATAGAATCTATCTGTTTTTCAAAAACTTTGGAATTTTTGATTTTATTTTTAATTTCGAAATACGGGGTTTGTGTTTTAAAATCTATCATATGCCCCATTTCATGAAACAGGTAATCGAATTTGTTGTAATTAATATTACCGTACATATGGCTGTCCGGTTTATTTTCCGAAAGGCATTGTTTTAAATAATCCAACACTTTTTCAGGCTGTGTTTCAATCTGGTAGTATATGTCGAATCTTCTTGTCAGAGATGATCACAGTGATAATTTTTCAGGATTTGTAAGTAAAGAAGGATTTGTTTTATACTTTTCCAGCACATCGTAAATATTATCAATATTTTCCGTCCCCGGAACAGATATAAAATCATCTTCAAACAGAGATGTAGTCTGCAAATAGTTTTTTAACCTTTTGTCAATCCCCTTATATGCATTTTGGTTAAATGTTATGCCATCTGCCGCACGGTCATATAAAGCACCCACCCCGCCGTTATCAGGATTATATTCGCACCAATCCAGAGGTTCCAGTTTAATTTCTCTGGGCATATATGTTTTTCCTTGAAATTTATTACTTATTTTTGTCAAACCTTCGTTTATCCAGTTTGCGGTATCAAGGTCATTCACTTTAAAATTTCTTATTTTAAAATTCTGTTGAGCAAAATTTGCAGCCTCTTCAATATTTTTTGATTTTACCCAATCAATATGTTTTTTCAGTTTGAGCAGCTCTCCGTTTTTGACAAACATACCAAGCGTTTCCGCTAAAATACCGATGCCGCTTAAACAGGCAGAACCCAATGCAACAGTGAAGCTGCCTGTGCAGAAAGCAACCCCCTGTCCGGCTAAAGAAGTTAAAAAAGACACAGAACCAAGCCGTGACAATTTTGGGCCGGTTAACATACGTCCTTTGAAATTTTTGTTTGAAGATGATTTATTACAATTACTTCGAGTGTAATAAGTTCTGCGCTGTATTGTATTATTAATTTTCATGGCAGGCTTTATTATACATTTCGGCTTACATTTGCCTTTGCATTTGCAATTACAATTATATAAGAAATAAAGAAAAATTTTTTTGCCATTTATATTTATATATTTTCCTTAATTTCTCCTACTGTTTCAGTTTTTATATCGGAAACAATTTCCTCATAAGAGATAACAACTGCCGCAGGAATATAGTCTTTTAAGAGTCTGAATAGCGGTAGTCTGATTTTTGACGGACAGAGAATCACCGGTTGTTTTCCGACAATTTGGTGTGCTTTTAGCATTGCGTTTCCCGTATTTTCTATAAGTTCAAATTTAAAATCGGTACTAAGGTTGAAAGTGATATACTGTTGTCTTTCTTCAATGCTTTTTAAGAGTATTTTTTCATACTTTTCGCAAATCGTTACAGAGTAAAGCACTTTGTCCCTGTCGCAGTTTTTTAGACAAATTTTGCGTGCCATAACACCTCTTAATTGTTCGGAGAGAACATCCGGAGATTTTGAGAATCTGGCAAAATCGTTCAGTCTGTCAACAATAAACATAACGTCTTTTATTGACACTTCTTCTCTGATAAGGTTTACGAATATTTTTCTTATATCTTCCACCGGCAGCCTGTCGCGCAAGCTTTGCACCAGTGTAATTTGTTCGTCATAAATAGCAAGTTCAAGGTATTTAAGTACATCGGCAGTTGTTAATATACTGTCAACGTTTTCTATTGCTATTTTTTTCAAATGGTTTATTATTACATCTGCGGGTTTTGTTGCGGTGATGTTTTTTACGTTTTTTAAATCTTGTTCCCTCAGCCAGTAACAGGGGGATTTATCTTCCGGAGCGGCTGAAATTATTGCATCTTCCGGAATTGTATTACATTTTGTTTCCCATTCCCGTGCAAGCACCATATATCTGTCCGGATACACAAAGCCGGAAGCTGCTTCGCTGCCTCTTATAATAATCGAGTATTCATTGGCGTCCAGCTGTGCAAAATCACGAATCCTTATTGATGGCAGAATATACCCGAGTTCATCAGTGAGGCGTTGTCTTAGCGCTGCATTTTTGGCAGGTAACTGTCCGCCGGCATCAGGGTCTGCAACAGGCAAAAGCCCTGCGCCTATTTGAATTTCCATAACATCAACACCGAGGCTTTCATACATGACATTAGGGGCTGACATATATTGCATTTTTTGACGTATTTGCTCCAGCTGTTCCAGCTGTGTTTGAATATCAACAGCAATTAGAATTTTGAAGGAATAAATTCCCAAGAACACGCTTATTGTTATTGTTAGCCAACAGGGAACGTAAAAATTGCAGCCCGCAAAAATTCCGTAAATGGATACACTCAACAATGCAAAAGCTACTATTGCACAAATTCCGCCTGCAATTATATTTATTTTTTTATAAAATTTTCTTTCTGAATCAACAAAGGTGTTGAATATTATTAAAAAAGCAGCAATTGCTATTGCGCTGCTAAGACCGAATTTTGTAATTTCATCCAATATATTTTGAGCGGGTTTGAAATAAAACAGCAGACCTAACGCTATGGCAAAGGATATTATTATCCAGGTAAATATATTTGAAAAATAAGCAGCAGCAGATTCCTTAAGTTTTTCTGCCGTATTTTTTATTTTAACTTTTATGCCGAAAAAGAGATCCGAACAAACTGTTATAAAGCTTTTGCGCTTTCGGGAAGCCGATTCTTTTGCCGCCATTTCATCAATGTTTGATAAAGACAGGGCGTTTTGCGCATCAGTTTGGCTGATAATGTGTCTTTTAGTCAGGTCTTCTATACATTCTTTGTAGGTTTTATTAACGTGATATTCAGCTAAGTTAAGAATGTCCCTCTGAGGAACTTTTTGGGTAAAACCTTGTTTTGCGACTTCAAAAACCGCAAATGCGATTTTTTGCAAAATTTCATCACGATATCGTGCCGGAATATTTGCCCTGATGAGGTCGCATGATTTATGAAAAGCCCATTCAGCAATCATTTGTGCAATAAGCACTTTTGATTGAGCGTCAATGTTCAAAACGTCGTCATTGCACAAGGCTTCACCTGCCATCAAAGAAAAATCATACACTTTTTGAATTATGTAGTCTTTATCCTGTGTGCAAAATTCAGCGGGAATAAGCTCAACACATTGAGTTTCCAGGCTTTTTGCAAATTCTTTGTAGTCAAAATTGTTACTCATGTCCATAAATTCCTTATAAGGATAATTATAGCATTTTCAACAATTGCTTATTAATACAAATTTTAGTTGATATTTTGCATAAAAAATTTACTTTGGTTCACAGCTCATATTATGTTAGTATATAGATTATTCCGGTAAAGATTTAAATATGGTCAAAGGATTATGAACTAAGGGGATTTTTTATACTTATGAACATTTTATCTTGGTTTTTTAAACCCAAAAAAGAAAAAAATATTTTAAGTTATTATCCTGATGCAATACTTGTTGTTTCAGCGTCAGGCGAACTTTTGTATGCAAATGAAAACCTGCTTAATATATTGGACATATCCAGTGACGAGCTGTTTAATCTTGAGCTAATCGACATATTTGACGGCGGTTTTAACCTTGTCAATAACCTTACAAAATCGAACGATTCCGCAATAGTAAAATTAAAATTGCAAAAAGATACGGAAATTTTTGTGGAAATAAGAGCCTCGCAATACGATGACGGAGAAGACAAAATAATTATTTCCGTAAGAGATGTAACAAATAACAAAAAAATGCTCAACAAACTCATGTTTGAACATGAATACATTACAAAACTCAATAAAAACAGAAGCACTTTTTTGACAAAGGTATCGAATGAAATAACCTCGCCGCTGCACTCAATCAACGGTTTTTCCGAAGCTATACTCGAAGGGCTCGGAGGTGACGTAAATGAAAAACAGCAAAAGTATTTAAAGATAATTAACAAAAATTCTGTCCAGCTGCTTGAACTTATCACCGGTATTCTTGAGTATTCAAAATTAGAATCCGGCATGTATGATTACGAATTCAAAAACTTTGATTTTGTCACAATGATGACAAATATGTTCAACAAATACAAAGAAAATGCCGATAAGAAAAAAATTATTTTAAACTTTAATCTCAACAGCCTGACCAAACGAACTCTTTATTCTGACGAAAATGCTCTGAAAAAAGTTCTGGAGACGCTTTTGGATAATGCGTTGGAAAGAACGGAATCAGGCGCAATACAGCTTGCTGTTTCTCACCCTGATGACGATTGTCTTGAGGCTGCAGGCATAACCGTATCAAAGAGCCTGCCTGCTCAAAGCTATATTATGATTCAAATAACAGACTCCAGTAAGGGGATTTCCGAGGCTGAGTTAAAAAATATTTTTGACCCTTATGCCAATATAGATAAATATATTGCTAAAAAAAATGTGGCCAAAAGTCTTGAAATGGGCATTGTATATATGCTTGTAAGAATTTTAAAGGGCAGAATTTTTGTTGAAGCCGAGCCGTCACAAGGGTGTGTATTTACTTTTATAATACCGGCAGAAAAAATAAATTTATAGCATACGGAGTTTTTTATGGCTGATGTAACCCTCAAAAATGTAGTCAAAAAGTACGATAAAAAAACAATAATTGACAATATATCTCTTGATATTAAGGACAAAGAGTTTCTTGTACTTGTCGGGTCGTCAGGCTGCGGAAAGTCTACAATTTTGAGAATGATTGCCGGCTTGGAAGATATTACGGACGGAGAAATATTTATTGACGGCAAATGCGTAAATAACGTACACCCCAAAGACCGTGATATTGCGTTTGTATTCCAAAGCTATGCACTTTATCCGCATATGAGTGTGTATGATAATATTGCATTTCCTCTAAAAATGAGAAACTTAAAAAAAGATGAGATAGATAAAAAAGTTAAAGAAGCTGCTGAAATTCTTAATCTTACGGAATATTTAGACCGTAAACCCAAACAACTTTCAGGCGGACAGCGCCAGAGGGTGGCTTTAGGTCGTGCAATTGTAAGAAATCCGAAAGTTTTTTTAATGGATGAGCCTTTATCAAACCTTGATGCCAAGTTAAGGGTGCAAATGCGCTCCGAAATTAAAAAGCTGCATGAAAAGCTGCAAACAACATTTATTTATGTAACACATGACCAGACAGAAGCGCTTACTATGGGGGACAGAATTGTTGTTCTGGATAAAGGAATTATTCAACAGGCTGATAAGCCTGAAGAAATATACTACAATCCTGCAAATACTTTTGTAGGCGGTTTTTTAGGCTCACCGTCAATGAATTTTATTAAAGTTCAGGTTAACAACGGCAATATTAAATTTAATGAGTATGAAATTTCACTTTCCGACAAACAAAAAGAAATTCTACAAGGCAAAGAGAAGGTAATTGTCGGAATAAGGCCTGAAAAAATGGACGTTATAAACGCCAATTATGAATTTAAAGTACCGGTTTATATATCGGAAATGCTGGGTAGTGAAAAAATTGTATACTTTAATATAAACAACGAAAAATGTGCCGCAAAAGTGGACACCCAAAAACCGTTTGACAAAGATATTACACTACACTTTAACACAAACGACTTTTTATTTTTTGATGCAGAAACCAATTTGAGAATATAAGGTTTGAACCTGGCTTCGCCGTATGTGTATGCTACAGATATTTTAATTACACGAAATAGACTATTCAGCAAAAATAGTGTTATACTATTAAAATTGAAACTGAAATAAAGGTTTAACCGATGTCTGATGACAGATACAAACCCCGTATAACAAACGCAAATGAAAAGCGGGAACAAACACCGGATTTGCAGTTTTTCTACGACAAAGAAAAACTAAAGCAGGAAAACAGATACAAAGTAAAGGGGCAGGCATTCCCCAAAACTACGGCAGGTTTTAACTGGGGCGCATGCCTGCTTACGCCTGTATGGGGCTTTTATCACAATGCGACAGCTGTATCTGTTGTATGGATTATACTGGCGCTGGTGCCGGGTATCGGTTTTATATTGACATCAGTGTTGTCAATAATTTGCGGCATAAAAGGCAACGATTGGGCTTGGGACAATAATGAATGGAAAGATATTGACGAAATGCACTACGTCCAGAGAAAATGGGCAATGGCAGGAATTATAACGGAAATTGTTCTGATTTTTGGCCTTTTTGCATACATAATGAATAAATTAAACTCAATACAACTGTAAGTTTTATTGTAAATATTTGTTAAATTTTTCTCTATTTATGTTATTTTGCCACACAAAATGGGTATTAATTTAAATAGATGATAATGCATAGAAAAAAATATGATATTATGATTGCAGTTTAACAAAAGGAGATTTATATGATAGAACTGATAGTTATTTTAGTTGTTATAGGCGTGCCGGCAGTGTTTTTATACGGGCTGTACGCAAGTGTTATCAGAAACAAAAACTCTGTAAGAGAAGCCCTGTCCGGAATTGACGTTCAACTAAAAAAACGTCACGACCTTGTACCGAATATTTTGACAATAGCCAAAAAATTTATGGAACACGAAAACGAAATATTCACAAAAGTTACCGAGTTGAGAACAAAGGCAATGAATGCACCTTCAGGTTCAAAAGAAAAATTTGCAGCGGAAGGAATGCTCGACAACCTTATGGGGCAGCTTATGGTATCAGTGGAAAATTATCCGCAATTAAAATCTGATGCAACAATGACTCAGGCAATGCAAACCTACAACGAAGTTGAAGAACACATTTCCGCAGCAAGAAGATTCTACAACTCTGCTTTAACACAACTGAGAAACTCTGTTATGATTTTTCCGGGCTCATTATTTGCAGGACTGGCTGCAGAAGAAATGCAATACAGCTATTTTGAAGCGACAGAAGCAGACAGAGCCGCAGTTGATGCATCAGCTTATCTGTAAAAATTGCATAATATGTCATAAAAAAAGCGGGTTAGATTGTATCAAACCCGCTTTTTTAGTTTTTGTTTAAGCCTTTATTACAGTTTAATCTCAAAGATTTTTGTTTTTTCCGGCGAATTTTTTATCCGTACCGCACCTATATAATGAGCGGGAATTTTTTCGTCTATGCTGTTAAGAGTGCTTTCTGTCACTATAATATCTTTGTTAAATTCCAGACACACATCTTTTATTCTTTCAACTACATCAACTGTCTCACCCATAACGGTAAAATCTGACAAATTTGATGAACCTATTTGCCCGACGAGGGCATCTCCCGTATTAATAGCTATTTTTACATCTACTGAATAGTTATTTGGTGAGGTTTCTTTAAAGGTTTGTTCATCATATTCTTCAAAGTTTATATTGCTGACACTTGAGTTAATTTCATCAATTTTTTCCTGAATTTCTATTGCTGCCCGCAGGGCATTTTCACTGTCTTTTCTCGAATGTATTGGATATCCCCAGTAAACAAGAACAGAGTTACCCACAAAACGATTAATTGTGCCGTTGTACTTAAATATAATCTTTTCAATAGAATTAAAAATCTTGTTTATAAGTTCAACGTATTTTTCCGGCGGAAGCTCTTTTGTTATTTGAATATCATTGTATATGTTGCAAGACATTACCGTAACTTTTTGCACCGTAGATTTAAGATTAAGCCGGTGCGGTTTGTTGACAAGCTGCTTTAATACCTTTGCCGATACAAGATTACCGAAAATACGCTCTATTTTCCTTTTTCTTTTAATTTCATAATGGGCTTTTAGCGCAAACGCAAGAATAAATATCGAACAAATCCAGTATAAAGGCTCCGCCATATCCACAATCAGCCTGAAGCGGGGGTGAGCAAAAACAAATATCGCAAACAAAACATATGTACAAATTATCAAAATGCCGTTAACAACCGCAAGCGGCAGATTTGTGGCTATAAGCATTACAATAACAATTGCCATACAAAAAGACGCTGTTATTATATTGCCTTTAAACGGCGCTATCTGTTTTGCAAAATTCTTTCTAAATTTGTTTTGGATATCAGAGTCATTAATATAATTGTCAATAATCGCTGCTTTTATCTGCGCATCAGGCATGTCCTTTGCCACAGGTGTATTATGTGTTTCCGTAGCAGTCTGGGTTTGTGCGATTATAACGATTTTGTCTTTAAAAAAATCAAGCGGAATTTTCTTGTTGCTATATTCAAAATAGTCTGTTCCCCTGACCATACTGAGCAGCAGCGCATTTATCGGAATATCCGCATATGTATTCACATCCTTGTGCCAATTAATCAACACTTTGCCCTTTGAATTAAGGCGTATAGAATGCCCCGGCATTTGTAAAACATTATTTTTTATTGTTATTTCCTCAGTCAAAGGATCAATGCCGTTGTATTTCATCATTGCAGCAAGCGCAAGCGAAGGCAAATAATACTCTTTATTTCCTTTTATCAAACGATATACGGGTTGAGAATACCTTATATTAGCATCGTTATTGGATTTGTCAGTAACAAGATTTGTTACGGCCATTGTTGTGCTGTTTGTAAAAATATCCGGTATCGGTGTATGCGCAAAATATGTAATATAAGAATCAAGAGCGCTGTCATATATACGCATACTCAAAGCATCACTCGACGGAGAATACGGATTTTCAAAATTATCAAGAATTTTTGATGCATCATAACGTTCGCCCTGCGCCACCTGTGTTTTTAATGCAGTGGCCAATATTATGTTTTTGTATGCACCCAGCGTGTCCGCCAGCCTCATATCAGCAGAAGCATAATTACGCGACAAATCTTCGTAATTTGAAAAGTTTAAATCAACAACAAGTACCCGCGGGTTTTGTTTTTCCAAAAATTTTATAACATTTGCCCAAACTTCCCGCGACCAGGGCCATCTTCTCAAGTTTAATTCCGGAGAATTGGCTGCCTCGTACTGAGTAAGGTCATTTATTGAAACTATAACTATATTACCATCAGCAGGTTTATATCTTTGTGAATAAAGCCCACCGTCAAGCACGAGTTTGCTTCTTAAATCAATAAATTCATTTTCAATAATATCAAATACACTTTTGAAAAACTGCGCAAACACAAAAAGTAATATAATTACCACAGCGGTCAAAAAGACCTTTAATTTATTCAAACCCTCAACCTTTAAGCTCATAATGCCTATTATAATTAATAATCTTTTTTAAAACAATTAATGTTAAGCTTTATGTTAAGTATTTAATACAGTTAACGATAAAATCACCGTCATTCTCGTATTCTTCTTTCTACCCCTGTCTCAAAAATTCCGGAATCTGGCAGGCTTCTATCGTGCCAGTAACAATTTCCCACTCGGGCATTGCTTCTTGCAGCTCATCTCTCATATGTGCAAGCAGTCCGGGGATAATAATTTTTCTTGTGTTGACTTTTTCTAAAAGTCCGAAATTTTTAACAGAACGCGCAACAAGCTCGGCTGTAAACTTATCAGCCGACCATGCTGTTAACACGCTCATTCCGTCAGAAGGCGTAACAACAAGATATGAACCGAACGGTAGCGACTCGAGCTCGCCAGCGACAGCAAAATATGTCAGCGCAAAGTTTGTAGTCAAAAGTATTGGAGCATTTTTGTCCGGTTCGTTAAATTCATATACCTTTGCTTCAACCTGCAGCGGTTTTTGAGGGTTTGTGTAAATATTTTGCCGTAATGTAAAAATTGTTGATAAAAGCGCAGCGTCAAACACCGGCAGCACAATGATATTTGCATATCTGCAAAGCAGAACGGATGCCGCTGCGGTTAGCTGAAAAATATCCGTATCGAATGGCAGTTTTACCATAACAGGGTATGTAAACGGTTCATAGCGTTTTATTATTGCTGCACGTCTGATAAATGTAAGCTCCTGTACAATATCTTTTAAGCTTTTTTTGTACCCAAGCTCAAGTACAATATCTTTTGCACCCTGTTCAAGGACTTTAATCGAAGCTTTTTCCAGAGATTCAATGTCAGCGGCACTCACGATTTTGTACGTAGACATTGCGGAAATCACCGTAATTCCGGCAGCTTCAATTTTTTTTGTGGCTTTTTCAAGGTTGCTGCCGGTCAGATAAATTGCATCAACTTTGAACTTTTCGCCTATTCTTTCAATTTCATAGTTTGCAATTTGCTCAAGCTTTTTGTCAAAGTCTTTGTCGTCGGAATCAAGAGCAAGCGCAATTACCGTACGGTTAACAAAGGTTTTGTCGTGGCGGTACATAACGGTTTCCCCGCCAGTTATAAGAGAGTCTGATAATTTTATTTCGTGCTGTTGAATTTTTGAAGATTCCGCAAATTTTTCCTTAAGCTCCTGCGGGACATGCGGACAGTTTTCTATATCAGCCTCTTTTTTGGCAAGTTTCAAGGCGTAAGCCATGCAGGTAGGACAGCCGCATTGTTTGCAATTTGTGCCTTCCGCTTTTTTTGCTCCGGGAAGATATTTAAAAATTTGCATGCCTGTCAGGTTCATCAGTCTTTATCCCCCCTGAGTAATGATGTGATTGCTTCAACACTTTTGGGATTCCACAAAACAACTATGTCGGCACCCGCGCTTATCATGGCTGAAGCTCCGGCTATTTCCCACATAGCTGCTCTTTCTTTATAATCGCCCCATTGTGCGCTAAAGGTATCTGATTTAGCTTCTTTAGCTCTGTAAGATTCTTCTCCGATGAAGGCAATAACCGGCATGTTAAGCATAGTGTCACCGTCAAAAGCAGCCTGCCGGATTTTCTCAATAATACTGTAGCCGTAATCCAGTCCGTAGCCAAGCCCGCCCATGTCAGGGTCAATAAGAATTCTGTCAGGATGCATTCCTTTGTCTATAGACAAAATATTTAATTCTTTTGCCAGATTTATATCAATCGGGCTGCGCAACACAAGAATATGATTGTACTTTGCGACTATCGGAACAATCTGTTCGTAAGTACTTTCCTGTGCAAAAGAGATAATACACTCCTTTGGTGCAAATTCCGCAAGCAGGGGCAGCAGCTTTAAATCCACAGGATCGTTGTTGGCCCCTCGCAGTATAAGAGGCTTTTGTATTTTGGATAAAGTGTTTTTTAAAAAATCTTTTATTTTTTCAAGATGGGAATCTGTATTATCTTCCGCAAGATTAAATTTTATAGAAATTATATCCGCTTCAGAGTTATCTGCTTTTTGCAGCATTTGTTCCGTTGTTGAGCAGTTCCACTGTTCTTTTAAAACTTCGGGATATGTGTTATCAAAAATATAAGGGATTTCTATTGCAATAAGAGGCTTCGCGTTGTTGCAGTTTTCTTCCATAAAAGAGCGGGAGCTGTTTCCGCCAATTATTAAATCCCCTAGTTGTGTTTTCCGTATTTTTTCTTTAATCCTAAAAGACAGGTCTGATTTGTTCATAGATTTTATATTAAAAAGTAAATGTACTATTGTCAATCGTAAAAAAAAGGGAGTTGTCGTTAAACAAACCTCCCGTATTTCCCCATTTCTCCGTATATTTACGCCTAATGTTTAGTGCGTTAATATTCGATACCTTGTCTTGCCATAACACCCATATCAAAGTAGTGTTTAATAGGCTTCATTTCAGTAACCAGATGAGCCATTGCAACAAGCTCGGGGTGAGCATATCTGCCGGTTAACACAATTTCAAGACTTTCCGGTTTATTCATTAAAACTTCTTTTACTTCAGCAACCTTAATCATATTCATTGCTACGCAGATGTTAATTTCATCAAGAATAATAAGCTGGTACTCTCCGCTTTGAATAGCCTGTTTTGCCAATTCCCAGCCCTTTTTAGCTTCTTTGTAATCTTCAATGCAAACATTGTGCTTATAAACAACTCTGTCCATACCGAACTGATGAACCTCTAAATTAGGCAAAAATTGACCTGCTGAAGCTATTTCACCATATGTTGTACCGGAGTCACCCTTTGTAAACTGGATAACAAGTACCTTCCACCCATGACCCAATGCACGCAAAGCCAAACCTAACGACGCGGTAGTTTTACCTTTTCCGTCCCCTGTATAAATTTGAATATAGCCATGTTCTAACAAAGTTGTGTCCTCCGAAATTGACAGATTCTAATCTCATCTATCATTATAAATTCTATTTGACTGTTTTTTATCGATTAAATGGTGTATATCTAATCTTTTATGCGCTAGTGCGGAAATAGGGTGAAAAGTACACTTATTATGCAAAAAAATTTTTGCATAACTGGTTACCCCCGAAAAATTTTTAATTTCTTTTTATGAAAATAAAATTTAATTATCCGAACTTGTACAATTATATTAAAACAAATTTTGAGCGCATGGGCAATTTTTATTTGTTCCATGCCTTTTATTTTACAATTTTACCACTGTAGCAGAGCTATAAAACCGCTAAAATAAATTGTTTTTACCGTTTATAAAAAGTTTTACATTATTTTTTTTATAATTCTTAAAAAAGACTTGAAACCATGGATACCGTTGTATTAGCTCTTTGTTTATAAAAATAATATGCGTTAATCTTTTGTAATTATTTTTTGTTTTTTTTAAATCCGAATTTGTCAAAAGAAGAAATAAATGTCATTTTTACATTTATTTTGCTGTATATCCTTGTCTGAAAAATGAATAAGCTTCATACAGCCCCCCCTGACAAATAGTATTAAACAGAAGTCTTACCCTATGACCTGAAAAAACACGTCATTCTGCAGGAACAAAGTAAAGCAGTTGAGTTAATCTCTGGTTATCGCAACATTTTTTGATACACTAAATCACAGATTCAGCACATCAAATCCGGCATTTCGTATAGGTATCTAGCCGGTGTATGTTGATGTAATTGAGTATTTCGTAAACAATGGTTTATTGCTTATTCTTCAGTTCACAAAATTTAACAATTTTTATTAATTCAGGCAATTAATATTTTTAGAGAAGTTATATTTACATATAGCAGGAAAAGCGTATGAATATTTCGAGTTTGCCAATTAAATCAATCTACCGGTACAAACCTTTTGATAAACTGCATTCAACACCCTCCTTTAAAAGCGGGAATATTGAAGAACAGAACAAAATAAAATGCAATACAATTGATGTTGCAGAATTTTCTTATTCTCAAAAATCAGCACACGTTTTATTCCACAAAGATAATGGCGGCACTATTGTTTTTGGTTATTACCCCGAAAATTACAAAAAGTTAATAGAACAAGAGTTTGTTGCATATCAGCCCGAACGAATAAGCAAATTCGGGAATAAAAAGAGGATTATACCGGCCAGACCAGCACATTACGAAAATACATATGCATTGCTTCCTCATTATCATATTGATAAATTATACTCATCAGGAAAAGGAAGCGGAACTGCTGCCATAAAAAATATAGTTGCCAAAAGCGTACAAGATGCCCAGACAAAAGGCAGAGTAACCGTAGATGCAACGTGCATAGACGGCAAAACATCTCCTGCCGGTTTTTATTACAAGCTTGGCTTTAGATTTGTGCAGGATGACTTGAACAGTATTTGTGAAGACTGGCTCGCCAATGGCGGTAATCGAGAACAAGCGCCTTTTCTTTCCGGCATGATGTATCTACCGCAGGAAAATATTAAACATTGTCTGAATTATAAATAATGAATTATACGTAAACTTTGTAAAGGCAAAAAAAAAGACCTTTCGGTCTTAAAAGTTGTGTGATTCCTCGTGTGTGGTAGATTTCTCGTCTCTAATTTTATCCTCGTATATATATAAAGTATAGACAAGAAAAATAATTGCCATATAAGGAATATATTGTTAAGAAATATTAAGTTCTATTATTCTTCTTCTATCTCGACCTCTCCGATATCGTCCAGAGTATCGATATAATCTACGACTTTGTTGAATTCATCATCATCTTCAATCATCTCGAATGTATATTCTTCGCCTTCTTTTATTAACCGCATAAGGACGACTTCTTTTTCTTCTTCTTCGGAGTCGTCATTTTCCTGCGGAAGCAAAAGCGCGTATTCTTTGCCTTCCATTTCGATAATATCAATGAGTTGAAAATTGATAACGTTGCCTTCTTCGTCAACAGTTTCTATCATTTGTTCTTCTAAATCTTCAAGATCGTGTTCGTGTTTTGCCATTGTTGTTTCCTTTTCTCATTAATAATTAATTGGTTCTGTCCAAATACTGCTGCAATATTATGCACGCACTTTTCAAGTCCACAAGCCCCTTGTTTTTTGTGTATTTTTTACCCTGCAAAGCAAGGATGTTTTCGGCCTGACGGCTGGTCAGACGCTCGTCTTCGAAAACAATTTCGATATCGGGTATTTTTATTTTTAGCAGATTTGCAAACTTTTCGCAATCCTGCGCCTGTTCTCCAATAGTACCGTTCATATTTTTAGGAAGTCCGGCCACTATTTTTTGCACATTATTTTGCGCACACAGCTGTGCTATCTTTTCTATTGCTTTATCCTCGGGTTCTCTGCTTATTGTTTCGCAGGGTTGCGCGGTTAAAAGCAGAAAGTCGCTCAGGGCTATGCCTATACGCTTTGTTCCTATATCCAGTCCCATTACCTTGTGCATAAGTTACATCCAGTTTTCTTCTATTGCTTTGATACAGTTTTGTATGTATTTTATATCAATATTTTGTAAATCCTTGTTGGCGCGTCTTGTAAAAATAGAAGTCGCGTTTTTAAGGTTTTCGTAGCGTTCTTTCTGGGTGAGGAAATATTCATACACGCTTCTTTTAAGTATGTCGCATATAAATTTATCTTTGACCTCCGAGTATGGAATCAGGGAATATATCAAATCCGCAAAGGTTTGTTCCTCAGACATTTTGGAAAGATAAGCACTTAATAGCAGCCTGTGGTCAAAAATTTTCATGAAGTTATTGCTGAAGATACACGCCTTGCCGTCCGCTATGATTTGTTCAATTTCCGATATATCGCAAATTTTGTTATCGGCTATTTTATCGATTACTTTGGCAAAATTCTCGTTGTGTGCCGTGTCAAAGAACCATTTACTAAAATATTCCCTGTCATACAGCTGTTTTAAGAGTTCTCCGTTAAGCCCGACAGCAACAAGCCCGTCTTTAAGGTTAAGCTCCTGATAATCGATATCTTTTGTAATCATTGACCAGGCCGCGTATTCGTATGGGATTTCTTCATATTTAAGGCGTGAAATTTTTTCCGCATTGTGCAAAAGATATTTGCAAAACGTTTCGTCAACCTCAACGACCCTGTCGTTTTGGTAGAATTTGTTCACAATACGGTCAAATTCTTCCTCGGTAATTTCGTTAAAGCCGAAGCAGTCAACAATCCCGTCAATATCATTAGCAACAAGTGCAAACATTTGTATAAAAGCACTTTGATTTTTTCTTGAAAAAATTAAACCAATGTTGCCGTGTCCGTCGGGAAAGTTAACAAAACACTTATAAACAGGGGTGTCCGCAAGAAGCTTTTTGTAATATTCTCCTGTAACATCCTCTTTTACTCCGGAAAGTTTTAAAAGGCTCATGCTTTTTTGTGCATTTGCTTTAACTCCGAGGTCGTCAATGTTTTCCAATAGCGACGCCAGCACGGGATAAGCCAGGTTGGATTTGCTTTCGCCCAGTGATTTTATTGCAAGCTGCGCAATCTTGCTGTATGGGTTGGTTAACACAAGCGGAATAAGTATATTCGCCAGATTATCTCCGTCATAGTCGTTTGCAAGGGATTCCACAAGCATTTCTTTTTCGGGGTCGGCAAGAGCGTTTATAAAATCAAGAAAATCAATCTGAGCTTCGGGATTTATTCTTGCATTTTCAAGGAGCTTAACAGTATCTAAGTCTATTATGTCATCAGGATTTTCAAAATAGGTAAGATACTGTTCGTAGTTTACGTGTTTTCCGATTTCACGCAAAAAAGTAACTATCTTTGCCTTTATAGAATCTTTTATCTTCGGGTTTGCAAGGGTTTCGAAAAACAGTTTTTCGATTTTTTCCTTTTCAACCAGCTCGTTTAAAAGAAAAGAAATAGTGTAGTCGCGCATTTCAGAGTTCTCTTTAAGCAGCTCCTTGTGCAAAATCTCAAGCACGGTGTCTTTGTCCTGTATGGTGTTGAGGTCGTCAAGAGTGTTGCCGACAAAGGAGAGGTCGGAGGTATTGTTCTGCAGGTTTATTATTGCGGAAAGGAGCTTTGCCCTGATTTGCAATTTATTTTCGGGTAATTTATTTTCAGGCATTTTGCTGTTTTACTCCAGTCTTGTCCAGAAGGCGTCAAGAATCTTTTGCGCCTCACCCGAAGGCATTTTATCTTCCAAAATCAGGTACTGAACGGCAATCATTGTACATTCAGAACAGATATTAACGCCGGGGCCTTTTACCATTTTTACCACCTGTGTGTTAGGTCTTCCGCAAAAACTGCAGTATACCGGTTCAAAGCCCTGATTATTATTTTCCTCTTTTTTAGGTTTGCTATCGTGCTTAGCCTTGCTGAGGGATACAACTTTTTCATCATTTGACATATTATTAAAATCCTTATATAACGCATCCGCAAAGCGGAAAATATTTTGTGTTGAGGAGTCCGACAATTTTTATGAAAAACAGAGTTAAACAAAAATTATACGGATGTACACTGTTTATTGTATCTTATTTTGTCACGGTTGCCAAATATTTTTATTTTGATTATTATGTTGAAAAGTATTATAGAGTTAATATTTTTATGAAGAAAGTTATACTATTAATTACTATATTATTTGTTTCTGTAATATCCACGGCCTGCATAAACAATCTTGCCGTACAGGAGTTGAACAACAAAGCTCAGGAATACATGGCTGCGGGAGAAACTGACAAAGCTATCAGCCGTCTGCGCTCCAGCATTGACCTTGATTCCAGTATATTCGAAACGCATTACAATCTTGGCGTTGCACTGATTTCCGCTCACGAGTACAAAGAAGCTCAGGAAGCACTAAAAAATGCGCTGAAGTTAAAACCAGATTACGCTGACGCCTACTATTCTTTAGCTATGGCTTATGAAGAAGAGGGCTTTGCCATAATCAACGCAGGAAATGAAGAATTAAAAGACACACCTGATTCTGAAAACGTTGATCCGGCAAAGAAAAGAGAGTTAACCCAGAGCCAGAAAGAAGAGATTATAGGACTTTTTAATTCCGCAATAGATAATTACAATACATATCTTACTAAAAAGCCCGATGACCCTGACAAAGAAAAGATTGAATCTCAGGTTACATATCTCAATCACCAGATACAGGAGTACAACGGTTTAAAATCCAATGAAATAGAAGATTTAAGACAGATGAAAAATCAAAGTCAGGAATCTTTCGAATCAGAACTGGGTGATGAAGAGTAATGCAATCCCCGCCGTCGTCTGTTCTGGTAAGCATTAACGGTTTTAGCATTCATTATTACGGATTGATAATGTTCTGTGCAATTGCAGCCGGTATACTGGTTATGCGCTTTGTTGCAAAAAAATATTACAAAGACATTAGCACAGAAATCCTGCTGGATATGCTGCCTGCAGTCATTCTATGCGCAATCCTCGGTGCACGGCTTTATTATGTAGCGATGGACTGGCAATATTTCAGCAGACACATCGGCGAAATTTTTGCACTCTGGCATGGCGGAATCTCAATACACGGCGCAATATTAGGCGGAATATTGAGCGGTTTTGTTTACACTAAAATAAAAAAGATAAACTTTCTAAAATATGCCGACGTTTTTGCTTACGGGCTAACCATCGGTCAGGCAATAGGACGATTCGGCAACTATTTTAACTGTGAGGCGTTTGGAAAGCCCTGCTCAATTCCGTTTATAAAACTGTTTATCCCCCTGCCTTACAGGCCGTACGGGTACGAAAGCTATGAGTATTTTCATCCTGCATTTTTATACGAATCTTTGTGGGATATAGCGGTGTTTTTGATATTATTTTTCGTTATAAGAAAAATCACGGGAATAAAAGACGGCGTGATTTTCTTTTCGTATTTGATTTTATACTCAATCGGAAGAATAGCAATAGAAGCCTGCCGCTTAGACAGTGTACGCAATATCGCAGGAATAGAAATCGCCCACATAGCCTCGGCTGTACTTATTTTAGCAGGAATAACGGGACTGTTTTTTGTTTATAAAAAACGTAAACAGGTGTAATTTATTCATATAGTTTCATTGTGACACACACCTCTGCAGAACCGTGCATATGCATAATGCGTTATGTGTAATGCACAATTGCTCAGACATTTTTATGCAACACGGGTTTTGTTTTTATTTGTTCCAGATACTTTTGTACAATATCTTGAGGCATATACATATATAACCCGTACAAGTCCGAAGTATCAACTTTTTGTCCTTTTGGAGTGCAGGCTATTCTTTTTTCTATAATTTTATTCGGGTCATTAGTTCCGTAAGTTTTTACAAATTCATAGTAATCGATGTCTTTGTCGAATTTGTCGACAGGCAGAAATTTCCTTCCCCTTTTGTAATGTGCGGCATGGGAATTTGTTTCCGCAATTGATAAAATATTTGGCTCAATACCTTCTTGCAGACAGTATTCTACCGCTATTTGATCCGCAAGTTTTCCTATGCCGCAATATTTGCTTTCATCATTGTTTTGCAAATAATCGATAGAGATTCTGTCTCCTTCTATGTGCTGCTTGGGAAAATCGTCTAACAATCTTGTGTTCTCAAGTTCGTAGGAATTTGTTATATCAAAGAACTTTTTACGCCAATCATCAATAACGACAAAACCTATTTCTTCTTTTGTATCGGGCTCTAAAAAATAATAGCTTGTACTAATGCCGTCATGCGATTCCGCAATATCAACAACAAGAGGAACTTTCTCAGGTTTTCCGGTAGTTTGATTCACAATTTTTTTGTAAACTACACCTTTATTCAGATTGTTGTGCATTGCTTTAATTTTTTGTGGTGTCTTGGTTTTTGCACAAAAATGACAGAATTCTATTTCTTCCTTTTTTCCCGGCTGCGCCGTTTTTTCAAAGACATCTTCATTAAGCGAGGGCAGTTTTACCGGTTTGATTGACGGTATATCAAAATTTTGTTTGGGTCTTTGTTTTCTTACATAAGAGTCCTGTTGTATTAAACTGTTAAAATCATTTATATTCATTTATATACATCCAAATTTCAACTCTACAAAACACAGAAATAAAAATAATTGCTATAATATGATAAAATTATTAATGTTGGTTTACTCAGACAAATACCAGGCTTTATATAAATGAATTTTAACCGGAATTATTATAAAATACTAGGCATAGAGCCTACTGACGACGAAAATAAAATTAAACAGGCATATAAAGCGCTTGTAAAACGCTGGCATCCGGACTTAAACAACAACTCACCCGAAAGCCGACAGATGATGAAAGACCTTAATGAGGCTTACGAGGTACTTTCCGATTTCAGACTGAGAAACGAATACAACAAAGTAATGTTCGGGGCTGTTAAGGGAAAAAATAACACGCCTGATTACTATACATACACTTCTTCTTACAAACCCGTATCGGAAGAAGTACGAGAACGCGTCCATAAAAAATATGAAAACAAATATAAAGACGCTAACAAATATTACAGGGATTTTGAAAAGAACATTGAAGAAGGGAAAAAAACTGTTTGCAGCGGCTCATTTGCGGACAAATTGTATCTTATAAATTCCGATGCAATGTATTTCCCTTCAGGGATAAGATTTTTTATGCAGCCTATGTTTTTTATTGTGGCACTGGTATGGCACGGTGCGGATTTAATCAGTAATATGTTTATTGCAATTGTAAATATTTTTGTTACAGAAAAGTAATTTAACGGCAAAAAATTTTATGCCTGCTTTTTATATAAAAGTCAGCATGAGGATATAAAACGCCGAAACAATGATTTTACCCGTTATAAATAATAATGTCAGCATAAGCAAATACAAACACAAAGCACAACCATTTCAAACATTTAATCTTAGCGGACACACATTATGTTATGCATCACCTCCAAATGACAAAATTTGTATTTCCACAAATTCTGCAGATATACACATTGACAAAACGTATGAAAATATAAAAAATTCACTTTGCGTAATAACTGCAAAAGACATAGAAAATATCACTGAAAAAATACAATTAGAGTTCGGCAATTTAAGCAAAGAAGAAATTTTTAGCATAATGAATGCCCTGTCTCAATACGGCAGCTACAATTCAATAAAGGATATTACAGAAGAATTGTACGCAAAAAACATTTCGGAGATTTTTGATTTCGCTGCTTTATACATGTACAGGGACAAACTTATTAAAGAAAAAAACGAAAATCCCTTTATTATACACAACTCCGGTCTAAAAATTCCAGCAGATTATACAAGCAGAATTGTCACAAATATCCCCAAAAATTGCGGAGTTGCGCTTGGATGTATTTTGGATTATTTAACATTTTTAAAATATCCGTTGAATTATAACACTAAAAAACCGGCCCTTATACTGGATAAAAATGCTATAAAATTATTCCAAAACTTGAAAAAATCCGATAAAGAATTTTTTAACAACGAAATTTTAAACAACGATATTTTCATTCCGGTTTACATAGATAACTTTGACAACTCTTATAATTTTTTGAATCAGGGTCAAACGTTCGAAAAAGCTGTTGTGCATTTTGCAAAAAAATATCAAAAGCTTAAACACGAACATCCCGATTTTTGTACAGAAAGAATAATCGATATTTTATTTAATGCAAAAAATTTAAAATCAATAAAAGCTCTCGGCTTTAGCCCTATCAGGATAAATCCCGATAAAAACAGAGAAATCAATGCACAAACTATTGCGCGGAATCTTGCACCCGTAATGCCGTCAAAAGAAAATTTTAGAAACATAATAAAAAATATTTGCCGACAGTCACCTGATGTTCCCGCAAATATTTTAGAAGACCTGCTGCTTCAATATTTAGATATCAACCTTGCCGTATATTCACCCGTATTGTTAAGCAAAAAGCTAAAAACCTTACACAAAAAGATTGTGGAATCAGTGAAAGCAAAAGGGTATCCCGAAGAAAACATATACTATACGGTACTGAATCCCGATAAGAGTTTTGGCATTATTTCTTACCAGTTTCAAAATGTAAATAATATTCCTGATGACAAAATGATTTACTGGCGAGGATATTCTTTTACACCGGAAACGGATTTACATCTGCCTGAAAAATCAACTATTGTTATACTCGACGACTGTTTTATCTCCGGAAATACAATAATGTATGAAATATTTAATTACCAGCTCGAGGCAAATAACCTGAATGTACAAAGGGATGGTACAAATATTCTTTTTGCCTCTGTTTTAAGTACGAATATTGCAGAAAATCGAATAAAAAACAATATCAGGTATGCCAACAGAGAAAAACATGATGACATCATAAGCGTAGATAAAAAAGATATTTACTGGTGCGATAATATTAAATCAAAATATATAACGGATTTGCTAAAACTTATGAGAAGGGACAATCACATATTAGCCACAACTGCTGTTGTTTTTCCTTTTATGGGCAGTGACACCAATGCCCCGGGGCTGCGTGAGCTTTTTGCACAATTTGTGCCCAAAGAAACATTCCTCCATAACGAGGTTAAAGAAGACGACTTTTTTATGGATTACTAAAATCAAGTTTTTTTAACACAACAATAAATTTAATGCTCCGCTAACACGTAAACACTATATAAAATTGATTAATTGTTATAAATTGCAAAGTCCTCATTTATTTTGCACATTTTGTCCGAAAGTTATCAATAAAAAAAATGTTTGCAAAGTTGTTGCAAACATTAAATAAACACGAGGATATTAAGAGAGAGAGAGTATATGGATAAAACCTTTTATTGTCGTTCGCTTCAATTTGTTAAGTTATTATCAACAAACTTTAAAGTCTTATTTTTGTTTTTAAATCTTCCTTTAAATTTTTGATATCCCTTACTCTTATATAAAGTATTTTTGTTTACGGAAATTGCCTAAATAAAAAAAACTTTTTCAAAATCCTGTAATATTTGTTTACATTTTGTTTGCATAAACTGTTTAACAATCATAGTAAAAGCCCCAAAGCTTATACATCAAAACCTCAAACCACAGTATAAACTTTAGTCTGCATATTTTTACATTTGAAATGAGTTTATCAATCCGAGTACACGCATACGAACGGAAACACCGTAAATTTTACCGCTTATTATATACACTAACTACTTAACATCTATTTTAAAATGCAATATTCAACGAATTTAGACAAATCAGCATTCCACTCTTTATAATATTTTTCAATCACAACATCTGCAGGGGTTACACCTTTATCTGTATACAATTTCAACGGTTCAAGATACTTTTCTTCACCATGTGTATACTCTTTAAGACTTTGATAAGAAATCTCAACAATTTCCCTGACGATATCTGCAATAGCTATTCCCTTTATTTTCATATCCAAACCGCAGCGGGGAGTTTTGCGTCTGACATATTCAAAATCAAAATACGTAAAACCTTTTAATATATCCAAAATAGCGGACATTGCATTGTCATTATACAAAAGCCCCTTCCACAAGGCAGGTACTGCACATATCAAATCCTCACGCTGGTTGTCGTGGTTTCTTATCTCTATATAAGACTTAAATCTAACATCAGGGAAATACAAACTCAGGTGCGTTTCCCAATCATTTTTTTGAGCGTCAAAGCCTTCATATCCCTGCTTCATAAACTGCCGGAACGTCATATTTTCGATTTTTATCGCTGTTTTAACCCCGTTTATAACTCGTTCAATGAAAATCATCGGAACGTCAAGCAAAATTTGAGCATACTGCCCAAACGAAAAATCACCGCTAAAAACCTTGGAGCTGACAAGCCCGCAGCGGTCGTTATCCGTTTCCAGCCAGCTTGCGGCACGATTAGATTTAAATTTTGTAAGTCTGCCGTTTCGAATTGGCGAGTTTGCAAAAGCCGCACTGATAAAGGGCGACAATTTTAGCGCAAATGAAAACTTTTTCATTGCGTCTTCTTCGTTTGCATAATCAAAGCTTGCCTGTATGCCTGCGGTTTCTCTCATCATAACAAGCGGCCTTTTTGCAACTGTTGGCAGATATTTTGTCATATACTCATAGCGTTTTTTAGGAATAATATTGATATTTCTATAGGTAGAAACAGGCTGTATACCGCAGCCAAGCCACAAAAAGCCCTGTTCCTCAGCAATTTGCGCCGTTATTTTATTATAATTTTTAAGAATTTTATAAACACTATCTATGCTGCCGGCGGGACGCAGGCTCAATTCCGTTTGCGACCCGGGCTCAAGGGTAATAACACCGTTGTCAGACTTCAGCCCGAGCAGCGCATTGCTCTCATAAACCCCGTCAGTCCATTGCGGTTGATTATTTTTTAAAGAATTTAAAAACCTTGCAACCTTAGGATATGTTGCAGCTTTTAAATCTTTTTTGCAAACAGGCAATTTTTCAAACTCAACGCCTACCCGCTTTTGAGCCATTATTTCAGGAGTTTTACAGCCCGAAAAAAACATTTCCGTAAGCTGCTTTTCGTTAGAAAGTACTTTTTCTTCAATATTTATCAATGATTGTTTCAGCATAAAGATGCAGGTATTTTCCCTTGTTTAAGTTCAATAAGTTCTATCAGTTTGTCCATAAGCACATCCTGAAATTTTTCCCCGTTATGTGCATTGATTTCTCTGATAAAATAGCAGGGGCTTGTGACATTGACTTCCATAATCTTTCCGTCCGCAACATCAAGGCCGACCATATAAAGTTCAACAGAATTGAGATATTTGGCAACCTCCTGAGCCATTTTCTTTTCTTCTTCCGTAAGTTTTGAAGTTTCAAAATACTTATCGGAATGGACACTGAATTTAAAATCATCTTTACCCGGAAGTTTTGTTATACATTCATCAAAAACATGTTCTCCGAGAATCAAAATCCTTTTATCCCCGTGTACGGCACCTTCTAAGTATTCTTGCACCATCACCATAGTTTTACCTTCATTTGTAAGATTTTTTATTATTGCGTTAATATTGCGCTCCTGCGTATCGAGGTAATACACGCCGCTGCCAAAACATCTGTTAAGAGGTTTTATGATAGCCTTTTTATGTTCTCTTACAAATTGTTTTATCTTGTCAGCATCAGCAGTGACAATATTTTTTGGGGCAAAACGATTGAAGTAATTTAAATGAAATTTTTCGTTAAAATTTTTGATTGCAACGGGATTGTTTATAACAACTGTTCTTTCCGTATCAACGTAATCAAACACATGACATGCGTTGATATAATCTATATCAACTGGCGGGTCGGGTCGGAAAAAGACAACATCAAAATGTTCTATAATGTATTCTTTCGGGTCATCTTTTTTGTAAAAAATATTGTTATCTTTAACGTAAGCTTCCCAGCAAATCGTTTTGGCATACTCATCTTCAGTAAACAGTTTGTTTTTTACAGTAATGAACACTTCATAATCTCTTTGCAAAAGCTCTTTGATTAGCCAGAAGTTTGTGACAAGGTCGTTAAACTCAAAATATTTGAGTTCCAAGTTGTCTATAACAAATAAAACAGTCTGTTGTAATTGTGTCATAAATTGCTCCCCGTTTATAATAAAATATATCAATTCAAGTAAAAAAAACAATGATATGTTATGATTAACCCATACGGTTATTTACAAACTTAAGGAGAATACAATGAAAATTTTACATGCAATGATAAGGGTAAAAGACATAGATGCTTCAATGAAATTTTATACAGAGCTTTTAGGATTAAAAAAGACTCATGAAATAAAATTGGACGATTGTATCTTGCACTTTTTAAAAGGCGAGGACGGAGATTTTGAAATAGAATTGACTCAAAACTTTGAAAACCCCGAAAACGGATACACAAACGGAAACGCCTTCGGACATTTTGCGCTTGAAACAAAAGATATGGACGAGTTCGATAAAAAATTCAAGGCATTTGGCGGAGAATACTTGTACGAACCTTACATTATGGAAGAGGCACAATCTAAAATAGCCTTTATCAAAGACCCTGACGGCAACGAAATAGAAATTATTCAAAAGTTATAAACATTGCTGAGTATATAAAATTTTAACAGGCGGCTAATTAACCGCCTGTTTTTCTTCTTTCTTTTTCTCGAAAAGTTTACGACCTGTTAATATATATTTTAAATTATTACAAGCACTAACAGTACAAAGTACAATTCCTGATGGGAATAGAATTTTTTCATATTTACTTAAGGAAGATATATTATTTTTACTTTTTAACAATTGATGCGCACATAAAGCCGCAGTTACTATAGAAAATAAAAAACTTATTCCAGGATAGGTGTCAAACTCATGCCATTGAGAATGAATCTTTCCCATTGCACGAGCTGCAATTGTGTCTTGTTTCAATCTGTGCACAAGAGCTTCATCTTGCTCCCAGTTTGGATTCATTCTTATAAAACTTTCGGCAAATCCTCTTTCCATTGCATCACTTGCTGTTTCCGGATTTTTTAATAGCCGGTATGTTGAATCATTCGGACTTTTGCCGGCAAAAGTGATATTTGGTTTTGTCAATGCAATTGAATTTATCTTCATTACACACTCCTTATGTTACCGGCTATTTCCACAATCTTAGGCACAACTTCATTATACACTGCTTGCAGAGAATTAAAATAACTCCAAATAAAAAAGCCGGATATTACCGGCTTTTTAGATTTGGAAATCCGTCCAAATCTCCTCCCAAAAATTTTTCTCAACAATTTATTTATTGATATTATTAAATCATCGAAAGTGTGATTTGTACAGCATTTTGATTATTTTCAAAAGTAACGATTTTTTTACAATCATGTACATCCGCTCCACATCATGGTTTCCATGATTTTACTTCATGTAACATTTGTTAACATATTAAGTGTTTATAATGTTTTCAATACACTAATTACAACTTTTATTTATATTTTTTATTTAATTAGCCCAAAACTATATCACGCCCGAAAATACACAAAAAAAAGCTCTAATTTTTTCATTAGAGCAATACTTTTAATAGGAAGGGAAGGTTAGGAAGTTAGGTAGGTAGGTTAGTGTTAGTATGAAAGTCTCATCTTATTTAATATCTTGATTGTTTGTCTCATTTTGTTTATTTAATGCTTACATATATATAAAGTATATACAAACTTCAGAATTTCACTTTTCAGTATATACTGTTACAAAACTTTACATTTGCCACCCGTGTTACTTCGAATGCAAGCAAAATCGCGGATGCATTCAGTTTGGTCAACAAAAACATTTTAATTGAAACTTTTTCAGACAAATCCTCTTTCCGATTAATGTTAGCCCTGTGGATTGTTACTAAAGTTATGTTTTTGGCATAAATAAAAATGCGGCTTAAAGAAAATATTTCATATTTTCAACTGATGGCCGCAATTTATTAAACATATACAATAAACAAAAAGCGGAATATTTTTGCAGATACGGCAGTGTTCCGTCTAGATTATGCAAAATCCAAATAAGGAAAAATTATTATGATATCTGTTTATCAGTTGAAAAAAAACTTTCAGAACATATTGCGCCCCATATCGGATGTTCTGTATAAAATCGGCGTTACTGCAAACATGGTAACAACATCGGCCTTTATATTGTCTGTTTTAACCGGTGTTATTGTGTATTTTTATGCACCGAAATGCAGTTGTGTATTTTGGATTTTGCCTGCAGTGTTGTTTGTCAGAATGGCATTAAACGCAATAGACGGAATGCTTGCACGTGAACACAACCAGAAAAGCAATATAGGTGCAGTGCTTAATGAACTTGGCGATATTCTTTCCGATATCGCTATTTATGTGCCGTTTTTGTATGTTTTGAATTGCAATGTTTGGTTAATATTTTTGTTTACTGTTTTAACAATTATCAGCGAAACAGTCGGCATAATGGGAGTTCAAATTAACGCTTCCAGACATTATGAAGGTCCAATGGGTAAAAGCGACAGAGCCTTCTGGCTTGGATTACTTGCCATTGTTTGTGTGTTTACGGTGATTTCTGTTAAGGCACTTGGAATATTTACGGCTATTTTATCTTTGCTGCTTTTGTATACTATATTTAACCGCATAAACGGTGCATTAAAAGAAGCCGGTTCTGCAGAAACGAAATAAAATTTTTAATTTTTGCAAAAATATTTGTCCAAATACAAATTATGAAAAAGAATAAAATTGCAGATATATTATCAAATCCCGAATTTTGTATGCTGTTGTCTCGTGGCTGTTTGCAAGCATAAAAGTGAGGTATCCTCAAGAATACAGCAATAAATCCAGCAGTATATCCACAGACATAAAAACTGCTATCATTCTAAAGCGCCGGACTTTTACAGCACACTTCATTTTACAAATAACTCATCTGGAAATCGTAACCTGTCTGTTATATAATTTTTGTGGCTGAAAAGGCATAATAAAGGAAAAAAGGAATAACAATGAGTACAACTAAAGCAAACAAAAAAGGTCGTATAATCACGGGGATGCGCCCGACCGGAAGATTGCATCTTGGGCATTATCTCGGTGTATTAAAAAACATGGTAAAACTTCAGGAAGAATATGAATGTTTCTTTTTTGTTGCTGATTGGCACGCTCTTACGACCAAATTTGACTGCACGGAAAATCTGGTTGAAGATACAAGAAATGTTGTACTCGACTGGCTGGCTGCAGGTATTGACCCTGAAAAGGCGGATATATATATACAGTCACATCTTCCGCAAACAGCAGAGCTTCATATTTATTTAAGTATGATTACACCGCAAAACTGGGTAGAGCGTGACCCGACCCTTAAAGACCTTGCTAAAATGATTAGAGCCGGTGAAGATGAAACAAAACCGAATGTATCATACGGATTTTTAGGTTATCCTGTTTTGATGTCAGCGGATATTTTATCTTTCAATGTTGATTATGTTCCTGTTGGTATAGATCAGGTTGCACATATAGAAATCACAAGAGATATAGCAAGAAGATTCAATAACATCTATAAAACGGAACTGTTTAAAGAGGCTAAACCTCTGTTGACTACTACCCCAATGTTAAAAGGCGTAGACGGACAAAAAATGGGTAAATCCTTCCACAATGATATTAAAATTTCTGATGACGAAGAAACAACAACAAAAACAATAATGAAAGCAATTACAGACAGAAGCCGTGCAAGACGTGATGACCCCGGTCATCCTGATAAATGCGAAGTGGCTTTTGAATACTGGAAAGCTTTCGCTACTGAAGAGCAGGTTAAAAAAGTTCAGGAGGAATGTATTGCCGGTAAACGCGGCTGTGCTGACTGCAAACGTGAGCTTGCCGCAATAATAAATGAACAGCTTAAACCAATCAGGGAAAGAAGAAAATACTATGAGCAGCACCCTGAAATTGTTGACGAAATAATCAGAAAGGGTGATGAAAATGCCCGTATTGCGGCAGAAGAAGTGCTTTCTAAAATAAGAAAAGCTGTCGGAATGTTCCAATTTTAAATGCTAATTTTTAAAGGCGTATCGGAGTCAAAAAGTGACAATTGAGAATAAAAACATTTTAATCGGAATAACGGGCGGAATTGCTGCATATAAAATATGCGGACTTATTCGTTTGTTTAAAAAAAACGGTGCGAATGTAAAAACAGTTGTCACAAAAAGTGCTCTTGAGTTTGTAACATCGTTAACTCTGCAAACTTTGTCACAGGAGCAGGTTTATGTTGAGCAATTTGTGACGGAAGAAAGAAAACCCGAACATATTGCACTTTGCGACTGGGCTGACATTTTTGTAATAGCTCCAGCAAGCGCAAATACAATCGGTAAAATCGCTAACGGAATTTGCGACAATCTTCTTACCTCGCTTGCATGTGCTTTTCAAAAACAAATAATATTTGCTCCCGCAATGAATACGGGCATGTGGGAAAATGGGGCCGTGCAAAAAAATATTCAAACATTAAAAACTTTTGGTGCGATTTTTGTTGAACCGGAAGATGGTTTTCTTGCCTGCGGCACGGACGGTAAAGGCAGGTTAGCTGACATTAATACAATTTATGAGGTAACTTGTGAATGCCTGCAAGAGAAACAGTTTTTAAAAGGTAAGAAAATTGTTATAACAGCTGGCGGCACAAAGGAAAACTTTGACCCAGTACGATATATAGGCAATTACAGCTCCGGCAAAATGGGTACGGCTATTGCGGATAGAGCGTTCGAAGCAGGTGCGGATGTTTGTCTTATAAAAACTTTTGAACTTTCAAGAAGTTATAAAACCGTGGATGTTCAAAGTGCTGCGCAGATGTTTGAGGCTGTGAAAAAAGAATTTAATGATGCGGATATTCTTATAATGACAGCAGCCGTAGCTGATTACAGACCTGAGAAAACTGCTGATTTAAAACTTAAAAAGGATTCTACGGAAGAATTAGTATTAAAACTTGTAAAAAATCCTGATATTTTGTCAGAAATGTGTAAAATAAAAAAAGAAGGTCAAACCGTTATTGGCTTTTGTGCGGAAAGCAACAATCTGCTTGAATACGCAAAACAAAAAATTCAAAAGAAGAATTGCGACTACCTTATTGCTAACGATATTTCGCGCAAAGATACAGGTTTTTCAAGCGATTACAACGAAGTTTTTATTCTGGATAGAAATTTGAATATAACGAAACTTGAAAAAGATATAAAATACAATATAGCCAAAAAAATATTGGAGTGCTTATGGCAAAAACCAGCGATATAATTAAAATATTAGAGGATTATGCACCACCGGAACTTGCAGAAAGCTGGGATAATTCCGGCTGGCAGGTTTTTCTCGGCAACGATAACACAACAAAGGTTCTTGTTTGTCTGACTGTCACAAATGATGTCATAAATCAGGCAGTTGAACTTGGTTGTAATTTAATTGTGTCTCATCATCCGGTTATATTTAAACCAATAAAAGTAGTGAAAGATGTAAAACTTATAAAGGCAATCCAAAGAGGGATACAAATTTATTCACTGCATACCAACTGTGATAAAACAAATAACGGAACAAGTGATATACTGGCTCAAAAACTTAATCTAAAAAAAGTTGCGGTAATGAATGATTTTGTCAGGGCCGGTTTTTCACCTTATGATATGACTATGGAAGAATTTATTTCTTATGTAAAACTTGCCTGCAATGTTACTAGAATAAAGTTTGTTAACAATGGAAACAAATCAAGGGTTAAAACAGTAGCAGTGTGTGCCGGTGCAGGTGCTGAATTTATTGAAGATATAGACAAGTATAATCTTGATGCTTATGTTACCGCTGACATAAAATATCATGATGCGATAGATTCAAGGCGCACTGCAATTTTGGACATAGGGCATTTTGACTCTGAAAAACCTTTTGTGGAAGAAATAAAAACATTGTTGGAATCTCATAAACATGAAGGCATAGATGTTGTGCTGGCAAAGGAAAAACAAGCCTGGGATTATGTTTAAAATAAAATATTTTATAATATTTATTTTTGTTTTTAATGTGTTTGCTGCAGCAGCAAATGCCTATGAAATCGCCTTAATTACATATCCCGATTACAACAAAAACTGGAAACAAATATACCGTGCCAAACAATATGATGAATTGCTTTCTCAGTGGATACCGTCTTATGAGGATGACAAAAAATGGACAGAATCCGTTGTTTTTCATTCTTATAAATGGGCAAAGGGTAACTCAAGCTATCGTTTTATGTCTAATCTTCTGGCAAATGTTTTGAACAGAAATTCAACGATGCGTACACAGATTTTAAAAGACCGTGCTGAAGATTCTATTGCCATCTGGTGTGCTGATAAAAATCAGAATATGGAAGCTCAGTGTGAAATTTTAAGGGTAACATCTTCTTATGAAGGTCTTGTTTCTATCCATTACATAAACAAAAATCCAAAAGCATTTATGGAATATCAAAAAGATAACTGGCTGCCGATTATACAAAATGTACGTATTTATTACAGTTATTTTCGCTGGGACAGGGTTAACGGCAAAGAAACATCAATCCAGCTGCAATAATACCTTATATTTAGCGTATTAAATTATAAAATAAAAGCAGCTAATGTCTATCCTTGTGCATGCTGTGTCATAAAGGTGTGAATACCGTGCGGTAATTCAATAGAATTAAAAATGAAATTTCGTTGAAAAATTAAACTGAGAACGAGTCGGCATCGCTGTTTGCGAATATACCTGACCGGCACCTACGTCAAAATACATACGGTTATCTTTAAACGGTCTTATACTAAACACGACTTCATTTTTACGGCTGTTATCCAAAAAACTGTTTGACAGCCTATTCTGCAAAGAAATATGCTCATTTAACCTGTACTCCGGAGCAAACATAAATGTTCCCCTCTTTTGCATTTCCAAATTTGCGGAAGCATTGCTCTGATATGAAGTATTAAGTGAAAATTTGTTTTTTTGATATTTTGTATACAATGTGCTTGTGTGAGAATAAGAATCCGGAGCAAAAGTATAATCCTGTTTTGATCCGAAAGAAAAATCCCCATTCTTTTTCTCTTTTATTAAAGAGGTTGTCCTGTTGGCATAAGGGTTAAAATCATTATATTTGTGGATATTTTGCGGCGTAATCCTGTAATTTTTTTCCGCTTTTAATTTATAAGTGCTGTTATTGATGTCATATTTATTTTTAAAAAACTCAATTTGAGAATCCTCTACATCGTTCAAATATATGCACTCACTAAATGTTACGCCGGTATCAGGCTCCAGAGCAAAACAAAATATGTTGCATAAAAAAAATATAAATGCCGTTAATATAAATTTCTTCATTTTAATATTATACAGATATTTTTTTATTTGATAATATATGTTAGTAATTGTTACCACAGAGGTTTTTTGTTGAACAGCAATCAGACAATAATTGATTTTGAAAATGTGTATGTCAACTACGGTATGACAACCGTGCTCGAGAATATAAACCTTAAAATAAACAAAGGCGAAAACTGGGTCATACTGGGCCCTAACGGCAGCGGAAAATCAACCTTGATGAAGCTTTTTTCTCACGACCTTTACCCGAATACACAATACAGGTTTAAAAAAGAAATTTTCGGCAAAGACAGATGGGATATTTTTGAACTCAAAAAACACCTCGGCATAATATCTAACGGGCTGCAGAGCCGTTTTTCAGGCTTTAGCCCAGCACAGAGCGCCTATGATATTGTTTTAAGCGGATATTACAGCTCGCTTGGGGTTTACAGACACCATAGCTTTTCTGACGAACAGCAGCAAAAGGTTAAAGAGGTTATGGAGTTTCTTGAGATATCAAAACTCAAAGACAAACAGTTTGCACAGATGAGCTCCGGCGAACAAAGACGCTGTTTAATCGCCCGCTCTTTGATTCACAACCCCGAAGCCTTTATACTGGATGAACCTACAACGGGGCTCGACATAAAAGCACAGCACAGCTTTATTAACATGCTTCAAAAACTCTCGCAAAACGCCTGTATAATACTTGTTACTCATGATGTTACGGAAATATTCCCGCAGATTACCCATGCAGCGCTGATTTATAACAGAACAATTTACAAACAGGGCAAAAAAGAAGATATTCTCACTTCTGCTAATTTGTCTGAAATCTTTGAGGCCGACATAGATTTAGAGCACGAAAATGGTAGATATTATATAAAAAGCATTAAATAATTGCCTAACAGGTAGGGTATCCTTATAATCTTAATTAGGAGCAGATTATGAGTTTATTAAAGCAGTTTAAAAGAATAATAACCTGTTGTGTGCTGGCAGCGGCAATTATTTTACAAAGCGGATGTGCGGCTTTGAATTTCCGCTACGAATACGACAAAGGCGTGCGCGCATACAAAGAAAAAAACTACGAAGAAGCTATTATATCTTTTAACAACGCTTTGAATTACAAACCGGATTCATACAGCGCATTATGTCTTCTCGGTGCGAGCTACGGTTATAAAAACGACAGAAAAATGGCGGAAAAAACTTTTCAAGACGCAATAAGACTTTTCCCGAACCTGTGGAATGCTTATGTTTTTCTTGCGGATTTAAAAAGAAGCCAGCACGACTATGACCTCGCTATTGAATACTACGAAACCGCAGTAACTCTGGAGTCTATGGGCGGCAAAGAAAAACTGTATTACAGAAACCTTCTAAAACAGATAAAAGACGAACAGGCCGCATATATGATAAATGACCCTGTTATGAAACAACAGTCCATAGAAAAATTTAAAAACGAAATAGTAAACTCCTACACTGGCGAAAAAGCAACCAAAGACCAGTCAATAAGCCAAACCGGCGAAGTTATTCTGAACCTTGATAAAAAACAATGGGTAAAAGCGCTCGAGCATAAAGATGAAAAATCCAAAGTTATTGAATACGGGCTAAAAGGCGAGGATGTAAAAAACTTTAAGTGGACACAGCTTGTCACAATACAGTATTTTATTTTGAGCGACAATTTTAAAACAACGCTTGATGAGTATTACAGAAACCACATTGGCGCAATCGACGCCATTGCTAAAAATTCAGGCAAAACTTTTAATAAAAAAATTATCTACCAGAAGCAAAACGAAATTTTATACGAGTGGCAGTTTGACAACTCGAAGGAAACAGAAATCGCAAGAATAGTTTATACCCCGAAAGGCATTTATCATATACATTTTGCGAAAAAGGGAGCCTTCACAAATCAGGAAAAAGCAAAATATATAGACATGCTCAAAACTGCAACCTTAAGATAAATCAGTTCCCTTCAGGAGCTGTGCTTTTTTATTTTTCGTTTTAGTCGTTTATAGCGGCAGCAGTTTGCTTTACCTTCGGCTGAGAAGTTAATTCTGCTATGTGACCGGAAATGCAGGGGTAACGAAAAATCGTTTACCGGTCAATCGAAAGTTTTAACCGCTTAATACTCCGAGTGGCTTCCACTCTTCAAATTATTGAACACGTTTGCTATATTGCCGTTCGTTTAGAGCTGCGTTCTTTTCAGCCGGGCAATTGCAAGCAGATTTTTTCTGATATTTTCGATTAATTTTCTTGTAAAAAGTTTATTTTCGTATGATAATTAAGGCAAGTATGGATAAAAATGTTTAGGCAAAACACAAAGGAGAAAATTATGCCAACAACTATTGAAGATGTAAAAGCAAGACAAATTCTTGACTCAAGAGGAAACCCGACTGTAGAAGTCGATGTAACATTATCATGCGGCGTTGTAGGACGTGCAGCTGTTCCTTCAGGTGCTTCAACAGGTATTTTTGAAGCTCTTGAAATGAGAGATGGTGACAAATCTATCTATTGCGGTAAAAGCGTTCTTAAAGCAGTTGACAATGTTAATAACATTATCGCTCCCGAACTTATCGGTGAAAATGCAGCTGACCAGCAAGCTATCGACAAATTAATGCTTGAGCTTGACGGTACTGAAAATAAATCTAAATTAGGTGCAAACGCTATTTTGGGCGTTTCTCTGGCTTGTGCAAAAGCTTCTGCTCTTGCATTTGAAATGCCTTTGTACAGATACCTCGGCGGTATCAATGCAACTACATTGCCTGTACCTATGATGAACGTATTAAACGGTGGTGCTCATGCTGACAATAACGTAGACTTCCAGGAATTCATGATTACTCCTGTAGGTGCTTCTTCTTTCACAGAAGCTATCAGAATGGGTGCTGAAGTATTCCACAACCTTAAAACAGTTCTTAAATCAAAAGGTATGGTTACTTCCGTAGGTGATGAAGGCGGCTTTGCTCCTAACCTTTCTTCTAACGAAGAAGCTTTGCAGGTTATTATCGAAGCTATTGAAAAAGCAGGTTATACAACTGAACAAGTTAAAATCTGCTTAGACGTTGCTTCTTCCGAATTCTATGAAGACGGTAAATACAACCTCGCCGGCGAAGGCAAAGTTCTTTCTCGCGAAGAAATGGTTGACTTCCTTGCTAACTGGGTTGACAAATATCCTATCATCTCTATCGAAGACGGTATGGCTGAAGAAGATTGGGAAGGCTGGAAGATGCTTACTGACAGAATCGGTTCACACTGTCAATTGGTTGGTGACGACTTGTTCGTTACAAATACTAAGAGATTGGCTAAAGGTATCGAAACAGGTACAGCAAACTCTATCCTTATCAAGGTTAACCAAATCGGTACTTTGACAGAAACATTGAACGCTATGAATATGGCATTCAAAGCAGGTTACACAGCAATTGCTTCTCACAGATCAGGCGAAACTGAAGATACATTTATTGCTGACCTTGCTGTTGCGACAAACTGCGGTCAAATCAAAACAGGTTCTGCTTCAAGAACAGACAGAATCTGCAAATACAACCAGTTAATCAGAATTGAAGAAGAACTTGGTTCTGCTGCTAAATATATGGGATTGAAAGCATTCAACGGCCAATCTTGTAAAAAAGCAGCTTGCTGCAATGCGTAAATTAATCATAAATGATTAAACAAAAAAACGGAGTCTGAATTTTCAGGCTCCGTTTTTTTGTTTACGATTTTTATAATTTTAATAAAGAGGAACATGTGCGCAATACATAAGCATATTCCAACCCTGTGAATACTTAATCTGTGTTGCACTGCCTGTGGGAACAAATACTCTGTTCTGATATTCTACCGGCAGTTCCAGAGCATTTCTTATTGCTGCCCTTATAAAGTTTGAATGCGTAACAATAACAATTCTTTTTGTAAGGTTTTCTTCTATCATATTGTCGATTACTGAACCAACACGTGCCTGAAACTCCAGCAGTGTTTCTCCGCCTTCCGGCGCGTAACTTGATGTAAATTCGTGATATTTATCAAGCATTTCGGGGTATTTTTTTTCAATTTCAGAATAGCTCAAGCCTTTCCAGATGCCGAATTCCTGGTTTTTAAGCTCAGGCCTGATAATTATATCCTTGTCATACTCTTTGGCAACATACTTGGCTGTTTGTATGCAGCTCAGAGATTCACCTGTATATATGGCATCTACCTGAGGAGAACGTTTGACAATCCATTTTGCAATTTTTTCAGCTTCTTCCTGCCCTCTTTCGTTCAGAGGTGGATGGCTTTCTATATCACAAATTCTGTTCTCTTCGGTATAAAGGGTTGCACCGTGTGCAATAAAGGTTATTTTACATTTTCGTTTAAACAGCATAAAACTTCTCTTTTCTTTTTTGGTTATCCTTTTTGGCCTGAATATATAATCGGCACAGAATTTATTAACTTTAATTTTTAAAGAAAAAATAAATTAAAAGACCGAGATTATTAAAATCACGGTCTTTTTTTTATCAGATGTTTATTTATTCAAGAATCATACCATTTGTAAGATCAATCTTAACCGGTTTTTTGAGTACCAGTTTCAAAATATCGCCCTCGTGTATAACGATTCTGTGGCCTTTTATAACCTTTAAATACAGCGTTTTCCAAAAACCTTCCAGTCTGAAGGTTCCTACCGCATCACCAAGAAGTTGTGCTGTTTGGTTTCTGTCAGTTGTAATTGTGTGTGTTTGCATATTTACAAAACCGTTTCGTACAAACAGTCTACCGCGTTTGATATCCGTAAGTTTACCGTTTAGACAGTCGCCTTCAACAAGGAGAAGATATTTTTCTTTTGTTATAAGATTTTTTGGAAGTTTAGAAAGAAAATCATCGTTGACATTGGAGTCTTTGCAGGTGATTTTTTTGTTCAGTACCATAATAGGGATTTCCGTACCAGCCGGTATTGTAGCGATATAACCGTCAACGTCTGCGTTTACAACAACACCTTCGCCCATTCTCGGACGCATAGCTTCTCTGAGTTTTTCGTTAGGATTAAGCTTTGCCTGTTCTAACATTTTTACAACAAAAGCAGCAAGCTCTGCTCTGGTAGCCGGTCTGTCAGCGTTAATATAGTTGTCTTCGCCCGGTTCTTTAACTACCATACCAAGAATTTCCGCTTTACCTGCAGCTATAATCAACCAGTCAGGCAGCTGATCGTAGTCATCATAGCTGTTTTCCAGAATATCTTTTGCTTTCTGGTTAGAGATTGTTTCTGTTGTTAATGCATTTACAACTGTAGAAATAATGTGTCCTCTTGCAACAGTTCCGCGAGGATTAAAGTTGCCGTTCGGGTAGCCTTTTAGCAGGTCAAACATAACAGCTCTTTGTACAACACCGTAGAACCAGTCTTTCTGGCTTACATCTTTAAATTTCACAGGATTAGTTATTGGAGCATTAGCCTGATCAAAGGCTTTTACAACAATAGAAGAAAATTCAGCTCTTGTAACCTGCTGGTCGGGTCTGTACAGGCCGTCGGGGTATCCGACAACAACATCAAAATCAGTTAAAATTTTTATCTGTTTGTACGCCCAGTGATTTTTCGGCAAATCTTTGTACTCTTTTGCAATTGTTGAAGCACAAGATATAGCAAAAACAACAGCAAGCGTAAGCGCTTTTGTTAAAAACTTCTTCATATCTTTCTCCTTATTAAGACAGTCGAATTAATTTATTTGTTTTAATTACTTGATTTTATCAAAGAAACAAATACATGTCATATATTTCCGGGGGGTGATTGATACAAAAGTATACACGTTTCCGCCTCTCTTAAAATCGGCTTATATATACCCGGACAAGTGTGTATGTATAAGCCGACAGTTTCACTGACAAACAATATTTTTGATATTTTGCCTCCTCATCAAAGTTTTGTGAGGAGGCAAAACCCAGAGATTTGTTATGAACTTTGTTATATTACAGTTTGCTTCTATCAATGCCGTATTTGTTAATCAATTCATTCGCTTTGTTTTTCAAGTTTTGATAAGTGTTTCCGGTACTTAACACATTTTTTAACAATTTTCTTACGCTTGAATTGTCGTAGCCAAGATACTCAAGAGAATAGTATGCATTAAGGTAGTCTGCATAATAGTTGTTGTAAGTCACGCTCTCTTTATATTTCTGATTGTTAGGATAGTTTTTTACCTTTTTGTTAATTTCCAACGGCCCGTATTCGCAGTTAAATACCATATTTCCGTCATAGTCAACAGCGCCCCATTTGTTGTCTTTTTTAACCTTATAAAATCCGGGCTGTGACATATCTTCTATTTTGTCATACACAGGTGCTGCAATTTGTTTACCGTCGCGCATGCGAAGCAGACCGAGTTTTTCCCCGCCGTCGGTAATGTATATGGCGTCCTTTGTAACTTCTTTTATCGCTCTGTATTTAGGCGGGGCAATAACTGCATCCTCAACATCAATAACACCGTAACCGCCGCCGCTGTAGTACAACAAATATCCGTACAAGCCGGAGTTTTTAAATACTCCCGGATATTTAAGCGGCTTTAGAACCCTGCCGTCACTCGCTCTGACAATTCCGCACCCGTTTGTTACACAAGCGTTAAAAATAAAGGTGTCAATAGTGCTAAGAGATTTATAAATCGGTGTTTGAATAAGTTTTCCGGTGTCGGAGACCCAGCCGTACACACCGTTTTGCTCAAGCATAATATAGCGGTTTGTCAATTTAAGTACATTATCCCACTCTGTAGGCGTAATCTGTGTTCCGACTTCATCCACTATGCCCCATTTGCCACCGTACTGCACACCAAAAAGATCCTGCCCGACGCTTTTTACCGATGTATATACTGGCGGAGTGATAATGGTTTTTGTTGTACTGTTATATATTCCCCACCTGCCGGATCTCTGATACGCCATATAAGAGCCTATGATTGCTTTTGTGTATCCGTCTTCCGGGTTGAATTTTGTTTTGGCAACGTAGCAATATGCGTAATTGCAGCCCGCCAGGCAGCAGGCAATAAAAAGCGTTACGAGTAAAATATATTTTTTAATTATTTTAAGTTGTAATTTCATTTTGTTTTAATCCTCCGTTAAAAAATTACCGTTGGTTTTTGTATTTGTTCATCAATTTAGTTGCTTTATCTTTTATGTCCTGAGATTTATTTTCGTCACTTAATATCTTTTTAAGAATATTTTCCGCATAACGTCCGTTGGCATCCAAAAAATCAAGATAATAGTACGCTTCAAGATAGAGGTCATAATAGTAGTTGTAATCTATGACATCTTTAAATTTTTGGTTATCAGGGTAGTTTCGCACCATTTTATTCATTTCCAAAGGACCGTATTTACATTCATAAATAAGGTTTCCGTCGTAATCTATTGCACCCCATTTTCCGTCTTTTTTAACCTTATAAAAGCCCGGTTCTGCAAGCTTGCTTATTTTGTCATAGATTGGCTGCGCAATTTGTTTTCCGTCACGCATGCGAAGCAGACCGAGTTTTTTTTCTCCGTCGGTAATATAAATTGCGTCATACGTAACTTGTTTAATCCCTCTGTATTTAGGCATGGAAACAATTTTGTCCTCAAGATCAACAACGCCGTATGCGCCGCCGCTGTAATACGTAAAATATCCGGAAGCGTTTGAGGTATTAAACACGCCGGGGTATTTAATCGGTTTTACAACCTTGCCGTCATTCGTTCTGGCAATTCCGCAGTTGTTGTTGTCGCACACGCACACTAAGTTATAATCCTTCATAGCGTGAATTTCCGCATAGACAGGCTCTTGAATAACATCGCCGAATGTTTTCTTAATCCAGCCATATTTACCGTCACGGGATACCTTAAAGTGATATAGAGTCAGAACTTCTACGGAATCATATATAGGAGGCGTTATTGCCTCAATGTCACCCGTAGAATATTTCAAAATACCCCAGCGTCCGTTTTGATTGTATAAAATATAATTAGACTCCAGCTCTTTTAAATCCGTGTACAGAGGTAATGAATAAATCGCTTTGCTCGAGGAATCGTAAATCCCCCACAAGCCGCCGAGTCTGTATGCGGTAAGACTGGAGCCCAGATATTTATGCGGCAATCTTGAAGGGTCAAAACCCGCACGTATTCTTGCCGCCTCACATCTGTTGCAGGCAAAGGCTGCAAACGCCAAAAGCATACCCAATAAAAGCAGAAATGATTTAAATTTTTTCATTTTTTACGTTCCTTATTTAAAATAAAAGCCGGACAATGTGTTATTATCCGGCTTTAAGCAGAAAATTTATTTGATAACAAAATCAAATTTTACGGGTGTTTCTCCCCCTGCCGGAATTTCCCATGTGTATAAATTATTTGTTAAATCAAAGAATTTTGCGTTATGTGATTCCGCCTTAACGGGGAGTTTTATTGTTAAAGTATAAGGTGCAAGATCCTCGTATTTAAGTCCGTTTTCTGCAAGAACTTTGTCTAATTCTTCGCTTTTAAAATTCACTGTAAAATCAGCCTTGCATTCCGTATGGTTTTTGGATGTTTTGCAGTCGAGATTCTTTTTGTTTTTGGGATTAAAGAAAGCTTCGTTTGCAAAAATATCTTCTTTAGCAATATTTTCTTTTTTTATCACGGCTACATAGCCGGAATCAGTTTCCGTTGTGTATCTCAAAAGAGATTCGGGGTTCTGTTTTCTGACACTTTCAAGAAATTTGTCCCCTGCAGCAATGGACAGCTTGTCAGTTGACATAGTGGTGGAAGCAGAACCGAAGCTGAATTTTTTCTCTATGGTTGCACCCGCTTTGTCGTCAATTGTTACCGTGGTTGTCTGGCTGACGCAGCCTGTCAAAATCAGTGTTGACATTAAAACCAGTAAAATCTTTTTCATTTGTTTTCCTTTCTGTTTTTGTTTAAACGGTTAATTTATTCTGTTACCGGTTATTTCCGAAATTCTGTTTAAGCAGTCGTTATATCTGATGTGGTCGTAGATATCCAGTTCCGATTTATTGCGTGCAAAGATTTTTTCGTAATATTCAATCGACCTTTTGTAGTCCTCAAGCGCCTTGTCGGGCTTTTGCATTTTTTCGTACACGTCGCCTCTGAGAAAATACATTTTGATAAAATGACTGTCAAAGTCATTTGTCGCACATTCCTTGTATTCTTCTATGATGTTTTTTGTGTTATCTTCCTCCGTATTTAAAACTTCCAGAGCTTTTTCAGGTTTTCCGAGTGTCTGAAATGCTTCGGCACGCGGCAAGGCACAGGTTGGTGAATCGGAGTTCGTAAGTTTTGAAAATTCTTTCTTCGCTTTTGCTTTATCTCCTTTTTTAAGGTAAGTTTGTGCACGTTCTAAAATCCACTGTTCCTGTCCATATTCGTCATTTTCGACAAGAAAATCGTAATCCTTGATTGCGGCGTCAAAATTACCCTCAGCGCAGTATGTTCTTGCCCTTAGCAAATAATATCTGTATCTTGCGAATTTGCTAAGTATATCTTCCTGCCCGTATATCAACTCTATTGATTTTGTTACATCCTGCAGAACATTGTCATATTGTTTTAAATAAAAATATATTCTGCCTCTTCCAAAATATGCATCTGCAGTATCTGAAGCGGAGATATTGGAATCACTTTTCCAAAAATCGATAACGGTTGTAAAATCCTCCAGGGCTTTGTCAAAATTTTGCGGAGTCAATAAATAAATCACAGCCCGCAAATCGTAATAGGCTGCGTTTTTAGGCGCCAGTGATATAGCCGTTGTAATATCCTGCAATGCTTTGTTGTCGTCGTGTACTAATAGTAAATCTGCCCTTTTGTAATAGTAATGGTCATTTTGCGGACATAAGGCAATTGCGGCATTTATATCATCAACTGCCTGAGAATACATATCAAGCGAAGAATACGCCTGACTGCGGCAACAGTATAATTCCGCCTTTCGCTCATTTGTTTGCGCACTTTCAAGCTGTTTTGTAAATTTTTCTATGTTCTTCCTGGATTCCGCTTTTTCTTTTTCAGGGTCGTAATCGTCCTCTTCATCATCGCAGTATTGATTTTGCGGTTCATTTTCGCCTTCCGCTGCAGTGTATGCCTGCTCGTCCTCGTAGCAGACAATGCGTTTTGGGTTTCGATTTGATACCAGTTTTATCACAAATACTGCAAGTACAATCGCTATAGGAATAACGATTTTCAAAACCTTTACGATCAATATCGATGTATGTATCTCTTCCATATTTTTTTCCTATCTGTCAATTGTTCAATTTATGTTTTCTGCCCGTTATTTCAGTAATCCTGTTTAAGCAGTTGTTATATCTGATTTGGTCGTAGATATCCAATTCAGATTTATTGCGTGCAAAGATTTTTTCGTAATATTCAATCGACCTTTTGTAATCTTCAAGCGCTTTATCATGCTCTTTCAGTTCCTGATACACTTCACCTCTGAGAAAATATATTTCGACAAAATGACTGTCAAAGTCATTTGTCGCACATTCCTTGTATTCTTCTATGATGTTTTTTGTGTTATCTTCCTCCGTATTTAAAACTTCCAGAGCTTTTTCAGGTTTTCCGAGTGTCTGAAATGCTTCGGCACGCGGCAAGGCACAGGTTGGTGAATCGGAGTTCGTAAGTTTTGAAAATTCTTTCTTCGCTTTTGCTTTATCTCCTTTTTTAAGGTAAGTTTGTGCACGTTCTAAAATCCACTGTTCCTGTCCATATTCGTCATTTTCGACAAGAAAATCGTAATCCTTGATTGCGGCGTCAAAATTACCCTCAGCGCAGTATGTTCTTGCCCTTAGCAAATAATATCTGTATCTTGCGAATTTGCTAAGTATATCTTCCTGCCCGTATATCAACTCTATTGATTTTGTTACATCCTGCAGAACATTGTCATATTGTTTTAAATAAAAATATATTCTGCCTCTTCCAAAATATGCATCTGCAGTATCTGAAGCGGAGATATTGGAATCACTTTTCCAAAAATCGATAACGGTTGTAAAATCCTCCAGGGCTTTGTCAAAATTTTGCGGAGTCAATAAATAAATCACAGCCCGCAAATCGTAATAGGCTGCGTTTTTAGGCGCCAGTGATATAGCCGTTGTAATATCCTGCAATGCTTTGTTGTCGTCGTGTACTAATAGTAAATCTGCCCTTTTGTAATAGTAATGGTCATTTTGCGGACATAAGGCAATTGCGGCATTTATATCATCAACTGCCTGAGAATACATATCAAGCGAAGAATACGCCTGACTGCGGCAACAGTATAATTCCGCCTTTCGCTCATTTGTTTGCGCACTTTCAAGCTGTTTTGTAAATTTTTCTATGTTCTTCCTGGATTCCGCTTTTTCTTTTTCAGGGTCGTAATCGTCCTCTTCATCATCGCAGTATTGATTTTGCGGTTCATTTTCGCCTTCCGCTGCAGTGTATGCCTGCTCGTCCTCGTAGCAGACAATGCGTTTTGGGTTTCGATTTGATACCAGTTTTATCACAAATACTGCAAGTACAATCGCTATAGGAATAACGATTTTCAAAACCTTTACGATCAATATCGATGTATGTATCTCTTCCATATTTTTTTCCTATCTGTCAATTGTTCAATTTATGTTTTCTGCCCGTTATTTCAGTAATCCTGTTTAAGCAGTTGTTATATCTGATTTGGTCGTAGATATCCAATTCAGATTTATTGCGTGCAAAGATTTTTTCGTAATATTCAATCGACCTTTTGTAATCTTCAAGCGCTTTATCATGCTCTTTCAGTTCCTGATACACTTCACCTCTGAGAAAATATATTTCGACAAAATGACTGTCAAAGTCATTTGATACATTTTGCCTGTATTTTTTTATGTATTCTTTTATGGTGTTTTCAGCCGAATTTAAGATTTTCAAAGCTTTTTTATATTCACCTGTTTGAAAATACACCTGAGCTTGTATTTCATCATTGTTGTGCAAATTTACAGCCTGCTTAAAATCGCTGCGTGCTTTAGTTTCATCGCCGTATTTGGTGTATGCTTCGGCACGTTCCAGAAGCCATTTATCTTTGAACGTATTGTCATTGTTAACAAGAAACGTGTAATCCTCAATTGAAGCACCGTAATCACCCGCAGCGTAACAGGTTCTTGCTCTCAGTACATAAAAAATTATATTCTCGGTATCAGTATCATTTCCGGTATTTTGTTTTATCTCTATGGCTTTTGTTACATCCTGCAGAGCATCGTCATATAGTTTTAAATAAAAATATATGGACGCTCTTCCGTAGTATGAAGCTGCCATGTCTGCTCCGGAATCCTCGGGATTATTTTTAAACAGTTCGATTGCTTTACCGTAGTCCTGTAATGCTTTGTCAAAAGTTTGAGGATTGCAGGCAGAAAAATAGGCACGCAGCCCGTAGTACGTTCCGCTTTCGGGTGATAAAGAGATGGCTGTATTAATGTCGTCCAACCACCAGTCATCTCCGCAATCGTAGTATATTTTTGCTCTTGCACAATAGTAACGGTCATTTCGCGGACACAATGCGATTGCCGAGCTCAGGTCCTCCAGTGCCTGCGGATACATATTAAATGAGTAATACGTATCACTGCGCTGAAAATATAATTCCGCTTTTTCCTCGTCCGAAACGGCTGATCTGAGCTGTTTTGTAAGCGGGTTTATCTTCTTTTCGATTTGTTTTGCAAGCGTACGATTTATCAAAATACAGCAAACATAACATACTGCCAAAAGAATAACAATTAGCACAAAGATTGTTAATATTGATGCATATAGTTTTATCAAAAACACTGCAAGTACAATAGCTATCGGGATAACAATTTTTAAAGCTTTTATTGTTAATATTGACGTATGCAGATTTTCCATGATTTTCCTTTCGCTTTAAGGGGGAGCAATATCTGTAAACCTTCTTTACCTGAGGTAAATTTTATTATCAAATACAATCATATTGTATTAATGAAAAAGACGAATCATACCGTTACTGTATTATTAACGAATACAAAGCGGTACTGCCGTGTAAAATATACAGGCAATAGACGGTTGTTACACTTTCTCTAAATTGTGTATATTACGTAACTCGATGATAAAAATACAATTTTTTATTTTACAACCGGATTATATTTTAAATTTTGCATAAGCCGAAGGCAATTGGACATTTTGAACAGATTTTTGCGTATTCATCGAATTGAAATCTTTGCTTTTATTTTTATCGTCTCTTTGAGATTTTAGACAATATAAAGCACCGGCGCATATAACAAAAACCGAAGCAAGAGTTATTAAAAATTTTTTGTTTAAGATTTTGTTATTTTGTTTCAGGTCTTTGACAAGCCCGTCATCTTCAACAAGAATATCTCTATACTTAATTATTTTATTATACAAATCAGGTTTCGTTTTATCCAAACCTCTGCATAAAAATATTTTAGCTAAAGAATCCATGGAGTTAAACCCGAACCCCTCTTTAAGTGAATTGATATAAGCCTTTTCGTAATCAATCGGTATCTTGTGAGAATATGCCATAGGATTATTAAAATGCTGCATATCAAAGCGTTCTTTTCTGCCAAAGACATCCATGTAAAAAACCATATTATTCTTGGCTGTCATAGCTTCTGCAAACTTAGCCTTTGCAAACTCTACAGGAGCAGCCAAAAATTCTTTCGGAATTTTTAAAATTCTCGCCAACGGCTCTATCTGCTGTTTCTTATAAAACAGTTCCTTTTTAACTCCGTTTTCAATAACAACATCCGGTATATCACACGCAATCTGTCTTAACGGCTGCGGATCATGGTTGCCTACCCCCAGAACAAATTCATCTGCTGACCATTTTCTATAGTTCAAAAAAGCATCATTAGTACCCCAGTTTTCGGAAAGATGTGTCGAACTGTACACTTTTGTACGACCTTTTAACGGTTCAATAAGTTCTGTATCACTAACCATTGCCCTAAAATCATCAGGAGCTGCTTCAAATTCATGCAACAAATCTTTTAAATCAAAATCAGCACCTTTAACCTCTTTTACCCAGCCTTCAATCAGCTTGAGCAAAGAATCGCCCATTTCTTTTTTTTCGGAAAAACCGTTTACATTGGTCAATTGAGGTGTTACATATGCCCATGAAACATCAAAACGTATTGTATCACCCCGTTTTGCACTAAGCTGAACTTTTCTTTTCAGCAACTTATATGCATCACTGTCAGGATTTAAAACAGAATCATAATCCAAAGCCGGAAGTTTCCAAGAAGGCAAACCCACATAAGTATCTTTTTTAAAAGCCTTCGGAAAGGCAGCTACTTCTTGGGGGGAAAAACCTATTTCACAATCAACACACAGTTTTAACCCCAGTTTGTTCAACTTTTCTTTTGCAATTTTTAAGTGCTCATCGGCAAGAAACTGTTTAAAAGCGAAAAATTCGGGATTTACACTTTTGTCAGACTTTGATAAAGGCTCCAACCAATCTTTATTATCATTAAAATATTGACCAAACCTGAGTTTGAGCCCATTATTCTCAGGCAAACGTTTAAAACGCTCAAACCCTTTAGCAAGCATCTTATCAAATGCAGAGTTATCGTCCATAACATTTGAATAATTTACTCTTGATAACTTATCCGCAATTTTATTACTGTTCACAACTTCCAAAAATTCTTCTTGTGTAATCAGTTTCTCAAAAGAACTGTCTAACAACAATTCAGGATTTATAACATGATTACCCAACGGAAGGGCTGACGAACCATAGGCACAATAAAAGCCCTTTGTTGGTTTTATCGGACCTTGGGGAAGAATCTCAATCATATTTATTCCAAGATAATTTTTCATTGTTTCAAAAAACTTCAATGAATCTTTTGAAGCCAGATTCCCCATCCCTGTATTCTTATCAACGCTTTGCGGCAAGCAGGCATCATGTACGATAAAAATAGATTTTCCTGTTTGACCGACAAGCCGCTTACCGCTTTTTAGAGTCTGAGAATAATCCGCAATTTCTTCTTTTTTTAAAGCTCTTTTAAAACTTACTCCCGATACGCTTGTTGATATTTTCATTTATTCAACCTCTGTATATTTAAACCCTAAAATTAAATAATTTGTTAGCAAAACTATTAACTGTTACACTTTTTAACCATTATAAATTTTTGTTTCAGGATTATAAATTTTATTGATAGATAAAAAACAAATATAATAGATACAAAAACTTAGGAATTTTATTTTCTACAATAAGTCTAACATAACGGAAAAATAAGTCTATAAGCTGCAGCGGCAATTAAATATTCTAATCATCATCCAGTACCGACATGATTCCGTCACAAACAGCATCAATTGCATTACCTATCGGAGTAAGCGTTCTGTCTATGCCATACCATATTCCTTCTCCGACAGGTTCCACTATGTTATCGACACTCCATTCAATACCGCTGCCTATTGCACTAAAGCCGTAGCCGATACCTTTTGCGGCGGGAACAATCGTATATTTTGCTCCGAACATAACACTCTTGCCGACAGGCAGCGCTATAAATTTAGCGCCCTGATAAACACCTTTGGAAAACGGAACAACAACGTAATCAAACCCGAAATCAGCACCGTAATAAACACCATTTGCCGCAGGGACAAGCACATAGTCATAAGTTTTGTCAGCAGTCCAAAACAGTCCGTCAACCGTTGGAATTATTGCATATTCAAACGTTTTATCAACCGTCCAGTTCAATCCTTTTGTAACAGGCACAAGTGTATAATCAAACGTTTTGTCCAATGTCCAATAAATTCCTTTTGCCGTCGGTACTATTACATAATCAAAAGTTTTTTCTGTCCCCCAGGCAATCCCTTCTAAAGCAGGAGAAACAATATTTTCAACACTCCATTCTATAGTTTTTCCAACCGGCATAAATGCACCGTAATAAATCCCCTTTGCAATACCACCGGCTACAGGTTCAACAACATTATCTATACTCCAGACAATTGCATCTCCGCTAAATTGAATGCCAAGATAAACAGGGGCAATAATACCTCCGATTGCCCAGCCTATTGGAGTAAGCACGGCATCGACAGCGCTGCCGTCAGATTTTTCTTCAGCATTTGTGTCTTCACTTGGTTCTGCCGGTATTTGATAAACGGGATCAACAATATCATACAAACTGTCGTCTATCGTTACATCAACTTCATTATTTACATTTTGGTTGTCCGATTCAGCGGAATCAGTTTCAATATTATCTTTATTGCAATCTTCTTTAACCGTAATTTGCTGCTGCGCTTCCCTCAAAATATCAACAGAGGTATTTGGCGTTAAATTTTCAGTATTAGCCCAAACACGTGTCATAGAAAGCGACAAAACTAAAACAAACGCTAAAAATTTAAAAACTTTCATTACTATCAGCCTAAATACACCAATCTTCTTAATTATATAGAAATTGCAGTAAATTACAACTAAAATCGTTCTAACATACTACTTCAAAAGAGGTCTGCACGACCACTTTTATGTCATCCTTGTATATGTTACGGAATTTTCACATATAAGCTGCTCAAGTATACATTAAACGCAATTATTTTATTAAAAAATTGTTTATAAATATATAAGGTTAGTTTTTACAGGAAATATTGGTTATGTTATTTTCTATCGGGACATTTAAAGGATGTGTCAATAATTGCAGAAATATATTAGCTCCGCTAAAACCGCAAGTTATGCAATTTAACGGCAGAGTACAATATGTTCCAGCCGGACTTGCTACAGATACAATTCAACTTAGCAGCAAGGGCTGTAATTTTATAAACAAGCAGTTGAAAAATTTATACAATATAGACTCTAATATCAAAGACCCAAAACTTGCACAAAAAACATTTGATGCTGTAGAGGATTTTTGCAAACTCAATAAAAAGGATAAAATGTTTGCAGGGTTAAAATTAACATCAGAAGCTATGGACGATGCTGCATGCAGCGGATATGCAAAATTTGATACAACAAAAAAAGAATTCAATATCTGTTTTAACGAAAATTTCAACTGGAAAGAACTAGAAAAAATAACCGAAGAAGCTTACAATAACGGCAAAATTGCAGCAAACAATCCGAAATATTTTCTCTACAAACATCTCGGAGAATATTTGAATTTCAAATACAACCCGTCTTCATACAAAATAACTGCTGACAGAGAATTTGTTAACATAACAGCTGACAAAGCAAGAAAAATCAGCGATTCAACAAATATTAATGAATTTAACAGCAACTATATTGCGGCAAGAATGTCTAAAAAACAGCTGCCTAAAACAATGAGAACCTTTTTTGAAGAACAAAACGGCAACGTTGATTTAAAATTTCCCAAACCTATCCCGGAAACATTTAACTCGGGAAGTACGCACAAATTTAAATCAATGGATGACGCTAAAGATTATCTTTCTAAAAATTACGGAATACAGGCTGATTTAGAGACTTTAACACAGGCCAATATGCTGGCCGGCAGTGCAGATGATATAACAAAGCTGCTGGGCAGTAAAAAATATTTCCAAGGACTGCAAATAAAAACTGATATTAATAAATTTGATGATACAGCAACAAAAGCAAGCCTATGTTGGAATCATAGTACGGGAGACGCCATATTATACCTTAACCCTGCATACAACTGGAAGAATAATGCCAAGTTAATGCTTAAAGATTACGAAGCAGGACTTCACCCGAGCGCAAATCCAAAAGACATATTCACTCACGAACTATGCCACTGGCTTGATTTTAATGGAAACCCGCTAAAATTCGGACAGAAAGAAATTGCATTTAAAAGAGGCGAAACAATTTATAATGACTTTGGCAAATCAATCACCGGCAAAGTTTCAGCCTACGCAGCGCAAAGCCCGGCCGAATTTTGCGCAGAATACATTTGCGGAAGGTTAAACGGTATCAAATATCCTGAAAGTACAAATAAAGAATTTTTGTTGAGTTGGAACGGTCCGAAGTTAAATTTTATTGACTAGAATATATTAACACTCTTTGTAAGATTGAGAACTCCAAAAATAAGATTGATTACATTAAAACTTACCGTACGGTAAAAATTCCGAGTTTGGCATAGAGTCCGTAAAAGCCCAATTCTCCGAATCCTTTATCATCTGTAAAGTATTTTGCTCTAAATGCTCTGCCGTTATCTTGATAGACAATTTTCGGTATCATATCGAGGTTTATTATTGCGTTCCTTAAAGCAGTTGCAATACATTGGGTATTTTCTTCAAGCATAATTTCGTAACCGACAAGAGCAGTCGATTTCCAATCCAAAAATCCGACTAAAGTAGCACGACATGGTTTGCCAGTAAACGGATTAATCACTTGAAACGCCAATTTGTGCCCGTCTGCGACTAAAATATCTCCGACATCAAGCAGACTTGCATCTCTTTTAATATAAGGCTCGACTTTGTCAGAAAGAGCTTTTTCCCCGTCTCGAGCAAGCACCCATTTATCGTAATTGTTGTCCTTAAACCATTTTGCATAGCGTCTAAATGTAATATCTGCAGGGATAAAACTTTGACCTTGCTCTTTGAGCTTGTATTTTGTAAGTGCGATTGCTTTGCCGATACAAATTCTATTCGGGTGCAGGAGCAAGCCCATAAATATTTTGATTTCTTCATCCGTTAGACATGTTCTGTATTCATTTACAGAAACGTATTTATAATTAGGAATTAGCCTTGTGTAATCCTCAGTTCCGTCTAAGCTTGCTTTCCAACGATGCAGGCTTCCTCGTGAGATTTTACCTAAAACAGTGAAAAGGTGGGAATTTGAGGTGTTATGAAGTTTTACAAAATCATAGTCCGCTTGAAGCTTATTAACGGCTTTACGGCGAAACTCTTGCCATTTGCGGATTAAATCAAGTTTTGCAAGAGCATTTTGTTTTGCCTTCTCAGGGGTGTATTTGATTGTCTCAACGTGGTTTTCCATTGTCTCAAAATCCTTGTAATGCTTTGTGCAACACATTCATCACTCGTTTTGGACAGAAGTCAAGTG